>CAZAQE010000081.1:0-2857 GCA_964487275.1 uncultured Nocardioides sp. | reverse complement strand
CGGCCCCGGCGAAGAAGGCCGCTCCGGCGAAGAAGGCGGCCCCGGCGAAGAAGGCGGCCCCGTCCGCCCTCGTGGTCCTGGACCACGAGGAGGCCTGGTCGAAGGAGGAGCTGGCCGAGGTCCTCACCGAGCTGCACGAGCAGCGCGCCCGCGCCGCCGAGATCGTGGAGGAGCAGGAGGCGGACCTGACCGGCTTGCTGCGCGACTCCGGTGACGGCGCCGGCCAGGACCAGGCCGACCTCGGCGCGACCAGTTTCGAGCGCGACCACGAGCTGACGGTGCTCAACCACGAGCGCGAGAAGCTCGCCCAGATCGACCGGGCCCTGGCCCGCATCGATGACGGCACGTACGGCGTGTGCGAGTCCTGCGGCAACCCGATCGGCAAGATGCGGCTCATGGCGTTCCCGCGTGCCACACTGTGCATGACATGCAAGCAGCGCGAGGAACGCCGGTAGACGACCGCGACGACGGGACCGAACCGACACGGAGTCGCCTGCTGGCCGCTCCCCGGACCTGGCTGCTGTTCGCGGCCGTCGGTGGCGTCATGCTCGTCGTCGACCAGGTCACCAAGGCCCTCGCGGTCGACCGTCTCACCGGCGAGCCCGACGTCGAGGTCGCCGGTGAGCTGCTGCAACTGCACCTCACCTACAACCCGGGCGCGGCGTTCAGCCTCGGCACCCGGTTCACGGTCGTGCTGTCGATCCTCGCCTGTGTGGCGACGGTGGTCGTGCTCTGGTTGAGCCGCCGCCTCCAGAACAAGTGGTGGGCGGTCGCGCTCGGGCTGATGCTCGCCGGCATCGACGGCAACCTCATGGACCGGCTGTTCCGCGACCCCTCGCCCTTCCGTGGGCACGTCGTCGACTTCCTGATGCTCCCGAACTGGCCCGTCTTCAACGTGGCCGACATCTGCATCAACGTCGGCGTCGCCATGATCCTGGTGCAGGTCCTGCGCGGCATCGCGATGGACGGCACCCGCATCGCGAAGGACTCCGCATGACCACGGTCGACCACCGCAGCCTGCCCGTGCCCGACAGCCTCGAGGGCGAGCGGGTCGACGTGGTGCTCGCCCAGCTCTTCGGCGTCTCCCGGACCCGCGCCGCCGAGCTGGTCGCCGACGGCCGCGTGCAGCTCGACGGCTCGGCGGTGGGCGGCAAGAGCGAGCGCGTGCTCGCGGGCTCCGTCCTCGACGTGGAGATCCCCGCCGAGGCCGACCCGCTCGAGGTCGTCCCCGAGATCGTCGAGGGGATCAAGATCATCCATGACGACGACGCCATCGTGGTGATCGACAAGCCGGTCGGCGTCGCCGTGCACCCTTCGCCCGGATGGCGCGGCCCGACCGTCGTCGGCCACCTCGCCGGGGCCGGCTTCCGTATATCCACCTCCGGCGCGAAGGAGCGCGAGGGCATCGTCCAGCGTCTCGACGTCGGCACGTCCGGCGTGATGGTGATCGCGAAGTCCGAGCACGCCTACTCCGTGCTCAAGAACGCCTTCCGGCACCGCACGGTCGACAAGACGTACCACGCGCTCGTCCAGGGCCACCCGGACCCGCTCGAGGGCACGATCGACGCCCCGATCGGCCGGCACCCCAAGCACGACTACAAGTTCGCGGTCATGGACGACGGGCGCCACAGCGTCACGCACTACGAGACGCTCGAGGCGCACCGGTTCGCCAGCCTGCTCGAGATCCATCTCGAGACCGGCCGGACGCACCAGATCCGGGTGCACATGAGCGCCCTCAAGCATCCCTGCGTCGGCGACATCACCTACGGCGCCGACCCGGTGCTGGCCCGCAAGGTCGGCCTGGAGCGGCAGTGGCTGCACGCGGTGAAGCTCGGTTTCGAGCACCCCGACGGCGGCTACGTCGAGTACGAGTCGTCGTACCCCGACGACCTGGCGCAGGCGCTCGAGATCATCCGCGACTCCCACTGATGGAGCCCGACGTGCTCGTGCGCCCGGCGATCCCTGCCGACGCGGGAGCGGTCGCCGACGTACACCTGCGCTCGCGCGCCGCAGCACCGATGCCGGCCGGGATCCACGCCGATGCCGAGGTCCGGGCATGGCTGGCCGGCCGGCTCGACGGCAGCGGCGACGAGGTCTGGGTCGCCGAGGTGGCCGGACGGGTCGTCGGCTACGCACGCTTCACCCGGACCTGGCTCGACGACCTGTACGTCGACCCGGACCACGCTGGACGGGGGATCGGCAGCGCCCTGCTCGACCTGGTCAAGGCGCGTCACCCGGACGGGTTCGCGCTCTGGGTGTTCGTCTCGAACACGCCGGCGCGGGCCTTCTACGCCGCCCACGGTCTGGTCGAGCGCGAGCGTACCGACGGCTCGGGCAACGAGGAGAAGGCGCCCGACGTCCGCATGGAGTGGGCACCCGTTTGACTCGGACCCGCCTGCGACGATGACGCGGTCGGGTCGCGTAGGCTGATCCCCTTCCCCGACCCATCCGTCCACCATCTCTCTCGAGGAGTCACCACACCCGATGGCAGCCGGTTCCGGGGAAGCGGACTTCGTCCACCTGCACGTCCACACCGAGTACTCCATGCTCGACGGGGCGTCGCTGCTCGACGGGCTCTTCCAGCGCGTCAACGACCTCGGCATGACCTCGATCGCCATGACCGACCACGGCAACCTGCACGGTGCCTACGACTTCTACTCCAAGGCCAAGAAGTACGACGTCAAGCCGATCATCGGCATCGAGGCCTACCTGACCCCGGGGACTCCCCGCGGGGAGCGGCGCCGCGTGCGCTGGGGCAAGGGAGACGCCGCCGAGGAGGGCGGCGACGACGTCGCCGGCGGTGGCGCCTACACCCACATGACGATGTGGGCCGAGAGCACCGAGGGCATGCACAACC
>CAZAQE010000080.1:0-5027 GCA_964487275.1 uncultured Nocardioides sp. | reverse complement strand
GGTCGGCGAGCGCTACCTCGGCACGGTCGTCAAGACGACCAACTTCGGTGCGTTCATCGCGCTGATGCCGGGCAAGGACGGCCTGCTGCACATCAGCAAGCTGCGTGGCCTCGCCGGCGGCAAGCGCGTCGAGAACGTCGAGGACGTCGTCGCGGTCGGCCAGAAGCTGCAGGTCGAGATCGCCGAGATCGACGACCGCGGCAAGCTGTCGCTGATCCCGGTCGTCGAGGACGCCGAGGGTGCGGACGCCGAGCCCGCCGCGGAGGAGTCCGAGGACGCGTGAGCAACGCTCTCAAGTCGACGGCCGGTCAGCAGCACGCTGACCGGCCGTCGGCCGTTTCCCGCACAGCCACGAAGACGCTCGAGACGGTCCGTGACGAGACCGGCCAGGTGACGTCCGTCGTACGACGCACGCAGCTCGCCTCGGGCCTGCGGATCGTGACCGAGCAGATGGCCGGCGCCCGGTCGTCGTCGATCGGCGTCTGGGTCGGTGTCGGCTCGCGCGACGAGACCGCCACGACCCACGGCGCCTCGCACTTCCTCGAGCACCTGCTGTTCAAGGGCACCGACGAGCGTTCGGCACTGGACATCTCGATCGCCCTCGACGCGGTCGGCGGCGAGTTCAACGCCTTCACGTCGAAGGAGTACACCTGCTTCCACGCGCGGGTGCTCTCCGACGACCTGCCGCTCGCGGTCGACGTGCTCGGCGACATGATCACGGGCTCCACGTTCACCGACCATGACGTCGAGGCCGAGCGGACCGTGATCCTCGACGAGATCGCGATGCACGACGATGACCCCGACGACGTCGTGCAGAACCTCCTCGCCGAGCTGGCCTGGGGCGCCGGCACCCCGCTCGGTCGGCCCATCGCGGGCACCGATGCGTCCATCGAGGCGATGACCCCGGCGCAGATCCGCCGCTTCTACAAGCGCCACTACGTGCCGGCCAACACCGTGATCTCGATCGCCGGTGCGGTCGACCACGGTACGGCGGTCAAGGCCGTCCGCAAGGCGTTCTCGCGCCACGGCTGGCTCGACGTCGACGCCGCGCCTGCTGCGTCGCGGGTCGCGGCGTCGAAGCGCCGACCGCGCGTCGGCGCCGGTGAGGCCGAGGTCAGCCGTCCGTTCGAGCAGGTCAACCTGGTCATCGGCCGCGAGGGCGTCACGCGCGACGACGAGCGTCGCTACGCGCTCGGCGTGCTCAACACCGCCCTCGGCGGCGGCACGTCGAGCCGGCTGTTCCAGGAGGTCCGGGAGCACCGCGGCCTCGCCTACTCGATCTACTCCTTCGCCAGCCAGTACGCCGACTCCGGCCTGGTCGGCGTCGCGGTGGGGTGCCTGCCCGACCGCACCGACGAGGTGCTGGCCGTCGTACGCGAGCAGCTCGACGCCATCGCTGCCGAGGGCATCACCGCCGACGAGCTCGCCCGGGGCAAGGGCCAGCTCGTCGGCGGCATGATCCTCGGTCTCGAGGACTCCGGCTCCCGGATGATGCGGCTCGGCAAGAACGAGCTCGTCCACGGGGAGGTGCTCGGCATCGACGAGGTGATCGAGCGGATCGAGGCGGTCACCATGGACGACGTCCGCGATGTCGCGGCCGACGTCTTCGGGCGTCCCGAGCTGCTCGCCGTCGTCGGGCCCGCCTGAGGCAAGCGTTCACCCACCGGAACGGTCGCGACCGGGCTGGTCCGATGACGATGCCGGTGGGTGAACCGCAACCTCAGCGGCTGGGCTCGGGCTCCGCCGGCTCGACGGACAGCACGAAGTCGTCGCCGTGCTCGGTGACGCCCGCGATGACGGCCTGCTCGACGGCCTCCGCGCCGTAGCGGCGACGGACCACCATCGGGTCCTGGCGCAGGTCGCGGACGAGCGCGGCAGCGAGACCGACCATGATGACCACGAACGGCAGTGCAGCCACGATGGTGATGGTCTGCAGGCCGGTGAGGGCGTCCTCGCCGCCGGCGAGCAGCATCACGGCGGCGACCGCGCCGGTCGCGACGCCCCAGAAGACCACGACCGCCCGTCGCGGCTCGGTGGTGCCGCGCTCGGACAGGCTGCCCATCACGATCGAGGCCGCGTCCGCGCCCGACACGAAGAAGATGGCCACCAGGAGCATGACCACCACGGTGGCGAGGGTGGCGAGCGGCAGGGCGTCGAGGGTGCCGAAGAGCTGCGCCTCGAGGCCGCCCGCGTTGGCGATGTCGGTGCCGTCGCGCTGGAGGTCGATGGCCGTGCCACCGAGGATGCAGAACCAGAGGACGCTGACCACGCTCGGGACGAGCAGCACGCCGGTGACGAACTGGCGGATCGTCCGCCCGCGCGAGATGCGGGCGATGAACATGCCCACGAACGGCGTCCAGGACAGCCACCACGCCCAGTAGAAGACGGTCCAGCCGCCGAGCCACTCCTCGGTCGCCGCGCCCTCGGCGCCGGTCCGGGCAGCCATCATCGCGAGGTCCTGCGCGTAGCTGCCGAGCGACGTCGGCACCAGGTTGAGGATGAACACGGTCGGGCCGACCACGAACAGGAAGGCGGCCAGGCCGACCGCGAGCACCATGTTGATGTTCGAGAGCCACTGGATGCCCTTCGCGACGCCGGAGACCGCCGAGAGGACGAAGGCGACGGTGAGCACGGTGATGATGACGACGAGGGCGCCGTTGCCCAGCGGGCCGACATCGCCGACGATCTCGAGCCCGCTGCTGATCTGCAGGGCACCGAGTCCGAGCGAGGTCGCCGAGCCGAACAGGGTCGCGAAGATCGCGAACATGTCGATGACCTTCCCGGCGCCGCCGGAGGCGCGTTCGCCGAGCAGCGGAGCGAACGCCGCCGAGATCAGCTGGACGCGGCCCTTGCGGTAGACGCCGTAGGCGATGGCGAGGCCGACGACCGCGTAGATCGCCCACGGGTGCAGTGTCCAGTGGAACATCGTCGTCGCCATCGCGGTCTGCGCCGCGGTGTCCTCACCGCCGGTGCCGGGCGGGGGAGCGACGAAGTGCGAGAGCGGCTCGCTGACGCCGTAGAACATGAGGCCGATGCCCATGCCGGCGCTGAACATCATCGCGATCCACGAGGACGTGCGGAACTCCGGCTCCTCGTCGTCGCGGCCGAGCGGGATGGCGCCGTACTTGCTCATCGCCAGCCAGACCACGAACACGACGAACCCGCTCGACGTCAGCACGAACAGCCACCCGGTGTTGGTCATCACCCAGTCCAGTGCGCGCCCGGAGGCGTTGCCCAGCGACGAGGTGCTGACCAGGCCCCACACGACGAACGCGATGCCGACGGCGGCGGCGCAGCCGAAGACGACGGGATCGAGCCCGCGTCGAGCAGGCTCCTCGGTTTCGACGGCGTGGTCCAGCGCCGGGTGCGGTACGACGTCCGCGGCCGGTGAGCTGAGCGCGTCGGCCAGCTCGGAGGCTGCGGTCTGCGGGGTCGTGGGCGGGGTCGTGGGCGGGGTCTTGCTCGGGGTCTGGGTCACGTCTCTCCAGGGTCTCGCCGGTCAGGACGAGCACGCGCGCCGAGGCGGTGAGAGAGGGCCGAGAGAGTACGTCAGGCCAGCCCCGAGACGGGCATGCTGCCCCAGCACGTTAACAAGGGGACGCCGGGTCGTGTCGAATCGGACGACGTGGGCCGGCGGACTCCGGAAGGTCAGCGCCGGCCGATGATGCCGATGACGGGGGGCATCTTGGAGTCGACGATGTAGACCCGGAAGCCGCCGTCGCGCAGCTGCGCGGAGGTCTTGGCGAGGATGTCCGGCACCTGCTCGGGACGGCTGGTGTCGAAGAACAGGTTGACCGAACCACCCGGCATCAGCCGCTCGTGGAGGAGCGCGATCTCCTCGGTGGCATCGCGGACCCAGAACAGGTTGACGTCGAAGGCGAAGACCTTGGTGAGCCGCTTCACGGGCACCCGCAGCGTGGCGAGGTCGATCTGGCGCACCGTGAGCCGGCCGGCCTCGATGTGGGCCGCGCAGCGCTGCTTGGTGCGGTCGACCCCCGCCTCGGAGCGGTCGATGGCGAACATCTTGCCCTTGCCCTCGAGGCGTCGGCAGATGAGGTCTGCGGCCGCGCCGCTCCCGCAGCCGATCTCCAGCACGTGGTCGTTGGGCTGGACGTCCATGAAGTCCACCGCCCACCGGATCCGGGCCGGGATCTTGTTCACCATGGGGGTCAGCCTGCCAGAACGGCGCGCCGGGTGACGCACTACCTTGGTCCCGTGAGCACTCGTGTCGCGGAGAACGCTGGTCCTGCAGGCGCCGGAAGGCTCCGGGTCGGAGTGCTCGGAGCGCGCGGCAAGGTGGGCGCCGAGGTCGTCCGGGCCGTCGAGAGCGCCGACGACCTGGACTTCAGCGCAGGCGTCGACCAGGGCGACGCCGTCACGTCGCTCGTCGACAGCGGCACCCAGGTGGTCGTCGACTTCACCCACCCCGACGTGGTCATGGACAACCTGCGGTTCTGCATCGAGAACGGCATCCACGCCGTGGTCGGCACGACAGGCTTCGACGAGGGCCGCCTCGAGGCGCTGCGCGGCTGGCTCGCCGACAGCCCGGGCACGGGGGTGCTGATCGCTCCGAACTTCTCCATCGGCGCGATCCTGATGATGCGCTTCTCCGCCATCGCGGCGCCCTTCTTCGAGTCGGTCGAGGTCGTCGAGCTCCACCACCCGACCAAGGCGGACGCGCCGAGCGGTACCGCCGGCCGCACGGCCGAGCTGATCGCCGCCGCGCGCCGCGAGGCCGGCAGCGCGCCCATCCCCGACGCCACGAGCACCGGCCTCGAGGGTGCCCGCGGTGCCGACGTCGACGGTGTCCGCGTGCACAGCGTGCGCGTCCGCGGCCTCGTCGCCCACCAGGAGGTCATCCTGGGCGGGCTGGGGGAGACCCTCACCATCCGCCACGACTCGCTCGACCGGGTGTCCTTCACCCCCGGCGTGCTGACCGGTGTGCGGAGGATCGGGGAGTTCCCGGGCCTCACCGTCGGCCTCGAGCACTTCCTCGACCTCGGCTGATCGCTGATCCCTTTCGCCGG
>CAZAQE010000079.1:0-5143 GCA_964487275.1 uncultured Nocardioides sp. | reverse complement strand
ACCGCCTCGCCGAGGAGTCGGCCAACATCATCGACCAGTGCGTCGCGCAGGGCGTTCCGTTCGCCCGCGAGTACGGCGGCCTCCTCGACAACCGCTCCTTCGGCGGCGTCCAGGTCTCGCGCACCTTCTACGCCCGCGGCCAGACGGGCCAGCAGCTGCTGCTCGGCGCCTACCAGGCGATGGAGCGCCAGGTCGCGGCCGGCACGGTCGAGGCGTTCACCCGCCACGAGATGCTCGAGCTGATCGTCGTCGACGGCAAGGCCCGCGGCATCGTCGCGCGCGACATGGTGACCGGCGCGATCGAGACCCACCTCGCCGACGTCGTCGTCCTCGCCTCGGGCGGCTACGGCAACGTCTTCTACCTGTCGACCAACGCGATGGGCTCCAACGTCACCGCCGCGTGGCGCGCGCACCGCAAGGGCGCCTACATGGCCAACCCCTGCTACACGCAGATCCACCCGACCTGCATCCCGGTCTCGGGCGGCCACCAGTCGAAGCTGACCCTGATGTCGGAGTCGCTGCGCAACGACGGCCGGATCTGGGTGCCGAAGAACGTCGCGGACTGCGACAAGGACCCGCGCCAGATCCCGGAGGAGGACCGCGACTACTTCCTCGAGCGGATCTACCCCTCCTTCGGCAACCTGGTCCCCCGCGACATCGCCTCGCGCGCGGCCAAGTACATGTGCGACGAGGGCCGCGGTGTCGGGCCCGAGGTCGAGGAGCTGCAGCCCGACGGCACGACCAAGAAGGTCCGCCGCGGCGTCTACCTCGACTTCAAGGACGCCATCGAGCGCCTGGGCAAGCACGGCGTCGAGGAGAAGTACGACAACCTCCTCGACATGTACGAGCGGATCACGGGCGAGAACCCGTACGAGGTGCCGATGCGCATCTACCCCGCCGTGCACTACGTCATGGGCGGCCTGTGGGTCGACTACGAGCTGCAGTCCAACATCGAGGGCCTGTTCGTCACCGGTGAGGCCAACTTCTCCGACCACGGCGCCAACCGCCTCGGTGCCTCGGCGCTGATGCAGGGCCTGGCCGACGGCTACTTCGTCCTCCCGAACACCATCCGCGAGTACCTCGCCGACGGCCCGTTCGAGAAGGTCGACGAGAGCAACCCGGCCGTGGTCGAGGCGCTCCAGTCGGTCAAGGAGCGGGTCGAGAAGTTCCTGTCGATCAACGGCACCCGCTCGGTCGAGAGCTACCACAAGGAGCTCGGCTCCATCATGTGGGAGTACTGCGGCATGGAGCGCACCGAGGACGGGCTCAAGCTGGCCATCCAGAAGATCCGCGACCTGCGTGCCGACTTCTGGACCAACGTCAAGGTGCTGGGCTCGGCCGACAACATCAACCAGGACCTCGAGAAGGCCGGCCGGGTGGCCGACTTCCTCGAGCTGGGCGAGCTCATGTGCATCGACGCGCTCAACCGGCGTGAGTCCTGCGGCGGCCACTTCCGGGCCGAGTCGCAGACCGAGGACGGCGAGGCGCTGCGCCACGACGACGAGTTCGCCTACGTCGCGGCCTGGGAGTGGGGCGGCGACTCGAACGACGGCGGCCAGCCGGTCCTGCACAAGGAAGACCTGATCTACACGGCCATCGAGATGAAGCAGAGGTCCTACAAGTGAAGCTCACGCTCAAGATCTGGCGGCAGGAGAACCCCACCGCCACGGGTGCGATCCACACGTACGAGCTCGACGGCGTCTCGAAGGACATGTCCTTCCTGGAGATGCTCGACCTGCTCAACGAGCAGCTCGTCACCAGCGGCGAGGAGCCGGTCGCGTTCGACTCCGACTGCCGCGAGGGCATCTGCGGCATGTGCTCGCTGATGATCAACGGCGAGGCGCACGGCCCGGAGGTCACCACGACCTGCCAGCTGCACATGCGCTCGTTCAACGACGGCGACACCATCACCATCGAGCCGTGGCGGGCCGAGCCGTTCCCGGTCCTCAAGGACCTGGTCGTGGACCGCTCCGCCTTCGACCGGATCATCCAGGCCGGCGGCTACATCTCCGCCAACACCGGCTCGGCCCCCGAGGCCAACTCGGTACCGGCGCCGCGCGACAAGGCCATGCGGGCGTTCAACGTCGCGACCTGCATCGGCTGCGGCGCGTGCGTCGCGGCGTGCCCCAACGGCTCCGCCTCGCTGTTCATGGGTGCCAAGATCACCCACCTCGGCGAGCTCCCGCAGGGCCAGCCGGAGCGCTGGTCGCGCGTCGTCGACATGGTCGGCCAGCACGACCACGAGGGCTTCGGTGGTTGCACCAACATCGGTGAGTGCGCGGCCGCGTGCCCGAAGGAGATCCCGCTCGACGTGATCTCCCAGCTCAACAAGGACCTGCGCACCGCGCTGAAGAACGGTCACTGACCGCTCACCGTCCCGCCCGGCCCGGCTCGATCCGTTCGAGCCGGGTCGGTGTCATTTCCGGGCCCTTCGGGGCCGGTTTCTGCCACGATCAGCGCGTGGGCCTCACGACGATCAGCGGCTGGCTGCAGGAGCAGCACGCGCAGCTGCACATGGCCCGCTGGATGCTCGAGTTCGGCGACGAGGACGCCGAACACGAGTTCGCCGGGTACGACGACGTCCGCGGCCTCAACGAGGGTCGCTTCGCCCTGGCCATCGGCATCCTCTTCACGACCGTGTACGGCGTCGTGGACGTCCTCGTGCTCGACCGGGTGCTGCTGGAGGCGGCCCTGGTACGCCTCTCGGTGGTCGCCCTGTTCGCCGGCGCCCTGGTCGTGACCGGGCGCGCGATCTGGGTCGCCCGGCGACTCCAGCTCGCGTCGGCACTCCTGCTGACCTCGACGCTGCTGCTCCTCGGCACCGCGATGGGCCAGGTGGCGGACTTCCCCACCGAGTACCTCCGCACCTCGTGCACGGTCACCCTCCTCGGCGCGGTCGGGCTGCTGCGCCTGCGCATGCACGCGGTGCTGGCGATGACGGCGGTCTACGTGGTGGTGTGCCTGAGCCTCCCGGGCGCCCTCGGTGGTGTCGACACGCTGGCCCGGCACGTCGCGCCGACCTTCGGCCTCGCTGCGATCGCGGTGCTGATCGGCTACTCGCTGGAGAAGCTGCGGCGTACCGACTTCCTGCGCCAGCAGGAGGTCGAGATGGAGCAGGCCCGCTCCGACGAGCTGTTGCACAACGTCCTGCCGGTGACCATCGCCCAGCGGCTGCGCACCGAGCCGGGTGCGATCGCCGACTCCGCACCGGAGGTCAGCGTTCTCTTCTCCGACATCGTCGGCTTCACACCGGTCTCGGAGGCGCTGACGCCCGAGGAGCTGGTCCAGCTCCTCGACACGATGTTCCGCGAGTTCGACGAGCTCTGCGAGCGGCGTGGGATCGAGAAGATCAAGACCGTCGGCGACGCCTACATGGCCGTCGCGGGACTCCCGGTTCCCGACGCCGACCACGCCGCGTCGCTGGCCGAGCTGGCCCTCGACATGCAGCGCACGCTCGCCCGGCTCTCACCGTCGTGGCCGAGCCCGATCGCGATGCGGATCGGCATCGCCTCCGGCCCCGTGGTCGCCGGCGTCATCGGCCGGCGCAAGTTCACCTACGACCTGTGGGGCGACACGGTGAACACGGCCAGCCGGATGGAGTCGCACGGCCGTCCGCACCGCATCCAGGTCTCCGCATCGACGCACGCGCTGCTGGAGAGCCGGTACGCGTTCAGCGACCCGCAGACGATCGAGGTCAAGGGCAAGGGTCCGATGACGACGTACTTCCTGCTCGGAGCATCCTGACGCTCGCCGCGCCCCAGCGGCTCAGCCGCCGGGCTGCGCCGTGCCGGCGGGGTCGACGGGCGCACCGTCTCCGGTGGTCGGCAGGTCACCGCGGGTGACCGGTGCCGACGGGGTGGCCGGCGTGACGGCGACGCCGTCCTGGCGCCGGGCACCGAGCGCCGCCTCGACCAGGTCCTCACGGTCGACCGCCGTTGTCGGAGCACTGACCGTGAGCACGTGACCGTCGTCGACGACGACGTACTCCTGCCAGCCACCGCCGGTGCGGTACCAGCCACTGGCATCAGGCTCGCAGGTCTCGACGGGCGCCGGGGCGCCGTCCGTCGAGCCGTGCAGCGGCTCGCTCCGGCAGCGCCGGGCGTCGTAGGTGCCGCTCCTGACGACGACCTGGACCTCGGTCGTGTACGGCGGCTCGACGGGCACGTACGTCGCGCCGTAGTCCGCGTCGCCGAGCACGCCGGCCGACTGCTCCGCCAGCTCGAACCCGGGCAGCTCGATGGTGTGCACGAGGTCGGGGTCGACGCCCTGGGCCAGCACCCGCTGGAACGTGTCGTCGGGCAGAGGCGCCGGGCCGTCATCCGCGCCCGCGGTCTGGGTACCGCAGGCGGTGGCGAGCAGGAGTGCCGCTGCGGAAAGGCCGGCTGTTGTCGTGGCGATGTGTCCGCGGCGTCGCTCGCTGTGCATGTCGGTGACCCTAGGGCTGCAGCGCTCACGCCGGCTGAGCACGCAGGCTCAGTGCGGCTACCCGCCCCTTGCCGGCGCCATCGCGCACGTCCCCGCCTGATCTCAGCTCATTTCGGGCTCGTCGAAGCGGCATCCGCCACTCCACGCAGATCTCCATCAGCGGAGGTGTCGCTTCATCTCGAGCCATGGGCGGCGAACCTCGATCGCATCATCCTCGGCGAACAACGACCCCTCCGCGATCCAATCCAATCGAGTCGGCTGTGCGCTGTCCTGTCGGAGGGTGTCGAAAGACGCGTCTATCCTCCGTCCATGGGTGCGCAGTGGTCGCGAACGCATGAGTCGTATGGAGCTCACGATGCGCTCGCCGACGTCGCCAGCGGCATCCCGTGGGCGATCCTGTGGTGCGGGGGCCAGGTGTCGCGATCAAGCGACACGGACGTCGACTCCGAAAGTCTCGAGCACGTGAAGGACAAGCTCGTAGAGCCCGCGAAGCGGGAGCGACTTCGTCGCAAGTCGAATCGGCGTTCAAAGACGGTCATGATGGCTGAACGATGGGTGCACGACGTCGACGGTCCATTCGTGCTCTTCTATGAGTCGGGGCCGTACTTACTCCCCGACCGCGAGACACCTACGTCCTGACACGCACAGGAGCAGGACGACTTGCAGTGCGCTGGGGCACCTGGGCGTGCAGCCCGCAGCTGGCCCTCCTGGCAGCGGC
>CAZAQE010000078.1:0-5277 GCA_964487275.1 uncultured Nocardioides sp. | reverse complement strand
CGAGCCGAGATGCACCTCATGAAGCTCGCCCTCGACTGGGCAGCCTGACGATCAGCCTCGGCCTGCTCGGGCTCCGCGTCCGTGGAGTCAGGTGGCGGCCGGGCGCGCGCTGACCACCTCGTCCCGCAACGCCTCCACGGTCCCGCGGACGTGCTCGAGCTGCTCCGGCGTCACACCGAGGTCGTGCAGCGTGATGACCAGGTGCTCGACCACCGCCTGGAAGGCGTCGTCGGTGATGGCGAGGCCGGCGTGGGCCTCGGCCATCGATCGGCCGGCGAAGAGGTCGGGGCCGCCGAGGGCGTGGCTGAGGAAGGCGCGCTGGTGCGCCTTGAGCCGCACCAGGTCGACGTCGGCGAACCACGCCCGGAGGTCCGGGTCGTCGAGCACGCGCTGGTAGAACACCGCGACCGCGGCCTTCACCGCGCCGGCGCCGCCGATCTCGTCGTACGCACTGGTCCCGCTCATGGCAGGAACGCTAGTCGGCCGACCGCGGCCGGGAGATGAGCAACGATTACTCAGATCGGGACGGACTCACGGTCGCCGTCGAGCAGCACGGGGAGCGCCTCGACGCCGTACACCGCGGAGAGCTTGCGGAAGTCGAGGTCGTCGATGTCCGCGGCCATGGCGAGGTTCGGGAAGCGCTCGGCGAGCATCCGCAGGGCGGTGCGCAGCTCCATCCGGGCGAGCTCGGCGCCGACGCAGCGGTGCATTCCCCAGCCGAACGCGAGGTGCCGGGTGGGTTCGCGGCTCGGGTCGAACGTGCCGAGGTCGTCACCGAGGCCCGGGTCGCGGTTGGCGGCGAGGAGCGAGACGCCGACCGCGTCGCCCTCCTTGATCAGCTCGCCGCCGACCTCGACGTCGGTCTTGGCGAAGCGGAGGAAGGCGAGCTGGACCACGCACAGGTGGCGCAGCAGCTCCTCGATGACCTGGTTGACCTGCTCGCCGTCGCCGGAGCGCAGCATCTCGCCGGCCTTCGGCGTGGTCGCGATCAGGTAGGCGCCCAGCGCCAGCATCGACGCGGACGTCTCGTAGCCGCCGAGGAAGACGCCGTCGGCGATGCCACCGAGGGTGACGTCGTCGAGCTCGTCGCCGTGCTCCTTCAGCAGCGCGCCGATCAGGCCGTCGCCGGGGTCGGCACGCTGCTCGCGCACGGCGTTGATGAGGAACTCGCGGGTGTGCGCGGCCGCGCCGAAGGCTCCGGCACCGCCGCCGGACAGGTCGAAGCGCGCGACGCCGAGCTCGAGGAAGCGGGCGCGGTCGTCGACGGGCAGGCCGAGCAGATCGCAGATGACGTCGAACGGTACGGCGAAGGCGAACTCCTCGACCATGTCGACGGCCGTGCCGTCGCGGCCCGCCGCCTCCATCGCGTCCAGGCGCTGCGCCACGATCGCGTCGATCCCCGGCTGCAGTCGGGCGAGCCGGCGCATCGTGAACTCCGGCGTCAGGTAGCGCCGCAGGGCCGTGTGCAGCGGCGGGTCGGTCATGCCGAGCCCGCCGATCTGCTCCTCGTCGGAGCGGCCCTCCTGCGAGACGAACTGGCCGAGGTCGTTGGACCACACCTCGGCGCCGCCGGCGAGCACCTCACGGGACTCCTCGTAGCCGCTGACCAGCCAGACCGACTTGCCGAACAGCTCGGCGAGCTTCTTCACCGGCGCCTCGGCCTGCACCTTCATCATCTCCGGCAGCGGGTCGAGCCCGTCGCGCTTGAGCGGGAGGGTCACCGACTCCGGCAGGAAGCGCAGCTTGCGCAGGTCGATGCCGTTGCGCATGGTCCGGTTGAGCAGCCAGATGCCCACCCGCTGCTTCACCGGGCCGAGAACGGGGTCCAGCACCGGGCCGACCGCGCTGATGAGAGGGAACCGCATGGCGTCATTCCACCAGACGAGAGCCCTTGGCATATCCCTGACGACCCTGATCCCCACCCTGAGATGCGTCACATCCGGTTGACCGGACCGGTTCCCCGGCCCCGCTAGCCTGATGCGGTGCCTGACGCAGACGTGGACTGGGACCTGTACGACGCCGTGCTGTTCGACCTCGACGGGGTGGTGACGCCGACGGCCGACGTGCACAAGCACGCCTGGGAGACGATGTTCTCGGCCTTCCTGGCCGCACGGTCGGCCGCGGACGGGGTGGCCTACGCGCCGTACACGGAGCAGGACTACTTCGACCACGTCGACGGCAAGCCGCGCTACGACGGCGTCCGCTCCTTCCTCACCGCACGCGGGATCACGCTGCCGGAGGGCACGCCCGACGACCCGCCGACGGCGCAGACCGTGTGCGGCCTGGGCAACAGCAAGAACGACGCCTTCGCGAAGATCCTCGCCGAGGAGGGTGTCGTCCCGTACCCGGGCTCGGTGGCGCTCATCGAGGAGCTGCGCGGGCGCGGCAAGCCGATGGCGGTCGTGTCGTCGTCGCGCAACGCCCCCGCCGTGCTGGCCGCCGCCGGCCTCACCGACCACTTCGGGCTGGTCATGCACGGCGGGCTCGCCGAGGAGCTGGGCCTGCCGGGCAAGCCGGCGCCCGACACGTTCACCCGTGCAGCCGAGGAGCTGGGCGCGACCAACGCGCGATCGGTCGTGCTCGAGGACGCCATCAACGGCGTCGCCGCCGGCCACGCCGGCGCCTTCGGCCTGGTCATCGGCGTCGACCGCGGCGCCGGGGCCGAGGCGCTGACGGCCGCTGGCGCGGACCTCGTCGTCCAGGACCTCGACGAGCTGGTGACCGGAGAAGCAGCCGGAGAAGTGACCGGAGAAGGAGCAGGGGCATGACCGCACCCGAAGGCCCGTCGCACAAGGCGCCATCGGCCGACGACCCGCTCGACCGCACCCGCTTCCCCGTCGACGAGTGGCGCCTGGTCGAGACCCGCTTCGACGCCTCCGACCTCGGCACGACCGAGTCGCTGTTCACCGTCGGCAACGGCTACCTCGGCCTGCGCGGCAACTACTCCGAGAGCCGCGACGCCCATCTGGACGGGACGTTCATCAACGGCTTCCACGAGACCTGGCCGATCTCGCACGCCGAGGAGGCCTACGGATTCGCGCGGATCGGGCAGACGATCGTCAACGTGCCGGACCCCAAGGTGATCCGGCTCTACGTCGACGACGAGCCCCTGCACGTGTCGGTGGCCGACCTCCTGGGGTACGAGCGGGCGCTCGACTTCCGCACCGGCGTCCTCTCCCGGGACCTGCTCTGGCGCACGCCGGGCGGGAAGCGGGTCCGGATCCGCAGCACCCGGATGGTGCCGCTCGAGCAGCGCCACCTGGCCGTGCTCAGCTTCGAGGTCACCTTGCTCGACCAGCGCGCGTCGCTGTCGATCTCCTCCCAGCTGATCAACCGGCAGGACCAGGTGCAGGACGCGCCGCAGGGGGCCGGTGGCGAGGCGGGTGAGGCGGGCGCCGACCCGCGCAAGGCGGAGATGTTCGACCGGCGGGTGCTCGAGCCGCGACTGCACGGCGCGGACGCGGAGACCGGACGGATCAAGCTCGGTTACTGCACGGCCCAGAGCGGGATGGCCCTCGGCGTGGTCGCCGACCACCGGCTGGAGACCGAGGCGCCGTACTCCATGGAGGTCCACTCCGAGGACGACATGGCGAAGGTGATCTACCGGGTCGCGGCCGAGCCCGGCGTCCCGGTCCGGCTCACCAAGCTGGTCTCCTTCCACACCGCCCAGAAGGTGCCGCCACGGGAGCTGATCGACCGCTGCGAGCGGACCCTGGACCGCACCCACGAGGAGGGCGTCGAGCGACAGTACGACGCCCAGGCGGCCTGGCTGGCCGACTTCTGGGCCCGCGCCGACGTCGAGGTGCCCGGCCAGCCCGCCCTGCAGCAGGCGATCCGGTGGAACCTCTTCTCGATCCTGCAGGCGTCGGCGCGCGCCGAGGGCCAGGGCATCGCGGCGAAGGGGGTGAGCGGCTCCGGCTACGGCGGCCACTACTTCTGGGACACCGAGATCTACGTGATGCCGTTCCTCACCTACACGATGCCCTGGGCGGCACGGAACGCGCTGCGCTTCCGCTACACGCTGCTCGGCAACGCCCGGCACCGTGCCCGCGAGCTGTCGCAGAAGGGCGCGCTCTTCCCGTGGCGCACCATCAACGGCCACGAGGCGTCGGCCTACTACGCCGCCGGCACGGCGCAGTACCACATCGACGCGGACATCGCCTACGCCCTGAGCCAGTACGTCGGGGCCACCGGCGACGAGGAGTTCCTCGCCCGCGAGGCCGTCGACATCTTCGTGGAGACCGCGCGCCTGTGGGCCGACCTCGGCTTCTGGCGCGACGAGAGCAGGCGGACCTTCCACATCCACGGCGTGACCGGCCCGGACGAGTACACGACGGTCGTCAACGACAACCTCTACACGAACGTGCTCGCGCGCTTCAACCTCCGCCGCGCGGCCCGCGCGGTGTGGGAGCTGCAGCGCGACGACCCGTCGGCCTACGAGGCGCTGGTCCGGCGCACCGGGCTGACGGAGGACGAGCCGGACGAGTGGGCCGAGTGCGCCCAGGGGATGTCCATCCCGTACGACGAGTTCCTCGGCATCCACCCGCAGGACGCACACTTCCTCGAGCGCGAGATGTGGGACCTCGAGAACACCCCGCTCGACAAGCGCCCGCTCCTGCTCAACTACCACCCGCTGGTGATCTACCGCTTCCAGGTGCTCAAGCAGGCCGACGTCGTGCTGGCCCTCTTCCTGCAGGGCGAGGAGTTCACGCCGGAGCAGAAGAAGGCCGACTTCGACTACTACGACCCGATCACCACCGGCGACTCCACGCTCTCGGCAGTGGTCCAGTCCATCGTCGCCGCCGAGGTCGGCTACCAGGACCTCGCGCTGCGCTACTTCATGGCCGCACTCTTCGTCGACCTCGCCGACCGCCACAACAACACGGCCGACGGCGTCCACGTCGCCTCGACCGGCGGTGTGTGGAGCGCCCTGGTCGCCGGCTTCGGCGGCTTCCGCGACATCGGCTCGGGCGCCGGGGACCAGCAGTGGCAGATCGACCCGCGGCTCCCCGAGGGCTGGACCTCGCTGACCTACCGGGTGACCCTCCACGGCACGCGGGTCCGGGTCACCGTCCGGCCCGAGGAGCTCGAGCTCTACGTCGAGCACGGCGCCGGCCCGGTGACGCTGTCGGTGCGCGGTGAGCTGGTGAAGGTGGCTGCCGGCGCCCCGGTGACCGTGCCGCTCGCGCACCAGGGGCCGCGGCTGGCCGGCGAGCCGCCGTACCCGGCGGGGATCCAGCGGGCCGACGGGACGGTGATCTCGGCGATCGTGCCGAG
>CAZAQE010000077.1:0-5955 GCA_964487275.1 uncultured Nocardioides sp. | reverse complement strand
CGCCGACGCGGCTGCGCCGCCCCACGAACTGAACTGAGAGGATGGATCACGTGACTGCACACAAGCTCGACGGCAACGCCACCGCGGCCGCGATCAAGGACGAGCTGCGGGTCCGCATCGACAAGCTGCGCGAGCAGGGGATCACCCCCGGCCTGGGCACGGTCCTCGTCGGCGACGACCCCGGCTCGCGGTGGTACGTCAACGGCAAGCACAAGGACTGCGCCGAGGTCGGCATCGCCTCGATCCGGGTCGACCTGCCCGAGGTCGCCACCCAGGAGGAGATCGAGGAGGCGGTGGCCGGCCTCAACGCCGACCCCGCCTGCACCGGCTACATCGTCCAGCTGCCGCTGCCGCGCGGTCGCGACGAGAACCGGGTCCTCGGCCTGATCGACCCGGCCAAGGACGCCGACGGCCTGCACCCCACCAACCTCGGCTGGCTGGTGCTGGGCAACGAGGCGCCGCTGCCGTGCACGCCGTACGGCATCGTCGAGCTGCTGCGTCGCCACGACGTCCCGATCGCGGGCGCCGAGGTGGTCGTGGTCGGCCGCGGCATCACCGTCGGTCGTCCGCTCGGCCTGCTGCTGACCCGCCGCAGCGAGAACGCCACGGTGACGCTGTGTCACACCGGCACCGTCGACCTGGCCGCGCACGTGCGCAAGGCCGACATCGTGGTCGCGGCCGCCGGCGTGCCGGACATCATCACCGGTGACATGGTCAAGCCGGGCGCCGCGGTCCTGGACGTGGGTGTCAGTCGCGTCGACGGCAAGATCGCCGGCGACGTCGCCGCCGACGTGTGGGAGACCGCTGGTTGGGTCTCGCCCAACCCGGGTGGCGTCGGACCGATGACCCGCGCCATGTTGCTCGCCAACGTCGTCTCCATGGCCGAGAAGCAGGCCCGGGGCTGAACGAGAAGGCGAACGGGAAGGACGGGGTGCTGAACGTGGAGCCGGACGTCACGGACGGGACCGGCGACGAGCCGCCCGGCCCGCGCCGCTACCCGTCCACGATCGGCGGTGGGTTCTACCTCCTCGTGCTGCTGACGACGGTGGCGGGCGTCGTGGTCGCGGGCGTCTCGGACTGGCGCACCGGTGTGCGGCTCATCGCCGGCGCGCTGACGGCTGCGGCCGTGCTGCGCCTCGTGCTGCGCGACCGCGACGCGGGCATGCTCGCCGTGCGTCACCGGGCGCTCGACGTGGGCATCCTCCTCGTCCTCGCGGGCGCGCTGTTCGCGCTCGCGGCGAGCATCCCCGACCAGCCCTCCTGACGGGCCCTGACGCGACGAAGCCCCGGCCGGATCGGCCGGGGCTTCGTGCTGTGCGAGGTCCGCTCAGATCAACCCGAGCTCGGTGACCGCGGCCTTCTCGTCGGCCAGCTCGGCGACGGACGCGTCGATCTTGCCGCGCGAGAAGTCGTCGATCTCGAGGCCCTGAACGATCTCCCAGTTGCCACCCGAGGTGGTGACCGGGAAGGACGACACGAGGCCCTCCGGCACGCCGTAGGAGCCGTCGGAGACGACCGCCATGGAGACCCAGTCGCCGGCGGGGGTGCCGTTCAGCCAGTCGCGGGCGGCGTCGCAGGTCGCCGACGCGGCCGAGGCGGCCGAGGAGGCGCCGCGGGCGTCGATGATCGCCGCGCCGCGCTTGGCGACGGTCGGGATGAAGGTGTCGGCGATCCAGGCCTGGTCGTTCACGACCTCGGCGGCGTTCTTGCCGGCGATCTCGGCGTGGAAGATGTCGGGGTACTGGGTGGCCGAGTGGTTGCCCCAGATCGTGATCTTCTTGATGTCGGTGACGGCCGACCCGGTCTTGGCGGCCAGCTGCGAGATCGCCCGGTTGTGGTCGAGGCGGGTCAGCGCCGAGAACCGCTCCTTGGGGATGTCGGGGGCGTTGCTCGCCGCGATCAGCGCGTTGGTGTTGGCGGGGTTGCCGGTGACACCGATGCGCACGTCGTCGGCGGCGACCGCGTTGAGCGCCTTGCCCTGCGCGGTGAAGATCGCGCCGTTGGCGGAGAGCAGGTCGCCGCGCTCCATGCCCGGGCCGCGCGGACGCGCGCCGACGAGCAGCGCGAGGTTGACGCCCTCGAAGATCTTCTCCGGGTCCGAGCCGATCTCGACACCGGCGAGGTTCGGGAACGCGCAGTCGTCGAGCTCCATGACGACACCCTCGAGGGCCTTGAGCGCGGGCTCGATCTCGAGCAGGCGGAGCTCGACGGGCCGGTCGCCGGCGATGGCGCCGCTGGCGATGCGGAAGAGCAGGCTGTAGCCGATCTGGCCGGCTGCGCCGGTCACGGCCACCTTGAGCGGGGTGGTGCTCACAGGGACACTCCTATGGAGAAGAACGCGGTGGACTCTGGCGACGCTAGCAGCGCCCGGCCCGCCGCGGGCACCCGGGCACCGGTGCGAGACGATGGCCCGCATGCGGACCCCGGCGCGGTCGAACATCCGCCTCGCAGCAGCAGTGCTCGCGGGCCTCGTCGTGCTCACCGGCTGCGGCTCCGCCTCCGCGCCGAGCGCGCCCACCGGCGTGGACGGCCTCGTCGTCCCGACGCCTGATCCGGCGCCGTCGGACTTCGTCGACGCCGTCGACAACCCTTGGTTCCCCCTGGTCCCCGGCACCCGCTGGGAGTACGACGCCGCGGGCAGCATCGACGGCACGCTGGTCCTGGAGGTGGAGGCCGGCGGCGAGATCGCGGGCGTCGCGACGACCGTCCTGGTGCGGACCTCCGCCGACGGCGCCGTGGTCCGCGACCACTACGCCCAGGACACCGCTGGCAACGTGTGGTGGTTCGGGCGTGAGTCGGAGGGCTCGACCGGGGAGGACGGCTCGTGGGAGGCCGGCGTCGACGGCGCGGAGGCCGGGCTGGCCATGCCGGCGCAGCCGCGACGCGGCGACGGCTTCGTGACCGGCCGCGCGGCTGGTGAGGACGTGGTCACGACCGTCCTCGCGCTCGGCGACGTGGTCGTCGTACCGCTGGGGGAGTTCGACGACACGGTCGAGCTGGAGGTCGTCGACGGCGGGCTCACCCGCCGCGATGTCCACGCCCGCGGCATCGGACTCGTCCAGACAGGCGGCGCGGGGCTCGTCGCACGCGACGAGCCCCGCTCCTGAGGGTCTTGCTGGTCCTGCCTCAGCAGGTCCCCGACATCACTGCGGCGGGCGCACCTGGGTCTGGTCGCCGGCCGGCGGTGCCCAGCCACCCTGCTGGCCCTGGTCGGGCGCGGGGGCCGGGGCCGGGGCGGGCGCACCGCCCGGCTGCTGGGCGGGCACCCACTGCTGCGCGGCCGGGTCCCACTGCCAGCCGTCCTGGATGATCGGCTGGTCCGGCTGCTGCTGGCCGTAGCCCTGCTGCCCACCGAAGGTCTGCTGGCCGTAGCCCTGGTTCCACTGCTGGGTGAAGCCCGGGTCGGAGGAGCCGCCGCTGCCGAAGTTGAGCCCGGAGCCGGGGACGGGGTCCTTGTCGCGGCCGAAGGTCAGCGGGTAGATCACGCCGGCGATCGCGGCACCGATGAGCGGCGCGACGATGAACAGCCAGAGGTCGGCGATGGCGTCGCCACCGGAGTAGAACGCGACGCCGATGGACCGGGCCGGGTTGACGGACGTGCCGGTGGCGCCGATGCCGACGAAGTGGATCGCGGCGAGGGCCAGGCCGATGGCGAGCGGGGCCTGCGCGGCGATCGCGCGGTTGCGGTCGTCGGTCACCGAGAGGATCACGAGCAGGAAGATGAAGGTCAGGACGATCTCGATGATGAGCGCACCGCCGATCTCGGCGCTGCCGAGCTCGCCGAAGCCGTTGCTGCCCAGCGGGTCGCCGAACTCCCAGCCGGCGTCGGAGGCGATCAGGGTGATGGCGAGGACGAAGCCGCCGACGAGGGCGCCGACGGTCTGGGCGGCCGAGTAGAGGCCGGCGTCCTTCCACGAGACCCGGCCGGCGAGCGCGGCGCCGACGGACACGGCCGGGTTGAAGTGGCCACCGGAGACACGGCCGAACGAGTAGGCCATGATCACGATCGCGATGCCGAAGGCGAAGCCGGTCGCGACCAGGTCGACGCCGCTGATCACGGCCGTGCCGCAGCCGATGAAGACCAGCACGAACGTGCCGAGGAACTCGGCGAGCAGCTTCTGGATGATGGTGGGCGGGGTCTCGGCCGACTGGTCGGCCATCGCTTCTTGCGTCATGGGGGTCAACCTCTCCTCGGTCCGGCTCCCGAAAACCAGCCGGGTTACATCGGCAACCCTAGTCACTAGGGTGGCCACCGAGGGGGACCCGTGCCCCGTCATCAGGTATCTTGACGTCAAGAATCCCAACCACGGCTCAGGAGTGACGCCCGGACATGTCGAGCATCATCTACACCCACACCGACGAGGCGCCGCTGCTCGCGACGTACTCCTTCCTGCCGATCGTCGAGGCCTTCGCCGCCAAGGCCGGCGTCGCGTTCGAGACGCGTGACATCTCCGTCGCCGCGCGCATCCTCGCGCAGTTCGGCCTTGCCGACGACGCGCTGACCGAGCTCGGCGAGCTGGCCAAGACGCCTGAGGCCAACATCATCAAGCTGCCCAACATCTCCGCCTCCATCCCGCAGCTCAAGGCCGCGATCAAGGAGCTGCAGGCGCAGGGCTTCGCCGTCCCGGACTACCCCGAGGCTCCCGCCACCGACGAGGAGAAGGAGATCCGGGCCAAGTACGACAGGGTCAAGGGCTCCGCCGTCAACCCGGTCCTGCGCGAGGGCAACTCCGACCGCCGTGCGCCCGCCTCGGTGAAGAACTACGCCAAGTCGCACCCGCACACCAACAAGCCCTTCGCCGAGGGCTCGAAGACCAATGTCGCCACCATGGGCGCCCACGACTTCGCCAGCAACGAGAAGTCCGTGACCCTGGCGCAGGACGACGTGCTGTCGATCGTGCTCGAGACGGAGGCCGGCGAGACGGTCGTGCTCAAGGAGGGCCTGAAGGTCCTCGCCGGCGAGATCGTCGACGCCACCAAGATGTCGGCGTCCCACCTGCAGGCGTTCCTGAGGAACGCGCTCGCCGAGGCCAAGGCCCAGGACGTCCTCTTCTCGGTCCACCTCAAGGCGACGATGATGAAGGTCTCCGACCCGATCATCTTCGGCCACGTCGTGAAGGCCTACTTCTCCGACGTCTTCGCCCAGTACGGCGACCAGCTGGCCGCTGCCGGCCTGTCGGCCAACGACGGCCTCGGCGCCATCCTGTCCGGCCTCGACGCGCTGGAGAACGGTGCGGAGATCAAGGCGGCCTTCGACGCCGCCCTGGCGGCCGGCCCGCGCCTGTCCTACGTCAACTCCGACAAGGGCATCACCAACCTGCACGTCCCCTCCGACGTGATCGTCGACGCGTCGATGCCCGCGCTGGTCCGCAACGGCGGCCGCCTCTGGGGTGCCGACGGCGGCGAGGACGACACCCTGGCGGTGATCCCGGACTCGTCGTACGCGGGCGTCTACCAGGCCGTCATCGACGACGTGAAGAAGAACGGCCCGCTCGACCCGGCCACCATCGGCACGGTCCCCAACGTGGGCCTGATGGCGCAGGCGGCCGAGGAGTACGGCTCGCACGACAAGACCTTCGAGATCGCACAGGCCGGCACCGTCCGCGTCCTCGCGTCCAACGGTGACGTGCTCATCGAGCACGACGTCGAGGCCGGCGACATCTGGCGCGCCTGCCAGACCAAGGACATCCCGGTCCAGGACTGGGTGAAGCTCGCGGTCACCCGCGCCCGCGCCTCGCAGACGCCGGCGATCTTCTGGCTCAACGAGTCGCGTGCGCACGACGCCGAGCTGATCAAGAAGGTCCGGGCCTACCTGCCCCAGCACGACACCGAGGGGCTGACGATCGAGATCCTCAGCCCGACCCTGGCGACGGCGTACTCGCTGGAGCGGATGCGCAAGGGCGAGGACACCATCTCGGTCACCGGCAACGTGCTGCGCGACTACAACACCGACCT
>CAZAQE010000076.1:0-6001 GCA_964487275.1 uncultured Nocardioides sp. | reverse complement strand
ACCTTGGTCGAGGGCCTGTACGACGCCCTGGCGGCGGGTGACCGGGCCGCGATCGGCGCCGTCCTCACCGACGACTTCGTCGGCCGCCTGACCCCGGGCCTGCCGTTCGGCATCGGCGGGGAGCACGTCGGCGCCGACGCGATGGTCCGCGACGGCTGGTTCGCGATCGGTGCCCACTGGCGGGTGCGGGCCGAACCGGCGTCGTACACGCTGCTGGGGGACGGACGCCTGCAGGTGCAGGGGACCTACCGCGGCAGGGGCCGTGCGAGCGGGCTGCCGTTCGAGGCGTGGTTCGTGCACCAGTGGGAGCTGCGCGACGGTCTTCTCTCCGGGCTGACCCAGCTCACCGACTCAGCGGCGTTCGTGGCCGCGCTGGGCGAGCAGCCCGCCGCCCTCGAGACGATCGACCTCGCAGTCGCCGACGGGGTCGCCACCTTGTGCCTCGCGCGTCCCGAGGCCCGCAACGCGATCGACCAGCGGCTCGCGGACGAGCTGCTCGTCGCCGCGGTCCGGATCGCGGGCGACCCGAGCGTCCGAGCGGTCCTCATCGCCGGCGAGGGCGCCGACCTCACGGTGGGGGGCGACATCGGCTACTTCACCGGCGCCTCCGCCGCGGGCGGCCTCGGCGTCACCCTGCGGCGGATGACCACCCCGTTCCACCTGGCCTTCGAGGTGCTCGCGAGCCTCGACGTGCCGATCGTGACCGTGGCGCACGGCTCGGTCGCGGGTGGCGGCCTCGGCCTCGTGTACGCCGCCGACCTGGTCGTGGCCGCCGACGACGCCCGCTTCGTCACCGCCTTCGGTGGGATCGGCCTCAGCGGCGACGGTGGCGGCACGTGGCACCTCCCGCGCCTCGTGGGCCCGGCGCGGGCGGCCCGCGCCTACCTGCTGAACGAACCGATCACCGCTCGACAGGCGCTCGAGTGGGGGATGGTGGCCGAGGTGGTGCCGGCGCCGGACGCCCGCGCCCGCGGGGAGGAGCTGGCGCGGCGCCTCGCCGACGGGCCCACCCGCGCGTTCGCCCGCATGCGCGCGCTGCTGCGCCAGTCGTGGGACCGGAGCCTGCCCGAACAGCTCGGCGTCGAGATCGAGTCCCTCGTGGCGTGCGCCGGCACCGACGACGCCCGCGGTGCCCTCGACGCCTTCCTCGCCAAGCGGCGCCCGACGTTCCACGGCCGCTGAATCGTGCAGACCACAGGAGAGACCTTGAAGAAGATCGCCGACTACGCGGCCCTCACCGGCCCGCTCGCCGTCGTCGTCACCCTGACCGGGTGGCTGGTCGCCGGCTTCCTGCCGGTGCCGATCGGGCCGGGGGACCAGGCCGAGGTGGCCAGCATGTTCCTCGACGACGCGACCCGGATCCGGGCGGGCTTCCTGATCGGGTCCGTCGGCGTGGTGCTGATGATCCCGCAGCTTGCCCTCATCTCGCTGCACCTGCGACGGATGGAGCCCACCGGCTTCCCGCTGCTCGCGGTGGTCCAGGGCATCGCCGCGACGACGACGGTGCTGATCAACATGTTCCCGCACCTGATCTTCGCGCTCGCGGGCTTCCGCGGTGACCGCGACCCCAGTGAGGTCGTGCTGCTGGTCGACCTCGCCTGGCTGATGCTCTTCTGCGGCATCACCCCCTTCATCGTCCAGAACGTCGCCGTCGGCATCGCGATCCTGCGCGACCCGGCCGGGCTGATGTCGCGCTGGGTCGCGTTCCTCAACTTCTTCGTCGCCTTCTCGTTCCTCCCCGACCCGCTGGCCTACTTCTTCAAGACCGGACCGTTCGCGTGGAACGGCGTCTTCGTCTTCTGGCTGGCGCTGACCACCTACTGCGTCTTCCTGCTCGTCATGTCCTGGGCATGCCGGCAGGCCAACAAGTCCCTCGAAGGAGCTGCCTCATGACCGGCCTCATCCGCGACACCGACGAGCACCGCGCCATCCGCGAGACCGTCGCCAAGATCTGCGCCCGCTACGACCAGAAGTACTTCCTCGAGCGTTCGCACGCCGGTGAGGACATCACCGAGCTGTGGGCCGAGCTCGGGAAGGCCGGCCTGCTCGGCGTCCACCTGCCGGCGGAGTACGGCGGCGGGGGCGGCGGCATGCAGGAGGCGGTCGTCGTCGTCGAGGAGCTCTCGGCGCACGGCATGCCGATGCTGGTGTGGGTGATCTCGCCCGCGATGATCGGCTCGCTGCTGGTCGCGCACGGCTCCGAGGCGCAGAAGCAGGAATGGGTGACCGGCATCGCGGCGGGAACGAAGAAGGTCGCCTTCGGACTCACCGAGCCCGACGCCGGCTCGAACAGCCACGAGGTCGCGACCACCGCGACCCGCGACGGTGACGGCTGGCGGATCAGCGGCTCGAAGTACTACATCTCCGCGATCGACCAGTGCGACGCCATCCTCGTGGTCACCCGCGACGCCGAGCTGTCGACGCCGGAGCGGAAGAAGCTCTCGATCTTCCTCGTGCCGACCGACGCCCCGGGGCTGGGCTTCCAGCGGATCCCGACCTCGATCGTCTCCCCGGACAAGCAGTTCAGCGTCTTCTTCGACGACGTGCGGGTGGAGCCGGAGTGGCTGGTCGGGGAGGCCGGCAACGGCCTGCGCCAGGTCTTCGCCGCGCTCAACCCCGAGCGGATCATGGTCGGCGCGATCACGTCGGGCGTCGGGCGCTACGCGGTCGAGAAGGCCGCCGACTACGCCAAGACCCGCCAGGTCTGGTCGGTCCCGATCGGCCAGCACCAGGGCGTCGCCCACCCGCTGGCCGCAGCGCACATCGACGTCGAGATGGCCCGGCTCGCCACGCAGCATGCCGCGGTCCTGTACGACGAGGGCGACCCGGGTGCCGCCGAGGCCGCCAACATCGCCAAGTACGTCGGCGCCGAGGCCGGGCTGAAGGCGCTCGACCAGGCGATCCAGACCCACGGCGGCAACGGCCTCTCGCACGAGTACGGGCTCTCGGAGCTCTGGTTCGTCACCCGCCTGATGCGCACCGCCCCGGTCAGCCGGGAGATGGTCCTCAACTTCGTCGCGCAGACCTCGCTCGGCCTGCCGCGGTCCTACTGAGACAACCCAGGAGACACAGTCATGACCCAGCAGAGCCCCGCGTCGTCGTACGACGCCATCGTCATCGGCGCCGGCGCGGGCGGCCTCTTCACCGCCGCCCGCCTGCAGCACCAGGGCTACCGCACGCTCGTCGTGGAGCGGCTCGACAAGGTCGGCGGCCGGGCGTCGACGACCGACGTCGACGGCTTCAAGGTCAACGACGGCGCCATCGTCATCGAGTGCGGCACCTTCACCGAGCGCACCTTCCGCGAGCTCGACCTCCCGTGGGAGATCCGCGAGCCCAGCCCGCCGATCCTCTACCGGATCAAGGGCAAGGACGTCGACGTCACCGGCGGCGGCTGGGGCTTCCTGCTCCAGAAGCTCACCCGCCAGGGCGCCAAGCTGGTCGGCGGCATCGGAGCGGCGCGCAAGGACGACGCCGCCCTCCCGGAGGACCAGATGACGCTCCAGGAGTGGGTCTCGAGGTACACGAAGAACGAGGGCGTCCACGGCATCTTCCGCAACATGGCGGCCTCGGTGTTCTCGGTCGGCTCCGAGGAGCTGCCCGCGAAGGTCTTCCTGACCTACTTCACCCGCAAGAGCGCGTTCAAGCGCTTCGGCTTCCACCCCGAGGGCACGATCGGCGTGTGGAAGGCCCTCGCCGGGGCGATCGAGCGCGACGGCGGCGAGGTCCGGCTCTCGACCGAGGTCGAGCGGATCCTCGTCGAGGACGGCAAGGTCGCCGGCGTCGTGCTGGCCGGTGGCGAGACCGTCACCGCGCCGGTGGTCGTCAGCAACGTCGGCCCGGCGGCCACCGTGGCCCTTGCCGGAGCGGACGCGTTCGACGCCGACTACCTCGAGCAGGTCAAGCGCAACGACCGGCCCACCGCGATGATCACCTACAACTTCGCCAGCCAGGAGCGACTCGTCGAGGCGCCCGGCATGCTGAGCTTCGCGACCTCGCGGCGCCTTGCCTACATCGCCAACTTCACCGACACCTGCCCCGAGATGGCTCCGGAGGGCTGGCACCTCTACACCGGCACGGGCGTGCCCAAGCCGGCCGTCGGCGACTTCGACGAGGAGGCGGAGTACGCCCTCCTGCTGGAGGACCTGCGCGAGACCATCCCCGGCTTCGACGACCGGGCCCGGATCCTGAGCCGGGTGACCACCCGCGACGGCTGGCCGCCGCAGCGGGCGGTGTCCGGCTTCGACATGTCCCACGACACGCCCGTCGACGGGCTGTGGAATGTCGGCGACGCCGTGAAGGAGTACGCCAACGGCGGGACGACCGCCTGTGCGGAGACCGCCGAGATCGTGGCCGGGAAGATCGTGGCGGCGTACCAGCCGTCGGGATCCTGAGTTTCTAATCCGAATTTGAAAAACTCGGGTGACCCTCTCGCCAAGACAGCATAAGTGAAGTTATGCTTGCGAGGCAACGACGCACCGAGAACGGAGAAGACGATGAAGTGTGTGACGGTCGATTTCGACAAGTGCACGGGCCTGGGGATCTGTGAGTCGCTCGCGCCCGACTTCTTCGAGGTCAACGACGACGGCGAGCTGCTCGTCCTCAAGGAGGAGATCGGCGACGCCGAGCTGCAGGAGGTCGAAGAGGCCGTCGCCGGCTGCCCGACCGAGGCGCTGAAGATCGTCGACCGATGACCGAGGTCCGCCGCCTCGTCGTCGTGGGCGCATCCCTCGCCGGCCTGCGGGCCGTCGAGGCCGCCCGCAAGACCGGGTACGACGGCGAGATCGTCCTCATCGGGGCCGAGGAGCACCTGCCCTACGACCGGCCTCCGCTGTCCAAGGCGTTCCTCGGGTCCGCCGACGACGACGGCGTCCTGCCGGAGGTGCCCTGGTTCCGGACCGAGGAGACGTTGCGCGACGAGCTCGGCGTCGACGTACGACTCGGGGCCCCGGCCACCGCGCTCGACACCGAGGCCCGCACGGTCACCGTCGGTGACGACCAGGTCCCGTACGACGCCCTGGTCATCGCCACCGGCGCCCACGCCCGGCTCCTGCCGGGCACCGATGGGCTGGACGGGGTGTACCCGCTGCGGACCCTCGACGACTCGCTCGCTGTGCGAGAGAGGCTCGAGGCGGGTGCCCGGACGGTCGTGATCGGCGCGGGCTTCATCGGCTCCGAGGTCGCCTCCACCGCCCGCAAGCGCGGGCTGGACGCGACCATCGTCGAGGCCCTCCCCACTCCGCTGGTCCGTGCGACCGGGCACGAGATGGGCGCCGCGATCGCCTCCCTGCACGAGCTCAACGGGACGACCCTGCGTTGCGGTGTGGGCGTCTCGGCCATCGAGGGCGACGGCAAGGTCGAGCGCGTGGTGCTCGCGGACGGCTCCTCGATCGACGCCGACCTGGTCGTCGTGGGCATCGGCGTGGTCCCGTCCGTCGCCTGGCTCGAGGGGTCTGGGGTGACCCTCGAGAACGGCGTCGTGTGCGACGAGAACCTCTGGACCGGCGTCCCCGGCGTCTATGCCGCCGGCGACGTGGCCAACTGGTTCAACCCGACCCTCGGCGAGCGCCAGCGGATGGAGAACTGGACTGCCGCCGCCGAGCAGGGCGCTGCCGCTGCGCGCAACGCCCTCGACCCGGAGAACGCCAAGCCCTACGGCACGGTGCCCTACTTCTGGTCCGACTGGTACGACGTCCGGATCCAGTTCGTCGGCTCGCCCGACGCCGACGAGGTCCGCCTCGTCGACGGCGACCCGGCCTCCGGCGGTCGGTGGGTAGCGCTCTACCGCCGCGGCGACCGCCTGATCGGCGCGCTGACGGTCAACGGCCAGACCGAGATCATGAAGTACCGCGTGCAGATCATGAAGGGCGGCTCCTGGGAGGACGCCCTCGCGTTCGCGGAGAAGCGGCGCATCGCGCACGAGGAGAAGCTCGCCACCGTCTGACCGCCGAGTTGGGCGTTCGGTTCGCCGAGTTGGGCGTTCGGTTCGCCGAGTTGGGCGTTC
>CAZAQE010000075.1:0-6140 GCA_964487275.1 uncultured Nocardioides sp. | reverse complement strand
CTCCAGCCACTTCGCCAACTACCGCGAGTCGTGGGAGGCCAACCGCCTCATCGCCCAGGGCAAGATCCACCCCACCCTGTCGCGCACCTACAAGCTCGAGGACACCGGCCAGGCCGCCCTCGACGTGCACCACAACAAGCACCAGGGCAAGGTCGGCGTCCTGTGCCTGGCGCCCGAGGAGGGGCTCGGCGTCAAGAACGAGGAGCTTCGCGAGAAGCACCTCGACAAGATCAACCTCTTCCGCGGCATCTGAGCAGCAACGGAGCAGGACCGGGAGGCCGGCGCGGCGACGCGCCGGCCTCCCGGCATTTTTCAGGCGGTACGACGCCGCGCGGGCGGCACCTGTCCGCTCCGGCGAGGCGGGGTGGGAAAGCTCAGGCTCATCGGGGATCATGGGGGCCAATCCCCCCATGTACGCACCGAGAGCCAGGGAGGCTCCGTCCCCATGAGCGACCAGGGTCTGTCCATCTTCGACGACGAGCCCATCACCCCCGAGGAGACCACCCCCGTGACGACCAAGTCCACCGACGAGGAGCCGACGCAGGTCATCCCGGCCACCAGGACCGCCGAGACCCCCGTCGCGCGGCCTCCGGCGAACGCGGCGGCACCCTCCGACCGGCCGACCGCGGCCCAGCCGGACCGTGCTGCGGCGACGTCGCCACGTCCCGCCGCCGCCCCGCGCACCAACGCCGCGCCCGCGGCCTCGCCGCGGCCGGTGGGCTTCACCTCTCCGTCCGGCGGCCTGCCGATCGTCCGCAAGGGCGGCTACGACCGCGAGGCCGTCGACGCCCAGATCCGGCAGCTGTCCAGCGAGAAGGCCACGCTCGGCGCGAGCCTGACCGAGTCGGAGCAGCGCGTCATCGAGCTCGAGCAGGAGCTGGCGAAGGTCCGCGCCGAGCTCGCCGAGACCGACAACCCGTCGTACGCCGGACTGGGCGGGCGCGCCAGTGCGATGCTGCGCCTCGCCGAGGAGGAGGCCGGCGAGATCCGCACCGTCGCCGAGGCGGACGCTGCGGAGATCCGCGAGCAGGCCACCCGCGACGCCAAGGCGATCCGGGCCGAGGCCGCGCGCGAGGCCGACGACATGCGCGCCGTCCAGCTGCGGGAGCTGGAGGAGAACCGCGCCCGACTGCTCACCGATGCCGAGCAGGAGCGGGCGTTGGCGAGGAGCGAGGCCGCCGACATGCTGGCCTCGGCGAAGCGCGAGGCGGACCAGCTGCGCCTGGCCGCCCAGCAGGAGGTCTCCGAGCAGCGCAGCCAGGCCCAGCGCGAGGTCGAGCAGGCGCGCGCCGCGGTCGACCGTGAGGTCCAGGAGGCCCGCCGGGCACTGGCCGTCGAGAAGGAGCGGCTCGCCCGGGAGGCGACCGACCACCACAACAGTGCGGTCTCCGAGACGCGCCGCCTGGTCGAGGAGGCCGAGCAGCGGGCGAACGCCGCCGAGGCACGCGCCGCCGAGGCCAGCAAGCAGGCGACCGAGAACCGCGCCGCCGCGCAGGCCGAGGCCGAGGCTGCCCTGGTGCGGGCGCGACGCGAGGCCGAGCAGATCGTCGCCTCCGCCCGGACGCAGGCCGAGGCGATCACCGCCGCCGGCAACTCAGAGGTCGAGCGCGAGATCTCCGCCCGCCGCGCCGAGCTCGACCGGCTCACGAAGCGCCGCGCCGCCATCACCGCCCAGCTCTCCTCGCTCGCCGACCTGGTCGCCGGCTTCGGCGAGGACGAGAGTTGAGCCGGAGCGACGATGTCGCCACTCACCCCGTCGACGACGCGGCCGGCGCCGGCGACGGGGTGAGCGAGCACGGCGGGATCGATCCTGCCGCACCGGAGCCGACGACCGACGAGACGCCCTACGGCACGATGGGCGAGCCGTTCGACCGCCGCTCGCCGTTCTACTACGGGTTCGTCGGCGCGCTCGGCGCGCTCACCGCCTACTGGCTGTTCCAGGCCGTCGCCGGCATCGGCTCGGTGCTGATGCTCGTCGTGGTGTCGTTCTTCCTCGCCGCCGGCCTCAACCCGTCGGTCGAGTTCCTCGAGCGCCGCGACCTGCGGCGCTCGTACGCCGTCACGGTGGTGATCGTCCTCGCACTGGCCACCGTCGCACTGTTCGTGGTCGCGATCGTCCCGGTCATCACCGACCAGGTGCAGTCGATCACCAGGAGCGCACCGGGCTGGCTGGACGAGCTGCAGAAGAACCAGCGGATCCAGGAGCTCAACCGCGAGTACGACATCATCGACAAGATCAAGGCGAAGATCACCGACGAGAACTTCGTCTCCGCCCTCTTCGGCGGCGCGCTCGGGTTCGGCCTCAAGCTCGTGTCGGCGTTGTTCAACCTGTTCGTGATCGTGGTGCTCACGCTCTACTTCCTCGCCTCGCTGAGGACGACCACGGGCGCGCTCTACAACCTCGCCCCCGCCTCGCGCCGGGACCGCGTGGCCCGGCTCGGCGACAAGGTGATCGCCAACATCGGCGGCTACGTCTCCGGCGCCTTCCTCGTCGCGCTGTGTGCCGGGCTCACGTCGCTGGCCTTCCTGTGGTTCACCCCGATCGGCAAGTACGCCGTCGCGCTGGCCTTCGTGGTCGCGGTGCTCGACGTCATCCCGATGATCGGCGCCACCCTGGGCGCGGTCATCGTCAGCGCGATCGCGTTCGCCACCGACGTGAAGACCGGGGTCATCTGCGTCGTCTTCTACGTGATCTACCAGCAGCTCGAGAACTACGTGATCTACCCGCGCGTGATGAGCAAGTCCGTCGACCTGCCGGGCGCCGTGATCGTGATCGCCGCCCTGATCGGCACGGCACTCCTCGGCGTCGTCGGCGCCCTGATGGCCATCCCGGCGGCCGCAGCCATCCTCCTGGTGGTGCGCGAGGTCGTGGTGAAGCGGCAGGACCAGCGCTAGCTGGGCGTTTCCCCACCCCGGCGCTACCCGAGTGCGCGAAGGATCGCCGAGGCCCGAGCGTCCCCTGCAGAAGGGATGAGCCCCGGATCATCCCGTTGGGGGATCAGGACCCGGTCGGTCGCTGGCCATGCTGGTGGGACACCACGATCCACCCAGGGAGAGCACGTGACCGACCTGCGCCGGCGACGCCCCTGCGCGCGCCTTGCAGCACTGATCCTGATCACCGGACTGCTCGGTCTGGGGTCCGGCACCGCCTCCAGCGATGCCGCCCCGACCGCCCCGGCAGCACAGGCCACCCCGACCGCACAGGCCCACAACCAGGCACGACCGACCGAGCAGCGCTCCCGCGCCAGGCGAGCTCCGGCCCGCGTCGTGCTGCGGGCGGTCTCGGCGCGCCGGGTCCCGGCGAGGATCCCGATCCAGGGCCGGACGATGAACCTTCGACGTGGTCCGAACCGCGTCGTGCTCCAGGAGTACTCGTCCGCGCAGCGCCGGTGGCTGCGCCGCACCGCCAAGCCGGTGCGGGTCGGCTGGTTCGCCTTCCCTGCGCGGTACCACCGCGCCTCAGGAGTTCCGCGGTACCGCGTGGTCCTGGTGCACCGCAAGCGCCGGGTCGACGTCTCCAACGTGCTCCGGGTGCGGCTGCTCCCGCGCGCGGGACAGGCACAGACCTGCGCCAGCGACCCCAGCCCGACCACCTGTCCCAAGCCGGCGGCCACGGCGGAGGAGCGCTCAGTGGAGGTCCCCTACTGCCCCCATCTCATTGTCACCGGTCATCGCGAGACCCGCACCATCGACTGGCGCTGGGACAGCACCGTGCGCCGCTGGACGGCGGCTCCGACGCCGTGGGTGAAGGAGGCCGGGTCGGAGTCGGAGCGTCCGGCGAAGGCGGCGGACTGCGTCAAGCTGGTCGACGGGGTCCCCGACGACGCTGCCCTACCTGACATCAGGATCAAGAACCTGACCCGTTGCGGCAAGGGCGACTCGGATGCCACCAACGGGACGTGCTTCAAGATCGTGCCCTCGGCCCCGCCGAACCCCGACTTCCCGCAGCTCGAGGGGAGGAAGCTGCTGAAGTTCGGCGTCATCACCCTCAACGTCGGCGCGGGCCCGGGCGAGATCATCGCCGACCGGACCGCGGACGACGTGCAGGACTGGAAGGCCTACCAGACGTTCTACGACGCCCAGGGCAAGCTGCTCGGCTCCGTCGTCGACCCCAACCTGGAGTTCTACTTCGCCGGCGACGGCCACAACCACTGGCACGTGCGCGACTTCGACGACTACGAGCTGCTCACCGCCGACGGCACGACCGTGGCGCGTGCGGAGAAGCACGGCTACTGCATGCAGGACAACACCAGCTACGGACCGTTGGAGGGTGCGCCCGGGGTGTCGCCCGAGCCGGTGTACGGCGATGCCACGTCGTGCGGCAAGGCGCTGCCCAAGGCGCTGACCATCGTCCACGGCCTGAGCCGCGGCTGGGGCGACACCTACCCCACCACCCTGCCCGACCAGGCCATCGACATCACCGACGTTCCGGACGGGCTGTACGTCGTGCGCGTGCACGCCGACGCGCGGGACGCGCTGATCGAGAGCGACGAGGACAACAACACCGCTCAGGTGCAGGTCCAGATCACCGGTGACACCGTGACGGTGGTCCCCGGAACGGCCACCGGCCTGCCCTGATCCATCCCCGGCCGAGCGCTCGGCTCCACTCGACCGGAAGCCCCGTCCGCACCGCGCGGACGGGGCTTCGTCGCGTGTTCGACCGGTCACAACCCATGGGTCGAAGGTCCCGATTGGGCCCTGCCGATGTGCCCTTTCGCCGATCGTCTGCTTAGTCTCTTGGACAGCGTCTGAAGCATCGGTAGTCCATGAAAGCGGGAAGTCATGACCCCCGCGGGACACGACCCGAGTGGTGATCCTTTCACAACGCGCGGGGTTCGGCAGGCGTTCACCCCCCAATGACGGCGGGTGGACTGTCACCGACCGCAGGACCGAATCAGCTGGCCGGAACCAACGGTCCCGGTCGATCCGATCCACCGAAAGGTTGTCATGCACCGCATTCGTGCACTGGCCGTCCTGGCCACCCTGTCCGCGCTGGCACTGCTGCTCGCCGGCCTCGCCTCCCCCTTCTCCAGCGGCGCTTCTGCCGCCACGACCGCCACGTCCGCCTACGTGCAGGCGGTCCTCGCCGACAAGCCGGTCGCCCTGCTGCAGGGCACCACCGACCTCACCGGCAACGGTGCCGCCGGGAGCCCGGTCGGCTCCCCGGCCGCGACGACGCTCCCGAACGGCGACCCGGCCGTGGCCTTCAACGGCAAGGGCCAGTACCTCCAGTTCGCCGACCGCAAGGCCTTCGAGGTCGACGCGACCGGCGTCCTGACCGTCGAGTTCTGGATGCGTCCCGACACGTTGCAGTTCGCCGACGAGGAGGGCAGCGGCTACGTGTACACGATGGGCAAGGGCGGTTCCGGCGCCCACGAGTGGTACACCCGGATGTACTCGAAGACCAACTCCGAGAACCGTCCCAACCGGATCAGCGGCTACGTCTTCAACCCGGCCGGTGGCCTCGGCGCCGGATCGTTCTTCCAGGACACCGTCACGGTGGGCCAGTGGATCCACGTCGCGCTCGTGATCAACTCCAACGCCAAGAGCACGCAGTACCCGCTCGGCTACACCCGCATCTACAAGAACGGCGTCCTGCGCGACACCGACTCGCTCAAGGACTACAACATCGTCCCGAAGAGCGGGAGCGCGCCGCTGCGGATCGGCACGGGCTACCTCAACAGCTTCTTCCAGGGAGCGATCGGCAATGTCGCGTTCTTCGACAAGGAGCTGAGCGCGAGCCAGGTGAAGACGCACCACGCGGCGATCACCGCCCCGGCCCCGACGCCGACCCCGACGCCGACCCCGACGCCGACCCCGACCGTGACGACCTGGTCGCACGACCTCAACGGCACCAACGTCGCCCGCCGCACCGACCAGCTCGTGCGCTACACCCCGACCTACGGGGCGTCGACGAAGACGAACGCCTACGGCTTCGAGGCGGCGGTCGTGGACGGCAAGGTCACCAAGGTGCAGGACGGCGTCGGCAACATGGCGATCCCGCGCAACGGCTACGTCCTGTCCGGCCACGGCACCTCGCGGACCTGGCTGGCCACCTACGCAAAGGTCGGTACGACGGCGGCCGTGTCCAGCACCCGGGTCACGCTGAGCGCGACGCAGTGACCTGGGTCCGAGTCGGG
>CAZAQE010000074.1:0-7801 GCA_964487275.1 uncultured Nocardioides sp. | reverse complement strand
CAGACCCGCTTCGTGCTGCGCAAGGCGCTCAACGCCGACATGCCGGTGATCCTCGTGGTCAACAAGACCGACCGCGGCGACGCCCGGATCGACGAGGTCGTCGACGAGACCTACGAGCTGTTCATGGACCTGCTCGACGAGTCGCACTCGCAGGACGCGCTGGACTTCCCCGTCGTCTACGCCTCCGGCAAGGCGGGCATCGCGTCGCTGGAGAAGCCGGAGAACGGCACTCTCCCCGAGGGCAGCGACCTCGAGCCGCTCTTCCGGACCATCCTCGAGACCATCCCTGCCCCCGAGTACGACGACGAGGCGCCCCTGCAGGCCCACGTCACCAACCTCGACGCCTCCCCCTTCCTCGGCCGCCTGGCGCTGCTGCGCATCAAGCAGGGCACGCTGAAGAAGGGCCAGAACGTCGCGTGGATCAACCGCGAGGGCGTGGTCAAGAACGTCAAGATCACCGAGCTCCTCGTCACCGAGGGCCTGGAGCGCAAGCCCGGCGAGTCCGCCGGCCCCGGCGACATCGTCGCCGTCGCGGGCATCCCGGACATCACCATCGGCGAGACCCTCGCCGACCCGGAGAACCCGGTCGCACTGCCGCTCATCCACGTGGACGAGCCGGCCATCTCGATGACCATCGGCACCAACACCTCGCCGCTGGTCGGCAAGGGCGGCAAGGGCCACAAGGTCACCGCCCGCCTGGTCAAGGACCGCCTCGACTCCGAGCTGATCGGCAACGTGTCGCTCCGCGTCCTGCCCACCGAGCGCCCCGACGCGTGGGAGGTCCAGGGCCGCGGCGAGCTCGCGCTGGCGATCCTCGTCGAGCAGATGCGCCGTGAGGGCTACGAGCTCACCGTCGGCAAGCCGCAGGTCGTCACCCGCGACATCGACGGAAAGCTGCACGAGCCCTTCGAGCGCCTCACCATCGACGCGCCCGAGGAGTTCCTCGGCACGATCACCGAGCTGCTCGCCAACCGCAAGGGCCGCATGGAGGGCATGACCAACCACGGCACCGGCTGGGTCCGCATGGAGTTCGTCGTCCCGGCCCGGGGCCTGATCGGCTTCCGCACCGACTTCCTCACCGAGACCCGCGGCACGGGCATCGCGCACTCGATCTCCGAGGGCTACTTCCCGTTCGCCGGCGAGATCCGCTCGCGCCAGTCGGGCTCGCTGGTCGCCGACCGTGCGGGCGCGGCCACGGCGTACGCCATGACCTCGCTGCAGGAGCGCGGCACCATGTTCGTCGAGCCGGCGACCGAGGTCTACGAGGGCATGATCGTCGGCGAGAACTCCCGCGCCGACGACATGGACGTCAACATCACCAAGGAGAAGCAGCAGACCAACATCCGGTCCGCCACCTCCGACAACTTCGAGAAGCTCATCCCGCCGCGCAAGCTCTCGCTCGAGCAGTGCCTCGAGTTCTGCCGCGAGGACGAGTGCGTCGAGATCACCCCGGAGACGGTGCGCATCCGCAAGGTCGTCCTCGACCAGAACGAGCGCGCCAAGATGGCCAGCCGCGCCCGCAAGGGCACCCGCTGACCCTCGCGTCGCCGGCCCGGCGAGCAGGGCGGCCGACCCGCCCTGCGGCCGGGACCTGCACAGTGTCCCTGTGAGGCCGGAGACCCAGGACCGCTGGCTGTTCGCCACGTTGGCGGCCATCGGCGTCGTCACGGCCGTCGTCAGCAGCCTCGGTGCCCCGCTCGTCCCCAGCATCGCCACCCGGTACGACGTCCCGCTCGCCACCGCGCAGTGGATCCTCACCTCAACTCTCATCGCGGCCGCCGCGGCCACACCGGCGATCGGGCGCTGGGGCAGCGGACGGCTGCGCCGGCCCGTCGTCCTCGGCGCGCTCGGTGTGGTCCTCGCCGGGGCAGTGCTGGCCGCGCTCCCGCTCGGCATGGGCGCACTCATCGCGGGCCGTGCCGCCCAGGGCCTGGGCCTGGCCGTCGCGCCGCTGACCCTCGCGGTCGCCCGCGACGTCTGGACCGGCGACCGGCTGGTGTCGCGGCTCTCCCTGCTCTCGATCGCGACCGTCGCGGGCGCCGGCCTCGGCTACCCGATCACCGGCCTGGTGGCCGAGCACGCCGGCATCACCGGCGCCTACGGGATGGGCGCGGTGCTGGTCGGCGCCACCCTCCTGCTCGCCCTCCGGTTCCTCCCCCGCGAGGCGCACGGGGAGCCGCAGCAGGTCGACCTGGCCAGCGTGGGACTGGTGGCCCTCGGCATGGTCGCCGTCCTGCTCGCCGTCAGCCAGGGCGAGGCGTGGGGCTGGTCGTCCGTCCCGGTGGTCGCCCTCGCCGGCGGCGGCGTCGTTCTCCTCGCCGGCTGGGTCATGCGCACCCGCCACCTCACCGCCCACGGCGGCCAGCCGCTGGTCGACCTCCGGCTCGCCGGACGGCCCGGTGTGCTCGGTCCCAACGCCGTCGCCTTCGCGCTCGCGGTCGGCATGTACGGGTTGCTGACGGTCGTCGTACTCCTCGTCCGGGCCGACGGCAGCGATGGCTGGGGTCTGGACCGGGGGGCCGCCGCCGCGGGGCTGGTCCTCGTCCCGTACGCCGTCCTCAGCGTCACCGGCAGCCGGGTGGCGCTGCGGGTCGCGAGGCGGTTCGGGGCGCACCTGCTGCTGCCGATCGGCTCGACCGTGTTCGCCTCCTCGATGGTCCTGATCGCCCTGCGCCACGACACCCTGGCCCAGGCGCTCGTCGCGATGGCGGTCGGCGGGCTCGGCAGCGGCTTCACCTTCTCGTCGCTGCCGATGCTGATCGTGCCCCACGTACCGCGCGAGGAGACCGGCAGCGCCATGGCCTTCAACCAGCTGCTGCGCTACCTCGGGTTCTCCGTCGGCTCGGCCGTCACCGTCGCCCTGCTCGAGGTGTACGGCGGCCACGAGACCGCCTTCCGCGCGACGGTGCTCACGATGGCCGGGATCTGCTTCCTGGCGGGGGTGGGCGTCGCCCTGGGCGGACGGCGGCCGGCTCCCGCGCCTTCCTGAGCCGACACCATCGGATCCGTGGGCAGCGGATCCGTTGCCCCCTCTGGTCACCGCGGGTCATTGCCGAGCACGCATCCCGGGAGTCTGATGGACCCCAGGACCCCGAGGGACGGCGCAGGCCGATGGGGAGTGGGCCCTGCCGAACGCTGTCGCCCATCGGGAGGGCATTCCGGGGATGGGGCGTCGGCACCGACCGACCGCGTGCATCTTCCTGCACCTGCACCTTGGGGGACCCTGTCCGATGTCTCGTACCCACCACCTCGCGCAGCGCCGGCGTCGCCGGTCCGCGGTGTTCCTGTCCTGCCTGCTCCTCGCCGCGACAGCGGCGATCGTCCAGTCCGGGTCTGCCCGGGCGTCCGCCAACCCGTACGCCATCGACGGGAGCGTCCCGAACGCTGGCGCCGCCGAGCTGACCGATCTGTTCGGGAGCGTCAAGGAGCTCGGCCCCAAGAACGGCAGCTCGACCAAGATCGGGGTCATCCACAGCGCACCGAAGCCGATGCTCGAGCTGACCAACCCGAACGCCCAGGTCGACCTGCGCAGGGCATGGATCGACCTCGACCGGGTCGACGGTGACGACTGGCTCTACTTCGCGTGGGAGCGTGACTCCAACACCGGCAGCGGCTTCATCTCGTTCGAGTTCAGCCGCAACCCGGTCAGTGCCGGGTGCGGCGACTACAGCGCCGGCAACGCCAGCCTGATCCAGAGCTGCAACCCGTGGCAGAACCGGGCCGGCGACCCCCAGCCCGGCGACTTCCTCCTGCTGTGGGACCAGCAGGGCGGGAGCAGGGACATCTACGTCCGCGTCTGGAGCGGGACGGCCCCCAACCTGACACTCGGCGCGCCGTTCAAGATCACCGACCCGGCGGTCGGTGCGGCCGAGTACGGCTCCAACGGGTTTCGTGGCGAGGCCGCTGTCAACCTCACCGCACTGGAGCTCACCGACGGCAACGAGTGCCAGGCCTTCGCCAACGTCATCCCGAGCACCGTCACGGGCAACTCCGACACCGCGGACTACAAGGACACGATCCTCGACACCCTGCCCCCCATCAGCAACTGCCAGGCGACGATCGTGACGACGCCGAAGACGGGCGGGGGCGCGGACATCCCCGGCGGCGGTCTCTCCATCGGGACCGGCGTCGTGGCCGTGGCGGACTCCGCGCACATCACGCTGAGCGGCGGCGACGCGACACCGAGCGGCGCGATCAGCTTCTTCCTGTGCAAGATCGACGTCGGCACCTGTGCCAGCGGCGGCACGTCGGTCGGCTCGACCAGCATCGCGGGCGGGTCCTTCCCGAAGACGGTGACGTCACCGACGGCGTACGTGACCTCGGCAGGCAGGTACTGCTGGCGCAGCGAGTGGCCCGGTGACGCCACCGCCGGCATCCCGTCGGCCAGCGAGTCCGCGCCGAGCGAGTGCTTCACGGTCAACCCGGTGACGCCGACGCTGTCGACCGACGCCGGCCCGGGCGTGGTCCTCGGCGGGACGGTCAGCGACGTCGCGACCCTGTCGGGTACGGCGACGCAGCCGGCCGACCCGGTCATCAACCTGACCGGCGCCGCCGGCCCGGCGGCCGGCGGGACGATCACCTTCAAGCTGTACGGCCCGTCGGACGAGGCGTGCGGCAGCCTGGCCCACACGACGGCGGGAGTGACGGTGTCCGGTGACGACGACTACGAGACCCCTGCCCCCCCGTTCGAGCCGACGGCAGTCGGCGACTACCACTGGGTCGCCGTGTACAGCGGGTCGTCGCCGAACACCAATGGCGTCACCCACAACGCCGCGTGCGACGACGCCGCCGAGGACGTCACCGTCTCCGACGTCCCCTCGACGTTGACCACCGCCCAGTCGTGGGTCCCGAACGACTCCGCCACGGTGTCCGCCCCCGCGGGTGGCGCCCTGGACGGCACCGTCACCTTCGAGTTCTTCGACAACGGCGACTGCGACGGGGACGCGGTGTGGAGCGAGGACGTCGCCGTGTCCGGGGCCTCGCCGCAGACGGTGGACACGTCGAACGAGGAGGCCGTCGAGGCGAGCGGCGACTTCTCCTGGCGGGTCGCCTACGACAGCGACAACCCGGCGCAGCGGGGCATCCCGTCCAGCTGTGACGAGGTGTCGGGCCTGACGATCGACAACGGGACCTCACACAGCAGTCCCTGAGGAACCCCACACGGCACGGCCCCATCCGCTTGGATGGGGCCGTGCTCGTCGATCTCCAGCTCGATGCCCGGCCCGACCACGCCCTCGCCCGGGCCCGGGAGCTGACCGAGGCCGGCGCAGCGGGCCTGTTCACCTTCGAGGGCCCGCACGACGTCTTCCTCCCGCTGGCTGCGATCGCCGGCCACGTCGACGCCGACCTGATGACCAACGTCGCGATCGCGATGCCGCGCTCCCCGATGCACCTCGCCCACACCGCGTGGGACCTGCAGCTCATGAGCGGCGGCCGCTTCCGCCTCGGCCTGGGCTCGCAGATCCAGCCGCACATCGAGAAGAGGTACGGCGCCCGCTGGTCCCCGCCCGCCGCGCGGATGCGCGAGATCGTCGGCGCCGTGCGGGCCATCCTGGCCTCCTGGCAGGACGGCACCCGCCTCGACTTCCGCGGCGAGCACACGACGCACACGCTGATGCCGCCGACCTTCGTCCCCGGCCCGAACCCCTACGGCCTGCCGCCCATCCTGCTCGGCGCCCTCGGCCCGCTGATGACCCGCACCGCGGCCGAGGTCGCCGACGGCCTGCTGGTGATGCCCTTCCACACCCACCGCCACTTCCACGAGCGCACCCTGCCCGCTGTCGCCGAGGGGCTGGCCAGCTCAAAGCGTTCGATCGAACGGTTTGAGCAGGATCCGGGCGACGAAACGTGTTCAAACCGTTCGATCGAACGAATGGAGCAGTTTCAGATCTTCCCCCAGGCGATCCTCGCGATGGGCCGCACCGACGAGGAGCTCGCCGCCGCCCGCGCCGGGGTGCGCGCCCTGCTGGCGTTCTACGGATCCACTCCTGCCTACCGCCCGGTGCTCGACGCCGAGGGCTGGGGCGACCTCCAGCCGGAGCTCAACCGCCTCTCCAAGACGGGCGACGTCGCCGCGATGACCCGCCTCGTCGAGGACACCATGCTGGCCACGATCGCGGTCACCGGCACCCCCGAGGAGTGCGCCGCCGAGATCACCCGCCGCTTCGGCGGCGTACCCGGCGTCGCGGAGCGGGTCTGCTGCTACTTCCCCGGCCACGACCCGTCGGCGGACCAGATCGCCGACCTGGTGGCCGCGCTGCGGTGACCTGACGGCCGCCCGGTCAGCGGCGGAAGGCCGGCTTCTCCTTCGCGAGGAACGCCCGCACGCCCTCGTGGAAGTCGGGGCCGGTGTAGACCTCGCGCAGCAGTGCCTCCTCACCGTCGATCGACGCCTCGGCAGGCTTCGCACGGGAGATCAGCTGGTGCTTGGTGGTCTCGATGGTCACCCGCGACGCCTGGGCGATGCCGGCAGCGAGGTCGGCGACCTCCGCGTCCAGCGCGGCGGCATCCGCGACCGAAGCGGTCAGCGCGCCGGCGGCGTACGCGCGGTCGGCAGTGACCAGCCGCGAGGCGAGGAGCATCTCGCGGGTCAGCGACTCACCGAAGATCGCCTGGCAGCGGTAGAGGACGGTGCCGGAGAGCGCGTTGCCGAGGGTGCGGGCGATCGGGTACCCGAAGCGCGAGGCCACGGTCGCGACGCGCAGGTCGCAGTGGGTCGCAACCGCGAGGCCGCCGCCGACGCAGACACCGTCGACCGCCGCGATCGTGACCTGGGGCAACGCCCACAGGCGGTCGAACATCTCGCGGATCCAGTTCTCGTAGTCGACCGCGTCGGCCTCGAGGAAGTCGCTGATCTCGTTGCCGGCGGCGAATGCCTTGCCGCCGGCGCCGCGGAGCACGACCACGCCGACCGAGCGGTCCCCGGCCGTCTGCTCCCAGAGCTGGCGCAGTTCGCCGTACATCGCCTTCGTGAAGGCGTTGCGGCGCTCGGGACGGTTGAAGGTCACCTCGAGCACGCCGGGGCCGAGGCGGTCGCGGTCGATCAGCAGGTCGTCAGCGGTCACGTCGGCGAGGGTACCGGCGGGTGGCGCCCGTCGATCACACCCGGCTCGACCGCGAGAAGGCGCGGTCGCTGACGGCGAAGGCCGCCACCACACCGGCCACGGCCCCGAACAGGTGGCCTTGCCAGGAGACGCCCGGCGTGCCGGGGAGGACGCCCCACAGCACGCTGCCGTAGACGACCAGCACCACCACCCCGATGGCGATCTCGGACGGCTTGCGGTCCACGAACCCCTGCACGGCGAGGTAGGTGATCCACCCGAAGATCAGGCCCGAGGCGCCGATGTGCACCGAGTTGTCGCCCGCGACCAGCCACACCGCCAGGCCGCCGAGCAGCCAGATGACCGCCGTCGCGGCCAGCCCGCGGCCTATCCCGGTCACAAGTGTCAGGAAGCCGAGGACGAGCGCGGGCACCGTGTTGGCGACCAGGTGGCCCCAGCCACCGTGCAGCACTGGCGCGGCGACGATGCCGAGCAGCCCGTCCGCCTCCCGTGGCTGGATGCCCCAGCCGTCGAGCCGGTGCGAGGCCGCGACATCGACGACCTCGACCACCCAGAGGAGTACGACGAACGCCACCGTCGCCAGGCCGGCGACCTGCCACGCGGGCTTGTCGGTTGTCCTGAGGTCCATGCCGCCAGTGTGACCGACCACCCCACGCCGACGTGGGGACTCGGGTCGCCGACTTGGGGATTCCAGCCATCGAGTTGGGCGTTCTGGAAGCCGAACGCCCAACTCGGCGCGC
>CAZAQE010000073.1:0-8747 GCA_964487275.1 uncultured Nocardioides sp. | reverse complement strand
GAGCTTCACGCAGTGGGCGCCGCCCTCCTTCATGAAGCGGACGGCGGTCAGGTAGCCCTGCTCGGGGGACGCCTGGTAGCTGCCGAACGGCAGGTCGCCGACGACGAGCGACCGCGAGACCGAGCGGCTCACGGCACGGGTCAGCGGCAACAGCTCGTCCACGGTGACCGGGATCGAGGTGCTGTTGCCGAGGACGTTGTTCGACGCGCTGTCGCCGACGAGGAGGACCTCGATGCCGGCCTCGTCGAAGATGCCGGCGGTCAGCTGGTCGTAGCTGGTGAGCATCGAGAAGCGCTCGCCGCGCTCCTTCATCTCGCGCAGGTGGTGCGTGCGGATCCGCTTGATCGGCGCAGGGGATGCGGCCGAGGCGGGCGCGCCGCCGTACGGCGCGGTCTCTTCGGGGGTGCTGCTCATGGTTGCTCCACTCTGGTGACTCGCGGCCCACCGGTGTGGGTCCACGTTCGTGAAAGGGCAACAACGAGGCTAGTCCTGCAGCGCCCCCGGCGCGCTGTGGGCTCGATCACCCCGGTGCCACCGCGTCCGCGGCGGCCTCGAGCTCGGCGACCACGATGCGTCGCATCCCGAGCATCGCGCGGCTGGCGGCCTCGGCCCGGCCGGGGTCGGGATCGGTCATCAGCTCGTAGAGGCGCACCGGGACGATCTGCCACGACAACCCGTACCGGTCCTTGAGCCAACCGCACACGGACTCCTGGCCGCCGTCGGCGAGCGAGTCCCAGTAGTAGTCGACCTCGGTCTGGTCCCGGCAGGTGACCGAGAACGAGACCGCCTCCGTGAAGGGGAACGCCGGTCCGCCGTTGATCCCGCGGAAGGTCATCCCGTCGAGCGTGAACTCACCGGCCATCGGTCCGAGGTGGCCGATGGCGGAGTTCGGGAAGATCCCCGTGTAGAAGCGGGCGGCTTCCTCCAGGGTGTCGTCGAACCACAGGCACGGCTGGATGTGGCTGCTCGCGATGCTCATGCAGGGGAGACCGGGCGCGGGCGGCGTACTCATCGGACCCCGCTCCCTAGACTCGCCCCGTGGACTTCTACTCGGCCTACGCCCACGGGTTCGCCCGGGTCGCGGCGGTGACCCTGCCGGTCGCCATCGCCGACCCGGCGACCAACGCCGCCCGCACCCTGGAGCAGGCCCGGGCCTGCCACGACGAGGGTGTCGCGGTCGCGGTCTTCCCCGAGCTCGGCCTGACCGGGTACGCCGTCGACGACCTCTTCCTGCAGGACGTGCTGCTCGACGCGGTCGAGGGTGCGATCGCCACCCTCGTCGAGGCGAGCAGGGACCTGCGGCCGGTGCTCGTCGTGGGCGCACCGGTCCGCAGCCTGAACCGGATCTACAACTGCGGCATCGTCATCCACCGGGGCAAGGTGCTGGGCGTCGCGCCGAAGTCCTTCCTGCCGACCTACCGTGAGTTCTACGAGGCGCGGTGGTTCGCGTCAGGTGCTGACCAGGCGAGCGGGCTGATCGCGGTCAACGGCGAGGACGTGCCCTTCGGCAACGACCTGATCTTCCGTGCCAGCGACGTGCCCGGACTCGCCCTCCACGTCGAGATCTGCGAGGACATGTGGGTGCCGATCCCGCCGAGCGCGGGCGCGGCGCTGGCCGGGGCGACGATCCTCGCCAACCTCTCCGGCAGCCCGATCACGATCGCCAGGGCCGAGGACCGGCACCTGTTGGCCCGCAGTGCCAGTGCGCGCTGCAACGCCGCTTACGTGTACGCCGCGGCCGGTCAGGGCGAGTCGACCACGGACCTGTCGTGGGACGGCCAGACGATGGTCTACGAGGGTGGTGACCTGCTCGGAGAGAGCGAGCGGTTCCCCGACGGCCCGCGGCGTACCGTCGTCGACGTCGACCTGGACCGGCTGCGCCAGGAGCGGATGCGCCAGGGCACCTTCGACGACAACCGTGCCGGCGAGGGCATCGGCGGCAACGGTTTCGGGGAGATCGAGTTCACCCTCGACCCGCCCACCGGCGACATCGGCCTGCTCCGCAAGGTCGACCGCTACCCGTTCGTCCCCGACGACCCGGCCCGCCTCGCGCTCGACTGCTACGAGGCCTACAACATCCAGGTCTCCGGCCTCGAGCAGCGGCTCGCGTCCATCGGACAGCCGAAGGTGGTCATCGGCGTCAGCGGCGGTCTCGACTCGACCCACGCCCTGATCGTCGCCGCGAAGGCGATGGACCGGCTCGGCCGCCCGCGCAGCGACATCCACGCCTTCACGATGCCGGGCTTCGCGACCGGAGACACCACGAAGTCGTACGCCACCCGGCTCGCGACCGCGCTCGGCTGCACGTTCGCCGAGCTCGACATCAAGCCGGCCGCGACCCAGATGCTGCACGACCTCGACCACCCGTTCAGCGACGGGGAGCCGGTCTACGACATCACCTTCGAGAACGTGCAGGCCGGCCTGCGCACGGACTACCTCTTCCGGCTGGCCAACCACCGCGGCGGCATCGTGCTCGGCACCGGTGACCTGTCGGAGCTCGCGCTCGGCTGGTGCACCTACGGCGTCGGCGACCAGATGTCGCACTACAACGTCAACGCGGGCGTCCCCAAGACCCTCATCCAGCACCTCATCCGCTGGGTCATCGACAGCAACCAGCTCCACGACGGCACCTACGACGACGAGGCCGACCAGGTGCTCCGCGAGATCCTCGAGCAGGAGATCACGCCGGAGCTGATCCCCGGGGGCGAGCAGAAGACCGAGGACTCGGTCGGTCCCTACGCGCTGCAGGACTTCACGCTCTACCACGTCATCCGGCGGGGCTACCGCCCCAGCAAGATCGCGTTCCTCGCCTGGCACGCCTGGCGCGACCGGGCCGCGGGGGAGTGGCCGCCGGGCTTCCCGGAGGAGCGGCGGACGTCGTACGACCTCGCGACGGTGCGCAAGTGGCTCGAGGTCTTCGTCCGGCGCTTCTTCAGCAGCCAGTTCAAGCGCTCGGCACTGCCCAACGGGCCGAAGGTGAGCGCCGGCGGCACCATGTCGCCACGCGGCGACTGGCGGATGCCGTCGGACGCCAGCGCGGCAGCCTGGCTGGCCGAGCTGGCGTCCAACGTCCCGGAACGGTGACGGACAGGCCTCAGGCCTCCCTGATGTGGTCGCCGCGCACCATCCGGGCCATCGCGAAGCTGCAGAACGCGAGGGCGAGCATGCCGACCGCGAGGTGGGCCACCCCGTCGACGCCGAACAGGTTGATCGCGAGCAGCACCAGCCAGATGCCGAGCACGTCACCGCCGAAGTGTGGGGCGACCGCGACCAGGACGCCGACGGCGAGGGTCACGATGCCGATCCACATCACGGCGTCGTCGGCGGAGCCGGGCAGGAAGTTGTCGGCCCACACCGCGACGTAGTCGTCCCAGCGGTCCGTCATCACGCCGAGCAGCATGTCCAGGCCCCACACGATCGGCAGTGCGGTGAGGGTGGCCCAGAGGGTGACGCGTCCCTGGCGGTTCGCGTCGATGGTGGAGAAGTGGGCGAGGTCGTTGAGCTCCTCGCGCATGTCGTGGGTGAGGTTGTCCCACGCGTGGGTGCTGGCCATGGCCGGGTCCTTTCTCGAGTGGTCCGTTGTAACGGACATCACTTTCGACGGTAGACCTGTCGTACTCTTTCGACAAGGTTTGTCTCCGCTAGAAATCCCGGGGGAGGGGCGCACGATGGACGAGGCCTTCGGCCGACGGGTCACCCGCCTCGGCGCGCTGGCGGACCCGGTACGACGCCGGCTCTACCGCTTCGTCGCCGAGCAGCCCGGCGCGGTGAGTCGCGACCAGGCGGCGACCGGCGTCGAGGTCCCCCGGCACACGGCCAAGTTCCACCTCGACCGGCTCGTCGAGGAGGGCCTGCTGGTCACCGAGTTCAAGCGGCTGACCGGCCGGACCGGTCCGGGGGCGGGCCGGCCGGCCAAGCTCTACCGCCGATCCGGGCGCGAGGTCGTCGTCAGCGTGCCGAGCCGGCGCTACGACCTGGCCGGGCAGGTGCTCGCCGACGCGGTCGAGCGCAACCTCGCGGGGACGCCGATGCCCGACGCCCTGGCGGACGCCGCCGAGGACGCGGCGCGCTCGGTCGCCGAGGAGTGGCCGGGGGCGGGCGACGGGCTGGTCGCGGCCCTGACCACGCTCGGCTACGAGCCGCAGGAGTCCGGTGCGGGGATCGGCCTGCGCAACTGTCCCTTCGGGCGGCTGGCCGCGGAGCACCGCGACCTGGTCTGCGGGGTCAACCACTCCTTCGTGGGGGCGCTTGCACGCCGGATGGACCGCGATGACCTGGCGGCGGAGCCGGTCGCGCCGGGCCGTGGTTGCTGTGTGGTGCTGCGGGGTGCGGAGGCTGAGGGAGTCTCGTGAGGGTCGCTGCGCGACCTCCTCGACCACCGGCTGCGCCGGCACCCCCTAGGCTGCAGCCATGGGCAAGCAGGAAGACTTCGTTCTCCGCGCTCTCGAGGAGCGTGACGTCCGGTTCGTGCGGCTGTGGTTCACCGACGTGCTCGGGTTCCTCAAGTCCGTCGCGGTGGCGCCCGCGGAGCTGGAGGGTGCGTTCTCCGAGGGCATCGGCTTCGACGGCTCGGCCATCGAGGGCTTCGCCCGCGTCTACGAGGCCGACATGCTCGCCCTCCCGGACCCGACGACCTTCCAGATCCTGCCGTGGCGCAGCAGCGACGGCCCGGCGACCGCCCGGATGTTCTGCGACATCGTGATGCCGGACGGGTCGGCGTCGTACGCGGATCCCCGCAACGTCCTCAAGCGCACCCTCGGCAGGGCGGCCGAGCAGGGGTTCACCTTCTACACGCACCCCGAGATCGAGTTCTACCTGTTCAAGGACGAGCCCCGGCCCGGCGAGGAGCCGGTGCCGATGGACCGCAGTGGCTACTTCGACCACGCGGCGCACAGCCACGGCTCCGACTTCCGCCGCGAGGCCATCACCATGCTCGAGGCGATGGGCATCTCGGTCGAGTTCAGCCACCACGAGGCCGGACCGGGCCAGCAGGAGATCGACCTGCGCTACGCCGACGCGCTCACCACCGCCGACAACATCATGACCTTCCGCACGGTCATCCGCGAGGTCGCGCTGAGCCAGGGGATCTGGGCGACCTTCATGCCCAAGCCGTTCACGACCCACCCCGGCTCGGGCATGCACACGCACGTCTCCCTCTTCGAGGGCGACCAGAACGCCTTCTACGAGGCCGGCGCCGAGTACCAGCTCTCCAGGACCGGACGCCAGTTCATCGCCGGCGTGCTCAAGCACGCGAGCGAGATCAGCGTCGTGACCAACCAGTGGGTCAACTCCTACAAGCGGATGATGTTCGGGGGCGAGGCGCCGTCGTACATCTGCTGGGGTCACAACAACCGCTCGGCGATGATCCGGGTGCCGATGTACAAGCCGATGAAGGGCCAGTCGACCCGGATCGAGCTGCGCACCATCGACAGCGCGTGCAACCCCTACCTGGCGTACGCCGCCGTGCTCGCCGCCGGCCTCAAGGGCATCGAGAACGGCTACGAGCTGCCGCGCGAGGCCGAGGACGACGTGTGGGCGCTGACCGAGCGCGAGCGCCGCAGCCTGGGCATCGAGCCGCTGCCGAAGAACCTCAACGAGGCCATCACCATCGCCGAGCACTCCGAGCTGCTCGCCGAGACGCTGGGGGAGCAGGTCTTCGACTTCTTCCTGCGCAACAAGCGGGCGGAGTGGGACGAGTACCGCGGCCAGGTCTCGGTGTTCGAGCGCGACCGCATGCTGCCGGTGCTGTGACGTCGGGTCCCCACGCCGTCTGAGCTGAACGATGAACCGGGCGAGCCAGCGCACCGAGCTGCTGCGGCTCGGCTTCGTCGACCTCGACCGCGCGCAGGCCGACCTGGCCGCGCTCGGCCGGGTCGGCGTGGACCTGCTGGCCTATCTCGGCCGCACGGCCGACCCGGATGCTGCGCTGCACGCCCTGGTGCGGCTCGCGGACGCCGCCGAGGACCGTGCGGAGCTCCTCGCCGCGGTCGCCGACGACGAGGGCACGGCGATGCGCCTGCTCTGCGTGCTCGGGGCCAGCGCCGCGCTGGCCGACCACCTGGTCACGCACCCGTTCCACTGGCGCGAGCTCACCGACCCGGACCTCGGATCGACCCGGCCCGCAGCCTGGTCCCTGCGCGCGTCGCTGCTCGCGGCGGTCGCGGACAAGCCCGACCTCGAGGCCGTCAACGCGCTGCGGGTGGAGTACCGACGCCTGCTGCTGCGGCTCGCCGCGCGCGACCTGGCCCACCACCTCGGCGTCGACGACGCCGCAGCCGAGCTGTCCGACCTCGCCGCCGGGACGCTCGACGCCGCGCTCCACGTCGCACGTGCCCGGATCGGGGAGGACGCCGACAAGGCACGCCTCGCCGTGATCGCCATGGGCAAGTGCGGGGGACACGAACTCAACTACGTCTCCGACGTCGACGTGGTCTTCGTGCACGAGGGCGACGAGCGGATCGCGGCCCGGCTGGCCGCCCAGCTGATGCAGGTCTGCTCCGACCACACCGCCGAGGGCACCATCTGGCCGGTCGACGCCAACCTCCGCCCCGAGGGCAAGGCCGGTCCGCTGAGCCGGACCCTGGCCAGCCACCAGGGCTACTACGAGCGCTGGGCCGAGCCGTGGGAGTTCCAGGCGCTGCTCAAGGCCCGGCCGGTGGCGGGCGATCTCGACCTGGGCCGTGCCTTCGTGGACATGGTCGGCCCGATGGTCTGGTCCGCCGCCGACCGCGAGGGCTTCGTGGAGGCCGCCCGGGCGATGCGGCGCCGGGTCCTCGACCACATCCCCGCACGCGAGGCCGACCGCCAGCTCAAGCTCGGCGCCGGCGGCCTGCGCGATGTCGAGTTCGCCGTGCAGCTGCTCCAGCTCGTGCACGGCCGTGCCGACGAGGCGATCCGGCCACCGACGACGCTCAGCGCGCTGGCCCGCCTGAGCGAGGGCGGCTACATCGGGCGCGAGGACGGCGAGTCGCTCCATCGCGCCTACGCCTTCCTGCGGACCCTCGAGCACCGGATCCAGCTCCACCGGTTGCAGCGGACCCACGTCGTACCCGCCGACGAGGCGTCCTTGCGCCGTCTCGGCCGCAGCCTCGGCTTCCTCAAGGAGTCGGAGAAGCGGCTCGACGAGACCTGGCAGGACCACCGCCTCGAGGTCAGCCGCCTGCACCAGAAGATCTTCTACCGCCCGCTGCTGACCGCCGTGGCACGGATCGGGTCCGACGAGGTGCGGCTCTCGTCGGAGGCCGCCGGTGCCCGGCTCGCGGCGCTGGGGTACGCCGACCCGGAGGCCGCGCTGCGCAACCTGGAAGCGCTGACGGCGGGCGTCAGCCGCACGGCCGCCATCCAGCGCACGCTGCTGCCCGCGATGCTCCAGTGGTTCGCCGAGGCGCCCGACCCGGACGGCGGGCTGTTCGGCTTTCGCCGGATCAGCGAGGCGCTCGGCCGCACGCCCTGGTACCTCTCCACGCTGCGCGACGAGGGCGAGGCCGCCGAGCGGCTCGCGCGCCTGCTGGCGACCTCCCGCTACTGCTCGGACCTGCTCGAGCGCGAGCCTGCCGGCGTGCGGCTCCTCGGCGGTGACCTCGCGCCACTGTCGCCGGAGGCGCTGGCCGAGGAGATGAACGCGACCGGGCGGCGCCAGGAGGGCTTCGAGAAGGGGGTCCGGGCCGTGCGCGCCGTCCGGCGCCGTGAGCTCCTGCGCATCGCCGCCGCCGACGTGCTCGGGCTGATCGACGTGGACGACGTCGGCTTCGCGCTGACCCGCCTCACCGACGCCACCCTGGAGGCGACCCTCGAGGGTGCGATCGAGGCCACGCTGCGCGCCCGCGGCCTCGACGCTGCGCCGACCCGGATGGCGATCATCGCGATGGGGCGCTACGGCGGCTTCGAGCTCTCCTACAGCAGCGACGCCGACGTGCTCTTCGTCCACGAGCCGGTCGAGGGCGCCGACGCACACGCCGCCTCGACGTTCGCGCGGGTCGTCGCGGAGGAGGTGCGCCGGGTGCTCGGCGCGCCCGGATCGGACCCGGCCCTGGTCGTCGACGCCGACCTCCGGCCGGAGGGCCGCCAGGGCCCGCTCGTGCGCACCCTCGACGCCTATGCCGCCTACTACGAGAAGTGGTCGCACGTGTGGGAGGCGCAGGCCCTGCTCCGGGCCGACGCGGTGGTCGGCGACCCCGGCGTCCGCGAGCGCTTCACCGCCCTGATCGACCCGCTGCGCTACCCGGCCGGCGGCCTGACCGACGATGACGTCCTCGAGGTCCGGCGGATCAAGGGGCGCGTCGACAAGGAGCGGCTGCCGCGCGGCGCCGACCCGAACCTCCACCTCAAGCTCGGCCGTGGGGGACTGGCCGACATCGAGTGGACCATCCAGCTCCTCCAGCTCCGGCACGGCGCCGAGGTGCCCGGGCTGCGCACCGCCCAGACGCTCGCGGCACTCTCCGCGGCGGCCGGCGCCGGACTGGTGTCCCACGACGACGCCGAGACGCTCGGGACCTCCTGGCGGATGACGACCCGGGTGCGCAACGCGCTGCTGCTCGCGCGGGGCAAGCCCGGCGACCAGTTCCCGCGGGCGGCGCAGGAGAGGCGCTCGGTGGCGGCCATCCTCGGCTACCAGACCGACGAGGCGGACCGCCTCCTCGACGACTACCTCCGGGTCACCCGGCACGCCCGCGCGGTCGTCGACCGCGTCTTCTGGGAGTGAGCACAGGGCCGCGTGGCAGTGGAAATGGGCGTCGGGCCGCGACCTC
>CAZAQE010000072.1:0-9236 GCA_964487275.1 uncultured Nocardioides sp. | reverse complement strand
CAGAGCAGAGGACTCATAATCCTTGGGTCGTGGGTTCGAGCCCCACCCGCCCTACTCACCCCGGCAGTCATGTCAGAAGGCCGGCCCCACCGCGCCCTGCGTCGTCGGCACGATCTCCCGCCCCAGTGGCAGCAGGCTCACCGGGACCATCTTGAAGTTCGCCAGTCCGAGCGGGATGCCGATCACCGTCAGGCACAGCAGCACGCCGGTCACGACGTGGCCGATCGCCAGCCAGATCCCGGAGAACACGAACCACAGCACGTTCCCGATGCCGCTGAAGATCCCGGCGCTGTCGCGCTTCACGACCGTCCGTCCGAAGGGCCACAAGGCGAAGAACCCGATTCGGAACGAGGCCAGTCCGAAGGGGATGCCGATGATCGTGATGCACCACAGCGCACCGGCGACGAGGTAGGCGAGGAACAACCAGAAGCCGGAGAGCACCAGCCAGATGATGTTGAGCAGCGCCTTCACGGATCACTCACCCCAGCCCATCGGGAACACCTCGAACGGCGCCGCGAACGGCACGCCGAGCCGGGTGCCGGTGCTGCGGGCCATGCCCTCGAGGAACTCGCGCGGGTCCCAGTTCTCCCAACCGAGGCCGTCGATGTACGCCGCGTGCGCCTTCAGCGACTCGACGCCGGCGTCGAAGGTGGCAGTCGTGTCGACGGCGTGCGTGGAGTCGGGTGAGCCGAAGGCCCACACCTCGCGCACCCCGCCCCAGGGCTCGAGCCCGTCGACCAGCTGCTCGTTGAAGACCCACCGGTTGCCGGCGTCCCGGACCGCGTCCACCACGGCCTTCCCGACGGCGATGTGGTCGGCCTGGTTGAGGTTCTGCCCGCCCCAGGTGTCGCGGAAGTTGCCGGTGACCACGATCTCCGGCCGGTGCTTCCGTACGACGGCCGCGAGCTCACGTCGCAGCGGGACGCCGTACTCGAGGACGCCGTCGGGGAGCCCGAGGAACTCGACCACGTCGACCCCCACGACCTGCGCGGACGCGACCTGCTCGGCCTCGCGCACCGTGCGGCACTCGTCGGGGGAGAGGCCGTCGATGCCTGCCTCGCCGCTGGTCACCATGCAGTAGACGACCGTCTTGCCCTGCCCGGTCCAGCGGGCGACCGCCGCGGCGGCGCCGAACTCCATGTCGTCGGGGTGGGCCACGATGCACAGCGCCCGCTGCCAGTCCTCGTCGAGCGGCTGCAGGGGAGAGGGGGTGTCCGCCATGCAGCGAGCATGTCAGTCGGCGCCGCCGAGCGCCACGAGCAGCGCCTCGGCGTCGTGGGGAGCGTGCCCCTCGGCGTCGTTGTCGAAGTAGACGAAGACGTCGGCGTCCTCGGCCCATCGCCGGCACTTGCGCGCCCATTTGTCGAGCGCGCGTGGGGAGTACCGGCTGGTGTAGAGCTTCGTGTGCCCGTGCAGCCGCACGTGCACCACGTCGCTCGTGACGGTCTCCACCCGCGGCCAGCGCCCGTCGGAGTCCGCGACGACGCAGCCGATGTCGTGCTCACGCATCTGGTCGAGCGCCGCGCCGGTGCAGAAGGAACGGTTGCGGAACTCCAGCACGTGGGTGATCGGCCGGTCGACGTCGTACGACGTCAGCACCCGGTCGTCCGTCAGCCGCCCGTCGTGCTGCGCCGCCAGGTCGGCGGCCTCGGCGGTCGTGCGCGGCAGGAGCGCGTAGAAGTCCGCCATCAGTGCGGCGTCGTACGCGAGGGACTCGGGGAGCTGCCACAGGACCGGTCCGAGCTTGTGACCGAGCGCGAGCACGCCCGAGGCGAAGAAGTTCGCCAGCGGGGCCTCGACCTCGCGCAGCCGCTTGACGTGGGTGATGAAACGGCCGCCCTTCACGGCGAGCACGAAGTCCTCCGGCGTCGCGTCCCGCCACCCCCGGTACGACGACGGGCGCTGCAGCGCGTAGAAGGAGCCGTTGACCTCGACCGACGTGAGACGCCGGGACAGGTGGGCCAGCTCCTCGCCCCGCGGCAGGCCGTCCGGGTAGAAGTCGCCCCGCCAGCCGTCGTACGACCAGCCGGAGGTGCCGACGCGGATCTCACCCACGTCCGCCCCGTACCCGACGGCCCGGAGACGACACCGCCCCGGCCGGGCGCAGGACCGGTCGGACCGGTCGGGGCGGTGGGTCGAGCAGGCGCTCAGCAGACGGGCGTCACTTCCAGGTGACGGGCTCGCCGTCGAACTGGTCGTAGCCGGCGTCGTCGGCGCCGCCGCTGAACTGGACGCCGTCGACCACGGAGCCCTTGGTGGCCAGGGCCGGGACGCAGCCCTTGGCGGTGTCACCGGCCGCGGCGTCGTACTCGAAGCCCCCGTCGTCACACGGCGCGAAGTCGCCGAAGACGATCAGGCTGCCCGCCTTCTGTGACCCGATCAGGCCGTCGAAGTCGCTGCCGGCGGTGTATCCGCCGAAGCCGTCGGGGCCGACCGACAGGATCGTCATCTCGAGGTCGATGTAGAAGGGCGTGTAGTCGGCGGCGTTCTCCACCTTCGCGGCCTCGAGGTCGGCGGCAGCGCCTTCGCGGATTCCGGTGACGGTCACCTCGACGGTCGCGGTGCCGTCGGTGCCGTAGGTCAGCGGGAGCACGGCCGTGTCACCGATGGCGAGCTCGGTCCCGGGAGCGGTGACGGCGCCGGCCGACGCGTCCTCGCCGCCGTCGATCGACTCGGTGGCTTCGGTCGACTCGGACTCCTCGGTCGGCGACTCGCTGGACGCGTCGCTGGTGGCGTCGGACGACGGGTCGGCGCTGGACGGCACCTCGTCGTCCTGGCAGGCACTCAGCGCGAGGACCGCGAGGAGCGCGGCGGGCAGGGCGAGCTTGACGGACATGGGTGTTTCCTTCCCCCGAGAGCAGATGGTGCGGCCCGCCTTCCCACGCCACGCTGGCCGCACACCTCCACCTGACCGGATGTGGTCCAGGTCGCATCTAGAGTGCGAGCGTGATCAAGTACCTCGGCTCCAAGCGCACGCTGGTGCCGGCGCTGGGGGAGATCGCCGTCGCTGTCGGCGCGCGGACCGCCGTGGACCTGTTCACCGGCACCACGCGGGTCGCCCAGGAGTTCAAGCGGCGTGGCCTGTTCGTGACGGCGGCCGACCTGGCGTCGTACTCGACGGTGCTGAGCGACTGCTACATCGCCACCGACGCCGAGACCGTCGACCTCGTCGCCCTCGACAGCGAGCTGGTCCGGCTCGGCGCGCTGCCGGGCCACCGCGGCTACTTCACCGAGACCTTCTGTGAGCGGGCCCGCTTCTTCCAGCCCCGCAACGGCGAGCGGGTCGACGCCGTGCGCGACGCGATCGAGCGCGACCACCCGCCGGGCAGCCCGCTGCGACCGCTGCTGCTGACCAGCCTGATGCTCGCCGCCGACCGGGTCGACTCGACCACCGGAGTGCAGATGGCCTACCTCAAGGCCTGGGCCCCGCGCGCGCTCGGCGAGCTCGAGCTCCGCCGCCCCGACCTGCTGTCCGGCCCGGGCGCCACGGAGGGCGGCGACGTGCTGGCGACCGTGGACCGGTTGCCGGTGGTCGACCTCGTGTACGTCGACCCGCCCTACAACCAGCACCGGTACTTCGCGAACTACCACATCTGGGAGACCCTGGTCCGCTGGGACGCCCCGGAGCACTACGGCGTCGCGTGCAAGCGCATCGACGCCCGCGAGCAGCGCAGCGTCTTCAACAGCCGCCGCACGATGCCGGCCGCGCTCACCGACGTGCTGGCTCGCGTGCGCGCCGAGGTCTCGGTCGTCTCCTACAACGACGAGTCCTGGATCACCCCCGCGCAGATGACGACGATCCTGCGCGACGCCGGCCACCGCGAGGTCGCCGTGCTCGCCTTCGACCGCAAGCGGTACGTCGGCGCGAAGATCGGCATCCACGGGCCGACCGGGCAGCGGGTCGGCGAGGTCGGGCGGCTGCGCAACGTCGAGTACGTCTACGTGGCGGGCGACCCGGACCGGGTCGAGGCCGCCGTCGCCGCCGGCGTGGCGGCGGGCTCCGGGCTCAGCGTGCCGATGCCCCAGCGATGAGCAGCCGGTCGCCGCGCTGCACCAGCCGCAGGGTGATGTCCTCGGTCCGGGTGACTCCGTCGGGCAGGGAGTAGCGGTAGGTGTAGCTGACCGACATCGCCGGCGGATCCGGGACGACCGCCAGGATCCGTGGGTCCTCGATGGCCGCCCACACCTCGCGGTAACGCGGGCTCTGCTGCTGGTAGGAGCGGGTGAGCAACCGGAAGCCCTGCTCGGGGTCGCGGCTCGCGAGGGCGACGTAGTCGCGGGCGAAGTCCTCGAGCTCGCCGGCCGACACCGGGTCGGCAGGCGCCGTCGGCGCCGGTGGGTCGCCGCCCTCGTCCTCGTCGCCGGAGCCACCCGCTGTGGACGACGCCGTGCGCGGCCCGGCCCGGTCCCGGTCGACCGGCGCGTTGTCCGGGCCCAGGAAGAGCAGCGCCGCACCGACCAGTGCCAGGCCGATGATCACCACGGCGCCGCCGATCGTCAGCGCGGCGGCCGAGGGACGTCGGCGGTCGTCGTCCGCGGCAGGAGTGCCGACGCGGGCCCGCAGGTAGGCCGCGACCTCGGCCATGCTCGGTCGCTCGCGGGGGTCGACCAGCAGCGCGAGCTCGGTGATCGGCGCCAGCCACCCGATGCCGCGGAAGCCGCTGGTGCCGGCCGCCGGCACCTGGCCCGGTCGGGGGTCGGTCCCGCTGGTGACGAACAGCAGCAGGGCGGCGAACGCCCACACGTCGTCTGCTGGCGGGTGCGCGTGGAGGCCCCTGCTCGGGTCCGGCGCCGTGTACGACGGGTCGGGCGCCACCTCCGCGCGGCCCACCAGCGCGGCCCGGCCGTCGGCGTCGACCCGCACCGCCGCGGGGGAGACTGCTCCGTGGACGCCACCCCGCCCGTGCAGGGCGGCCAGCTCGTCGGCGACCGGGAGGAGCAGGCGCGCGGCGTCGTCGGGCCCGAGGACGCCGCGGGTGCGCACCCGGTCGGTCAATCGGGCGTCGTACTCGCTCACCCGGGTCAGGCTACCCACCACGACGCCCGTGGAGGCGTCTTTCAGTGAGGGGTCTCAGGATGGCGGCTCAGACGGAGCCGGCGATGAGGAGGCGGCCGTCGTCGGCCCGTTCGAGCTGGAGGGTGACCGTCTCCGTGAGCTTGCCCTTCCTGGGGAAGGCATAGCTGTAGGTGTAGGTCACCGTCATCGCCTCCGGGTCTGCGCTGATGTCGAGGACCTGCGGGTTGCGCATCGGCCCCCAGAAGTCCGCGTAGCCGGTGCTGGCGTCCTGGTAGGACGGCGTGAGCAGCGCGAAACCGGCGACCGGGTCGGCGTCGGCCGTCTCGATGTAGGACCGGGCGAAGTCCTCCAGCTCCGTGGCGCTCGGCGCCAGGTCCTCGGTCTCGCTCGGGGCCACGGTCTCCGTGCCACCCGGGCTCGTGCCGGCCCGCGGTGGGTCCTCGTCGCCACCACCCTGCAGGGCCAGCACCGCCACGAGTGCCACGGCGGCCGCAGAGCCCGTCGCCACCAGGGTCGCCACCCGGCTGAACGCGCGCCTGTGCGGAGGAGCCGGTGCAGCAGGTGGGGGTGGAGGCAGTACGACGGGGGGCGGGGGCGGCGGGACCGCGGGCAGCGCCATCGTCTGCACGGACAGGTCGGCCGACCGCTCGAGCTGGTCGCGCACCTGCGCCATCGTCGGCCGCGCCTGCGGGTCACGGGTCATCGTCGCGGCGATCACGGGCCCGAGCCACTCCGCCCCCGGGACCGCTGGCGGGTCCTCGTTGACGATCCGGTAGACCACCGCCAGCGGCCCGTTGTCGAGGTCCTCGCGATGGTACGGCGGGCGTGCGGTCAGCAGGTGGACGAGCGTCGCGCCCAGCGCCCACACGTCACTGGCGGGCGTCGCCTGGCCGCCGGTCGCCACCTCCGGAGCGAGATAGGCCGGCGAGCCGGTGATCATGCCGGTCCGGGTCAATGTGGCGTCGCCCGTGCTCCGGGCGATGCCGAAGTCGGTCAGCTTCGCACCTCCGTCGCCGGGGGCGAGGATGTTGGACGGCTTGATGTCGCGGTGCACGATGCCGAGGCCGTGCGCGTGGACGAGCGCGTCCGCGACCGGTGCGAGCAGCCGTGCCGCCTCGTCCGGCAGGAGCGGCCCCGTCTCGCGCACCACCGTCGAGAGCGGTGGACCGTCGACGTACTCCATGACCAACCAGGAGTCGTCACCGTCGGCGACGAGGTCGTAGACAGAGACGACGTGCGGGTGGGCGACCTGGGCGGCGAGCCGGGCCTCCCGCTCGACGCGGGCGGCCTGGTTGTCGAAGCCGGCGCCGGGCGCCGTCCTCTTGAGGGCCACGGCCCGGTCCAGCACCTCGTCGTGCGCGAGCCACACCGTGCCGTTGGCTCCCCGGCCGACGGCGCGCCGCAGCTCGTACCTGCCTGCTACCCGTCGCGTGGTCATGGTCCTTGCACGGTACCCGTGACCCCCGCGGTGAACCCATTGGAGACCGGCGTGATCCATGCGGCACCCTTGGACTGCACCTGGCAGCGGGACCCGCCCGCTCCACCGAACGGAAGAAGTACGACGTGTCCGTCGACCCGACCCTCCTCGACGACCTCGAGTGGCGCGGCCTGCTGGCCGAGACCACCGACCGCGACGCGCTGCGCGCGGCGCTCTCCGAGGGCAGTGTCCGGTTCTATGTCGGCTTCGACCCGACGGCCCCCAGTCTCCACATGGGCCACCTCGTCCAGATCCTGACCGCGCGCCGCCTCCAGCTCGCCGGCCACCAGCCGTTCGCCCTCGTCGGAGGCGCGACCGGCATGATCGGCGACCCGCGCGATTCGGGGGAGCGCACCCTCAACTCGCTGGACACCGTCCAGGAGTGGACGGCGAAGGTCCGCGCCCAGATCGAGCCCTTCCTCTCCTTCGAGGGCGACAACGCGGCGACGATGGTCAACAACCACGACTGGACCGGCGGCCTGTCGACCATCGAGTTCCTGCGCGACATCGGCAAGCACTTCCCGGTCAACCGCATGCTCGCTCGCGACGTGGTGGCCCGGCGCCTCGAGCAGGGGATCAGCTACACCGAGTTCAGCTACGTGCTCCTCCAGTCGTTCGACTTCCTCACGCTCTTCCGCGACCGCGACGTGACGCTGCAGTTCGGCGGCTCGGACCAGTGGGGCAACCTCACGGCCGGCGTCGAGCTGATCCGGCGTGCGGCCGGCGGGAAGGCACACGCGTTCGCCACGCCGCTGCTCACCAAGAGCGACGGCACCAAGTACGGCAAGACCGAGGGTGGCGCTCTCTGGCTCGACCCCCAGATGCTCGCGCCCTACGCCTTCCACCAGTTCTGGCTCAACGCCGAGGACGAGAAGGTCGGCGAGCTCCTCCGCGTCTTCACCTTCCTCCCGCGCGAGGAGATCGAGGCGTTGGAGGCGCGGCACGCGGAGAAGCCGTTCCTGCGCGAGGCGCAGAGGGTCCTCGCGGACGAGGTGACCACCCTCGTGCACGGTGCCACCGAGACCGAGAACGCGAAGGCCGCGGCAAACGCGCTCTTCGGCACCGGCGACATCACCAGCCTCTCGGGCGCGACCCTCGAGGCCGCTCTCGGTGAGGCCGGCGCGATCGACGTGGATGGCTCCGCCGGCATTCCCGACGTGGTGGAGCTGCTGACGCTGACGGGCCTCGCGAAGTCCAAGGGCGAAGCGCGGCGCACCGTCGCCGAGGGCGGTGCCTACGTCAACAACGTCCGCGTCGACGACCCGGAGCACGTCCCCGGGCCGAGCGACCTGATCGCCTCGTCGTGGCTGGTCCTCAGGCGCGGCAAGAAGCGCTTCGCGGGCGTGCGGGTGCGCTGAGGGAGGCCCTCCGGAGAGGCACCGCGCGTCCTCTCCGGAGGGTCTCGACAGCCCCGTCGGGACGGTGTGGCCCGGGTCACGTCGTTTCGATTTGTGCTTCTGGAGGGGAATGCGTAATGTTCTCTTCGTCGCCGGGTGCGGCGGGAAGCAAGACGGCGGTCAGCCGGAGGGCTTCCGGCCCCGCGACCACTTGCCTCGAGCATCAGCTTCGAGTGCTGGTCAGAAAAGCAAGCCTTGCGGGTTTGGTACAGACCAGGACGAAGAGCTAGAGTCCGGGGCGCACATCAGCGCGAAGACGAGTCGGAAACGACAAGATTCGCAGCGTGTGATGTTTGAGAACTCAACAGTGTGTCATGCATAGATTCGATTGTGACGTTTGTGTGCATTGATCAGGGTTTGTCTCTGGTTGGTGCTTTCTTGTCAATGAATGATTCTGTGGACAGTTTGTCAGCAGTTTCTTTGTTGGGATTATGTTTCTTCTTATGGAGAGTTTGATCCTGGCTCAGGACGAACGCTGGCGGCGTGCTTAACACATGCAAGTCGAGCGGAAAGGCCACTTCGGTGGTACTCGAGCGGCGAACGGGTGAGTAACACGTGAGTAATCTGCCCCTGGCTTCGGGATAGCCACCGGAAACGGTGATTAATACCGGATATGACTATTGCCTGCATGGGTGATGGTGGAAAGTTTTTCGGCCAGGGATGTGCTCGCGGCCTATCAGCTTGATGGTGAGGTAATGGCTCACCATGGCTTCGACGGGTAGCCGGCCTGAGAGGGTGACCGGCCACACTGGGACTGAGACACGGCCCAGACTCCTACGGGAGGCAGCAGTGGGGAATATTGGACAATGGGCGGAAGCCTGATCCAGCAACGCCGCGTGAGGGATGACGGCCTTCGGGTTGTAAACCTCTTTCAGTACCGACGAAGCGAAAGTGACGGTAGGTACAGAAGAAGGACCGGCCAACTACGTGCCAGCAGCCGCGGTAATACGTAGGGTCCGAGCGTTGTCCGGAATTATTGGGCGTAAAGGGCTCGTAGGCGGTTTGTCGCGTCGGGAGTGAAAACAGCGGGCTTAACTCGTTGCTTGCTTCCGATACGGGCAGACTAGAGGTATGCAGGGGAGAATGGAATTCCTGGTGTAGCGGTGAAATGCGCAGATATCAGGAGGAACACCGGTGGCGAAGGCGGTTCTCTGGGCATTACCTGACGCTGAGGAGCGAAAGTGTGGGGAGCGAACAGGATTAGATACCCTGGTAGTCCACACCGTAAACGTTGGGCGCTAGGTGTGGGGTCCTTTCCACGGATTCCGTGCCGTAGCTAACGCATTAAGCGCCCCGCCTGGGGAGTACGGCCGCAAGGCTAAAACTCAAAGGAATTGACGGGGGC
>CAZAQE010000071.1:0-10087 GCA_964487275.1 uncultured Nocardioides sp. | reverse complement strand
TTTTTTGTGGGGGGGGTTCCGCCCCCCCGTCCCCCGCTGGGGGGGGTTTCCCACCTCCGCCCCCCCAAAAAATCCTCGGGCGCGGGCCCCCCCCCGCCCCCCCCCCCACGCCAGGAGGAGTTTCAGACGTTCCTGCGGTACTGGCCGCCCACCTCGAAGAACGCCTCGGTGACCTGGCCGAGCGAGCACACCCGCGCCGCATCCATGAGGACGGCGAAGATGTTCTCGCCGCTGGTTGCGGCTTCCCGCAGGCGGGCGAGCGCAGCGGCGGCCTCGTCGGCATGGCGGGCCTGGAAGTCGCGGACCCGCTCGAGCTGGGAGTCCTTCTCCTCCGTGGTCGCGCGGGCGAGCTCGATGTGGTCGGGGGTGCCGTCGCCGGCCTCCGGCGCGCGGAAGGTGTTGACGCCGATGATCGGCAGCGAGCCGTCGTGCTTCTTGTGCTCGTAGAGCATCGACTCGTCCTGGATCCGGCCACGCTGGTAGCCCGTCTCCATCGCGCCGAGCACGCCGCCGCGCTCGGAGATCCGGTCGAACTCCAGGAGCACCGCCTCCTCGACGAGGTCGGTGAGCTGGTCGATGACGTACGAGCCCTGCAGCGGGTTCTCGTTGGCGGCCAGGCCCCACTCGCGGTTGATGATCAGCTGGATCGCCAGGGCGCGACGCACCGACTCGGTCGACGGGGTGGTCACGGCCTCGTCGTAGGCGTTGGTGTGCAGCGAGTTCGCGTTGTCGTAGATCGCGATGAGCGCCTGCAGCGTGGTGCGGATGTCGTTGAAGTCCATCTCCTGCGCGTGCAGGGAGCGGCCCGAGGTCTGGACGTGGTACTTCAGCTTCTGCGAGCGCTCGTTGGCGCCGTACTTCTCCTTCATCGCGACTGCCCAGATGCGGCGGGCGACCCGGCCGATGACGGAGTACTCGGGGTCCATGCCGTTGGAGAAGAAGAACGACAGGTTGGGCGCGAAGTCGTCGATGTCCATGCCGCGCGCGAGGTAGGACTCGACGTAGGTGAACCCGTTGGCGAGGGTGAACGCGAGCTGGCTGATCGGGTTCGCCCCGGCCTCGGCGATGTGGTAGCCGGAGATGGAGACCGAGTAGAAGTTGCGGACCTGCTGCTGGATGAACCACTCCTGGATGTCGGCCATGCAGCGCAGCGAGAACTCGGTCGAGAACAGGCAGGTGTTCTGGCCCTGGTCCTCCTTGAGGATGTCGGCCTGGACCGTGCCGCGCACCGACTTGATCGCCTCGTACGGGTCGATGCCGCGCTCGCGGGCCTGGTCCATGACCGTGTTGAGGAAGAACGCCAGCACGGTCGGGGCCGGGCCGTTGATCGTCATGGAGACCGAGGTCGTCGGCGAGAGCAGGTCGAAGCCGTCGTACAGCGCCTTCATGTCCTCGAGCGTCGCGACGGAGACGCCCGACGTGCCGACCTTGCCGTAGATGTCGGGGCGCTCGTCGGGGTCGCGGCCGTAGAGGGTGACCGAGTCGAAGGCGGTCGAGAGGCGGGTCGCGGGCTGGCCCTCGGAGAGCAGCTTGAAGCGGCGGTTGGTGCGGAACGGGTCGCCCTCGCCGGCGAACATGCGGGCGGGGTCCTCGTCGGCCCGCTTGAACGGGAAGACGCCGGCGGTGAAGGGGAAGTGGCCGGGGAGGTTCTCGCGGCGCCAGAAGCGGACCAGCTCGCCGTGGTCGTCGAAGCGGGGGACGGCGACGCGGGGGATGTGGTTGCCCGACAGCGAGACGCGTCCGTTGGCGGCCGTGTCGTCGTCGTACGACGCCACGACGGCCGGCCACGCCTCGAGCTGGTCGCGCAGGTCGAGCGGCAGGTCGTCGTTGGCGCGCGCGGCGGCGGCCGCGAGGTCCTCGATGTCCGCGAGCTCGTCGGCGACGGCAGCGAACCGCTGCGCCCGGCGAGCCTTCTCGACCAGCAGCTCGGTGTCGGCGTGGTAGCCGCGGACGGTGTGGGCGATCTCGGCGAGGTAGCGGACCCGCTCGGCCGGGAGGACCTGCTGGATGCGCGTGGACTGCTTGCCCTCGACGACCGCGAGCATGCCCTCGGCGGTCGCGAGCCCCTTGCCGGCGAGCAGGCCGCGCAGGTGCTGGTAGAGCGCCGTCACGCCGTCGTCGTCGAAGGTCGCGGCGGACGTGCCGAAGACCGGCATGTCGGAGGGCTGCTTGCCGAAGGCCTCGCGGTTGCGGACCATCTGGCGGCCCACGTCGCGCAGCGCGTCGGCGGCGCCGCGGCGCTCGAACTTGTTGATCGCGACGGCGTCGGCGAAGTCGAGCATGTCGATCTTCTCCAGCTGCGAGGCGGCGCCGAACTCCGGCGTCATCACGTAGAGCGAGGTGTCGACGAAGGGCACGATCGCGGCGTCGCCCTGGCCGATGCCCGGGGTCTCGACGACGACGAGGTCGAAGCCGGCGGCCTTCACGACGTCGAGCACGTCGGTCAGGTGCTCGGGCACCTCGTGCGCGCCGCGGGTCGCGAGGCTGCGGAAGTAGACGCGGTCGCGGTCGAGTCCGTGACCGGTGAGGTCGAGGCTGTTCATCCGGATCCGGTCGCCGAGCAGCGCACCGCCGCCCTTGCGCCGGGTCGGGTCGACGGCGATCACCGCGACGCGGACCTTGTCCTGCTGGTCGATGCGGAGACGTCGTACGAGCTCGTCGGTGAGGCTCGACTTGCCGGAGCCGCCGGTGCCGGTGATGCCGAGGACGGGGACTGTGCGGCTGCCGGCCGCCTCGCGCAGACGGGTCAGGAAGGCCTCGTCCAGGCGACCGAGCTCGGCGCCGGTGATGGCGCGGGCGAGCGCCGTGCGGTCCCCGGACAGGACCTGCTCGGGGGTGACCGCGCCGGTCTCCCAGAGGTCGGTGTCGCAGGCCTCCACGACGGTGTTGACCATGCCCGGAAGGCCGAGTCGCTGGCCGTCCTCGGGGGAGAAGATCGTCACGCCGGAGGCGCGCAGGCGCTCGATCTCGTCGTGCACGATGACACCGCCGCCCCCGCCGACGACGCGGATGTGGTCGGCACCGCGCTCGCGCAGCAGCTCCACGAGGTACTCGAAGTACTCCACGTGCCCGCCCTGGTACGACGACACGGCGATGCCCTGGACGTCCTCCTCGATCGCGGCCTCGACCACCTCGGCCACCGAGCGGTTGTGGCCCAGGTGCACGACCTCGCAACCCTGGCTCTGGAAGATCCGCCGCATGATGTTGATCGACGCGTCGTGGCCGTCGAAGAGGCTCGACGCGGTCACCAGGCGGACCGGGTGCTGCGGGACGTGCAGGGCGGTGTCGGACATGCGGGATCCCTCCGCGGGAGATCGGGGAAGTACTCGGACCTCCGATAGTAGGACGTCCTAGTAAATCTGGGAAGTGGGTGCCCACTTCCGGGGTGCCGATCGTCTAGGGTCGGGCCATGCCCGAGCCGCGCCTGCCCTTCGACCCGATCGATCGCGCGGGCGACCTGTGGGAGGAGCACTTCGGCGACGCGACGGCGATGCGCCTGGCGACGTCGGTGATGCGGGTGCAGCAGCTGATGATCGGGGCCCTCGACGCTGCCCTCAAGCCGTTCGGGCTGACCTTCTCCCGCTACGAGGTGCTCGTGCTGCTGCACTTCAGCAAGAGCGGATCGCTGCCGCTGAGCAAGATCGGCGAGCGGCTGATGGTGCACCCCACGTCGGTCACGAGCGCGATCGACCGCCTCGAGGCGCAGGGCTTCGTGGAGCGCGTGCCGGACGAGGACGACCGCCGTCGTACCCTCGCCCGGTTGACGCCATCGGGCCGCAGCACGGTCAAGAAGGCCACCGAGGCGGTGAGCGCGATCGACTTCGCGATCACCGGTCTCACCGACCGGCAGCAGGCCGACACCTACGCCCTCCTGCGGCGCGTGCGCCGCTCCTCGGGCGACTTCCCGGAGTGATCCCTACGGCGCGAGGTAGGCCCGGAGCCCGTCCATCGCGTCGTCGATGATCTCCAGCAGGTCCGCGTCGCCTGCGGACGGCCGCGCCAGCCAGTGCTCGTACGCCGACAGCGAGATCGCGAGCGAGACGTGCCCGGCCACCTGCGGGACCAGGCCGGTGGCCAGGGAGCCGGTGCGGCGGGCGACGTCCTCGGCGATGACCTGGCGCCACTCGGTGTAGCGGAGCACGGAGTGCGCCTGCAGCTCCGGCGTGGTGAGGATCAGCCGCATCCGCTCGCGATGGGGCGGGTGCGCGTCGGCCGGGAAGCGGTTGAACTCGACGACGGCGCGATGGATCGCCTCGTGGACGGGCAGGTCGTCGGGCTGGTCGGCGAGCAGGTCGCGGAAGTGGTCGAGGGTGCGGTCGAACTGGCCCCACGGGATGTCGTTCTTCGACTGGTAGTAGCGGAAGAGCGTGCGGCGGCTGACGCCGACGGCCTCGGCGATCGCGTCGAGGGTGGTGCGGGCGAAACCGCGCTCGGCGAAGAGGGTGAACGCCGACTGCTCGATCGCGGCGTGCGAGGTGGCCTCGGGACGGCCGCGCGCGCTGCTGCGCGCGTTCGTCGGCTCGTCGGTCACGGTGCGCCAACCTACCTCTCAGGGGTCGAGGTCAGATCCCCTCCGAAAGGAGGGGGACTTGTTGCCATGGGTGCAAATAGTGTGGCGGGCACCACATCGGCACGAGTTGAGGAGGAACGATGAACCCTGGGATCGAGCAGGACCAGACCACCGAGCTGGCCGCGGAGGACCTCATCGAGGAGGTCTCGATCGACGGCATGTGCGGCGTCTACTGACATGGACGCCTTGCTGGGGGAGCCGTGGATGCTCTCGCCGTCGGTGGCACTGCGGCCCGAGCCCTTCGGGGCGCTGGCCTACCACTTCGGCAACCGGAAGCTGACCTTCCTCAAGCGGCCCGAGCTGGTCGCCGTCGTACGGGCGTTGGGGGATGCCCCGGACGTGCGGACCGCGCTCGAGGCTGCGGGTGTCCCGGCCTCCCAGCACCCCGCCTTCGCCGCCGCCCTGCGCGGGCTGGCGGCCACTGACATGATCCGCCCGCGCCCGGTCGGCGCGATGGCTGAGGAGAAGAGCGCATGACCATCGCGCCCGAACGACCCACCCGACGACCGGAGACCGGCTCGCTGGTCCAGCAGTTCGAGTACGGGCTGGATGCCCCGATCTGCCTGACGTGGGAGCTGACGTATGCCTGCAACCTGGAGTGCGCGCACTGCTTGTCGAGCAGTGGCCGGCGTGACCCGCGGGAGCTGTCGACCGAGCAGTGCAAGGCGGTGATCGACGAGCTGCAGCGGATGCAGGTGTTCTACGTGAACATCGGCGGGGGCGAGCCGACCATCCGCCCCGACTTCTGGGAGCTGCTGGAGTACGCCGTCAACCACCAGGTCGGCGTGAAGTTCTCCACCAACGGCGTGCGGATCACCCCCGAGCGTGCTGCGTTCCTGGCCTCGCCTGCGTGCAACGGGTACGTCGACGTGCAGGTCTCGCTGGACGGCGCGACCGCCGACGTCAACGACTACGTCCGTGGCCCGGGCTCGTACGACACCGCGCTGACCGCGTTGCAGAACCTGAAGGACGCCGGTTTCGCGGACGCGAAGATCTCGGTGGTCTGCACGCGGGAGAACATCGGCCAGCTGGACGAGTTCAAGGCGCTGGCCGACCGGTTCGGTGCGACCCTGCGGCTGACCCGCCTGCGCCCGAGCGGTCGTGGCGCGGACGTGTGGGACGAGTTGCACCCGTTGCCGGAGCAGCAGCGTGAGCTCTACGACTGGCTCATGAAGCACACGGCCGATGGCGAGGAGGTCCTCACGGGGGACTCGTTCTTCCACCTCGCGGCGTTCGGTGAGTCGCTGCCCGGCCTGAACCTGTGTGGTGCGGGGCGGGTGGTGTGCCTGATCGACCCGATCGGCGACGTGTACGCGTGCCCGTTCGCGATCCATGACAACTTCCTCGCCGGCAACCTCCTCGTCGAGGGTGGGTTCCAGAAGGTGTGGCAGGACTCGGCGTTGTTCAACGAGCTCCGCTCGCCGCAGACCGGTGGCGCCTGCTCGTCGTGTGCGTTCTTCGACTCGTGCCGCGGTGGCTGCATGGCCGCGAAGTTCTTCACCGGCCTGCCGCTGGACGGTCCGGACCCGGAGTGCGTGCAGGGCTACGGCGAGCACGCGCTGGCGGGGGAGCGGACCATCCCGGCGCCGAGCCAAGACCACTCGAAGGCCAATCCGACGCGCAACCAGCCGGTGATGCTCAAGCTGCTCACCGCACCGCCGGTCTCGGCGTGCGCCGAGAGCCCGCTGGCCGGTTTCGACCCGACCTCCACCACGACCTGCGGAACTGGATGCTGCTCATGACCAAGAAGTTCGAGAACCCCTGGAAGCAGAACCCTTGGTTCGAGTCGGTCGCGGTCGCGCAGGAGCGGGCCCGCAAGCGCCTGCCCCAGCCCGTGTACGGCGCCCTGGTGGCCGGTTCCGAGCGGGGGCAGTCGATCGCGGACAACGAGGCGGCGTTCGCCGAGCTCGGGCTGGCCCCGCACGTGGTGGGCCAGCTCCCGGAGCGGTCGCAGGCGACGACGGTGTTCGGGCAGCAGATCGGGCTGCCGGTGATCATCTCCCCGACCGGTGTCCAGGCGGTCCACCCGGACGGCGAGGTCGCCGTCGCCCGTGCGGCCGCTGCGCGCGGGACGATCATGGGCCTGTCGAACTTCGCCTCCAAGTCGGTCGAGGACGTCACCGCGACCGGTGCATCCACGTTCTTCCAGATGTACTGGACCGGCGACCGGGACACGATGGTCCAGCGGATGCAGCGGGCGCACGCGGCCGGGGTGAAGGGCCTGATCGCCACCCTGGACTGGTCGTTCTCGATGGGCCGTGACTGGGGCAGCCCGGAGATCCCGGAGAAGGTCGACCTCAAGGCGATGGTGCGCCTGGCGCCGAAGGTCGCCACCAAGCCGCGGTGGATGTGGCAGTTCGGCAAGGAGTTCAGGGCCACCGGCAAGCTGCCCGACCTCACCGCGCCCAACCTCGCCGCTCCCGGCGAGAGCACGGGTCCGACGTTCTTCGGTGCCTACTACGAGTGGATGACCACCCCGCCGCCCAGCTGGGACGACGTCGCGTGGATGCGGGAGACCTGGGCGCAGATCTCCGGGACGCCGTTCGTGCTCAAGGGCGTGTGCCGCATCGACGACGCGCTGCGCGCCGTGGACGCCGGCGTCGACGGCATCTCGGTGTCCAACCATGGCGGCAACAACCTCGACGGCACCCCGGCCGCGATCCGGATGGTCCGCCCGATCGCCGAGGCCGTCGGCCACGACATCGACGTCGTCATGGACGGCGGCGTACGACGTGGCTCGGACGTGGTGAAGGCGCTCGCGATGGGCGCGAAGGCGGTGTTGATCGGCCGTGCGTACCTGTGGGGACTCGCGGCCAACGGCCAGGCCGGGGTGGAGAACGTCCTCGACGTCCTCTCCGGCGGCATCGACTCCGCCCTGCGCGGACTCGCCCTCGCCTCGACCGGCGAGCTGCGGCCCGAGCACCTGTTGGTCCCCGAGGGCTTCGACCGAGCACTCGGGGTCCCCACCTCCGTGCCGCAGCCGGCAGCTGTCCGGGGCTGACCACGATGGAGCTCGCCTCGGCCACGTCGCCCGGTCTGCCGGCCGGGCCGACGGTGCTGGTGCCCGTCGGCTCGACCGAGCAGCACGGCCCGCACCTCCCGCTCGACACCGACACCGTCATCGCGGTCGGCGTCGCTGCGCGCGCGGCCGTCGCGCTGGGGGAGCGGGGCCGTGACGTGGTGGTCGCGCCCGCGATCGCGTACGGATCCAGCGGCGAGCACCAGGACTTTGCCGGCACCAGCTCGATCGGCACCGGCGTGCTGCACGACGTCGTCGTCGAGCTGACCCGGTCGATGTCCACGTGGGCCGGGCGGATCGTCTTCGTCAACGCCCACGGCGGCAACCTCACCGCGCTCCGTGGTGCGGTGGCCCAGCTGGTGCACGAGGGCCACGAGGTCGCCTGGGTGCCCTGTGCGACCGAGGAGGTCGATCTCCACGCCGGCCGCACGGAGACCTCCCTGATGCTGCACCTGGTCCCGGAGAAGGTGCGCCTGGACCGGGCGGAGGCAGGAAACACGGGCTCGCTGGAGGACCTGCTGCCCCTGATGATGGCGGGCGGGGTGAAGGCGGTCTCGGCCAACGGCGTGCTCGGTGATCCGGCCGGTGCGTCCGCCGCGGAGGGCATTGCCGTGCTGGAGTCGATGGTCGACGACGTGGTCACGTTCGTCGCGAGGATGCCGTGAGGGCCTCGACGGCGGGCCCCGATCGGGTCGTCCTGGTCACCGGGGCGGCCCGTGGCATCGGCGCAGCGACGGTACGACGCCTCCTCGCGCAGGGCGACCGCGTGGTGGCGGTGGACGAGCTGGCTCTGCCCGACGACGCCACCGGCAACGTGCTCCCCGTCGTCGCCGACGTCCGCGACCGGACCGCGCTCCGGGCGGCGGTCGACGCCGCCCTCGACCGCTGGGCCCGGCTCGACGCGGCGGTCGCGGCCGCGGCGGTGGTCGCTGGCGGCGTACCCCTGTGGGAGACCCCCGAGGCCGACCTCGACCTGCTCTGGGACGTCGACGTGAAGGGCGTGTGGAACACCGCCGCCGTCACCGTCCCCGCCATGCTCGCCGGACCCGACCCGGCCGGCGCCCGCTTCGTCGCGATCGCCTCCGCCGCCGGCCACCACGGCCTGCACCACCTCGCGGCCTACAACGCCGCCAAGCACGCCGTTGTCGGCCTCGTGAAGGGCCTCGCCGCCGACCTCGTCGGCACCGGCGTCACCGCCTGCGCCGTCTCACCGGGATCGACGCGCACCCCGATGCTCGAGGCCACCGCCGCGCTCTACGACCTCGACGACGTCGAGGCCTTCGCCCACAACCAGCTCCTGCGCCGCATCCTCGAGCCCGACGAGGTCGCCGCCACCGTCGCGTTCTGCTGCAGCCGCGAGGCCGCCGTCCTCAACGGCTCGGTCGTCCATGCCGACGGGGGTTTCGCGCCGTGACCGTGCTGGCGGACGGGTTCCGGGTCCGGCTGCGCGACGACGTCGCGCACCGCGACGGCGGCCGGCTGCTCGTCGGCGGCTCCCCGGTCCGCGCGGTCCGCATCGGCGAGCGGGCCCGCAGGCTGCTGGCCGGCGGCGACCTCGTCGTCACGGACGCGGCCACCGCCCGGCTCGCCCGCCGGCTCGTCGACGGCAACCTCGCCAACCCCGTCCTCGACGACATCGAGGTCGCGCTGACCGACCTCACCGTCGTCGTACCCGTCCGCGACCGGACCGAGCAGCTGGCCCGCTGCCTCGCCGCGCTGGTCCCACTGCCGGTGGTCGTCGTCGACGACGCGTCCGAGGAGCCGCACCGGGTGGCGGAGGTCGCCCACCGCCACGGCGCCCGCGTGCACCGGCTGACCACCAACGTCGGTCCCGCCGGTGCCCGCAACGCCGGCCTGCGCCTGGTCAGGACGCCACTGGTCGCCTTCGTCGACTCCGACGTCACCGTCGACGCCGCCCGCCTGCTCGACCTCGCCCGCCACTGCGCCGACCCACAGGTCGCCCTGGTCGGTCCGCAGGTGGTCGGCAAGGTCAGGAGCGCCCCGGGTCACAGCCCCCGCTGGTTCGAGCGGTACGACGCCGCGGCGTCCTCCCTCGACCTCGGCTCCACCGGCGGGGTGGTCCGCCCCGGTGCCGCCGTCGGATGGCTCCCGTCGGCCTGCCTGGTCGGCCGCACCGCCCTCCTCGCCGGGGGCGCGGGCGGGCGGATCGGTGGGTTCGAGGACGGCTGGCGGGTCGCCGAGGACGTCGACCTCGTGTGGCGCCTCGTCGACGCCGGCCACGTCGTGCGCTACGACCCGGACGTCCGCGCCGACCACGACGTCCGCGGCACGGTGCGGACCTGGCTGGGCCGGAAGTTCTTCTACGGCACCGGCGGCGCCGACCTCGCCGCCCGCCACGGCGACAAGGTCGCCCCCGCCGTGCTGTCCCCGACGATGGCGCTCAGCGGCTGGGCGCTCCTGCAGCGGCGCTGGTGGTCGCTCCCGGTCGCCGCGGTGGCGGGCGCGATCACGGCACGCCGCCTCGCCCCGCAGCTCCC
>CAZAQE010000070.1:0-10182 GCA_964487275.1 uncultured Nocardioides sp. | reverse complement strand
GTAGTGGACCGCGGTGTTCTTCGCGAGGATCGTGATGCCCTTCTCGCGCTCGAGGTCGCCGGAGTCCATCACGCGCTCGGCGACACCCTCGGCCTCGTGCGCGCTGAACGCGCCCGCCTGGTGCAGCATGGCGTCGACCAGGGTGGTCTTGCCGTGGTCGACGTGGGCCACGATGGCGACGTTGCGGAGATCGGTGCGACGAGTCTGGGACACGAGGGGTCAGCCTATCCGCGCGAGGGCGCCTTCCCAGCATCCTCGGGCACGCTGCCGTCCCAGCCTGTGGTGGGCCCTGTTGGAAGTGGCAGGCGGGTGCGGGAGACTGCACCAATGCAGACCATCGGCCTCGTCGGCGGAATGTCCTGGGAGAGCAGTGCGGCCTACTACGAGGCGCTGAACCGCGGCGTCGAGGAGCGGCTCGGCGGCTTCCACTCCGCGAAGACCGTGATGGCGTCGGTCGACTTCGCCGAGGTCACCGCGCTGCAGGAGGCCGAGGACTGGGACGGCGTCGCCGTGGTCCTGCGCGACGCCGCGGTCTCCGTCGAGCGTGCCGGCGCCGACTTCCTGATGCTCTGCACGACGACCTTCCACCGCGTGGCCGAGCAGGTGCAGGACGCCGTCTCCATCCCGCTGTTGCACCTGGGCGACGTCGTCGCCGAGGCGTGCAAGGAGCAGGGCGTGGAGACGGTCGCGCTGCTCGGCACGAAGTTCGCGATGTCGCGCACCTTCTTCACCGACCGGATCGCCAGCCACGGCCTCGGCGTCCAGGTCCCCGATGCCGGCCACCACGACGAGCTCAACCGGATCATCTACGACGAGCTGGTCCACGGGAAGGTCAACGACGACTCGCGCCGCGAGGTCGTCGGAATGATCAGCGAGCTGTGGGACGCCGGCGCCGGTGGCGTGATCCTGGGCTGCTCCGAGCTGGAGCTGCTCATCCGCCAGGCCGACTCGGAGATCCCGGTCTTCCCGTGCACCACGCTGCACGTGACGGCCGCGCTGGACCGCGCGCTGGCCTGAGCGGGCTGCATGAATCCCCGGGTCTCCGGGGATTCCTGCGCTTCTCAGGTGTTGCAACCCCCGACAAGCGCATGAACTGCCCCACCGCTGTGCCCCGTGGGCGCAGGTTGCGCCTGCTGCGCTCGCTGCGCGGTGCCCTCGGTCGGGAGCTCAGGTGCGGTGGACCTTGTGCGGAGCCGCCTGCGCGCGCGGCTTGATCACCAGCTCGTCGATGTTGACGTGCGCCGGACGGGTCGCGACCCACGTGATCGCGTCGGCGACGTCGTCGGCCCGGAGCGGCTCGGCCACGCCGGCGTAGACCGCGTCGGCGCGCTCCTGGTCCCCGCCGAAGCGCACCAGGGCGAACTCCTCGGTCTGCACCATCCCGGGCGCCACCTCGCAGACCCTGACCGGCTGGTCGACCAGCTCGAGCCGCAGCGTCTCGGTGACGACCTTCGTGCCGTGCTTGGCGGCGGTGTAGCCCCCGCCCCCCTCGTAGGCCCGGCGGCCGGCGAGCGAACCGACGTTGACGATGACGCCGTCGCCGCTGGCGACCAGCGCGGGGAGCAGGGCCTGGGTGACCTGCATCAGGCCGAGCACGTTGACGTCGTACATCCGCCGCCACTCCTCGACGTCCGCCTCCGCGACGGGGGAGAGGCCGAACGCGCCGCCGGCGTTGTTGACGAGGACGTCGAGGGTTGGGCCGACCGCTTCCGCGAGGGCCGCGACCTGACCCGCGTCGGTGACGTCGCAGGCGACCGCGCGGCCACCGATCTCCGCCGCCAGCGCCTCGATCCGGGCGGTCCGTCGTGCTGCGCAGACCACCTCGAAGCCCTCGCGGGCGAGGTGGCGGGCGGTGGCCGCCCCGATCCCGCTGGAGGCACCTGTGACGACCGCGATCCGCCTACTCATGACCCCCATCTTCCCGGGTCGGGAATGCCGGGCACACTGGGAGGGTTGGCCTGACGGTGGAATCCGGACTCGACGCGGGAGGTGGCATGGCGGACTCGACGGTCGGACGCGTCGCCATGGTCAGCCTGCACACCTCGCCGCTCGACCAGCCCGGCACGGGCGACGCGGGCGGCATGAACGTGTACGTCGTCGAGGTCGCCCGCCGACTCGCCGCCGCCGGCATCGCGGTCGACATCTTCACCCGCGCCACCAGCTCCGCCCTCGAGCCCGTCGTGGCGATGTCCGACGGGGTCACCGTGCACCACGTGCACGCCGGCCCCTTCGAGGGGCTCAGCAAGGAGCAGCTCCCCGGCCAGCTGTGCGTCTTCGCCCGCGAGGTGCTGCGCGCCGAGGCGGCGCACCCGGCGGGCCACTTCGACGTCGTCCACTCGCACTACTGGCTCTCGGGACAGGTCGGCGCGCTCGCCCGCGACCGCTGGGGTGTCCCGCTGGTGCACTCGATGCACACGATGGCCAAGGTCAAGAACGAGGCCCTCGCCGAGGGCGACACCCCCGAGCCCGCGGCTCGCGTGATCGGCGAGGAGCAGGTGGTCGAGGCTGCGGACGTCCTCATCGCCAACACCGACCTCGAGGCCAAGCAGCTCATCAACCTGTACGACGCCGAGCCGGCCCGCGTCGAGGTCGTGCACCCGGGCGTCGACACCGGCGTGTTCCGTCCGCTGTCGCCGGCCGACCGGCTGCGGGCACGCCACGAGCGTGACCTCGCCGAGGACGCACTGGTGCTGTTGTTCGCCGGCCGGATCCAGCCGCTCAAGGCCCCCGACGTGCTGTTGCGCGCGGTTGCCGAGCTCCTCGTGCGCCGGCCCGAGCTGCGCTCGCGCCTCGTCGTCCCGGTCGTCGGCGGCCCGTCCGGCTCCGGGCTCGAGCGCCCGGCCGCGCTCGCCAACCTCGCGGCCGAGCTGCGCATCGACGACGTCGTCCGCTTCGTGCCGCCAGTGCCCCAGGCCGAGCTCGCGGGGTGGTACGCCGCCGCGTCGCTGGTCGCCGTGCCGTCGTACAACGAGTCCTTCGGGCTGGTCGCCGCCGAGGCCCAGGCCAGCGGCGCCCCCGTCATCGCAGCCGCCGTCGGCGGCCTGACCACCGTCGTCCGCGACGGGCACAGTGGCCTGCTCGTCGACAGCCACGACGCACACGACTGGGCTCTGGCGCTGGAGCGGGTGGTGGCCGACCCGGCCTACCGCGACCGCCTGGCAACCGGCGCCCTCGTGCAGGCGGAGCAGTTCTCGTGGGAGGCGACCGCCGCCCAGACCCTGGCCGTCTACCAGCGCGCGCACTCCTTGATGCGCGAGGAAGCGGGAGCCCTGCGATGACCCAGCCGATCGACGTCGTGCGCGACTGGCTCGTGACCAACGAGATCGAGTTCGAGGAGACGGCGGAGGGCACCGTCAGCTTCTCGCTGCCCGGCGAGAAGAAGCTGCAGACACCGGTCCGGCTCGACATCGGCCCGCACGCGCTCGGCGTGCACGCCTTCGTCTGCCGCCGCCCCGACGAGGAGTTCGAGCGGGTCTACCGCTGGCTGCTCGAGCGGAACATGCGGATGTACGGCGTCGCGTTCGGGATCGACCACCACGGCGACATCTACCTCGACGCCCGGCTGCCGCTGTCGTCGGTCACGCCCGACGACCTCGACCGCCTCCTCGGCTCGGTGCTCACCTACGCCGACGAGTCGTTCAACACGATCCTCGAGCTCGGCTTCGAGTCCTCCATCCGCAAGGAGTGGGAGTGGCGGATCGAGCGGGGTGAGTCGACCGCCAACCTCGAGGCGTTCCGGGGCTGGCTCGAGGCCGCGGACGCCCCCGCCAACGGCTGACCGCTCGACTTGGGCGTTCCGCGGGTCGACTTGGGCGTTCCGCGGGTCGACTTGGGCATTCCGCCGGTCGACTTGGGCGTTCGCGTGTGTACGGCGCACCGAACGCCCAACTCGGCGCACCGAACGCCCAACTCGGCGCACCGAACGCCCAACTCGGCGGTCAGCGGGTCCGGAGCCGGGCGGCCTGCCGGGTGAGGTGGTCCCGCTCGGCGACGTTGCCGGCCTGCACCGCTGCGAGGGCGTAGAGGCGCGCCGCCTCGTCGAGGTCGCCCGCCTGCTCGTGCAGCCAGGCCGCGGCAGCGTCGCGGCGGGGCACGCCGGCCTCGACCTGCTCGAGCGCCCGCAGCCCGGCCAGCGGCCCGTCGGCCGCGCCGACAGCGACGGCCCGGTTGAGCAGTACGGGCTGGCCGGGCGCGAGTCGCACCAGCTCGTCGTACCACTCGACGACCTGGACCCAGTCGGTCTCCTCGGCGGTCGCGGCGTCGTCGTGGAGGGCGGCGATCGCGGCCTGGGCCTGGTACTCCCCGAGCCGGTCCCGTGAGAGCGCCGCCTGCAGCACGTCGACACCCTCGGCGATCATCGCGGTGTTCCACCGGGACCGGTCCTGCTCGGCGAGCGGCACCACCGCCCCCTCCGGAGTACGACGTGCGTGCCGACGCGCGTGGTGCAGGAGCATCAGCGCCAGCAGGCCCTCGACCTCGGGGTCGTCGGTGGCGGCGGACAGCTGCCGGGTGAGCCGGATCGCCTCGGCGGCGAGGTCGACGGACCCGGTGAAGCCCTCGTTGAAGACGAGGTAGAGCACCCGCAGGACCGCGGTGACGTCGCCGGGCCGGTCGAAGCGCTCGCCGGAGACGGTGCGCCTGGCGCGGGAGATCCGCTGCGCCATCGTCGCCTCCGGCACGAGGAAGGCCCGGGCGATCTGCGCCGTCGTCAGCCCACCGACCGCGCGCAGGGTGAGCGCGATCGCCGACGCCGGGCTGAGCGCGGGGTGGCAGCAGCGGCTGAGCAGCAGCAGGGTGTCGTCGGCCTGCTCGGTCGGCCCCTGCTCCGGCTCGCGGTGGATCCGCTCCTCGCGGCGCTGGCGGGCGGTCGTGGAGCGGATCTCGTCGACCAGCTTGCGGCCGGCCACGGTGACCAGCCACCCCAACGGATCCTCGGGACGGACGTCGGGCCAGCGACGGAACGCCTCGAGGAGGGCCTCCTGCACGGCGTCCTCGGCGGCCGCGAAGTCGCTGCCGCGGCGCACGAGGATGCCGAGGACCTGCGGCCCGAGCTCGCGCAGCAGGTCCTCGAGGTCGTCGCCGGGGAGCGTGGTCACTCGGTGACCACGGGCGGCTCGCCGTAGAAGGGCCGCACCTCGATCCACTCGTGGATCGGCTGGCCGCCCCGGCCCGGCGCGGCGGACAGCGACGCGGCGGCCTCGTAGGCACGCTCGTCGGACGCGACGTCGATGACCATCCAGCCGGCGATCAGCTCCTTGGTCTCCGGGAACGGGCCGTCGGTGACGGGCGCCTTGCCCTCGCCGTCGTACCGGACGAAGGTGCCGCGGGGCTCGAGGGCCTGCCCGTCGACGTACTCGCCGCGCTCCGCCATCTCGGCCGCCCAGTCCTGCATGAACCGGATGTGGGCGTCGATCTCCTCCGGCGCCCACTGGTCCATCGGGACGTCGGTCCCGGGCAGGTTGGCCGGGCCCGTGGTGCGCCGGTAGTGCTTGAGTAGAAGGTACTTCGCCATGACGATCTCCTTGGGTTCCGAGACGGCCATCGTGCCGCCTTCACCCCTGGGACGGAACCGATCTCGCGTCCTCGACATCGCCGCCGCACCATTTCCCGGACGGGAGTGGCGGGATCTCGGAGACGGTTGACCGAAACTCGCGCGACGGGCGTCGGTGCCCGTCCCTAGATTGACCCGGTGACGAAACGCGGCTGGTCGCTGTTCCTGGCGATGTGCGTGATCTGGGGCCTTCCCTACCTGTTCATCCGGATCGCGGTCGAGCACGTCTCGCCGGCGAGCCTGGTCTTCCTGCGTACGGCGCTCGCGGCCCTCGTGCTCCTGCCCCTGGCCCTCGCGCGGCGCGAGGTCGTGCCGGTGCTGGCCCGCTGGCGGCCGCTGGCCCTGTTCGCCTTCATCGAGATCATGGTGCCGTGGGTGCTGCTCGGGCACGCCGAGCAGCGGATCTCGTCCTCCCTGGCCGGTCTGCTCGTCGCGGCGGTGCCGCTGTTCGGGGCACTCGCGTTCCTCGTCACCTCGCACGCCGAGCGCTTCACGCAGGCCCAGCTCGGCGGCCTGGTGCTGGGCTTCGCCGGGGTGGCCTGCCTCGTCGGGCTCGACCTCGACCACGTCGACCTGCTCGCGGTGGCCGAGATGCTCGGTGTCGCCATCTGCTACGCCGCCGGGCCGCTCGTGCTCGCCCGCTGGTTCTCGGACGTCTCCGGCCTCGGCGTGATGGCCTGCGCGCTGAGCCTCACGGCCCTCGTCTACGCGCCCTTCGGCGTCCTCGACCCGCCGAGCGACCTGCCCGCCACTGCGTGGGGGAGCATCGCCGTGCTGGCGCTGGTCTGCACGGCGCTCGCCTTCGTGGTCTTCCTCGACCTGATCAAGGAGGCCGGGCCGACCCGGTCGACGATCATCACCTACGTCAACCCGGCCGTCGCGATCGTCCTCGGCGTGCTGCTGCTCGACGAGGAGGTCACCACCGGCATGGTCGTGGGCTTCCCGTTGATCCTCGTCGGGTGCGTCGTCGCCGCGGGTGGCCGGGCCGCCGAGGCCGATGCGACCACGGCCGCGGGCGCCGACCCGGCGACGGACGTCGTCCTCGCCGTCGAGGCGGAGCCGGAGGCCGACCCGGTCTGACCGGGAACCTGGCCGCTGAGCCCGGGACCGAACCGGGACCGACCTCGTGCCTCGATCGGTCCCGGGCGTCTCACACCTCCAGCTTGTAGCCGAGACCGCGCACGGTGACGAGGTACTTCGGCTCGCTCGGCTCCGGCTCGAGCTTGGCGCGCAGGCGCTTCACGTGCACGTCGAGGGTCTTGGTGTCGCCGACGTAGTCGGAGCCCCAGACGCGGTCGATGAGCTGCCCGCGGGTGAGCACCCGGCCCGGGTTGCGCAGGAACATCTCCAGCAGCTCGAACTCCTTGAGCGGCAGCCGCTGCTCCTCGCCGTCGACCGTCACCACGTGCCGCTCGACGTCCATCCGGACCGGACCGGCCTCGAGGGTGTCGGGCAGCAGCTCCTCGCCGGCTCCGCGGCGCAGGACGGCGCGGATGCGGGCGACGAGCTCGCGGGGCGAGTACGGCTTGGTGACGTAGTCGTCGGCGCCGAGCTCGAGGCCGACGACCTTGTCGACCTCGTCGTCCTTGGCGCTCACCATGATCACCGGGACGTTCGACGTCTGGCGGATGGTGCGGCAGACCTCGGTGCCCGGGATGCCAGGGAGCATCAGGTCCAGCAGGACGATGTCGGCGCCGTTGCGGTCGAACTCCTTCAGCGCGTCGTTGCCGTCTGCCGCGATCGCGACCTCGAACCCCTCCTTGCGGAGCAGGTAGGCGAGGGCATCGCTGTAGCTCTCTTCGTCTTCGACGACAAGTACCCGTGTCACGGGCGTTCCTCCTGGTCTTCTGGGTGGTCGTGCCTGCGGCGGTCCGGGCGGTCCGGCGCCGACGCGAGCGAGGCCAGCCCCACGAAGGGCGACCCCTCGTCCTGATGGGGATGCTGGGGGAGCGAGAGCGTGAAGGTGGAGCCCTGGCCCTCGACGGACCACACGCGCACGTCACCGCCGTGCGTGGCAGCCACGTGCTTCACGATCGACAGGCCCAGGCCGGTGCCGCCGGTGGAGCGGTGCCGGGCGGGGTCGACACGGTAGAACCGCTCGAAGATCCGCTCCACCTCGCCCCGGGGGATGCCGATGCCCTGGTCGATCACCGAGATCTCGATGTTGTGCCCGACCCGCTTGCGGGTCACCACGACCCGCGCGTTGGGCTCGGAGTAGGCGACGGCGTTCGCGACGAGGTTGCTCACCGCCGCGCCGACCTGCTTCTCGCTGCCGAGGACCTTGAGGCCCTCCTCGCCCTCGGCGATGACGGAGATGTCCTTCGCGGTCGCGTTCATGCTCACGAAGTCGACCGCCGAGGCGACGACGTCGTCGATCGACACCGGTACCGGTGACTCCAGTGGCTCGTCGCCCTGCAGGCGGGAGAGCTCGATGATCTGCTGGATCAGCCGGGAGAGGCGGTCGCTCTCGGTGAGCATCCGCGAGGCGAAGCGGTAGACGGCGTCCGGGTCGTCGGAGGCGTCCTGGACGGCTTCCGCAAGCAGTCGCATCGCTCCGACCGGCGTCTTCAGCTCGTGACTGACGTTGGCCACGAAGTCGCGGCGTACGGCGTCGACCTGGCGCTCGCGCGTGCGGTCCTCGACCAGCGCCAGCACCAGCCGGGAGCCCAGCGGCGCCACGCGCGCGGTCACGTGGCGCGGGCTGCCGGAGACGCGGGGGACGATCAGCTCGGTCTCGCGGATCTGCCCGTCGCGCCGCACCTGCCGGATCAGGGTGCCGAGCTCGTCGGACAGCAGGGTCGAGCCGCGCACGAAGCCCATCGCGAACGCCGGGGCGGACGCCTTGAGGACCGTGTCCGACTCGTCGACGACGACCGCGCTGCTGCGCAGCACGGAGAGTACGGCCGCGACGCCGTCGGGGAGCAGCGGCTCCTCCGGAGCCTTGTAGAGGTTCTGCTGGCGGTCACTGAGGTGCCATGCGAGCATGGCACCGCCGGCCACGACGGCGCCGAGGATCGCAGCCAGGAAGGCTTGCGTCGTCGGGTCCACGTCTCGATCGTACGGCGCCGCGCGGGTCTGTCCCGGAATCGGGAAAGCCGTGCTTCCCGATGTTCATGCTGCGTTCACCGGGCACCGCCTGTGGGACACCTGCCGACCGTACCCTCGGCTCATGCGTGATGCGTACACCGTTGAGCTCGACGCCATCTTCGAGGACCTGGCCGGCATCAGCCGCCTGGTCCGGACGGCTGTCAGGGACGCGACCCAGGCCCTGCTGACCGGCGACTCGGCGATCGCCGAGAGGGTGATCAGCGAGGACTCCGCCATCGACAGCGCGCGGGAGAAGGTCGAGGAGAACGCCTTCAGCCTGCTCTCGCTGCAGCAGCCGGTCGCCGGCGACCTGCGCACGGTCGTCGCGGCGCTGCGGATGGTCGCCGAGCTCGAGCGGATGGGCGACCTGTCCGTCCACGTCGCCAAGATCGCCCGCCTGCGGGTTCCCGGCATCGCGATCCCGACCGAGGTCCGCCCGACGGTCGAGCGGATGGCCACCGTTGCCGAGGACATGGTCGCCCGGGTCACCGACGTGATCGCGGGCCGTGACGTCGAGGCGGCGATCGCGCTGGGCCGCGACGACGAGGAGATGGACCAGCTGCGCCGCCGCAGCTTCACCGAGCTGCTCGGCGACGACTGGAGCCACGGCGTCGAGGCCGCCGTCGACATCGCCCTGCTCGGCCGCTACTACGAGCGGATCGCCGACCACGCGGTCTCCGTCGCCAACCGGGTCGTCTTCGTGGTCACCGGGCACAACCCGGCCCCGGCAGCCTGACAGGCCTGCAGCCCGAGTGGAGTTCGCTCCGCTCGGGCCGGTCGCCCGTTTCCGGGGAACCGGGCTCGCTGCGCTCGCGGTCCCTCGGTCAGCGACCCTGGTTGGCGACCGCGGCGGCAGCCGCGGCGGCCGCCTCCGGGTCGAGGTAGCGGCCACCGGGGACGGTGGGCGCCAGGGTGTCCTCGTCGAGCTCGTAGACCAGCGGCATCCCGGTGGGGATGTTGAGGCCGGCGATGTCGGCGTCGCTGATCCGGTCGAGGTGCTTCACGATCGCGCGCAGGCTGTTGCCGTGCGCTGCCACAAGGACCGTGTGGCCGGCGCGGAGGTCGGGCACGATGCCGGCGTCCCAGTAGGGGAGCAGACGGTCGATGACCTGCTTGAGCGCCTCGGCGCGGGGCATCTCGTCGCCGAGGTCGGCGTAGCGGGGGTCGCCCACCTGGGAGTACTCGTCGTCGTCGGCCAGGTCCGGCGGCGGGACGTCGAAGGAGCGGCGCCACAGCATGAACTGCTCGTCGCCGTACTCCTCGCGGACCTGCGCCTTGTCCTTGCCCTGCAGGGCGCCGTAGTGGCGCTCGTTGAGGCGCCACGAGCGGCGCACCGGGATCCAGTGGCGGTCGGCGGCGTCGAGCGCGAGCGCGGCGGTGTTGATCGCGCGGCGCTGCAGCGAGGTGTGGACGACGTCCGGAAGGAGGCCGGCCTCCTTGAGCAGCTCACCGCCGCGGACGGCCTCGCCGCGGCCCTTCTCGGTCAGCGCGACGTCGACCCAGCCGGTGAAGAGGTTCTTGGCGTTCCACTCGCTCTCGCCGTG
>CAZAQE010000069.1:0-10780 GCA_964487275.1 uncultured Nocardioides sp. | reverse complement strand
CGGGCACGGTCTTGATGACCTCGCCCTTGACGAAGATCTGGCCCTTGCCGTTGCCGGACGCGACGCCGAGATCGGCCTCGCGGGCCTCGCCCGGCCCGTTGACGACGCAGCCCATGACGGCGACGCGCAGCGGGACCTCGAGTCCGTCGAGCCCGGCGGTGACCCGCTCGGCGAGGGTGTAGACGTCGACCTGGGCCCGGCCGCAGGACGGGCAGGAGACGATCTCCAGCTTGCGCGGGCGCAGGTTGAGCGACTGCAGGATCTGGATGCCGACCTTGACCTCCTCGACCGGCGGCGCGGACAGCGAGACCCGGATCGTGTCGCCGATGCCGCGCGAGAGCAGGGCGCCGAAGGCGGTGGCGGACTTGATGGTGCCCTGGAAGGCGGGGCCGGCCTCGGTGACGCCGAGGTGCAGCGGCCAGTCGCCGGCCTCGGCGAGCAGCTCGTAGGCGCGCACCATCACGACCGGGTCGTTGTGCTTGACCGAGATCTTGAAGTCGCGGAAGCCGTGCTCCTCGAAGAGACTGGCCTCCCACACGGCGGACTCGACGAGCGCCTCGGGCGTGGCCTTGCCGTACTTCTCGAGCAGCCGCTTGTCGAGCGAGCCGGCGTTGACACCGATCCGGATCGACGTGCCGTGGTCCTGGGCCGCCTTGGCGATCTCCTTGACCTGGTCGTCGAACTTCTTGATGTTGCCCGGGTTGACCCGGACCGCGGCGCAGCCCGCCTCGATCGCCGCGAAGACGTACTTCGGCTGGAAGTGGATGTCCGCGATCACCGGGATCTGGCTGTGCCGCGCGATCTCGGGCAGCGCGTCCGCGTCGTCCTGACTCGGGCACGCGACCCGCACGATGTCGCAGCCTGCGGCCGTCAGCTCGGCGATCTGCTGGAGGGTGGTGTTGACGTCGGAGGTGAGCGTCGTGGTCATCGACTGCACCGAGATCGGGTGGTCGCTGCCGACCCCGACCTTGCCCACCTGGATCTGGCGGGTGGTACGACGGGGGGCGAGCACCGGCGGAGGCGCAGCGGGCATGCCCAGGCTGATCGACGTCATGGCCTCAAGACTACTTTCCGGGGACGCTGGATCAGGATTCGAGGTGGACCGGGACGACGAGGTCCCCGACGATCAGCACGATGCCCATCACGAGCAGGGCGCCGGCCACGACGTAGGCCACCGGCAGGAGCTTCGCCGCATCGACGTACCCCGGGTCGGGACGACGGCGCAGCCGGGCGAGGCCGCGGCGGACGGCCTCCCACAGCGCGCTGGCGATGTGGCCTCCGTCGAGCGGCAGGAGCGGCACGAAGTTGAACATGCCGATGAAGAAGTTGAAGCCCGCGATGAGCATCAGCAGCGAGACCAGCTTGTCGTTGACGCTGATCTCGTCGTGGGACGCGACCTCGCCGGCCAGCCGGCCGCCGCCGACGACGCTGACCGGGCCCAGCGGGTCACGCTCCTCGACGCCGACGATCGCCTGGGCGACGTCCCAGACCTTGGCCGGCAGGGTCGCGAGCGACTGCACGACGTCGACGGTCATGTGGCCCATCTGGCCGATCGTGTAGAAGACACCACCGGTCGTGGCGTACGAGACCGGGCTGACCCCCAGGAAGCCGACCTCCTTCTTCTCGTCGTTGCCGATGTCGCGCAGGTCGACGACGGTGGAGGTGACGATCGTCTTGAGCTCACCGTCGCGCTCGACCACGACGCTGGCGCGGCCGTCGCCGTTGGCGCGGACCAGGTCCTGCATCTGGCCCCAGCTGGTGATCTCGGTGCCGTTGAAGGACACCATCCGGTCGCCCGGCTGGATGCCTGCCTGGTACGCCGGCGTCGGCTTCTCGGCCAGCTCCTCGTCGGTGCAGACCCGGCCGTCCTCCTCGGGCGGGAGGATGCAGCCCTGGACCTCGTCGACGGTCGTCTCGATCGTCGGGTCGCCCGCGTTGCCGTAGGTCGCGAACACGGCCGCGAAGATGCCGAACGCGATCAGGATGTTCACCGTCGGCCCGCCGGCCATCACGATGACCTTCTTCCACCACGGCAGCTTGTAGAACAGCCGGTCGGTGTCCTCGGGCTTCACGTGCTCCCACTCGGCGGCACGTGCGTCCGAGATCAGCTGGGTGAACAGGCCGGTGTTGGACTTGCGGACCTTGAAGACCTGGTTCCCCTGCGCGTCGTACTCGACCTCCTCGACGAGGTCGTCCGCGGCGGGCGGCAGCATCCCGACGATCTTGACGTAGCCGCCGAGCGGGACCGCCTTGATGCCGTACTCGGTCTCGCCGACCTGCTTGCTCCACACGGTGGGACCGAAGCCGATGAAGTACTGCGTCACCTTCCCGCCGAACTTCTTGGCAGGGATCATGTGGCCGAGCTCGTGGAGGCCGATGGACGCCAGGATCGCGGTCGCGAAGATGACGACGCCGAGCGTGTAGAGAAGAACGGTGATCACGGGCGCTGGGCTGTCCTCGATGCGGTGATGGTGCGGGCGGCAGCCTCGCGCGCCCACGCGTCGGCCGCGAGGACGTCGTCGAGCGAGATCTGCTGGTTCGAGGGTACGTCGTGGGCGGCTACCACGTCCGCGACAACGTCCACGATCCCGGTGAACGCCAGGCGACCGCCGCGGAAGGCGTCGACCGCGATCTCGTTGGCGGCGTTGTAGACGGCCGGCGCCGTGCCCCCGCGCTCCCCTGCGGCGCGCGCCAGGGCGACCGACGGGAAGGCCTCGTCGTCGAGCGGGAAGAACTCCCACGTCTCGGGCCTCGTCCAGTCGACCGCGGGCGCCGCGTCCGGGACCCGGTCTGGCCAGGCCAGGCCCAGGGCGATCGGGATCAGCATGGTCGGCGGGCTCGCCTGCACCAGGGTGGAGCCGTCGACGAACTCGACCATCGAGTGGACGACGCTCGTCGGGTGCACCACGACCTCGATCCGGTCGTAGGGGATGCCGAAGAGCAGGTGCGCCTCGATCACCTCGAGGCCCTTGTTGACCAGCGTCGCCGAGTTGATGGTGATCACCGGGCCCATGTCCCAGGTCGGGTGGTTGCCGGCCTGCTCGGGGGTGACGCCGTCGAGCTCGGCGCGGGAGCGGCCGCGGAAGGGCCCCCCGCTGGCGGTGAGCACCAGTCGTCGTACCTCTTCGGGGCGGCCGCCGCGCAGGCACTGCGCGAGCGCGCTGTGCTCGGAGTCGACGGGCACGATCTGGCCCGGCCGGGCCCGGTCCAGGACGAGCGGACCGCCCATCACGAGCGACTCCTTGTTGGCGAGCGCCAAGGTGTTGCCGGCGTCGAGTGCCGCTAGGGTGGGCCGCAGGCCGACCGCGCCCGTGATCCCGTTGAGGACGACGTCGCACTCCTGTCCGGCGGCGTCCGTGCTGGCCTCCTCCCCCAGTCCGCTGAACCGGGGACCGAATTCCTCGACCTGGCGATCGAAGAGGTCGGGGTTGCTGCCACCCGCGGTCAGGCCGACGACGCGGAAGCGGTCGGGGTTGGCCCGCACGAGGTCGAGGGCCTGGGTGCCGATCGAGCCGGTGGATCCGAGGATGACGACGTCCTTCACGTCACAATCCTCTCAACACTGCGGCGAAATCCGACGACCGCACCCCGCCAGACCGCATGCTTGCTCCGTGCTTCCCCCCCGTGTCCGGACGGAGGTCACGGGACGGAGACTCGGACCCGTCTGTGCCGCCGCCGCGCTGCTGCTCGCCGCCGTCCTGCTGTCTCCCCACCACAGTGCCCCGACCGGGACGGGCGAGGACCGGCCGGCCGCCGAGCTGGCGTCGAGCGTGCGCGCCCGCCCGGCGCCCCAGGCGAAGCAGGTCACGACGACAACCGGGACCAGCCGCACCGTACGGAACCGGCGCTGCACCGGCACGATCGCCCTCACCTTCGACGACGGACCGGTCCCGGTCACGACACCCCGGCTGGTCCGCGTCCTGCGCGCGGCCGACGTGCCCGCCACGTTCTTCATGGTGGGGCGCCGCGTGCGCCAGCACCCCGAGCTCGCCCGCACCGTCGCGCGAGCCGGCTTCCAGATCGCCAACCACAGCTGGGCCCACGAGCAGCTGACCGCCCGCTCGGGGCGCCAGGTCCGGGCCTCGGTCGCGGCGACCCAGGCCGAGCTGCGCCGGGCCGGCGTTCGCCCGAGCAGGCTGATGCGGCCGCCGTACGGCGCCATGGACGGCCGCGTGCGCCGCGAGCTCGTGCACGCGGGCTACGTGCCGGTGCTGTGGACCATCGACTCCCGCGACTGGGCCGACGGCTCGGCCGACCAGATCGCGAGCCGGATCCTGCGTGATCTGCGCCGCGGTCCGAACATCGTGCTCCAGCACGACGGGGTCGACAGGTCGCCCGTCTCCGTGGCCGCGGTGGCGAAGGTCGTGCGCGGCGCGCGCCACCGGGGGTACTGCTTCACCGGCCTCGACGGACGCGGGCGTCCGTCACTGACGGTGCCGCAGCGGATCCGGGCGGCGCCACCCGCTCGCAGCACCACGACCGGGACGCTCAGCCGGGCGACCTCGGACTCACGCCCGTGGTCACCCGATCTCACCGGGCGCTGAGCCGGTGAGCTGTTCGGCGGCCGTGTAGGCGTCGGTCTCGCCCGCGACGACGGCAGCGGCCAGGTCGTCGAGCCGGTCACCCTCGCCGACGGTCCCCCATCGACGGCGCAGCGCCGTGAGGGCCAGGGTCTCGATCTCGTTGCGCGCGCGCCGGACCCGGCGCCGCTGCAGCTCGCCGCTCTCGCGCAGCCAGGCGCCGTGCTCCTCGAGCGCGTCCACCACGTCGGCGACCCCTTCGCCCTTCGATGCGACGGTCTTGAGCACGGGCGGGAGCCAGGCACCCTCGCGGCGCTCGGCGAGGCCGAGCATCGAGCGCAGGTCGCGTCGTACCTTGTCGGCACCGTCGCGGTCGGACTTGTTGACGACGTAGAGGTCGCCGATCTCGAGGATGCCGGCCTTCGCGGCCTGGATCCCGTCGCCCATGCCGGGCGCGAGCAGCACCATCGTGGAGTCGGCCTGGCCGGCCACCTCGACCTCACTCTGTCCCACGCCGACGGTCTCGACGAGGACGTAGTCGAACCCCGCTGCGTCGAGCACCCGCAGCGCCTGCGGCGTCGTCCAGGCCAGGCCGCCGAGGTGCCCGCGCGCCGCCATCGAGCGGATGAAGACGCCGGGGTCGAGGACGTGGTCGCCCATCCGGATCCGGTCACCCAGCAGGGCGCCGCCGGAGAACGGCGACGACGGATCGACCGCGAGGACCGCGACCCGGTGGTCCCTGCGCCGCAGCTCACCGATCAGGGCGTTGGTCGACGTCGACTTCCCGACGCCCGGGGAGCCCGTGAGCCCGACGATGCGGGCGTGCCCGGTGTGGGGCGCCAGGGCCCGCATCAGCTCCGGCAGCAGGGGCGACTCGTCCTCGACCTGTGACACGAGGCGGCCGACCGACCGGGGGTCGCCCTCGCGGGCCTTCTCGACCAACGCAGGAACGGCCGCCGCGGTGATTCCGCGGCGGCCGCCCTGGATGCTTCCTTCAGCCACGCTGACCGATCAGCGGTCAGGCAGACGGGACGCGCAGCACGAGCGCGTCGCCCTGGCCGCCACCGCCGCAGAGGGCGGCCGCGCCGAGGCCACCGCCGCGGCGCTTGAGCTCGAGCGCGAGGTGCAGCGTGATCCGCGCGCCGGAGGCGCCCAGCGGGTGACCGATGGCGATGGCGCCGCCGTTGACGTTGACCTTGTCCTCGTCGATGCCGAGCGCGCGGGCCGACTCGATGCCGACGGCGGCGAACGCCTCGTTGAACTCGACCAGGTCGAGGTCGGCGGGGGTCAGGCCGGCCTTGTCGAGGGCCTTCTTGGTGGCGTTGGCCGGCTGCAGCTGCAGCGTGGAGTCCGGGCCGGCGACCTGGCCGTGGCTGACGATCTCGGCGAGGATCGGCAGGCCGAGCTCCTCGGCCTTCTTCTTGCTCGTCACGACGACGGCGGCAGCACCGTCGGAGATCTGCGACGAGGACGCAGCGGTGATGGTGCCGTCCTTCGCGAACGCCGGGCGCAGGCCCGCGAGCGACTCAGCGGTGGTGTCGCCACGGACACCCTCGTCCTGGCTGACGACGACCGGGTCGCCCTTGCGCTGCGGGATCGAGACCGGGACGATCTCGTCGTCGAAGATGCCGTTCTTCTGGGCGGCGGCGGCGAGCTGGTGCGAGCGGGCCGCGACGGCGTCCTGCTCCTCACGGGTCAGCGGGGTCTCGCGGCAGGCGTTGGTGGACTCGGTCAGGTTGCCCATGCCCTGCTGGGTGGCCTGGTCGAAGAGCGCGTCGTAGGCGAGCGAGTCGACGAGGGTCGTGTCGCCGTACTTGAAGCCCTCGCGGGACTTCGGCAGCAGGTGCGGCGCCTGGGTCATCGACTCGGTGCCACCGGCCACCACGATCTCGGCCTCGCCGGCGCGGATCATCTGGTCGGCCTGGGCGATCGCGTTGATGCCCGACAGGCACACCTTGTTGATGGTGATCGACGGGACCTGCGGCGGCAGGCCGGCCGCGAGGCCGGCGGTGCGGGCAGGGTTCTGGCCGGCACCGGCCTGGAGGACCTGGCCGACGATCAGGTAGTCCACCTGGTCGCCCGACACGCCGGCCTTCTCCAGCGCGCCCTTGATGGCGACGCCCGCGAGGTCGGCGGCCGAGAGGGTCTTGAGGGCGCCGAGGTGGCGACCGATCGGCGTACGAGCGCCGGCGACGATGACGCTGGGGTTGTCGGACATGGATCCTCCGTGCAGACGTGTGGTCGGAACATTTCGACTCTACTCGCGGGTATCCGACGCGGGCGAGGGGTCCATCGTGCGGTCGATGAGGCACTCGTCACACCCCCCATTGGGAGGGTCAGCGGCACAATGGCGCGCATGAGCATCACTGACGGCGTCCCCACGCACCTCTTCACCGCCATCGACCACGTCGGCATCGCGGTGCCCGACCTCGACGAGGCGATCGCGTTCTACCGCGACAACTTCGGCATGCACGTCGCGCACGAGGAGACCAACGAGGAGCAGGGAGTCCGCGAGGCGATGGTCGCCGTCGGCGACACCGACTCGAAGATCCAGCTGCTCGCGCCCCTCAACGCCGAGTCGACGATCGCGAAGTTCATCGACCGCAGCGGCCCCGGCCTGCAGCAGCTCGCCTACCGCGTGACCGACCTCGACCAGGTCTCCGCGATCCTGCGCGAGCGCGGCCTGCGCCTGCTCTACCCCGAGGCCCGCCGCGGCACGGCCAACAGCCGGATCAACTTCGTCCACCCGAAGGACGCCGGCGGCGTGCTCGTCGAGCTCGTGGAGCCGGCCGCCGACGGCGGCCACTGATCCTTCCCCCGACCACTCGCCGGCTCAGGCTCAGGCCCAGCGGAACCGGATCTCCTCGCCCGGACGCACCTGGGCCAGCCGGTCGGTGTCGGCGTCGACCACCACGGCGATGACGGGATAGCCGCCCGTCACCGGGTGGTCGGGGCCGAACACCACCGGGCGCCCGTCCGGCGGGAGCTGGACGGCTCCGCGCAGGGCTCCCTCGCTCGGCAGCTGCCCCTTCCCGGGTACGACGCCCAGCGGATCCCCGTCGAGCCGCAGCCCGACCCGGTCGCTGGCCGCTCCGACCCGCCAGACGCGGGTCGCGAGCGCGTCCGGGTCGGCCGCCCAGTCGTCGCGGGGTCCTCGCACCACGCGGACGACCGGCGCTTCGTCGTACCCGTGGAGCGGGACGGCGTCGACCAGCACCTCTCCCGTCGCGAGTCCACCGACCGGCAGCACGTCGCCCGCACGGACCGGCTCCGGGCCGAGACCGGCGAGGGTGTCGCGGGAGCGCGAGCCCAGCAACGGCGGCACGTCGAGACCGCCCCGGACGGAGAGGTAGCTGCGCAGCCCCGACCCCGGCGTGCCGAGCCGGAGCCGCTGGCCGGGCCGCATTGTGATCACGGCTCCCGCAGGCTCTCGCCGGCCGTCGACCTCGAGCGGCGCCGGTGCTCCGGTCACGCACACCGTGACGTGGCCGTCGGCCTCGACCTCGAGCCCGCCGAGCACGACCTCGAGCGCCGCGGCGCCAGGCTCGTTGCCGACCAACCGCCCCCCGAGCGCGTACGACGCGCGGTCGGCCGCCCCGGCAGCGCCGACCCCGATCGCGGTGTGGCCACGCCGGCCGGCGTCCTGCACCAGCACCTGACCGCCGACCGCGCGGACGACCAGCGCGCTCACGGTCCGCTGACCTCGAAGCGCACGGTCACGCCGGCCGCGAGCAGGGCCGGCGGGTCGCGGTCGAGGTTCCAGAGGGCCAGATCGGTCCGCCCGATCAGCTGCCAGCCGCCGGGCGAGGCCCGCGGGTACACGCCGCTGAACTCCCCCGCCAGGCCGACCGACCCGGCCGGCACCGTGGTCCGCGGCTGGTCGCGGCGGGGCACCTGCAGCCGGGCGTCGCCGCCGACGAGGTAGGCGAACCCGGGAGCGAAGCCGCCGAAGGCGACCTGCCACTGCGTCCCGGTGTGCGCGGCGACGACCTCGGCCTCGGTCAGGCCGGTCAGCTCCGCCACCGCCGCGAGGTCGGGGCCGTCGTACACGACCGGGATGACGACCTCCCGCTGCGGTACTCCCGGGCCAAAAGCACCCCTTTCGCGTCGATTCCGGTGCTTTTGACCCGGGACTACCGCGCGGAGGCGGTCGAGCGACACCCCCGGGCGAGCCACGAGGAGGACGGTCCGGGCGCCGGGGACCACGTCGGCGACCAGCCGGGCGACGGCCGGGTCAGCGCGCAGGGCGGCCGCCGCGGACACCGCCGAGGTCGTGTCGGCGAGCTCGAGCAGGAGCCCGCGGTCGCCGTACGGGAGCAGCCTCATCCGGTGACGAAGGAGACCAGGGGCACGTCGGCCTCGACCAGGGCTGCCCGCACCGCGGCGGCGAGCTCGACTGCACCCGGGGAGTCCCCGTGCACGCACACGGAACGGACCGTTCCGGAGGAGGCGAGCCGGACGGCCTGCTCGGCCACCGCCGCGGGGTCGGTCAGCACCGCCCCGGGCTCCGAGCGCGGCACGAGTCCTCCGCCGGGTAGGTAGGCGCGGTCGGCGAAGCCCTCGCCCACGGCCTCCAGGCCCGCCGCCTCGACGGCGGCGAGGAACGCCGAGCCGGCGAGGCCGAGGACCGGCAGGCCGCCGAACGCCTGCACGGCCGTGATCACGGCGCTCGCCTGTGCCGGGTGCCGCGACAGGGCGTGGTACAGCGCACCGTGGGGCTTGATGTAGGCGACACGCGAACCGGCCGCCCGGGCGAGGCCGTCGAGTGCCGAGAGCTGGTAGAGGACGTCCGCCTCGAGCTCGGCGGGCGGCACGTCGACGAAGCGGCGGCCGAAGCCGGCCAGGTCGCGGTAGCCCACCTGGGCGCCGATCACGACCCCGTGCTCCACGGCCAGCTCGCAGGTACGACGAAGGGTCAGCGGGTCGCCGGCGTGGAAGCCGCACGCCACGTTGGCACTGGTCAGGTGGGGCAGCAGCGCCGCGTCGTCGCCGAGCTGCCACCGGCCGAAGGACTCGCCGACATCCGCGTTGAGATCAACGACACCCTCCATCGGGGACGAAGTCGTGGACGGGCGACCCGTTTGCAACGTCACGGGCCTATGGTGGCCCATCGAGCCCTGATCAGGGCCGCCCAGCGCCGCCGAGCCCAGGACGGTGCAGCCGCAAGTGAGACGCCTGTCACGGAACCGCCACCAGTCGGTTACCGATGGGTAATCTTCGCCGCGGCCGTATTGCCACACGCACGGGGGCTCCGCCCCCGTGGGCCCCCGTCAACACACTGAGGTTCAGGGAGAAAACGACCGTGCAGCACATCCTCGACGCCATCCAGGCCGAAGCGAGCTCGGAGGAGTTCGCGAGTCTCGAGCTTCCCGAGTCCTACCGGGCCGTGACGGTCCACAAGGACGAGGTCGACATGTTCGAGGGCATCGCCTCGCGTGACAAGGACCCCCGCAAGTCCCTGCACGTCGACGAGGTGCCCCTCCCCGAGCTCGGCCCGGGCGAGGCGTTCGTGGCGGTCATGGCCTCCGCCATCAACTACAACACCGTGTGGACCTCGATCTTCGAGCCCGTCTCCACCTTCGGCTTCCTCGAGCGCTACGGCCGCGAGTCCGAGCTCTCCAAGCGCCACGACCTGCCCTACCACATCGTCGGCTCCGACCTGTCCGGCGTCGTCCTCGCCGTCGGGCCGGGCGTGACCAAGTGGAAGCCGGGCGACCGCGTCGTCGCGCACTGCCTCTCGGTCGAGCTCGAGGCCCCCGACGGCCACAACGACACGATGCTCGACACCTCGCAGCGCATCTGGGGCTTCGAGACCAACTTCGGTGGCCTCGCCGACGTCGCGATGGTCAAGGCCAACCAGCTGATGCCCAAGCCCGAGCACCTCACCTGGGAGGAGGCCGCCTCCCCCGGCCTGGTGAACTGCACGGCGTACCGCCAGCTCGTCTCGGCCAACGGCGGCAACATGAAGCAGGGCGACAACGTCCTCATCTGGGGCGCCTCCGGCGGCCTCGGCGGCTTCGCCACCCAGTACGCCCTCAACGGCGGCGCGAACCCGATCTGCGTGGTCTCCAACGAGGAGAAGGCCCAGATCGTGCGCAACATGGGCGCCGAGCACGTCATCAACCGCTCCGAGCTCGCCCCCAAGTTCTGGAACGAGGACGGCACCAAGCAGAACCCGAAGGAGTGGCAGCGCTTCGGCAAGGCCATCCGCGAGCTCACCGGCGGCGAGGACATCGACATCGTCTTCGAGCACCCGGGCC
>CAZAQE010000068.1:0-10879 GCA_964487275.1 uncultured Nocardioides sp. | reverse complement strand
ACTCATCGAGTGCTCATGAGCTGTTGCTCCAGTTTCTGTCGGTCGGATCGGTCCGGGTTGTCGCGGCCAGGGCGGCGACGTAGTCCCCCACCGGCGCAGTGGAGAGCCCACCCGCGCCCGGTGCGGACCGGAGCGCGCGGGAGAAGGCTTTCCGCCGCACCGCGAGGTCGTAGCAACCGGGGGTGGGGTGCAGGTGCGCTCCACGTCCCGGCGCGGTGCCGTCGGGATCGGGGACGACGGCTGGACGGCCATCGGCTCCCGAGCCGGCGGTCACCCGCAACAACTCGCGTTTGGCGACTCGCTCCCGGCATCCCACGCAGGTCCGGACGGGTCCCGCGATGGGGAGGACGTCAGGGCGTGCGAGGGAAATCAGTCGGCGAGCCACCGAGCGTCAACTCTACCGCTCCTGCGGTCAGGATCACGAACCGGCACGGCTTGTGCGGCTCAATCCTCCTCGTCGGAGTGGATGTCGATGCGCCAACCCGTGAGGCGCGCGGCGAGGCGGGCGTTCTGGCCCTCCTTGCCGATCGCCAGCGACAGCTGGAAGTCGGGTACGACGACCCGGGCCGACTTCGCGGCCGCGTCCACGACCGTGACCGACTGGACCTGGGCCGGCGAGAGCGCGTGCGCGACCAGCGTCGCGGGGTCGTCGGACCAGTCGACGATGTCGATCTTCTCGCCGTGCAGCTCGGCCATCACGTTGCGGACCCGCTGGCCCATGGGGCCGATGCAGGCGCCCTTGGCGTTGACGCCGGAGACAGTGGAGCGGACGGCGATCTTGGTGCGGTGGCCGGACTCGCGCGCGATCGCGGCGATCTCGACGGTGCCGTCGGCGATCTCGGGAACCTCCAGCGCGAACAGCTTCTTCACCAGGTTGGGGTGCGAGCGCGACAGCGTGATCTGCGGGCCGCGCATGCCCTTGCGGACCGACACGACCAGGCACTTGATCCGGGTGCCGTGGCTGTAGTCCTCGCCCGGCACCCGCTCGCTGGAGGGCAGCTGCGCCTCGAGCTTGCCGAGGTCGACGAGCACGTCGTCGGGGTTGCGGCCCTGCTGGATGATGCCGGAGACGATGTCGCCCTCCTTGCCGGAGAACTCACCGAACTTGATCTCGTCCTCGGCGTCGCGCAGCCGCTGCAACATGATCTGCTTCGCGGTCGTGGCGGCGATGCGACCGAAGTCGGCGGGCGTGTCGTCGTACTCACCGACCTTGTTGCCCTCGCCGTCCAGCTCCGCGGCGAGCACGCTCACGTGGCCCGTCTTGCGGTCGAGCTCGACCCGCGCCCGGGGCTGCGACCCCTCGGTCTTGTGGTAGGCCGTCAGGAGGGCCTGTTCGATCGCCTCGACGAGGACGTCGAACTTGATCTCCTTCTCGCGCTCCAGCGTCCGCAGGATGCTGAGGTCGATGTCCATCAGTCGGCGTCCTTCTCGTCGTTCTCGTCGTTCTCGTCGTCACGGGCCTTGCGGTTGAACTCGATCTGGACGAGCGCCTTGCGCACGTCCCCGTAGGGGATGCGGCGTTCGGCGCCGTCCACGGCCACGCTGACGCCCTCGTCGTCCGAGGCGCCGATCCGGCCGGTGAGCGTCGTGTCGTCGACCAGGCTGATCTTGACCAGCCGGGTCTCGTTGCGACGCCAGTGCCGCGGGAGGGTCAGCGGCCGGTCGACCCCGCGGGAGGTGACCTCCAGCGTGTACGGCAGCTCGCCCATCACGTCAGCCGCGCCATCAGGGCCGTCGGACTCGAGGACGTGGTCGATCACCTTCGTCGCGGCGGCGACATCGTCGAGGGTGGGTCCACCGTCGGTGTCGACCGCGACCCGCAGCACCCGCCGCTTGCCTGCCGGAGTGATCTCGACCGCCTCGACGTCGAGGCCGAGCTCGGCGAGCGGTCCGGTGAGAACCTGCTCGATCCGCTCGGCTGTGGCGCGCTGCGCGCCCTGGCCCGAACCCATGACGAGTCCTCCCGTGTCCTGTTGTGGCTGTGCCCGTGAACTCTAGTCGATCCGCGGGTGCGGATAGGGTTCCCCGGTGCCCGCTCGACCGACACCACTCTCGCGTCGCGCCCTGATGACCGGCGGCCTCGCCGGGACGGCGATGGCGCTGGTGGGTTGTGATGCCGTCGACGACCTCCTCGACAGCGATGACAGCCCGGGCGTGTCGGGGACCGTCAGCCCGACGGCGCCGGCGGTCGATGCCGACAGCGACCTCGTGGCGTCGGTCCTCGACGCCGTCACCGCCGCAGCCGCGCTCGCCACGGCGGTCGGTACGACGGTGCCGGCCCTGGCCGGCGTCGCGACCCGCGTGGCCCGCCTGCACGAGGCGCACGCGACCGAGCTCGGGGGCGCCGGTGCCGCCGATGCCCCCGCCGTACCCGAGGGACGCGCGGCGGCGCTGCGCCGCCTGACGGAGGCGGAAGCCCGCCTGCAGGACCGGCTCGTCTCGGCGGCCGGCGAGGCACGGAGCGGAGCGCTCGCCCAGGTGCTCGCCTCGATGGCGGCCGCGGTCGCGCAGCAGCGGGCGGTGCTCCCATGAGCGATCCGACCCCCACTCCTGCGCCCTCCCCCGCCGCCGACAGCCCGACCGACGCCCTGCAGGCCGCGCTCGCCGCGGAGCACGCCGCCGTCTTCGTGTACGCCGCCCTGGGAGGCCAGGCCTCCCAGTCGGCGCAGCCCGGTCTCTACCGGCGGATCACCGCGGCCTACCGCGTGCACCGGACCCGGCGCGACGAGCTGGACACCATGGTCCGCGATGCCGGCGGTGAGCCGGTGGCCGCCGAGCCGGGCTACCAGCTGCCCGCCGACCTCGGCACCGCCGCTGCGTTGGCCGCCCGCGCCCTGCGCCTGGAGCAGGACGCCGCCGCGACCTACGCCTACCTGGTCGCGAGCAGCTCGGGCGCCACGCGGAGCTGGGCCGTGACGGCCCTGCTCGACGCCGCGGTGCGCGGGCTGGGCTTCGGCGGGAAGCCGGAGTCGTTCCCGGGGCTGTGACGGTCCGGGCTCGTCCCGCCGCTGGTCGAGCAGCCCGAGCCCCCGGGGCGAGCGCGTAGCGAGACCACTGGCCGAGGTCTCGATACGCGCGTCGCGAGCTCGTGCCTCGCTGGCGGCGCTACTCGACCTTCCCGGCCGATCCGCGACGCGGCTCGTTCCTCGCGGTGTCGCGGCCGGTAAAAACGCCAGCGGTTCGCGGCCTCCGACTTCGGGGAACTCCCGAGACGTCCCCCGAAGACGGGGCCGCGAACCACTGGTGACCGGGGACAACGGTCATCTTGGGCGACGGGAGAGGTGGGGCTCACCGATCACCTGTGCACAATCATGCAACAGAAGATCGCCGGGGTGTGCGGAAAGCGATCCTCATAAATGTGCAGTGCACAAACCTGCAGTCAAGCGGTCCCGCCCGCCCGTGCGGCCGTGCGGCCGTGCCGCCGGCCGGCGCGCTCAGCGCCAGGGAGCGATCAGGCCCGGGATCTCCGCGAGCCGGTGGGCGACCGCGTCGGGCTCACCCTCGGTGTGGCCGACCTGCTCGGCCGGGATGTCGCTGTGCGGCACGTGGATGGCCCTCAGCCCGGCGTGCTGCGCGCCCCACACGTCGTCGAAGAGCCGGTCGCCGACGTACACGCAGGCGGCCGGGTCGCTGACACCGACGGCGGCCATGGCAGCGCGGAAGGCCTCGGGCGAGGGCTTCGTCCACGGGACCTCGCTCGTGTAGACGTCGCCATCGATGAGGTCGAGGACGCCGTCGCGCTCGAAGAAGCCGCGGTGCCAGGCCCGCGGCCAGATCGTGTTCGACAGGACGCCGACCTTGATCTGCTCGGCCCGCAGCCACCTGAACAAGGGCAGGACCTCGGGGTCGGTCAGCGTGTGCGGCTCCCAGAACGAGTAGTAGGCGTCCAGGAGGTCGGGGTCGTGGTCGAGCCCGGCCTCGGTGAACAGGTCACCGATGGTCGCGCTCTGCTGGTGGTCGCGGCTGCGGCCCCAGATCACGCTGCCGGCGTTGTGCAGGCGCGCCGCGTGGGCGTGGTGGTCGTCGCTCGTGTCGGGCGTGGCGAGCACGGCCTGCGCGAGCGCGAGCGACTCGGCGTGGAAGTCGATGTCGTGCCAGGCCGTGAGCGTGCCGCCCCAGTCGAAGATGACCGCCTCGACCGCCACGCTCAGCCCCCGACGATCGCGCGGATCGCGTCGACCGCACCGTCGAGCGCGACCTCCTGCTTCTCGCCCGTACGACGGTCCTTCACCTCGACCACCCGGTTGTCGGGGTCGGCGACGCCACGACCGACCGTGACGATGGTCGGCACGCCGATCAGCTCGGCGTCCTTGAACTTCACACCGGGGCTGATCTTGCCCGCGCGGTCGTCGTAGAGGACGTCGACGCCGGCGTCGACGAGCCCGGCCACGAGCGACTCGGCCGCGTCGAAGACGGCCTGGTCCTTGCCGGCGGCGACCACGTGCACGTCGGCGGGCGCGATCTCGCGCGGCCAGCACAGCCCGATCTCGTCGAGGGTGTCCTCCGCGATCGCGGCGACCGCGCGAGAGACACCCACGCCGTAGGAGCCCATCGTGACGGTGACCAGCTTGCCGTTCTCGTCGAGGACCTTGAGGTCGAGCGCCTCGGCGTACTTGCGGCCGAGCTGGAAGACGTGGCCCATCTCGATGCCGCGGGCGGACTCCAGGGTGCCCTCGTCACAGTTCGGGCAGGCGTCGCCGTCGCGGACCTCGGCTGCCTCGATCGTGCCGTCGGCGGTGAAGTCGCGGCCGGCGACCAGGTCGACCACGTGCCGGCCCGCCTCGTTGGCGCCGGTCACCCAGCGGGTGCCCTCGGCGACGCGCGGGTCGAGCAGGTAGCGGATGCCGCTGCTGCGCTCCTCCCCCAGCACGCCGGGGCCGATGTAGCCCTTGACCAGCGCGGGGTGCTTCGCGAACTCGGTCTCGTCCATCGCCTCGACCTCGATCGGCTCCAGCTGGCCCTCGAGCCGCTTCTGGTCGACCTCGCGGTCGCCGGGAAGGCCGATGGCCAGCGGCTCGCGGGTGCCGTCGGGGTGCTTGAGCACGACCACGACGTTCTTCAACGTGTCGCCGGCCGTCCACGGGCGGTCGTCGCGGGGGAAGGCCGCGTTGAGGTGGTCGACGAGCGTGTCGATGGTGGGGGTGTCGGGGGTGTCCTCGACGTGCGCGGCCGGCGCGTCGTCGTACGACACGGGTGCGGGGGGACGCACCTCGACGGCCTCGACGTTGGCGGCGTAGTCGCACCTCGTGCAGCGCACGTAGGTGTCCTCGCCGACGGCGGCGTTGGCCAGGAACTCCTCGGACTTCGAGCCGCCCATGGCGCCGGCGGTCGCCTTCACGATCACGTAGTCGAAGCCGAGCCGGTCGAAGATCCGGACGTAGGCGTCGCGGTGCTTCTCGTACGACGCCTCGAGGCCCGCGTCGTCGACGTCGAAGGAGTAGGAGTCCTTCATGATGAACTCACGCCCACGCAGCAGGCCGGCCCGCGGCCGCGCCTCGTCGCGGTACTTCGTCTGGACCTGGTAGAGGCTCAGCGGCAGGTCCTTGTACGACGAGTACATGTCCTTGACGAGGAGGGTGAACATCTCCTCGTGGGTCGGACCGAGCAGGTAGTCGGCGTCCTTGCGGTCCTTGAGCCGGAAGATGCCGTCGCCGTACTCGGTCCAGCGGTTGGTCGCCTCGTAGGGCTCGCGGGGCAGCAGCGCGGGGAAGCTGACCTCCTGCGCGCCGATCGCGTCCATCTCCTCGCGGATGATGCCCTCGACCTTGCGCAGCACCTTGAGGCCCAGCGGCAGCCAGGTGTAGATGCCCGGCGCGGCGCGGCGGATGTAGCCCGCCCGCACGAGCAGCCGGTGGCTCGGGACCTCGGCGTCCGAGGGGTCCTCGCGCAGGGTCCGGACGAACAGGGTCGACATCCTCATCAGCACGGGCCGAAGCCTACGGCCGGGACGGGACGGCGGCCCAACCAGTAAGCCGTCGGACCGGGTCAGGCGTCCCGGGCGGCCCTGAGCATCCCGCGGATCATCGGCCACTGCAGGGGCAGCCGGGCCAGCGTCGCGGCCTTGAGCACGGCGTTGTCGGAGCGCTGCGCGTCGTACGCCATCTTCGCGTTCCCCGGGAACACCCCGGCGAGGAGCGCGACACTCGCGTACGCCGCGGCCTTGCGGGTGCGCGGTGCAACCATCCCGGCCGCGCAGGCGAGCTCGGCCACCCCGCTCCAGAGCACCCACTGGCGCTGGGTGCCGGGCAGCTGCTCGGGGACCAGCGGCTCGAAGACCTCCGGCTTGACGAGGTGGATCATGCCGCTGACGACGAAGGCGCCGGTGACGGCCTTGGCGGTGAGGGGGACGGACATGCCCCCACCCTCTCAGCCCAGGTCGAGCGCGTTGCGCAGGCCCAGCTTGTAGAGCAGCTTGTCGGCCGCCTTGAGCGCCGCGAACTCCGGCGGGTCGTAGAGCTTGTAGGTCTTCACCCGGGCCGCCGTGGAGCGGGACTCGTCGAGGATCGCGTTGACCGCGTGCCGGGCCGACTCGTTGGCGCCCTCCATCGTGGCCAGGTCGATGTCGGTCTGCACGAAGTCGCCGCTCATCAGCAGGTTGGGGATCTTCGTGCGCGCCGTGGGCCGGCTCTTCCAGGAGTCGACGGTGTTGACCAGCAGCGGCGTCTCGTTGGTGTTGCGCCCCGCCGAGCCGTCCCACTGCACGCCGGGGTCGAGGAACCAGGAGTGGACGATGCCGTCGGGCATCAGGTCGCCGACGGTGTGGTGGTCCCGGATCTGGGCCAGCACCTCGGCGGCGATCTCGTCGCGGGTGCACTCCTTGGCGGTCTTGCCGTACAGGATGCCCTTGGCGTCCCAGTTGGAGATGTCGACGGACAGGATGTCGACCACCTCGCCGTCGCCGTAGTCGCGGGCGATGGTGCGGTCAGCCCAGAACTGGCCCTGGGTGAGCGCCGTGAGCGACCAGGGCGAGTCGATGAAGGTGATGTGACCCTTGGTGACGTCGACGTGGTCGCGCAGGAAGTACTGGATGCCGACCATCCAGTCCGTCTGGAGCGCGGACAGCCCGCGCAGGCCGGGGTCGAGGGCCAGCACGTCGGAGGTCAACGTCGGGACCACACGCTCCACCGGCATCGCACTGACGAACCAGTCGGCCTCGACGCGGCTGGTCGTCCCGGCGGCGTCGGCGAGCACGGCCGCGCTGATCCGGCCCGCCGACGTCTCGTAGCGGACCAGTCGCTGACCGCTCACGAACCGGACCCCGCGGCCGCGGAGGTAGGTCATCCACGGGTCGATCCACGCCTCGTTGGTCGGCAGGTCGAGCACGCGGTCGAGCGCGCCGTCGTTGCCGCGCCCCATGATGTTGTAGACGAACGCCTCGCCCATGTTGCCGATGGTGCGCGTGCTGGCGATCGTCTCCTTGGCCGCGACCAGGTTGCGGGTCAGGCCCGCGGCGAGGATCTTCTGGTACGGCTGCGAGCGCTTCGCCGCGCCCACGAAGTCCCACCAGCTGACCTTCTCCCACTGGCCCAGCCGGCGCTCGTCGCAGCTGGTGAGGAACACCAGCAGCCGCTCCACGAAGTAGGCCAGCTCGTGCGGCGGCACGGAGTGGCCGCCGAGGTTGTCGAGCAGGAAGCGGCGCAGCCCGTCGACCGTGAGCAGCTGCTCGGGGTCCGGGCCGATGCCGAACACGAAGGCGTCGGCGTGGTCACCGGCCCGCAGGAACTTGCCGCCGGTCGCCGCGACGAGGTTGTCGCCCACGGTGCCGGCCCCGAACGGGATGCGGCGCATCGTGTCCGGGACGTGGTGGTAGAAGCCGGGGAAGAAGCGGAAGCCGTGCTCACCGGGAAGGTCGGCGCGACCGCCCGTTCCCGTGCCCGCGAAGGGGATGCTGCGTGCCTTGCCGCCCCACGCCGAGGGCTCGAACACGGTGACCGAGAAGCCGCGCTCGACGAGCTCGTGCGCGGCGGTCAGCCCGGCCATGCCGCCGCCGAGCACCACCGCCTCCTTGCCGGGCGTCGCTGCGAAGGCGGGCGCGAAGCCCGCGGTCGCCAGCGCGGCACCCGCGCCGACGGCCATCGACGAGCTGAGGAGGGTGCGGCGGTCGAGGCGGTGGGTCATCGTGGTCTCCCCCATGAGATCCAACCGACACCGGTGTCGGTTACTGTCGGTGCCGAGTATTGTGACTGCCACCACAGCGGTCAAGGCCCCCGACGGGCGCAGCCGACACAGGTGTGGGCAATGATCGGCCGACGAGAGGATCCCCGGTGACGACGGACACCGTGCGCCGCCGGCTGAGCGGGCCCGCCCGCCGCCAGCGGATCGAGGCCGCCGCGGTCGAGGTCTTCGCCGAGCGCGGGTACGACGCCACCTCGGTGGGCGAGATCGCCACCGCGGCCGGTGTCACCCGCACGGTCCTCTACGACCACTTCCGCTCCAAGCGCGAGCTGTACCTGCAGGTGCTCGACGCGCAGAACGCCGCGATGCTGGCCGAGGTCGGCGCCGGGATCACCGGCGCCGGCGCCGGCGCGGACCGGCTGCGATCGACGGTGGCGGCGTACCTCTCGTTCGCGCGGCAGCGCCCGGCCGCGCGCCGGCTGCTGGTCGACCCGGTCCCGACCGGCGACACCGACCTCGACCAGGTGATCGCGGCCTACCGCACCGCCCGCACCCAGGCCGTGGCCGCGATGCTCGCCCCCGACCTCACCCGCTCCGGGCTGACGGCGGGCTCGACCGCCGCGGCCGTCGTCGTCGAGCTGCTGATCACGGGCGTCGACGGCGTGGCCCGCTGGTGGCAGGACCACCCGGCGGCGACGCTCGACGAGGTCACCGACATCGCCAGCCGGCTGTTGTGGAACGGGCTCCCCCGGGTCGGTCGCTAGGTCGTGACCTAGAACATCACGGTCGCGAAGCGGGTCGTCTCCACGAACCCGACCCGCTCGTAGACGGCGCGCGCCGCCGTGTTCCAGTCGTTGACGTAGAGCGACACCGTCGGCGAGATCCGCGCGCGCACCTGGTGCACGACGGCGGCCATGCCCTCGGTCGCGAGACCCTCGCCGCGGCGGTGCGGCGGGACCCACACGCCCTGGATCTGCGCGGCGTGCTCGGTCGCGCAGGCGACCTCCGCCTTGAAGACCAGCTCGTCACCGTCGTACCGGACGAAGGACCAGCCACGGCCGACGAGCTGCGCGACGCGCGCGCGGTAGAGATCGGCTCCGCCGCCCGCCTCGGGCGAGACCCCGACCTCCTCGGTGTACATCGCGACGCAGGCCGGGTAGAGCGTGCCGAGGTCTCCCTGCACACCCGCCCGCACCCCGGGATCGGGCCGGACCGCCGGCGGGCCGGCGATCTCGAGGTGGCGCTGGTCCCAGCGTGTCTCGCGCGGCCGGCCCCAGCTCGGGCCGACCTCCTCCCAGAACGGGCGCACGGCCGTCTGCGGCCCCACGATCGTGGAGGCGGTACGACGCCGGGTGAGCGCCCGTTCGGCGAAGGCGACCGCGTCCTCCGGGTGCGCCTGCACCGGCACGAGGTTGGCGGCCACGTGGCACGCCGCGACGAGGTGGCCACCGTCGAACCGCCCCCACATCTCGCCGCCGAGCCACCGCGGCTCGAGGTTGGTGGTGTGCGCACGGTGGACCGCGAAGACGTTGACGACGGGATCCTGGTTGGCCAGCTCCAGGAACGCAGGCACGTCCGCCGTCGCGAGGACGCGCACGCCTTTCCGGGTGGTCAACACGATCGGAGCCTATGCCCTCCGGACCGGGGAAGTGAGGACGGGACACGGACCGATCGGCGGGTCCACACTGGAGTCCCCGGAGTGAGGTGGTGCCCGTGCCCGCACGTCACGTGACCGATGGAGGCCTGGAGACCGACCTGATCTTCCTGCGCGGCTTCGACCTCCCGGAGTTCGCGTCGTTCCCCCTCCTCGACACCGACGAGGGACGCGCCGCTCTGCGCGACTACTACCTCGCGTACGCCGACATCGCGGTGCGCGCCGGCGCTCCCCTGCTGCTGGAGGCCCCGACCTGGCGGGCCAACCCCGATCACGCCGCCCTGCTCGGGTACGACGCCGCCGCACTCGACCGCGTCAACCGCGAGAGCATCGCGTTCCTCTCCGCCGTGGCGGCCGAGCGCGCCGACGAGCTCGTCGGCTGGGAGGTCGGCGGGATGCTGGGCCCGCGGGGCGACGGCTACGCCAGCGCTGGGCCGGTCGATCCCGACGCCGCCGCCGACTACCACCGCCCGCAGCTCGCCTCCTTCGCGGCCGCCGGTGCGAGCCGCGCGACGGTGCTCACCCTCACCGAGGTCGGCGAGGCGATCGGCATCGCGCGGGCGGCAGCGGACGTCGGCCTGCCGGCCGGGATCGGCTTCACGGTGGAGACGGACGGGCGGCTGCCCGACGGCACCAGCCTGGCGGCGGCGATCGGGCAGGTCGACGCGGTCGCTCCCCCGGCGTACTTCCTGATCAACTGCGCCCACCCCAGCCATGTCCTGCGCGGTCTCGATGAGGGCGCGTGGCGGGACCGGATCGGCGGCCTCCGGGTCAACGCGTCGACGATGAGCCACGCCGAGCTCGACGAGGCGGAGACGCTCGACGACGGGGACCCCGTGCAGCTGGCGGCCGACCAGCAGCCGCTGCTGGACGCGTTCGCGAACGTGGAGGTGCTGGGCGGGTGCTGTGGCACCGATGCGCGGCACATGGCCGCGATGTGGGGCGTCAGCCGACAGGTCAGCTGACGGAGACCGTGGCCTCCGCGCCCTCGACCGGCTCCATCGACTCGGCGATCTTCATCGCCTCCTCGATCAGCGTCTCCACGATCTCGGCCTCGGGCACGGTCTTGATGACCTCGCCCTTGACGAAGATCTGGCCCTTGCCGTTGCC
>CAZAQE010000067.1:0-11323 GCA_964487275.1 uncultured Nocardioides sp. | reverse complement strand
GTGATGACGACCTGGACCTCGTTGCGCAGGCCCTTCTTGAAGGTCGGGCGCAGCGGGCGGTCGATCAGGCGGCAGGCGAGGATCGCGTCCTCGCCCGGACGGCCCTCGGACCGGAAGAACGAGCCGGGGATGCGGCCCGCGGCGTACATCCGCTCCTCGACGTCGATCGTGAGGGGGAAGAAGTCGAAGTGGTCCTTCGGGTGCTTGCCGGCCGTCGTGGCCGACAGCAGCATGGTGTCGCCGTCGAGGTAGGCGCTCACCGAACCGGCGGCCTGGCGGGCGAGGACGCCCGTCTCGAACTTGATGGTCCGAGTGCCGAACTTGCCGTTGTCGAGAACGGTCTCGACCTCGGAGATGACGGGTTCAGTCAATGTTTTCTCTTGTTCTACGGTGCGGGACGCGCTGCCCCGCGGAAATGGATTGATTGCCACCGGCCACCTTAACGACCGGCGGTGGAAAAACAGAACGGGCGACCCCGGAGGGGTCGCCCGTTCGCGAAGCTCACGTCGTGATCAACGACGCAGGCCGAGGCGCTCCACGATGGAGCGGTAGCGCTCGATCTCGGTCTTCTTCAGGTAGTTGAGGAGACGACGGCGCTGGCCGACGAGGAGCAGCAGGCCACGACGGCTGTGGTGGTCGTGCTTGTGCTGCTTCAGGTGCTCGGTCAGGTGGCTGATGCGGTGGCTCAGCAGCGCGATCTGCACCTCCGGCGAACCGGTGTCGCCCTCGGTCGTGGCGTACTCCGCGATGATCTTCTTCTTGGTCTCAGCGTCGGTACCGACTGCCATGGTGTCTCCCTGGTTCGCTCGTTGCGCGGCGCCCCAGCCTGAATTCCTGGAGCTCTCTTTGTCCGCGGCCGTCCTGACGGCAACCGCAGAAGATTATCAGCGGCCCGGGTCTGCGACCGAATCCTTGGCAGCGGTACCACCGGAGGGCAGCTGGACCTCCGGGGCGACAGCGAACGGGAGGTCCGGCAGTCGCGGCGGCACGGCACTCGTCCACGCGTCGGTGTCGCGCTCCCAGGTCTCCTCGTCGAGCGGCCCCACGGGCAGCGGGAAGGTGTTGAACCGCGGGGTGCCGTTGGTGAGCCAGGGATAGACGATCGACATGCCGTCGGCCTCGAAGAGGCCGTCGTTGACCGCGACTGCCCGGCCGTCCTGGGTGAACAGCTGGACCCCGGTGAGCGGCTTGCCGTCGGCGTCGTACGGGAAGAGGTTGGTGAGCTCCACACCGTCGTGGAACAGGCCGACGGAGTACTCCGTCGACTGGTCGTAGCCCTGCTGGTCGAGCACCTCGTGGGCGGTCGCCCACCGGGCCCGGTCGACCGTGCCGGGCAGAAGGCAGACGGCAAGGACATTGAGGCCGACCAGCACCAGACGGGCCGCCGCGTGGGCCCGGATCCGGGCGACCATGCCCGCGGCCCTGCCGAGCTGCACGCTCCCGACGACGGCCACCACGAGGAGCACCAACCAGTCGAGCCCGTAGTCGACCTGGAAGTGGACCATGTCCTGCAGGAGCATCCAGGCGACCCACGCACGCAGCACCCACCAGGCCGGTTGCAGGGACTCCATGAACGCCCGCGGCGAGCCCGGGACCTTGTCGACCAGCTCGACCCACGTCCGCTTCGCCGCGTCGAGGAGCTCCCCGACGACGACCGCCACCTGACGGCGCTCCCGGCGCACGGCCATGACGGGCGCGAAGCCGGCGGCGGCCCGCAGCTCAGCCGCGTACGTCGCCGGGTCGCCGAGCACCTGCTCCGCGGACTCCGGGCCGTCGTGGTCCGCCAGGCGCTCGGAGAGGTCGGCGCGCAGTCCACCGACGAGCTCGTCGCGCTCCTCCGCGGTCAGGTCGGCCAGCCGACGCTCGACCTCGGCGACGAACACGTCGACCTCGCCGGGGACCACGTTCTTCATGGTGTCGTTCATGCGCGGGCCTCCTGGCCGGAAAGGAGCGTGGTGACAGCGGCGGAGAAGTGGAGCCAGTCCTCGGACTGGCGCTTGAGCTGGTCCCGGCCGCCCGGGGTGATGCCGTAGTACTTGCGATGCGGCCCCTCGTCCGACGGCACGACGTACGACGTCAGGGCGCCGGCCGCGTAGAGCCGGCGCAACGTGCCGTAGACCGACGCGTCGCCGACGTCGCCGAGCCCGGCCGAGCGGAGGCGGCGCAGGACGTCGTAGCCGTAGCCGTCCTCGTCCTCGACCACCGCGAGGACCGCCAGGTCGAGCACGCCCTTGAGGAGCTGGGTGGTGTCCATGCAGTGCACACTATTACGGATTGCGAACTAGTGTCGACAACGGAGAACTCTCTGCGTGTCGGGCCTCGACCTGCGACGATGCAGGACGTGGCTGAGCAACACATCGGCGTGTGCAACCTGTGTGAGGCGACCTGCGGTCTCCTCCTGACCATCGAGGACGGCCGGGTCACCGGCGCCCGCGGCAACCCGGACGACCCGCTCTCGCGCGGGCACATCTGCCCGAAGGGCGTGGCGATCGGCGACATCCACGCCGACCCCGACCGGCTGCGGCGCCCGGTGCGCCGGATCGGCCGCGGGGCCGACGCGCGCTGGGAGGAGATCGGCTGGGACGAGGCGCTCGACCTCGTCGCCGATGGGCTCGCGCGGGCCGTCAACGACCACGGCCAAGACGCCCTGGCCATCTACCTCGGCAACCCCAACGTGCACAGCCTCGGGTCGATGACCCACGGCGTCGCGCTGGCCCAGTCGTTCCGCACGCGCAACAAGTTCAGCGCCACTTCGGTCGACCAGCTCCCCCACCAGCTGATCGGCCACCTGCTCTACGGCCACCAGCTGCTGCTCCCGGTGCCCGACATCGACCGGACCAGCTACTTCCTCGTGTTCGGGGCCAACCCGATGGCGTCCAACGGCTCCCTGATGACCGTCCCGGACTTCCCGGGGCGGCTGCGCGAGCTGCAGGCGCGCGGCGGCCGCATGGTCGTGTTCGACCCGCGACGCACCGAGACCGCCAAGGTGGCCGACGAGCACCACTTCGTCCGGCCCGGCACCGATGCCTGGGTGCTGCTGGCGATGCTGAACACGCTCTTCACCGAGGGCCTGACCAGCCCGGCGTCGTACGTCGACGGGCTGGACGCGGTCGCTGCGGCGGTCGCCGACTTCACCCCGGATGCGGCCGAGCGTGCCAGTGGCGTGCCCGCCGACGTCATCGTGCGGGTCGCTCGGGAGCTGGCGGCGGCCGACGGGGCGGCGGCCTACGGGCGGATGGGCGTGTCGACCCAGGAGTTCGGCCTGGTCTGCCAGTGGGCGGTCCAGCTGCTCAACCTGGTCACCGGCAACACCGACCGCGTCGGCGGGGCGATGCTGACCTCGCCCGCCATCGACGCCGTCGGCCGCGGCCTGCTCGGCCGCGGCCACCACGACCGGTTCCGATCCCGGGTGCGCCAGGCTCCGGAGTTCGCCGGCGAGCTCCCGGTGTCGGTGCTGCGCGAGGAGATCGAGACGCCCGGCGAGGGGCAGGTGCGAGCGCTGCTCACCATCGCCGGCAACCCGGTGCTGTCGACGCCCGACGGGGCGGCGCTCGACAAGGCACTCGAGTCACTCGACTTCTGCGTCGCGGTCGACATCTACCTCAACGAGACCACGCGGCACGCGGACGTGATCCTGCCGCCGACCACCCTGCTGGAACGCGACCACTACGACCTGGCCTTCCACGTGCTCGCCGTGCGCGACACGGCCCGGTTCACGCCGGCGGTGTTCCCGAAGAGCCGCGACCAGCGCCACGACTGGGAGATCTTCCGCGACCTCTACGTGCGGGTGACGCGACGGCTGGACCGCAAGGCACCGCTCAAGCGCCGCCTGATGACCGAGGCGCGGCTGCGGCTGAGCCCGACCCTGATCGTCGGCATGCTGCTGCGCACCGGGAAGTCCGGCGTCACGATCAGCCAGCTGCGCAAGCACCCCGAGGGCGTCGACATCGGCCCGCTCCGCGCCGGGCAGCTCCCGGGCCGGTTGTTCACGCGGGACAAGCGGATCGAGGCGCTGCCGACCCTGGTCGCCGACGACCTGTCCCGCCTGCGGGCACAGGAGCTGCCGACCGGCGACGAGCTGCTGCTGATCGGCCGCCGCCACCAGCGCGACTGCAACTCGTGGATGCACAACACCGACCGGCTCACGAAGGGCAAGCCCCGCCACCACCTGCTGATGCACCCGGCTGACCTCGACGCCCGCGGCCTGGCCGATGGTGCGGTCGTCACCGTGACGTCGCGGGTCGGCAAGGTCGAGGTGGAGGTGAAGGCCACCGAGGACGTGATGCCCGGCGTCGTCTCGCTCCCCCACGGCTACGGCCACCAGCGCGACGGCGTTCGGCTCGGGATCGCGACGGGGGTCGCCGGCGTGTCGATCAACGACCTGACCGACCCCGAGCGGCTGGACGTCTCCGGCAACGCCGCCCTGTCCGGCGTACCGGTGACGGTGTCGTAGGCCGGTGGACCTGACCGTCCCGCCCGGCCCCGGCCTGCCCGACGGCCTGCTCATCCCCGACAGCGAGCTGGTGGAGCGCTTCTCCCGCTCCCCCGGCCCCGGCGGGCAGTCGGTCAACACCACCGACTCGCGCGTCGAGCTGGTCTGGGACCCGACGGCATCGACCGCGCTCGACGAGCGCCAGCGCGCCCGCCTGCTCGCGCGTGCCGACGTGCCGCTCGTCGTCGTCGCGCACGAGCACCGCTCGCAGCACCGCAACCGCGGTGCGGCGCGCGAGCGGCTGGCGGCACGGGTCCGGGAGCTGCTCGCTCCGCCACCGCCGCAGCGGCGCGCGACCAAGCCGACCCGCGGGTCGAGGGAGCGGCGCCTCGAGGCGAAGCGCCAGCGCGGCAGGACCAAGCAGCTGCGGGGGCGCGTCCAGGACTGAGGCCCGCCGCCTCAGCCCGCTCCGGGATCCTCGGCGTCGCGGAGGAACCGGTACGCGACCCGGGCACTCACCGCGCGCTCCAGCTCACGGATCACCACGGAGAAGAACTGCTTGCGGTAGTTCTCGTCGGTGACGGCGTACACCGTGAAGTAGAGACCGCTGAAGGCCGCGAGGAAGGTCGAGACCCGCAGCAGCTCGAGGCTCAGCCGGTCGCCGAGCCCGGCACTGGCGGGGCCGTCGAGCGCGTGCAACGGGCCGCCGGTCCAGCTGCTCACCACCGCCGGCTCCATGGCCACGACACCGAAGACGATGAAGAACGCGAACACCGCCAGCGCCAGCAGCAGCACCTGCACTGCCTGGGCGACGAGGAGCACCAGCACCAGGTTGGCCTTCTGCAGGCCGGTGACCTCCGCGTCGACGGCGCCGACCTTCTCCACCCGGTCCGCCAGGCTCCGGGCCGCCGCCTCGAGCGGCGTGCCGGCGCAGGCGTCGACCAGCTGGCGCGACTCCACCTCGTCGTCGACGCTGTCGAGCTCCTCCGGCAGACGGGTCAGCAGGAAGCCGACCGCGATGGCGGCGAACAGCAGCACCGTCACCCACAGGACTCCCCCGTCGAGACTGGCGGCGACCTGCCACACCTCGGCGTTGATGAAGAGGAAGGTGATGAAGAGGAGCAGCAGGGGCAGGGCGCGGGTCACCAGCGGGAGCACCAGCCCGAACGAGCGCAGGGTGCGCCGCACGGCCCACCCCACGACGATCCACGCCCGCAGGGTCGCGACCGCGTAGGCCGCGAGCACGACGCCCGCGACGGTCATCGCGGTACCGATCCCCGCCGCGGTTCCCCCACCGGCAAGGGCACCGACCGCGACGCCGGCCGTGGCTCCGACCAGGACCGATGCAGCACCGACGGGCACCAGCCGGGCCCGGCCCAGCCCGCGCGCGACGGCGGCGCGCTGGTCGTCGACGAAGTACGGCAGGCCGTGGTCGACGAACCAGCGCTCGGCCGCAGCGACCTCGTCGTGAGGATCCGCCATGTCAGTCGACCACGTCAGTCGGCCAGGATCGCCCGGGCCCGCGCGACGTCGTCGGCCATCGCCTTCAGCAGGTCGTCGACCGAGTCGAAGCGGACCATCCCGCGCAGGCGCTCGACGAACTCCACCTCCACCTCGCGGTCGTAGAGGGCGAGGTCGGCGCGGTCCAGCACGTAGGACTCCACGCGCCGCTCGCGCTCGCCGGCGAAGGTGGGATTGGTGCCCACGCTGATCGCGGCGGGGTACGACGAACCGGCGTCCGGCCCGTCGAGCACCGTCAGCCGGCCCGCGTACACACCGTCGGCGGGTGCGGCAGCGCCGGGTCGGACGGGCACGTTGGCGGTCGGATAGCCGAGCTCGCGGCCGCGCTTGTCGCCCTCGACCACCACTCCGCGCGTCGTGAACGGGCGGCCGAGGGCTTCGGCCGCGCCGGTGACGTCGCCGGCGGCCAGGCAGGTGCGGACATAGGTCGAGGACCAGACCTGCGGCCCGCCGTCGAGGCTGACCTCCTCGAGCACGAAGTCGTTCGCGGCACCGGCCTCGCGCAGCAGGTTGCAGTCCCCGGCGGCGCGGTTGCCGAAGCGGAAGTTGGCGCCGACGACCACCGCACGCACGCGCAGGGTGTCGAGCAGGATCCGCTGGATGAACTCGGCCGGCGTCCATGCGGCGATGTCGCGGGAGAAGGGGATGACGAGGACGTCGTCCACGCCCGCCTCACCCAGCAGCCGCAGCCGCTCCTCGATCGTCGTGAGCGTCGGCGGGGCGTGCTCGGGCCGCAGCACGGCGATCGGGTGGGGGTCGAAGGTCACGGCCACCACGTGGTCGACGCCGACCTCGGTGGCCACCTCGCGCGCCCGTCGTACGACGTGCTGGTGCCCCAGGTGCATGCCGTCGAAGTTGCCGATCGTCACCACCGTGCGGCCGAGATCGCTCGGCACCTCGGAGAAGTCGCGCCACACTCGCACGGCGGCAACTCTCCCACACCCGCCCTCGCGGGTCGGCACTACCCGACGAAGACGGCCGCCGGCTTCGCCTTGCCGCCGTTCGGCTGGTAGAGCGCCAGGAACTCGCCATCGGGCGCGAACACCCCCGTCAGGACATCGATGGGGAGCGCCAGCGGCCGGCCGTAGCGGACCGCCTGCGCCTGTTCCTCGTCGAGGTCGAGCGCGGGGAAGCACGCCCGTGCCGCGACGGCCAACGGCGTCACGGTGAGGTCGTCGAGGTCGGTGTCGGCGCTGTCGAGCGTGAACGGCCCGACCGCCGTCCTGCGCAGCGCGGTCAGGTGGCCGCCGACGCCGAGCGCAGCGCCCAGGTCGCGCGCGATGGCGCGGATGTAGGTACCGCTCGAGCAGCGGACCCGGATGTCGAGGTCGAGGAAGCCTCCCTGGCGGTGGAACCCGTCGGCCTCGATGTCGTGGATCGTCACCCGCCGCGCCTTGAGCTCGACCTCCTCGCCGGCGCGCGCCAGCGCATACGCGCGCTTGCCGTCGACCTTGATCGCCGAGACCGTCGACGGGACCTGGTCGATGTCGCCTGCGAAGGCCAGGAGCGCCTCCCGCACCTGCGCCTCGGTCAGGTGCGCGGCGTCGGTGCTCGCCGTGACCTCGCCCTCGGCGTCGTCAGTGGTCGTGGTTGCTCCCAGCCGCACGGTCGCGCTGTACGCCTTCTCGGTCAGCATCAGATGGCCGAGCAGGCGCGTGGCCCGCTCCACGCCGAGGACCAGCACACCCGTCGCCATCGGGTCGAGGGTGCCGGCGTGCCCCACCTTGCGGGTGCCGAGGGTACGACGGACGCGCGCGACGACCGCGTGGGACGTCATGCCCCCGGGCTTGTCGACCACGACCAGCCCCGACTCCGCCATCAGTCGTCGCTCTCGATCTCTTCCTCGACGACCTCGCGCGGCTTCTTGTACGGGTCGGCCTCGCCGGCCGGCTTCGCGCCCTCACGAGCCGCGGCGACGGCGGCGTCGGCCTCGCGGGCCTTGGCCAGCACCTCGTCGAGGTGGCGGGCGATCTCGGGGACGCCGTCGAACTCGAAGGCGAGGGACGGCACGTGCCGCATGCCGAGCTGCTTGCCGACCTCGGAGCGGAGCAGCCCCTTGGCCGACTCCAGCGCCTGCGCGGTCGCCTGCTGGTCGGCGTCCTCGCCGAGCACGGTGTAGTAGATGGTGGCGTTCTGGGCGTCGCCGGTGAGCCGTACCTCGGTCACCGTCACGAACCCGAGCCGCGGGTCCTTGATTCGGCGCTCGAGCATCTCCGCGACGATCACCTGGATGCGGTCGGCGATCTTGCGCACGCGGGGACTTGCCATGGGGGTCTTCCTATCACTGGAACGGCCGCGCCGCCCGCCCCGGGTTCGGGACGGGCGGCACAGCGCGGATGGAGCGGTGGAGCAGGTCAGCTCCGCGGGATCTCCCGCATCTCGAAGGCCTCGACGATGTCGCCTTCCTTGATGTCCTGGAAGTTCCGGAGCACGAGACCGCACTCGAAGCCCTCCCGGACCTCCGCCGCGTCGTCCTTCTCCCGCTTGAGCGAGGCGAGGTCGAGGTTGTCCGCGACGACAGCGCCGTCGCGGAGCAGGCGGACCTTGGCGTTGCGCCGGATGACACCACCGATGACCATGCAGCCCGCGATGTTGCCGATCTTCGACGAGCGGAAGATCGCGCGGATCTCGGCCTGGCCGAGGGTGTTCTCCTCGTACTCGGGCTTGAGCATGCCCTTGAGGGCCGCCTCGATCTCCTCGATCGCCTGGTAGATGACCGAGTAGTAGCGGATCTCGACGCCTTCCTTCTCCGCCATCTGGCCCGCCTTGCCCTGGGGCCGGACGTTGAAGCCGATGATGATGGCGTCGGAGGCGGCGGCCAGGTCGACGTTGGTCTCGGTGATCGCACCGACACCGCGGTCGATGACCCGGAGGCTGACCTCCTCGCCCACGTCGATCTGCGCGAGGGCGTCCTCGAGGGCCTCGACCGAACCGGACACGTCGCCCTTGAGGATGAGGTTGAGCTCCTGGCTCTCGCCCTTCTCCATGGAGGCCATGAAGTCCTCGAGGGTACGACGCACGCGGCGCTTCGCCTGCAGGGCGGCACGCTCGCGCGCCTCCCGCTTCTCGGCGATCTGGCGCGCCATCCGGTCGTCCTCGACCACGATGAAGTTCTGGCCGGCGCCCGGGACGGACGAGAGGCCGAGGACCATCGCGGGCCGGGCCGGGTCGGCCTCGGTCAGCTCGTTGCCGTGCTCGTCGAGCATCGCGCGGACGCGGCCGTGGGCCGGACCGGCGACGATCGAGTCACCGACGCGCAGCGTGCCGCGCTGGACCAGCACCGTGGCGACCGGACCGCGACCGCGGTCGAGGTGCGCCTCGATGACCAGACCCTGCGCGTCCTGGACAGGGTTGGCCCGCAGGTCCAGGGACGCGTCGGCGGTGAGCACGATCGCCTCGAGCAGCTTGTCGAGGTGCAGCCCGGCCTTGGCCGAGACGTCGACGAACATCGCGTCGCCGCCGTACTCCTCGGGCACCAGGCCGTACTCGGAGAGCTGGCCGCGGACCTTGGTCGGGTCGGCCGTCTCCTTGTCGATCTTGTTGACCGCCACGACGATCGGCACGTTGGCCGCCCGGGCGTGGTTGAGCGCCTCGACCGTCTGCGGCATGACGCCGTCGTCGGCCGCGACCACCAGGACGGCGATGTCGGTCGCCTGGGCACCACGGGCACGCATCGAGGTGAACGCCTCATGACCCGGGGTGTCGATGAAGGTGATCCGGCGGTCGTTGCCGTCGACCTCGGTGTGGACCTGGTAGGCACCGATGTGCTGGGTGATGCCACCGGCCTCCTTGTCGACGACGTTGGCGTTGCGCAGCGCGTCGAGGAGCTTGGTCTTTCCGTGGTCGACGTGACCCATGACGGTGACGACGGGCGGCCGGATGACCAGGTCCTCCTCGCCACCCTCGTCGGCGCCGAACTCGAGGTCGAACGCCTCGAGCAGCTCGCGGTCCTCGTCCTCCGGGGACACGATCTCGACGACGTAGTTGAGCTCCTCACCGAGCAGCTCGAGGGTCTCGTCGCCCACCGACTGGGTGGCCGTGACCATCTCGCCGAGGTGGAAGAGCATCTGCACGAGCGACGCGGCGTCGACGCCGATCTTCTCAGCGAAGTCGGTCAGCGAGGAACCGCGCGCCAGGCGAACGGTCTCGCCGTTGCCCTTGCGGACCCGCATGCCGCCGATCGTCGGGGCCTCCATGGCCTCGAACTCCTGGCGACGCGCCCGCTTCGACTTGCGGCCACGCCGGGCCGGACCGCCCGGGCGACCGAAGGCACCCTGGGTCTGGCCGCGCTGGCCGGGACGGCCACCGCCACCGGGACGCCCACCGCCACCGGGGCCGCCGCCGAAGCCACCGGGGCCACCACCGGGACCGCGACCGCCGGGCGCACCGGCGCCCGCGCCACCGCGACCGGGAGCACCGGCACGACCGGGAGCACCGGGACGGCCCGGACCACCGGGACGACCGGGACCACCCGGGCCACGACCGCCGGGGCCCTGGCCGAAGGCAGCCGGGGACTTCGGCATCATCGCCGGGTTGGGACGCGGCATGCCCGGACGCGCACCGCCGGCACCGGCCGGCGGACGCGGTCCGGCCGGACCGGCCTCGCCCTCACGCGGCGGCGGGGCGGGACGACGACCCATGCCCTGGCTGGGCGCGAACGGGTTGTTGCCCGGACGCGGGGTACCACCGGGCTTGCCGACCGGGCGCGGGGCCGGGGCCGGGGCCTTCGGGGTCGGCGGCTTGGGGGCCGCGGGCTTGGCCGGAGCCGGGGCGGGCGCCTCGGCAGCCGGCGCAGCAGTCTCGGCCGGGGCCTCGGGCGCCGGCTCGGCCGCAGGCGCCTTCGGGCCGGGACGCGGGCCGGGGCGCGGGGCCGCCGGCTTGTCGGCAGCAGGGGCCGCGGGAGCCGCGGGAGCCGGGGCAGCCTCGGCGGCCGGGGCTGGCGTCTCGGCGACCGGGGCGGGAGCCTCGGCAGCCGGGGCGGCAGCGGCCTTCTTGGCCGGAGCAGGCTTGGGCGCAGGCTTGGCAGCCTCCGCAGCACCGCCGTCGCCGGCGGGCTTCATCTTGGCGAGCAGCTCGGCGCCATAGGTCGCCTCGAACTTCTTCACGGCGGGGAGCTCGATGCTGGAGGACGCCGTCTTGGCGAACTCTCCGATCGCGCTCAGCTTCTCCAGCGCTTCCTTGCTGGGGATGCCGTACTGCTTCGCGAGTTCGGAAACTCGGGTCTTGGCCACAATTCTCCTTCTGGCCCGGACCCGGTTTCCCGGGATCTCAGACCGTTGGTGGGTGGTGCAGAACGAACTGGCTCATCGCGAGGTACTCATCGAGTGCTCATGAGCTGTTGCTCCAGTTTCTGTCGGTCGGATCGGTCCG
>CAZAQE010000066.1:0-11407 GCA_964487275.1 uncultured Nocardioides sp. | reverse complement strand
GACCGAACGCCCAACTCGGCGGGAAAGCATTTGTGAGTGAGTGCTCACTCACTTACAGTGGCGGGCATGCCACCCCGCGCTGCCCCGCTCTCCCCGGACGACCGCCGGGAGGCGCTGATCAGCGCGACCCGGCCCCTGCTCTACGAGCACGGGACGCGAGTGACGACCAAGCTGATCGCCGAGGCGGCCGGGGTTGCGGAGGGCACGATCTTCCGGGTCTTCGACTCCAAGGACGACCTGGTCGACGCCACGATCGCGCGCTGCTTCGAGCCGGGTGACGTGCTGGCCCGGCTCGACGAGATCGACCCGGCGCTGCCCTTGCGCGACCGCATGCTGGCGATGACCTCGATCCTCCAGCAGCGCTTCCTCGCGATCTTCGAGCTGATGCGGGCGATCGGCGCGGTCGGCCCGCCGCGGCACCTGCACGACCGGCCCGAGATCGTCCACGGCCTCGAGGAGGTACGACGCCGGCTGCTCGCGCTGATCGAGCCGGACGCCGACCGCCTGGCCATGCCGCCCGAGCAGGTGCTGCACGTGTGGCGCCTGCTGACCTTCGCCGGCTCCCACCGGGAGATCGCCGACAACGACCTGCTCACCCCCGCCCAGATCGTCGACACCGTGCTGCACGGCGTCGAGAAGACCGCCCCTGACACCACCGAGAGGAGCGCCCCCTGATGCTCGTCACGCTCCTGCGCACCCACCTGGCGCCGTACCGCCGCTGGCTCACGGCCATCGTCGTCCTGCAGTTCACCTCGACGGTCGCGATGCTCTACCTGCCCCACCTCAACGCCGACATCATCGACAAGGGCATCGCCCGCGGCGACAACGGCTACGTGCTGCGGATCGGCGCGGTCATGCTCGGCATCTCGCTGGTCCAGGCGGCCTGCTCGATGACGTCGGCATGGTTCGGCGGCCGGGCCGCGATGGCCTTCGGTCGCGACGTCCGCCAGCGGATCTTCGAGCGGATCGGCAGCTTCTCCGCCCGCGAGGTCTCGACCTTCGGCGCGCCGTCGCTGATCACCCGCGCCACCAACGACGTGCAGCAGGTGCAGATGCTGGCGATGATGACCTGCCTGATGGCGGTGACCATCCCGATCATGATGGTCGGCGGCGTGGTGATGGCGATGCGCGAGGACTTCGGCCTGTCGTGGCTGGTCGTCGCCGTGGTCCCCGTGCTCTTCCTCTGCATCGGCCTGGTCGTGTCGCAGATGGTGCCGGCGTTCCGCTCGGTCCAGGAGCGCCTCGACGACGTCAACCGTATCCTGCGCGAGCAGATCACCGGCATCCGCGTGGTGCGCGCGTTCGTGCGCGAGCCCCACGAGACGAAGCGGTTCGAGGACGCCAACGACGACCTGACCGCGGTCTCCCTGAGGGCAGGACGCTGGATGGCGCTGATGTTCCCGCTGGTGATGGGCGTGTCCAACATCGCCAGCGTCGGCGTGATCTGGTTCGGCGGCCACCGCGTCGACAGCGGGCAGATGGAGGTGGGCGCGCTGACGGCGTTCCTGTCCTACCTGATGCAGATCCTGATGTCGGTGATGATGGGCACCTTCATGCTGATGATGGTGCCGCGCGCGGCGGTCAGCGCGGACCGGATCAGCGAGGTGCTCGCGACCGACACCAGCGTCGTACCTCCGGCGGACCCGGTGACCGAGGTCCACGTCGCCGGGCACCTCGACCTCGAGGGCGTCGGTCTGACCTTCCCCGGCGCGGAGGAGCCGGTCCTGTCCGGTGTCTCCTTCTCCGTCCGTCCTGGCCAGACCATCGCGCTGATCGGGTCGACCGGCGCCGGCAAGACCACCCTGGTCAACCTGGTGCCGCGGCTGCTCGACGCGACCGAGGGTGTCGTCCGGGTCGACGACGTCGACGTCCGCGAGCTCGACCCCGAGCTGCTGTGGTCGAAGATCGGGCTCGTCCCGCAACGGGCGTTCCTGTTCTCCGGCACCATCGCGTCGAACCTCCGCCACGCCCGGCCGGACGCGACCGACGAGGAGCTGTGGGAGGCGCTGGAGATCGCACAGGCAGCGGACTTCGTGCGCGAGATGCCCGAGGGCCTCGCCACCGCCGTCGCGCAGGGGGGTACGACGGTCTCCGGTGGCCAGCGGCAGCGCCTCGCCATCGCCCGTGCCCTGGTACGACGCCCCGAGATCTACCTCTTCGACGACGCCTTCTCGGCGCTGGACGTCGCCACGGACGCCCGGCTGCGGGCGGCACTGGAGCCGGTCACCCGCGACGCGACGGTCGTCATCGTCGGCCAGCGCATCGCGACCATCCGCGACGCCGACCTGATCCTCGTGCTCGAGGACGGCAGGGTCGTCGGGCAGGGCACGCACGACGAGCTGATGGCCGGCAACGGGACCTACCAGGAGATCGCCGCCTCGCAAGGCTTCAGGGGAGAGGAGGTCGTGGCATGAGCGGGTCCAGGGGCACGTTGAAGACCACCGAGCGGATCGTCCAGCAGGGTGGTCCCGGCCGTGGTCCGATGGGCGGCGGCATGGTCGGCCAGAAGGCCGACGACTTCGGCAGCTCCGGGCGTCGCCTGCTCGGGCTGCTCCGTCCGGCACGCGGCCGGGCGTTCGCCGTACTCCTCCTCGGCATCGCCTCGGTCGCCTCCGTCGCCGTCGGCCCGTGGCTGCTCGGCAAGGCGACCGACGAGGTCTTCAACGGCTTCATCGGCGGCCGGCTCGAGCCCGGCACGACCAAGGCCGACGCGGTCGCGCAGGCCGAGGCGAGCGGCGACAGCGGCCTGGCCGACTTCCTCAGCGGCCTCGACTTCGTGCCCGGCCAGGGCGTCGACTTCGACGTGGTCGGCCGGATCCTGCTGCTCACGCTGGCGATCTACGTCGGCGGGCAGGTGCTCGGCTGGCTGCAGGGCTACCTCGTCAACGACATCGTCCAGGGCACCGTGCGGCGGATGCGCACCGACGTCGAGGAGAAGGTGCACCGGCTGCCGCTGGCGTACTTCGACCGCCAGCCGCGCGGCGAGCTGCTCAGCCGGGTCACCAACGACATCGACAACGTCGCGCAGAACCTCCAGCAGACGATGAGCCAGCTGCTCACCTCGCTGCTGATGGTCGTCGGCGTGCTCGGGATGATGTTCTGGGTCTCGCCGCTGCTGGCCCTGATCGCCCTGGTGTCCGTGCCGATCGCGATGGTCGCGACCGGGCGCGTCATGAAGCGCTCGCAGGGACAGTTCATCGCGCAGTGGCGCGAGACCGGCCGACTCAACGCCCAGGTCGAGGAGGCGATCTCCGGGCACGCGCTGGTGACGGTCTTCGGCCGTCGGGCGCACGTCGAGGCGGAGTTCTCGGACGCCAACGAGCTGCTCTACCAGTCGTCGTACCGGGCGCAGTTCATCAGTGGCCTGGTGATGCCGATGATGATGCTGATCGGCAACCTCAACTACGTGGTGATCGCCGTCGTCGGCGGCCTGCGGGTCGCGTCCGGCTCGCTCAGCCTCGGGGAGGTGCAGGCGTTCATCCAGTACTCGCGGATGTTCACCCAGCCGATCACGCAGATCGCGTCGATGGCCAACCTGCTGCAGTCCGGGGTCGCGTCGGCCGAGCGGGTCTTCGAGCTGCTCGACGCCGAGGAGGAGGCGGACGCCTGGGGAGCCCCAGAAACGGCCGGCAGCGTGGCGCACGGCCGCGAAGCGAGTCCTGTGCGGCAAGCGGCGTATGCGACACGCTCGGTCCAGACCAGCGGCGAGGTGGCCTTCGAGCACGTGTCCTTCTCGTACGACGCCGACGAGCCGCTCATCGAGGACCTCTCGCTCGTGGCGCACCCCGGCCAGATGGTCGCGATCGTCGGCCCGACCGGCGCGGGGAAGACGACGCTGGTCAACCTGATCATGCGCTTCTACGAGCTCGACGGAGGTCGGATCACGCTCGACGGCGTGGACGTGAAGGACCTCTCCCGTGCCGAGCTGCGCTCGCGGATCGGCATGGTCCTCCAGGACACCTGGCTGTTCGAGGGGACCATCCGCGACAACATCGCCTACGGGCGACCCGGCGCGAGCGAGGAGGAGATCCGCGAGGCCGCCCGGGCGACGTACGTCGACCGCTTCGTGCACTCGCTGCCCGAGGGCTACGACACCCGCGTGGACGACGAGGGCTCGAACCTCTCGGCCGGCGAGCGGCAGCTGATCACCATCGCCCGGGCGTTCCTGGCCCAGCCGGCGCTGCTCATCCTCGACGAGGCGACCTCGTCGGTCGACACCCGCACCGAGCTGTTGCTGCAGCAGGCGATGGCGGCACTGCGGAGCGACCGGACGTCGTTCGTGATCGCCCACCGGCTCTCCACGATCCGCGACGCGGACCTGATCCTCGTCATGGAGCACGGCCGGATCGTCGAGCAGGGCTCCCACGCCGAGCTGCTGGAGCGGGGCGGCGCGTTCGCCCGGCTGCACGCCGCGCAGTTCGCGGCGGCCTCGGCGTGAGGCGGCGCTCGGGGCGAGCGAGGGGGGATGTCATGCGAACCGGTCGCTCGAGCGCCCGCGTCGAATGACGCAACCCCCGGCCCGCCACGCCGCCCGCGAGCCCCGGGCTCAGCGGCGCAGGATCCGCCGCGCGAGCACATTGCCGCCCAGTTGGATCAGCATCACCATCGCGACCAGCACGAGGATCGCCGCCCACATCACCACCTGGTCGAACTGGCGGAAGCCGAAGCGCTGCGCGAACGACCCCAGGCCGCCGCCGGCGATGACTCCGGCGATGGCCGTCATGTCGACGATGGCGACGAACGCGAAGGTGTAGCCGAGCACGAGCGGGCCGAGCGCCTCGGGGACCAGCACGGTCAGCGTGATCCTGGTGCGGCTGGCACCCATCGCGCGGGCGGCCTCGATGACGCCGGGGCTCACCGTGACGAGGTTCTGCTCCACGATCCGGCTGATGCCGAAGACCGCGGCGACGGTGATGCCGAAGGTCGCCGCGCGGATGCCGATCCCGGTCCCGACGACGTGGCGGGCCAGCGGCTGCAGGGCCGCGATGAAGATGATGAACGGGATCGGCCGGAAGAAGTTGACGGCCACGTTCAGCACGACGAACAGCGGCCGGTTGGCGAACAGCGCACCGGCGCGGGTGAGGTAGAGGCCCAGCCCGAGCGCGAGGCCCAGCGCGCCGCCGACGAGCAGCGCGGACGACGCCATGACGACCGTCTCGCCGGCGGCGGACCAGAACTCCGGCTGGAGCTCTCCGAGCCGGGTGTCGATCGCGAGCGGAGCCATCTCAGGCCACCTCCGTCCACGGCACGTTCGCGCCGATCTCGGCGAGCGCCGCGTCGATCGCGGCGTCCTCGCCGGTGAGGGCGAGGGTCAGGTTGCCGAAGCTGCTGCCCTGGATCTCCTCGATGCCGCCGTAGACGAGCTCGAAGGTGACGTCGTGGCGCAGCAGTGCGGCGAAGGTTTCCGACTGTCGTACGGCGGGGTCGCGGAAGGCGAGCCGCACGAAGCGGCCCTGGTGGGTCGCCCGCAGCGCGGCGATCACGTCGTCCGGCGGCAGGTCGTCGACGACCGTCCCGACGAACCGGCGGGTGACGGCATGCTGCGGGTCCGCGAAGACGTCGAGCACCGGTCCGGTCTCCACGATGCGGCCGTCCTCCATCACCGCGACCCGGTGCGCGATCCGGCGTACGGCGTCCATCTCGTGGGTGATCAGCAGGATCGTCGTACCGAGCTCGCGGTTGACCTTCGCGAGCAGGTCGAGCACGTCGCGGGTGGTCTCGGGGTCGAGGGCGCTGGTGGCCTCGTCGGCGAGCAGCAGGCGGGGGTTGGTCGCGAGCGCGCGGGCGATGCCGACGCGCTGCTTCTGGCCGCCGGACAGGTCGGCGACGTGGGCGTGCGCCTTGTCGGCGAGCCCGACGAAGTGGAGCAGCTCCGAGATCCTCCTCTGCTGCTCGGCGCGCGCCATGCCGGCGACGGTGAGCGGGAAGGCCAGGTTGCCCCAGACGGTGCGTGACTCCATCAGGTTGAACTGCTGGAAGACCATCCCGATGCCCTGGCGCAGCTCCCGCAGGGCCCGCTCGGAGAGGGTGGTGACATCGACGCCGTCGACGACCACGCTCCCCGAGGTGACCGGCTCGAGCGCGTTGACGAGCCGGACGAGCGTCGACTTGCCGGCGCCGGAGTAGCCGATGATCGCGAAGATCTCGCCCTGCTCGACCGCGAGGTCGACCCCGTCCACCGCACGGTGGACGGGGTCGCCGCGACGGGCGCCCGGGAACTCCTTGACGACGCCGCGCAGCTCGACGAGAGCGTTGGTCCCACGCACCGCAACGGTCACTTCTGGTCGCGGATCTGCGCCTCGACGTCGCGCAGGCTGGCCTCGAGGTCGGCCTGGCTGGTCGTGACGAACTGCGCAGTGCCGCCGGACGCCTCGTCGACGCCGTCGAGCACGGCCTGCGTCTGCTGGTAGAGCTCGACCAGCTTCTTCAGCACGGGGTTGTCCTTGTCCTCCGCGCGGACGGCGAAGATGTTGACGTAAGGCAGCGCCTTCGGGTCGCTCGGGTCGTCGACGGCGATCGCGTCGTCGAACTGCAGCCCGGCGTCCTCGACGAAGTCGTTGTTGACGACTGCCGCGGCCACGTCGGGCAGCGAGGTCGGGGTGAGGTCGGCCTGGAGAGCCTTGACCTTGACCCGCGAGGCGGAGGTGTCGACGTCGGCGACGGTCGAGAAGATCGAGCCGCCGTCCTCGAGCTCGATCAGGCCGGCCGACTGCAGCACCAGCAGACTGCGGGCCTGGTTGGAGTCGTCGTCAGGGACGACCACGGTCTCGCCGTCGGGGATGTCGGCCACGTCGTCGTACTTCTGGGAGTAGAGGCCGAGCGGGTAGATCGCGGTCGCGCCGAGCGGCACCAGGTCGTCGTCGTTGGCGACGTTGTACTCCGCGAGATAGACGATGTGCTGGAACTGGTTGGCGTCCAGCTCACCCTCCTTCAGCGCCGGGTTCGGTTGCGTGTAGTCGGCGAAGTCGCGGACCTCGAGGTCGATGCCTGCCTCCTGCGCGGCCTCGGTCAGCGTCTCCCAGTACGGGTCGCTCGCGCCGACCGCGCCGAGCACGAGCTTGACCGGGTCGTCCTTCGACAGCTCGGCCGGCGCGTCGTCGCCGGTCGCGCGCGGGGCGTCGTCGCCGCGGGTCGCGAAGAACGCGACCGCACCGATGATCGCGAGGACGACCACCGCGACCCCGGCCAGCAGGGGCAGGCGGGACTTGGGGGCTTCGATGAGGGGGATCTCGTCGGACATGCCTGACTTAATGCGACCAAACTGATCGACATTCCCGCTGGCGGCGTTGGCTGGGTCACAACGGGTCGGACGCCCGGCTTCGGGCGTTATTCCATTGTGTGGCGCGGGCCGCCGACCTACCGTTGTCGCACACGGGAAAGGAGGTGGTCCGAAGAATGATTTCTCATCGGATGCGTGAGGTGGCTGCTCGCTAGCAGCCTTGCAGTTCGTACTTCCTCGGCTGCGACGCGAATCCAACAGCAGCCACCCGACCCGCAGGTGAGTCCGGATCATCCACCGGACGGGGCTCGTCCGAGCCACACCTGCGGGTCGCTGCTTTTGCCGGCCCGCGGAGCGGCTGTCCGTCCCGTCGCAGAAAGTTGCCTGCGTCAACCAATCGGAATATGGTTGACCCATGTCAACTACCACTTCGGCTACCGCCGAGCCGGGTCAGATGACCCACCGCGAGATCATGGAGGCCCTGACCGGGCTGCTCCTGGCGATGTTCGTGGCCATGCTCTCGAGCACCGTGGTCAGCAACGCGCTGCCCGCGATCGTCACCGACCTGCGCGGCAGCCAGACCGGCTACACCTGGGTCGTCGTCGCCACCCTCCTCACGATGACGGCGAGCACGCCGATCTGGGGCAAGCTGGCCGACCTGTTCAGCAAGAAGCTGCTCGTCCAGGCCGCCCTGGTCATCTTCTCGATCGGCTCCGTCGTCGCCGCGCTGGCGCCCACCATGGGCGTGCTGATCGGCGCCCGCGCCTTCCAGGGCCTCGGCGTCGGCGGCCTGACCGCACTGGTCCAGGTCGTCATCGCCTCGATGGTCTCCCCGCGCGAACGGGGCCGCTACAGCGGCTACATCGGCGCCGTCTTCGCGACCGCGACCGTCAGCGGCCCCCTGCTCGGTGGACTCGTCGTGGACAGCCCGCTCGGTTGGCGCGGCTGCTTCATGATCGGCCTCCCGGTCGCGGCGATCGCGTTCGTCGTACTCCAGAAGACGCTGCACCTGCCGACGATCAAGCGCGACGTGAGGATCGATTACCTCGGCGCCACCCTGATCATGGGCGGCATCAGCCTGGTCCTGGTGTGGGTCAGCCTCGCCGGCACCAACTTCGACTGGATCTCCGGTACGTCGGCCGCACTCCTCGCGGGCAGTGCGGCCCTGATCGGGGCGGCCCTGTGGGTCGAGGCCCGCGTCGCCACCGAGCCGGTCATCCCGCTGCGCCTCTTCCGCGACCGCACCACCGCGCTGGCGACCGCCGCGTCGGTGATGATCGGCGTCGCGATGTTCGGGGCGACGGTCTACCTGAGCCAGTACTTCCAGCTCGCCCGTGGCATGAGCCCGACCGAGGCCGGCCTGATGTCGATCGCGATGGTCGGCGGCCTGCTCGTCTCCAGCATCGTCAGCGGCCGGGTGATCACCCGCACCGGCCGGTGGAAGCGCTGGCTGGTCGGCGGCATGGTCTTCGTCATCGCCGGCATCGCCCTGCTCGGGACCATCGACGCGGAGACCCCGCTCGTCGTGGTCGGGGCGTACATGGCAATCACCGGCATCGGCCTCGGCGCGACGATGCAGAACCTGGTGCTCTCGGTGCAGAACAACACCGCACCCGAGGACCTCGGCGCGGCCAGCTCGGTCGTTGCCATGTTCCGCTCGATCGGCGGCTCCGCCGGCGTCGCGGCGCTCGGGGCGGTGCTCGCCCACCAGGTCACCGACGGCGTGCGGAACGGCCTCGGGAAGCTGGTCGCCAGCGGCCAGGTCACCCAGGAGCAGCTCGCGCAGATGCAGCACTCGACCGGCGACATCCCGGACCTGGCCGCGCTGCCCGCGCCGATCCGCGCGCTCTACGAGGCGTCCTTCGGCGAGGCCGTCGGGCACCTGTTCCTGGTCGCGGTGCCGTTCGCGATCGTCGCCTTCGTGTGCATCCTGTTCATCAAGGAGGTCCCGCTCCGCACCTCGACGGGTCCGTCGGTCGCGGAGCGGGCCGACGCCGCCGGCGACGAGGTCGGAGTGCAGTGATGGCTGCCCGGAGCGAGGTCTCCCGCACCGACGCCCTGCGTGAGCTCGAAGGTGAGGTCGGTGTGCTGATCCGCCGGATCCGCAGGGTCATCGGCGAGCGGGCCCGGGCCGTGCACCCGGAGCTGCTGCCGGCGTCGTACCTGATGCTCGGCTACGTCCGCGACAACGGCCCGTTGCGAGCCTCGGCCATCGGCCAGGTCTTCGACATCGACAAGGGGGCGATCAGTCGGCAAGTGCAGCACCTGATCGACCTGGGCCTGCTGGACCGGTCCCCGGACCCTGACGACGGTCGGGCCACCTTGCTGTCGGCGAGCGAGGACGCCGTACGCCGGCTCGAGCAGGTGGCCGACGACCGGCGGGCGTACCTCGCCGACCGGCTCGGCGACTGGTCGGCCGACGAGATGGCCGCCTTCACGGCGTCCCTGCGCCGCTACAACGACGCGCTCAGCGAGCCCGGCGACCGCTGAGCTGCGGTAGTCCCTGACGAAAAGCACCGAAATCGGGGCGGATTCGGTGCTTTTCGTCAGGGACTACCGCGACGAGGCTCAGCGGACCCAGGCCGCGGTGTCGGGTGGCAGCACCCCGCCCGGCAGCGGGCCGCTGCTGATCAGCACCTCGCCGTCGGGTAGGGCGACGGGGCGGTCGCCGGTGTTGACCACCACGGTGACGTCGCCGCGGCGGATCACCAGGACGTCGTCCTCCGCCACCGCGGTCGTCGCGTCGTCCACGCCCTTGAAGACCGCGCGACGAGCGGTCAGGGCGCGGCGGTAGAACGCCAGGGTCGAGTCCGGGTCGGCCCGCTGCGCCTCGACGCTCAGGTCCGCCCAGTCGTCGGGCTGCGGGATCCACGGCTGGGTGCCGTCGGGACCCCCGAAGCCGTACGGCGGCGCCGAGCCCGACCACGGCAGCGGCACCCGGCAGCCGTCACGCCCCGGCTGGCCGGCGCCCCCGGGATCGCGCAGCCAGGCGGGGTCCTGCCGCGCTTCGGGCGGCACGTCCACCTGCTCCAGGCCGAGCTCCTCGCCCTGGTAGAGGTACGCCGATCCGGGGAGCGCCAGCATGGCCAGCGTCGCGGCGCGGCCGCGGGCGATGCCGGCCGGCCCACCGCCGTACCGGGTGGGGTGACGGACGACGTCGTGGTTGGACAGCACCCAGGTCGGGGCGGCCTCGGCAGTGGCCACGGCGGCGATCGAGGAGGTGATCACCTCGGCGAAGTCCGCGGCGGACCAGGGCGTCGCGAGCCAGCCGAAGTTGAAGGCCTGGTGGAGCTCGTCGGGGCGGATGAACTCCGCCATCGACTCCGCGGTCTGGGTCCACGCCTCGGCGACGGCCATCCGGTCGCCGGGGTACTCCTCGAGCACCTTGCGCCAGCGGCGGTAGACGTCGTGGACCTCGGGCTGCTCCCACATCGGCTCGTCGCGCAGCACCCGCTCGACCATCGACTCGGGCTGGGCCTTCTTCTTGCGCTTCGCGCCCTTGGGCTCCTTCGGCAGCACCTGGTCGCGCAGCGAGGCCTCCTTGTACAGCCCGTGCGCGACGTCGACGCGGAAGCCGTCGACGCCCCGGTCCAGCCAGAACCGGAGCACGCCCTCGAACATGTCGCCGATCTCGGGGTTTCGCCAGTCGAGGTCGGGCTGGGTGCTGTCGAACAGGTGCAAGTACCACTGGCCCGGCTGCCCGTCATCCTCCGTGACCCGGGTCCACGCCGGGCCGCCGAAGATCGAGCCCCAGTTGTTCGGCGGCTCGCTGCCGTCGGGGCCCCTGCCCTCGCGGAAGAGGTAGCGGGCGCGCTCGGGCGAGCCGGGTCCGGCGGCGAGGGCCGCCTGGAACCACGCGTGCTGGTCGGAGGTGTGGTTGGGCACCAGGTCGACGATCACCCGCAGCCCGAGGTCGTGCGCGGTGGCGAGCAGGGTGTCGACGTCGGAGAGGGCACCGAAGAGCGGGTCGACGTCCTGGTAGTCCGCGACGTCGTACCCGTGGTCCTTCTGCGGCGAGCGGTAGAACGGTGTGAGCCACAGCGCGTCGACGCCGAGGTCGCGCAGGTGGGGGAGCCGGGCGGTGATGCCGGGCAGGTCGCCGATGCCGTCGCCGGCCCCCTCCGGCAGGCCGTCGGCGAAGCTGCGGACGTAGACCTGGTAGACGACGGCGTCGTACCACCAGGGATG
>CAZAQE010000065.1:0-11985 GCA_964487275.1 uncultured Nocardioides sp. | reverse complement strand
ATCAAGTCGCAGGCCGTGCGCATGCCGTGGACGGTCGAGGCCGGCAACGAGGCGGGCGCCGAGCCGGGCACCTACATCCTCAACATGATCGACACCCCGGGCCACGTCGACTTCACCTACGAGGTCTCCCGCTCGCTGCAGGCGTGCGAGGCGGCGATCCTGCTCGTCGACGCCGCCCAGGGCATCGAGGCTCAGACGCTGGCGAACCTCTACCTCGCCATGGGCGCCGACCTGCACATCATCCCGGTGCTCAACAAGATCGACCTGCCCAGCGCCAACGTCGAGAAGTACGCCGCCGAGCTGGCCAATCTCGTCGGCTGCGAGCCCGAGGACGTCCTGCTCACCTCGGCGAAGACCGGCGTGGGCGTCGAGGCGCTGCTCAACGAGATCGTGAAGTCGGTCCCCGCGCCCGTCGGCGACGCCGATGCCCCGGCCCGCGCGCTGATCTTCGACTCGGTCTACGACACCTACCGCGGTGTGGTGACCTACGTCCGGGTCGTCGACGGCGAGCTCTCGCACCGCGACAAGATCAAGATGATGTCCACCGGCGCCCTGCACGAGATGCTCGAGGTCGGCGTGATCAGCCCCGAGCCGATGAAGGCCGCCAAGCTGGGCGTCGGCGAGACCGGCTACCTGATCACCGGCGTGAAGGACGTGCGCCAGTCCCGGGTCGGCGACACGGTCACCGTCAACGGGCGCCAGGCAGCCGAACCGCTCGGCGGCTACGAGCACCCGAACCCGATGGTCTTCGCCGGGCTCTACCCGATCGACGGCGACGACTACCCCACGCTGCGCGACGCGCTGGAGAAGCTCCAGCTCAACGACGCGGCGCTGACCTTCGAGCCGGAGACCTCCGGCGCCCTGGGCTTCGGCTTCCGCTGCGGCTTCCTCGGCCTGCTGCACATGGAGATCACGCGCGAGCGGCTCGAGCGCGAGTTCAACCTCGACCTCATCTCGACCGCGCCCAACGTGGTCTACGAGGTCGTCATGGAGGACGGCACGCAGCTCACGGTCACCAATCCGAGCGAGTACCCCGACGGCAAGATCGCCGAGGTCCGCGAGCCGATCGTGGACGCCACGATCCTCGCGCCGTCCGACTTCATCGGCACGATCATGGAGCTGTGCCAGAACAAGCGCGGCAACCTGCAGGGCATGGACTACCTGTCCGAGGACCGCGTCGAGATGCGCTACACCCTGCCGATGGGCGAGATCGCGTTCGACTTCTTCGACCAGCTCAAGTCCAAGACCAAGGGCTACGCCTCCCTCAACTACGAGCACTCCGGTGAGCAGGCCGCCGACCTGGTCAAGGTCGACATCCTGCTCCAGGGCGAGCCCGTCGACGCGTTCTCCGCCATCGTGCACAAGGACGCCGCCTACTCCTACGGCGTGATGATGGCCGGCAAGCTCAAGGAGCTCATCCCGCGCCAGCAGTTCGAGGTGCCCATCCAGGCCGCCATCGGCGCCCGGGTGATCGCCCGCGAGAACATCCGCGCGATCCGCAAGGACGTCCTCGCCAAGTGCTACGGCGGTGACATCACCCGCAAGCGGAAGCTGCTCGAGAAGCAGAAGGAGGGCAAGAAGCGGATGAAGATGGTCGGCCGCGTCGAGGTGCCCCAGGAGGCCTTCGTCGCTGCGCTGTCGACGACGGGCCCGGCGGGCGACAAGCCGAAGAAGTAGCGGGCTCAGGCGTCGGCGGCGGGCGACCGTACGCCGCTCCGGATGGACCGGGTCACCACCAGGCCCCAGACGGTGGCCAGCACGAACATCACGATCGAGTAGACCGCCGCCGGCACCGAGACCTCGGTGCTGTCGAGCACCTCGACAGCGACGAAGATCGCGAGCGTGCCGTTGTGCACGCCGATCTCCATCGAGGAGGCGATGGCCTGGTCGTCGCGCACCCCGAGTGCACGGGGGACGACGTACCCCAGGACGAGACTGATCGCGCAGAACAGGGCGGCGACCAGACCGACCTCGGCGAGGTAGTCGGCGACGTTGTCGCGCTGGTCGACGAGGATGCCCAGCACGAGCGCCGCGAGGATCACCGCTGAGCCGATCCGCACGGGACGGTCCATGCGCTCGGCGAAGGCCGGCCGCGAGGCCCGTACCGCCATGCCGATCCCGACCGGGACGAGCACGATGGCGAAGACCTGGACCACCTCGCCGAAGGGCAGCGACACCGAGTCGCCCTGGTCGAAGTGATCGATGGCGGCGTTGGTGATCAGGGGCAGCGTGACCAGCGCGAGGATGGAGTTGATCGCGGTCAGGCTGATGTTCAGCGCGACGTCCCCACGGAAGAGGTGGCTGAACAGGTTGGCGGTCGTGCCGCCGGGCGATGCGGCGAGCAGCAGCATGCCGATGGCCAGGAGTGGTTCGAGGTCGAAGGCGAGGACGAGCCCGAAGCAGATGGCGGGCAGGACCACGACCTGGCAGACCAGGGCGATGGCCACGGCCTTCGGGTGACGACCGATGCGCCGGAAGTCGGCGAGGGTCAGGTCCAGCCCCAGTCCGAACATGATGATCGCGAGCGCGATCGGCAGGCCGACGGTGGTGAGTGCGCTGTCCATGGCGTGCCTCCCTCCGGGTGAGCAGCACCGTACCTCCCGGGGTCGTGACCGGCTGCTCCTCCGGAGGAGGATGTCGCCATGGGTACGACGGCACCGGATGCCGGAAAGCAGGCTCCTGGGTGAGCGCGCGGATCCCCGGTGGGCTCGACGCCCGCCGCGGCCTCGGGCCGGAGTGGGCGACGTGGCTCGACCGTCTTCCCCGGCTGGCGGCCGAGGTGGCCGACGAGTGGGGCCTGACGCTGGAGGACGAGAGCTGGCACGGCTCCTGCTCGCTCGTGCTGCCGGCGAGGAGACCTGACGGCGTCGCCGTGGCGCTCAAGATCGGCCTGCCCGACGACGAGTCCGAGCACGAGCACCTCGCCCTGCAGCACTGGCACGGCCGCGGTGCGGTGCGGCTGCTGCGCGCCGACCCCGGGCGCCGGGCGCTCCTCCTGGAGCGTCTGGACCGTGAGGACCTCACCGGCCTGTGGGACGTCGAGGCTTGCGAGGTCGTGGCCGGGCTGTACGCCGCCCTGCACGTGGCGCCGCTCCCGCAGCTGCGCCCGCAGGCGTCGTACGTCGACCGGTGGGCCGCTGCGCTGCGCCGGGACGCCTCCTCGGTGCCGGTCCCGCGCCGACTGGTGGAGCAGGCTCTCGGCCTGGCTGCGGACCTGGCCTCCGAGCCCGCCACGGCGGTCCTCCACGGCGACCTGCACTACGGCAACGTCCTGCGCGGCGAGCGCGACGGTGAGGACGCCTGGCTGGCGATCGGCCCGAAGCCCACCAACGGCGACCCGCACTACGAGCTCGAGCCGATGCTCCGTGACCGCTTCGAGGAATACGCCGCCCCCGGCGCCATCGGCTCGGTCCGCGACGGCGTCCGGCGCCGCTTCCACACGCTGGTGGACGCGGCCGGTTTCGACGAGGACCGGGCGCGCGGCTGGGTCGTCGTACGGTCGGTCCTCAACGCGCACTGGGCGTTCGAGGACGCGGTCCGGGGGAACCGTCCGCTCGACGCCGGCGAGCGAGCGCACGTCACGGCGTGCATCACGACTGCGAAGGCGGTCCAGGACTGACGGCGCCCTGGTCGAGCACGGCGACCGATCGTCGTACCGCGTCGATGGCTGCCGCCGGCAGCTCCTCGCCGTCCGGGATGCTCCACGTCAGTCGGACCCCGGCGGTGAGCAGCGCGACCGAGCGCTCGGGAGATCCGTCGTTGTAGGAGTACCAGCGCAGCTCCTCGCCCGCGGTGCCGCCGAACCCGGGTGCGTCCTCGCGGTAGCTGATCTGGCCGACGGCGTCGTCGCCGTCCTCCGACACGTACGGATCGAGATAGGTCCTGCGCCAACGGGCCAGCGACTCGTCCGGTTCGAGCCGGACCGAGATGGCGTGGCCCGGCTCGGTCGGCAGGGTGAAGGTACAGGTGTCGGCCTCGCGGTGGGAGCTGGCGAAGCCCGTCGGGACGACGAGCCGCACGACGAGCCCGACCGCTCCTCGGCGCCGGTCGGGGCAGCGGACCTCCCGGTAGCCGCTCGGCACTCCCTCGGCGGCGGCCGGGAAGGCGTGCAGGCCGACGGGCGACGGCTCCGGGGTGCCGGGCGCACCGCCCTCGTGGGTGCAGCCCGCAACTGCGACCAGGAGGGCGAGAAATGCCAGGAATCGGGGCATGGACCGACGGTAGCCTCGGTGCATGCAGTACGTGCGCACCATCAGCGTCGGCGGCCCGCAGGCCCGCGACTGGGCCGCGATCGGCCGCACCTCCATCGACAAGCGCGCAGTGCTCGGCCCGGTGGCCGTCCACGAGCTCGGCATCGCCGGCGACCAAGTCTCCGACACCCGCCACCACGGCGGCCCCGACCAGGCCGTCTACGCCTACTCCCGCGAGGACCTCGACTTCTGGGAGGGCCTGGTCGGGCAGCCGATCCGCGACGGCCAGTTCGGCGAGAACCTCACCACCGAGGGGATCGATCTCAACGCGCTCGAGGTGGGCACCCGCCTCCGGATCGGCGACGAGGTCGACGGCGTGCTGCTCGAGGCGGTCTACGTCCGGACGCCGTGCAACGACTTCAAGGGCTGGATGGGGGAGTCGGGCTACGACCCGAGGGCCTGGGTCAGGAGGTTCACCGCGGAGGCCCGGCCGGGGCCCTATCTCCGCGTCCTGGAGACGGGCACGATCGAGGCCGGTGCGCCGATCGACGTGGTGCACCGACCGGGCCACGGGGTGACGATCCGGGACATGTTCGTGGCGCTCAACACCGACCGCAGCCGCCTTCCGGACCTGCTCGTCGTCGACGGCCTGCTGCCCAAGGTCCGCGAGAAGGCCGAGGAATTCGTCCGTCAGGTGGCGCCTTCGCTACCGCCCCTTGAGCCGTTGATCTAGGTTACTGCTCAGTTAGGCCGGTCTCGGACGAGCATGCAGGGAGCGTCATGCCCATCAATCACGACACGAGTTTCCTCCAGAACCTGCCGAAGAACTGCGCCGTGCAGTTCCTCGACCGGGTGGAGCAGAGCGCGAACCGGGAGGCGTTCCGGTTCCCGCGCGGGGAGGCGTGGGAGTCCGTGACGTGGCGTCAGGCCGGTGACCGGGTACGACGCCTGGCGGCCGGCCTGCTCGCCCTCGGTCTCGAGCCCGAGCAGCGGGTGGGCATCGCGTCCTCGACCCGCTACGAGTGGATCCTCGCCGACCTCGCCATCATGTGCGCCGGCGGCGCCACCACGACGGTCTACCCGTCGACGGGCGGCGAGGACACGGCGTACATCGTGGGCGACTCCGAGTGCCGGATCGTCTTCGCCGAGGACGAGACGCAGCTGCAGAAGCTGCGCGAGTACCGTGAGGAGCTCCCGTCGCTCGGCAAGGTCGTGTCGTTCGACGCCGCGCTGGCCGACGGTGCCGACGGCGACTGGGTCATCTCGCTGGACCAGCTCGCCGAGCTCGGCGATGCCCACCTCGCCGCGAACCCGTCGGCCGTCGACGACGTCGCCCGGGCGATCGAGCCCGACCAGCTGGCGACCCTGATCTACACCTCCGGCACCACCGGCAAGCCCAAGGGCGTGCGCACGCTGCACAAGGCGTGGGTGTTCGAGGGCGAGGCGATCAAGGCGCAGGACATCCTCGACGAGAGTGACCTGCAGTTCCTCTGGCTGCCGATGGCGCACTCGTTCGGCAAGGTGCTGCTCTCGACGCAGCTCGCCTGCGGCTTCGCCACCGCGATCGACGGTCGCGTCGAGAAGATCGTCGACAACCTGGGCGTCGTGAAGCCGACCTTCATGGGCGCGGCGCCGCGCATCTTCGAGAAGGCGCATGCGCGGATCGTCACCATGCAGGCCGCCGAGGGCGGTGCCAAGGAGAAGATCTTCAAGAAGGCCTTCGAGGTCGGCACCAGGGTCGACGAGCTGAAGCTCGCCGGCAAGCCGGTCCCGCTGCTGCTCAAGGTGCAGCACGGCCTGTTCGACAAGCTGGTCTTCAGCAAGGTGCGCGAGCGCTTCGGCGGCCGGGTGAAGTTCTTCATCTCCGGCTCCGCGGCCCTCAACGCGGAGATCGCCGCGTGGTTCCACGCTGCCGGCATCCTCATCCTCGAGGGCTACGGCATGACCGAGAACGCCGCCGGGGCGACGGTGAACCATCCCGACGCCTACAAGCTCGGCTCCGTGGGCCAGCCCTTCCCGGGCACCGAGGTGCGCATCGGCGAGGGCGGAGAGGTCCAGCTCAAGGGCCCGCACGTGATGGCGGGCTACCACAACCGGCCCGACGCGACGGCCGAGGCGCTGACCGAGGACGGGTGGCTGCGCACGGGTGACAAGGGGGAGCTCGACGACGACGGCTTCCTGCGGATCACCGGCCGGATCAAGGAGCTGTTCAAGACCTCTGGCGGCAAGTACATCGCCCCGCCGGCGATCGAGGCCAAGTTCAAGGCACTGTGCCCCTACGTCAGCCAGTTCATGGTCTTCGGCGCAGAGCGCAACTTCGTCTCCGCGCTGATCACCCTCGACCCCGACGCGATCGCGGGCTGGGCGGCGGAGAACGGCAAGGAGGGCAAGGACTACACGGCGCTCGTCAACGACGACGCGGTGCAGGCCATGGTCGGTGAGTACGTCGACCAGCTCAACGCCCAGCTCAACCGCTGGGAGACGGTCAAGAAGTGGAAGCTGCTCGACCACGACCTCTCCATCGAGTCCGGTGAGCTGACTCCGTCGCTGAAGGTGAAGCGCAACGTGGTCGAGGCCAACAACAAGGACCTCATCGCCTCCTTCTACGGCTGACACAGCGGCCTCACAGGTTCGGCCCCGAGACTCGGGGCATGAGCCACCACGAAGCCACCGACGAGACCGAAGAGCACGACCTCGGGCTGTCCCACGACCTGCCGAAGATCATGGCGCGTCGTGGGCTGCTCGGCCTCCTGGGCGGGGTCGGCGCCGCCGCTGCGCTGACCGCGTGCGGTGCTGACGACACCACGTCCCCGGAGAGCGCGTCGACCCCGAGCGGTACGACGCAGGGTGGCCCGCCCGACGGCACCCCGCCGGACGGGGGCGGCATGGGCGCGATGGGCGGCGACGCGAGCGTCGAGGTCGCCGACGGGGAGATCCCCGAGGAGACGGCCGGGCCCTACCCCGGCGACGGCAGCAACGGTCCGAACGTGCTGAACGAGTCGGGCGTCGTCCGCAGCGACATCAGGTCCAGCTTCGGCGACGCCTCCGGGGTGGCCGCGGGCATCCCGACCACCGTGAAGCTCAAGGTCTACGACCTCAACGGCGACACCGTCACCCCGCTCGCCGGTGCGGCGATCTACCTGTGGCACTGCGACCGCGAGGGCCGCTACTCGATGTACGACGACGAGATCGCGGGCGAGAACTACCTGCGCGGCGTCCAGGAGGCCGACGACGACGGCAACCTCACGTTCACGACGGTCTTCCCCGCCTGCTACGCCGGGCGCTGGCCGCACATGCACTTCGAGGTCTACGAGAGCCTGGCCAAGGCGACCAGCGCCGACAACAAGCTGCGCACCTCCCAGCTGGCGCTGCCCGAGGACGTCTGCAACGACGTCTACGCCACCGACGGCTACGAGCAGAGCGTGACCAACCTGTCCCAGCTCAGCCTGGCGTCCGACGGCATCTTCAGCGACGGCTACTCGCTGCAGATGGCGAAGGTGACCGGCTCGGTCGAGGAGGGCTACACCGTCTCCCTCAACGTGCCTGTGTAGACGGCGGCTGGGAGACTGGTCGGATGCCGTCCGCACTGCCCGAGGGTGACCCCGCCCCGACCGACGGGTCCCTTCCGGAGCAGGCCCTCGCCGCGCTCGGCGAGGGCCCGTTCGGGTTCTACGTCCACGTGCCCTTCTGTCGCGTGCGCTGCGGCTACTGCGACTTCAACACCTACACGGCCGACGAGCTCGGTCCCGGCGTCTCCCGGGCGTCGTACGTCGACCAGGCGATCCACGAGGTCCGGCTGGCCCGGCGCGTGCTGGGTGCGGCGGAGCGTCCGGTGGACACGGTCTTCCTCGGCGGCGGCACCCCCACACTGCTGCCGGCGGCCGACCTGGGCCGGCTGCTGCGCGCGATCGACGACGAGTTCGGGCTGGTCCCGGGCGCCGAGGTGACGACGGAGGCGAACCCCGACTCGGTCGACCTCGCCTACCTCACCGAGCTGCGGGAGGCGGGCTACACCCGGGTGTCGTTCGGCGTGCAGTCGGCCGTGCCGCAGGTGCTCGCGGTGCTCGACCGCACGCACGACCCGCTGCGGGTCCCCGGTGTCGTCGAGGCGGCCCGCGCGGCCGGCTTCGAGCAGGTGAGCCTGGACCTGATCTACGGCACGCCGGGAGAGAGCACGGAGGACTGGGAGACGACCCTGGAGGCCGCGCTGGCGTGTGCGCCCGACCATGTCTCGGCGTACTCCCTCATCGTCGAGGACGGCACCGCGCTGGCCCGGCGGGTGCGGCGCGGCGAGCTGCCGATGCCGGACGACGACGACCTCGCGGACAAGTACGTGCAGGCCGACGAGCGGCTCACGGCTTCCGGGCTGGGCTGGTACGAGGTGTCGAACTGGGCACGCGACGACGACGCCCGTTGCCGCCACAACCTCGGCTACTGGGCCGGGGCCGGCTGGTGGGGGGTCGGACCCGGCGCGCACTCCCACCTCGGCGGTGTCCGATGGTGGAACGTGAAGCACCCGGCGGCGTACGCCGGGCGGCTGGCGGCGGGCGAGAGCCCGGCCCACGCCCGGGAGGTGCTCGACGACGGCACGCGCCGCGTCGAGCGGGTGCTGCTCGAGCTGCGGCTGCGGAGCGGCCTCGATCCGGCGGTCCTCGATGACGACGGCCGGGCCGCGCTCGCCGGGCTCGTCGCGGAGGGCATGGTGGAGGACCGGAGCGATCGCGTGGTCCTCACGCTGCGCGGCCGGCTGCTCGCCGATGGCGTGGTCCACCGCCTGCTGGGATAAACACAACTAAATACAGTGTTACACTCGACTTTATGAAGAAGTCGGGATCCGCGATGTCAGGGCCGGTGATCGGCTACGTGCCGGGCGCCTTCGACCTGTTCCACATCGGTCACCTCAACGCGCTGCGCCAGGCGCGGCCGTGGTGCGACGTCCTGGTGGCCGGGGTGGTCGCCGACGAGGTGTGCCTGGACACCAAGGGGGTCCGGCCGACGGTCCCGCTGACCGAGCGGCTCGAGATCGTCGAGGCCATCGGCATCGTCGACGCCGTCTACGCGGAGCACACTGCGAGCAAGGTCGATTCCTGGCGCGACGTCGGCTTCCACCGGATCTTCAAGGGTGACGACTGGAAGGGCACGGCCAAGGGGCGGCGCCTCGAGCAGGACATGGCGGCCCTCGGCGTCGAGGTGACCTGGTTCCCCTACACGCTGCAGACGTCCTCGACCGCGCTCCGCAAGGCACTGGCGCACCGCGGGGCGTCGTGACCACCGTCGTCTCCGACGACGGCATCCTCCTCCCGGCCGCATCGCGGCCCTTCCTCGTCGAGATCGACGGTCACTACGTCTTCTCGCTCACCCCCGAGCGCGACGGCGTGCGCAGGGCCGGGGGAGTCCTGGTGCCGTGGCCGGGGGTGCTGCGTCCCTACCTCTCGGGCCGGGGCCGGGTGCGGGTCACCGACGCGACCGGCGCCGAGGTCCTGTACGACGCCGAGGTCGGTCTCGGCGGCGGCGACGGCCCGCTCGCGGTCGTGGACCGTGCCGGCCACCGGCTGTGCGTCGACAAGGTCGGGCACCTGACCCGGTCGTTCGCGGCGACCGCTGAGGAGGTGCGCGCGGAGATCCTCGCCGGCACCCGCCGCGCGATCGACGACCTCCGCGAGCACGCAGGCGTCGAGGCCTACCTCAACTACGGGGCCCTGCTGGGCGCCGTGCGCGAGGGCCGGATGCTGGCCCACGACTCCGACACCGACCTGTGCTACCTCTCCGACCACTCCTCCCCGGCCGACGTGATCGCCGAGTCCTACCGGATCACCCGCGCGATGAGGGAGCGAGGCTGGAACCTGCTGCGCATGTCGGGTGGTGACATCAAGCTGCTGCTGCCGCTGTCCGACGGTCGCCTGTGCCACATCGACGTCTTCGTGGCCTTCCACGTCGGCGACACCTTCTTCCAGCTCGGCAACCGCAGCGGCTCGCTGCCGCGCAGCGCGATCGAGCCGTTCTCGACGATCGAGCTGCACGGTCACGAGTTCCCGGCGCCGCGCGACCCGGAGGCGATGCTGGCCTTCCTCTACGGGCCGCACTGGCGCACGCCCGACCCGTCGTTCCGCTACGCCGACCCGCCCGACGGCGTGCGCCGGCTCGACGGCTGGCTGCGCGGCTTCCGGACCGAGATGGGCCAGTGGACCGGGCTCTTCAACGGGCCCGCCCAGCGCGAGGTGCCCGCCGGTCCGTCGGCGTTCGCGGCCTGGGTCGCCCCGCAGCTCGGTGATCTGCCGGTCCTCGACGTCGGCGCCGGCACCGGCCGCGACGCGCTCTGGTTCGCCCGACGCGGCGTCCGCGCCGGCGCCGCCGACTTCTCCCGTGGCGGCCTCGGCGTCCTGCGCCGCAGGGCCCACCGGCAAGGGCTCGACGTCGACGCCGGCCAGCTGATCCTCGGCGAGCTGCGCTCGACCCTGCTGCACGGCACCCGCCTGGCCCGCGACCCGCACCACCTCTACGCGCGCCACCTCGTCGGGTGCCTCGACGAGGCCGCCCTCGACCAGCTGTGGCTGCTCGCCCGGATGGCGCTGCGGCCCGGTGGCGGCTCGCTGTTCCTGGAGTTCCAGGCCACCCACGACGCGCCCGGCGGCGCCGCCGGCACGCCGCTGGAGCCCGAGGGGCTCGTGCGCCGCGTGGACCCCGCGTCGGTCCGGGCCGCGATCGAGATTGCCGGTGGCGTCGTGGAGCATCTGGTCGTCGTACCGGGGGAGGACATGCTGGACCGCCCCGACCCGGCGGTCTGCCGGATCCGGGCCACCTGGCCCGCGCGCGCCGCCCGCACCGAGAAGGAGAACCGATGAGCACCCACGAGCTGAAGGCCCGGCTGCGCGAGCAGGCCCGCGACCACCTCCCGGCTCCCGTCGTCGACCGGATCCGCGCCCGCGCCAGCCTGCGCGAGCGGGTGCGCGTCCTCGAGGCCGAGGTCCAGGAGAACCGTCAGCTGAACCGGCGCATCGCCGAGCTGACCGACGTGGTCACCGAGCTGCTCATCCCGCTCGAGGCGCGGGACCAGGACCGGGTCGACGAGGTCCTGGCGCGCTACCGGCAGGGGCTCTGACCGTCTGGATCTGGTCCACGTGGCCTTCGAACCCCGCCTGAACATCCGCTGCGTGGTCGGTCTCGGGCGGCTTCGTCGCGGTTCTCACGGGAAGGGGGAACTTCTGTGTCACCTGGTGACTCGAGAGTTCCCCACTCCCGTGCTCGAGGCCCGCAAGCCGACCGGCGGACCCAGCGGCTCACCGCGGCTGAGCCGGTCAGGACCCCGGCGCGGTCACGAAGTCGATCAGCTCCTCGACGCGGCCGAGCAGCTGCGGGTCGAGGTCCTGGAAGCCGCGCACGCCGCCGAGGACGTGCTTCCAGGCGCGGGCGATGTCGGCCTGGTCGCGGTGCGGCCAGCCGAGCTGCTGGCAGGTGCCCTTCTTCCAGTCGATGCCCTTGGGGACCTTCGGCCACTGCTGGAAGCCGAGCCGCTCCGGCTTGACGGCCTGCCAGATGTCGATGAACGGGTGGCCGACGATCAGCACGTCCTTGCCGACGGGCGACCTCATGATGCCCTGCGCGATGCGGCTCTCCTTGGAGCCTGCGACGAGGTGGTCGACGAGCACGCCGACACGGCGGTTCGGGCCCGGCTTGAAGTCGCGCAGGTGGTCGGCGAGGTCGTCCACGCCGCCGAGGTACTCGACGACGACGCCCTCGATCCGCAGGTCGTCGCCCCAGACCTTCTCGACGAGCTCGGCGTCGTGGCGGCCCTCGA
>CAZAQE010000064.1:0-12925 GCA_964487275.1 uncultured Nocardioides sp. | reverse complement strand
CGTGACGGGGCGCCGCCGTGCAGTGGCCCGCTCATCGCGCCGATGGCGCCGGAGAAGGCAGCCGCGACGTCGGCGCCGGTGGAGGTGATGACGCGGGCGGTGAACGTCGAGGCGTTCATGCCGTGCTCGGCTGCCGAGGACCAGTAGGCGTCGATCGCGTGTGCGTGCTTCGGGTCCGCCTCGCCGCGCCAGCGGATGAGGAACCTCTCCGCAAGGGTGCGGCCCTCGTCCACGAGCCGCTGGGGTACGACGGGCAGGTGGATGTCGCGGGCCGACTGGCCGGCGTACGACAGCACCATCACCGCGACGCGGGCGAGGTCCTCGCGGGCCTGCTCGTCGGAGATGTCGTAGGTCTGCCCGAAGCCGAACGCCGGCGCGAGCATCGCGATGGCGGCCTGGACGTCGACGCGGACGTCACCGGTGTGCACCGGGAGGCTGAACGCCTCGGCCGGCGGCAGGCCGGGGGTGAAGGAGCCGTCGATCAGCAGGCCCCACACGTTCTCGAAGGGGACCCGGCCGGCCAGGTCCTCGATGTCGACGCCGCGGTAGCGCAGCGCCGAGCCCTCCTTGTCCGGCTCCGCGATCTGGGTCTCGAAGGCGACGACGCCTTCCAGTCCGTGGTGTACCTCGACCATCGGCGACTCCTTCGTTCCTTCGGGCGGCCGGCCGGGGAGCCGGCGGCCGCGGGCCACAGGCATTCTGCCCCACCCCGCATCGGGTCTCGGAGCCGCGGCCTAGATTGGGGCCATGTCGGATGACCGAGCGGTGGACCTGGCCGCCCTGCGTGCGGAGTACGGCGACGCGGGGCTCGACACGGCGAACGCCGGCGCCGATCCGTGGCAGCTGTGGCAGCGGTGGTTCGACGAGGCGGCCGCCGCCGGTCTCCACGAGCCCAACGCCATGGTCGTCGCCACGGCGGACCCCGACGGTGCACCGTCCGCGCGGACGGTGCTGCTCAAGGGGGTGGGGGCGGACGGCTTCCGGTTCTTCACCAACACCGCCTCCCGCAAGGGCGAGGCGCTGGCGCACGACCCGCGGTGCGCGCTGCTCTTCCCGTGGCACCCGCTCGAGCGGCAGGTGCGGGTGGAGGGGGTTGCCCATCCGCTCCCCGTCGGCGACGTGGCGGCGTACTGGGCCTCGCGGCCGCGCGGCTCGCAGCTCGGCGCCTGGGCGTCACCCCAGTCGCAGGTCGTCGCCGGTCGCGACGAGCTGGAGCTGCGCCACCGCGAGGCGGAGGAGCGGTTCTCCGGCCAGGACGTGCCGGTGCCGCCGGAGTGGGGCGGCTACCGCGTGCAGCCGACGCGCTTCGAGTTCTGGCAGGGCCGGCCGGGCCGGCTCCACGACCGCCTGCGCTACACCGCGACCGACAACGGCTGGACGATCGAGCGACTCGCGCCCTGAGGGTCGTCGGCGCCCTTCTCCTCGTTGTTGCCGCTGGCCACCCACACGACCCCCAGCACGATCAGCACCAGGAGCACGCCGACCAGCAGCAGGGTCTGGCGCCGGTCGTCGTCGGAGGAGGCGTTCGCGACCGGCGTGTGCTCGGCGCGGACCTTCGGCTCCTTGGGCGGCTTGGGGGGCTTCCCCTTCGGTGCCTTCGGTGCCTTCGGTGCCTTTGGTGCCTTGGCTGACGTGGCGGGCTTCTCGTCCTCGGCTGCCCGGGACGAGGTGCGGGTACGACGCCGGCGGACCCGGTCGCTCCCCGCGGGCAACGTGCCCTCGAGCGGCTCGAAGTGGGGCACCGCGAAGTTCGGCGAGACGAAGTTGCGGAACTCGTCGTGCATGCCACGCGGGCCGTCGTCGGTGACCGGCTCCTCGGTGACGGGCTCAGCCGGCTCGGCGTCCTCCTCGGCGTCCTCCTCGGCGAGCGGCTCGGCGTCCGGCTCGGCCTCCTCGGCGACGGCGTCGGCCTCCGGGACCGGCTCGGGTCCGACGGCTTCCGCGACGACCTCCGGCTCGTCGGACGCGGGCTCGGTCGCCGTCGTACCGGTGACGAGCGACAGGTCGATGCGCGCGATCTCGCCGGTGTCGGGGTCCCACGGATCGGTGAGCGGGTCGGTCAGTGGGTCGAAGCGCGGCACCGGGCGGGACGGGGTGAGCAGGCTGCGGAACTCGTCCTGGTGGATCGCGGCCGTGGCCGGCCGCTCGGGCTCCGCCTCGGGCTCGGGCTCGACCTCGGGCTCCACCTCGGGCTCGGGCTCCACCTCGGGCTCGGCGGCCGGTGCCTCGACTGTCGCCTGCGCCTCCTCGACCTCAGCCTCCGCAGCGTCCTCGCCGAGCGTGATGAACGGCCGGTCCGCACCCGGCCAGGAAGCCAGCGGCACCGTGTCGAGCACGATCAACAGCGCCTGCGCGGTCGGACGCCGGTGGTCCGGGCCGCAGATGGCGCGCATGAGGACCTCGGCCGCGAACGGCGGGAAGCCGGGCGCGACCTCGCCGGGCGGCGGCGGATCACCCTCGCCGGGGTCGGTGCCGGTCAGTGCGTGGTAGGCGAGTCGCCCGAGGACCGCCGCATCCTTCTCGCCCGACTGCTGCAGCAGGGGGAGCGCCTGCCCGGCGGGGACCGGGTCGGGTGCGGCCGCAGAAATCAGCGCGTCCAGCCGGGCGCGCTCGTTCGACGGTTGCCCCATGTCCATGCGCGCATGATGCCTCGCGTCCGCCGATCTCGTGGCCGAATCCGATAACCCGCGCGGCGCTGAGACGCGGTCGTCGTACCCGCCGACTTGTGCGTTCCGCGCGCCGAGTTGGGGATTCTGTCCATCGAGTTGGGCGTTTCGGGCGCCGTTCGCTGCCGAACGCCCAACTCGGCGGCCCGAACGCCCAACTCGGCGGCCCGAACGCCCAACTCGGCGGAGGGCGGGGTCAGGGGAGGAGTCGGGTGCGGACCTCGTCGGCGATCAGGTCGACCGCAGGGGCGGCGGCGATGTCGGCGGCGACCTGCTGGGCGGCCCGGCGGTAGCGGGGGTCGTCGAGGACCTGGCGGATCCGGCCGGCCAGGCCGGCGGGCTGGAAGAGCCGTACGGCGACGCCGGCATCGACCAGCCGCACGGCGTGGTCGAACTGGTCGTAGTCCACCGGCCACACGACCGATGGCAGGCCCGCCGCCAGCGTGTGACCGAGCACGCCCGCGCCGCCGTGGTGCACCACGGCGGCGAAGCGCGGGAGGTCGCGCAGGTAGCTGATGTAGTCGTGGACGACCACGCGCTCCGGCAGTCCCGTGGCCTCGACGGGGCCGGCGCAGCCGCCGAGGCTCAGGTGCACGACGACGTCGGCCGGCAGGTCGGCGACCGCGCCGACGGCGGCGTCGAGCAGTGCCTGCTTGTGCCAGGGCAGGTGCGTGCCGGCGGTGACCAGCACGTGCCGCTGGGCCGGCGGGAGATCGGGCGGAGGCGTGGCGACGGGTGGTGTGAAGAGCACCGGGCCGGCGTACCGGACGGCCTGGGGGAGGCTGCGCTCGTACTCGATCGCGGCGGGGGTGAGCGCGAAGGTGCGGTCGGCGGAGTAGATCGCCTCCGAGCCGTCCGGGCGGTAGATCCGTTCGACGCCGACGTCCGCGAGTCGTACGCCCGCGAGCCGCGGGGCGACCCGCTTGAAGCCACGGACCCAGCGCCGCCCGATCGCGTCCCGTGCCCGCCCGGGCACGCGGACGCCCGGGCGCCAGCCGCCGAGGTAGGCCGGCGGCCCGCTCCTGCCCTCGATCGCGCACGGTGACGGGTGGACCGTCCACCAGGGCAGGCCGACCTCGTCGGCGGCGGTGCCGACGGCGCCCATCGTGAAGTCCGCGATGACCAGGTCCGGTCGCTCCCGCGCCCACAGGTCGAGCAGCTCCGCGCGGAAGTCCTGCTGCAGCCGGACCGCGGCCCTGAACTGGCGGAAGAGCTTTCGTGGGTTGCTGCCGATCCGGTACGGCGGGTTCACGACGGTCTCGATGACCTCGTCGGCCCCGTCCAGCAGCGCCTGCCCGGGAACGCCGGCGGCGCGGATCGCCGGCTGCGCGGCGGCGGTGCTGATCACCCGTACCGACAGGCCGGGCTCGGCCGCGAGCCGGGTCGCGATGCCGAGCACCGGGTGCAGGTGCCCGGCCATCGGCGGGGCGACGAGGTCGACCTGCTTCATGCGACCGCCAGCTCGGCCGCGACCCGGTGGCAGAGCGCCGCCAGATCGGGCGAGGCGAGGTAGTCGAGGTGTCCGGCGGCGACCTCGACGTCGTACGGCCACCAGCGCGCGAGGTGGTCGCTCGGGCTGGCGACCCGGATGGTCCGGCAGTCCGGCGGCCGGGTGGCCACCGCGCCGTAGGCGACGACGGTCAGCCGGTCGAGGAGGTCGCGGGGGAGGTCGAGCCGCCCGAGCAGGTCGAGCCCGATGGATCCGGCCAGGACCAGGGTGTGGTCGGCCCTGCGCAGCTGCTCCTCGACCGGCGGCCGGTGCCGCGCCGCCCATGCCGCCCGCCGCAGCCGGATCCGCCAGAACAGCACCAGGTGGCGCAGGCTTCCGATCAGTATCGGAACTGTCCGATACGGCGCCAGGGTGGCGTCGTACGGGAAGTTCAGCCGGACCTTCGCCTCCTCGGGCACGGGCAGGTCGTCCAGGAAGGCGTCCTGCACCGGCGAGAGGGCGCAGCTGCGCGGGTCGCTCTGTCCGGTGAGGTGGAGCACCTGCAGCCTCATCGGACCTCCCGGAAGTCGTCGTCGGAGACGACGCGGTAGGTGTGGGTCCGCCAGCGGATGGTCCGCTGCACGGCGCCGTGGCCGAGGTGGAGGGGTTGCGCCAGCTCGGAGGCGAGGGAGAAGCCGGGGCGGTGCAGCGACCTTCCGTGGATGCGGCGCTGCACCCGCCGCAACAGCACGGCGCGGCCGCCGAGCACGGTCAGCAGCAGCCATGGACGACGCTCGCGGACTGTCCCGACGAGGACCGCCCAGAGGAGGTTCGGGTGGGTGCCGTGCAGCACGCTGATCGCGGCGACGGTGCGCAGCGGCTGGCGGCGCAGGAGCAGGCTGGCGAAGAGCATCCAGCGGTGCAGCAGGCGGACGTACTGTCCGGGCGAGTCGACCGTCGTGGTGATCCACTGCGGTGAAGCGGTCTGGCAGATCGTGCCGCCGGTGCGCAGGACCGCGCCCGCGACCGCGAGGTCGTCGGTGAGGTGGCGCAGGATCGGCGTGAACCCGCCGAGCGCGCGCAGGTCGCTGACCCGCATCGCCCACGTCATCCCGTTGATCGTCACCGGGTCGAGGGTCAGGTAGGTCATCGCGGCGTTGTTGTCGACGAACTGCTCGACGAGCCGTGCCCAGGGCGTCGCACCCGGGAGGTACGCCGGCAGGCCGGTCGCCAGCGTGTGGGTCGCCAGACCGCCGAGAAGTGCCCCCAGACTCGCCCGCGGCAGGCGGGTGTCGTCGTCGAGCACGAGGAAGACCTCGTCGTCGGCGGCCGCGTCGAGGGCCGGCTGCAGCTTGGCCAGCTTGGGGTTGATGCCGTCGGGTGCGGGCGGGCAGAGGTGGACGTCGACGCGGGGGTTGCTCGAATCGTTCGATCGAACGGTTTGCGCAGGCTTTGGCCCCGATTCCCTGCTCAAACCGTTCGATCGAACGATTCGAGCAACCACCCGCTGCGCCTCGGCGTCGTCGGCGTCGACGAGCCAGCAGAAGCGGGCGCCGTCGAGGGAGAGCAGGTTGTCGCGCAGGGCGTCCTCGAGGCCGGGGTCGCCGGAGAGGATCGGCTGCACGACGACGACCTTCCCGATCTCGGCCTCCCCGGGCTCGACAGCGGCCGGCGCACGCGAGGCCCTGCGCAGCGTGATCGCCGCCTTTGTTGCCTGGAGCGCGAGGTAGCCGACGGCAGCGAGCGTCGTGACGCGCCGGCTCACAGGTGGGCCTTCTGCCACTCGACGAACCGGTCGACGCCCTCGGCCACCGAGACCTGCGGCTTGCCGAGGTCGCGCAGCATCTTGTCCGGCACGAACGTCTTCGACCAGCTCAGCACCCCCACGCCGTACGGCGTGATCGGCGGCTCGCCCGGCAGGTGCAGCAGCCGCCAGGTCCGCTCCAGCACGGTCGCCGCGCGCATCGCCGTGGTCAGGCTGACCTCGCGGTTCGGCGGCTGCAGTCCGAGCCGGTCGATCACCTCGAGCAGCATCGCCTGGATCTCGACGGGCTCGGCGTTGGTCAGGTGGTAGACGCCGCCGAGCTCGGGGCGGGCCGCCAGCTGGAGCAGCTGGTCGGCGAGGTTGTCGACGTAGACGAGGTCGCCGACGGCGGGCTCCGCACGCCCGGTCAGCCGCGGGACCCGGCCGGCCTTGGCGGCGGCGATGATCCGCGGGAACAGCACCGTGTCGCCGGGCCCGAAGACGGCGCGCGGGCGCGCGATGACCCAGCTGGCGTCGTACGCGCGGACGACGGCCTCGCTCTCGGCCTTGGTGCGGGCGTAGTCGTTGGCGAAGGTCGGGCCGACCGGCGAGTCCTCGGTGAGGTCGAGCTGGTCGCCGTCGCGGTAGAGCACCGAGCTCGACGACACGTGCACCAGTCGCGGGTTCCCGAGCTGCCGGCACCACTCGACGACGGTGCGGGTGGCGGTGACGTTGTCGCGGTCGTAGGCCTTGCGGGATGCGTATGGCGTCGCGCGGGCCGCGCAGTGGATGACGGCATCGGGCTGCCACGGCAGCGCGGGCAGGTCGGGGACGGCGGTGCGGCCGAGGTCGACGCTCGCGTAGTCGTCGCGGTCCAGTTGTCGCCGGCCGATCCCGAAGGTCTCGTGCCCGGCCTCCTGGGCCCGCTCCACCAGCCGCCCGCCGACGAAGCCGGACGCTCCGGTCACCAACAGCCTCATCGTCGAGTTGTTCACGACAGCCTCCTGATCCGACGGCGCTTCTGGTCCGGCGCCTCCGCCGGCCACCCCATGGGTACGACGACCGGCGGCCGCGCGCGCAGCCGCTGTGCCAGCCGGTCGATCTCCACGCCGACGCGGGAGATCCCGGCCGGCAGGCCGGTCACGGCGACCCGCCACTCGGCGCCGTGCTGCTCGATCCGGTAGTCGCCGAGCTCGCCGGCCAGCGCCACCGCGTGGCGCAGGACGTCCGGCCAGACGGGGACCTCGCCGTCACCGGTCACGCTGGTCAGGGTCAGCACGTCGTCGGCCCGGCCGAGGACGGCCGCGATGCTGCGACCCGGCCGGCCGCACGGACACGGTCCGGGAGCGGCGAGGAGCACGTCGTCGAGCCGGTGCCGCACGACGAGCTGGGTGGTGCGGGTGAAGTCGGTGACGACGGGGTGGAAGCGGCGGTGGTCGATCCACTCCGGCTCGACGTGCACGTGGCCCTCGTTGAGGTGCAGCCGGCCGGCCGGGCAGCTGACGGCGAGCAGGCCCTCGGTGGCCTGGTAGATCTGCTCGACCGGACGGCCGAACGCCTCGCGGACGACGACCTCGTCCTCCGGGTCGAGGGTCTCGGCGACGGAGATGACCTGGATCGGCCGCAGCCCGGCCGGCTTCGCCTCGGCGATCCGGCGCAGCACGCTCGCCGGCGCGACGAGGACGTCGGTGGCGGGGAGGTCGGGCAGGTGGTCCTCGACGGGGACGGTCAGGTCGTGCCACGAGAACGCCACCCGCCGGCTGTCGAGCGTCTCGTAGAGGTTGCTGTTGGCACGCAGGAAGAGCGCGACCCGCAGCGGCCGCCGCGCGAGCACCCGCAGCGACGCCGGTGCCATCATCTGTCCGAGCAGGATCCCGGCCCACAGGCGGCTCTCCTGCTCCGAGACGAGGAAGACGCCGCGGGTACCGGTGGTGCCCGACGACAGCCCGACGGTGACCCCGCCGGGCAGGGTCGCCGTGAAGTCGCGGGAGCGCTCGGCCGCCTCCGCGACGGCGAGCGCCTGCCCGAGGGTGATGCCGTAGCGGTTGAAGGCCGCGAAGTCGGCCAGCACGGTGCGCTTGTCGACGACCGGGAGGTCGCTGAGCGGGCGGCCGGCGAACGGCGCGTAGAAGGACGCCCGCGGGAGGTCCTCGCGCAGGAACCGCTGCAGCGCGCGGGCCCGCCGGGCGTCGTACCCGCGGGGGAGGAGCCAGCGCTCGCGAACGAAGGTGGCAGCGACCGCTGCAACAGGCTGGCCCGACCGATTCGCCGCTGCTGCGCGGCCCCATATGCGCGCGCTCGCCGCGTTGCGGACGCTCGATGGTGCAACCAGACCGCCTTCGCGCCCGCGCCTTGCGATCGCACCCATCTGAGGCCGCTCGCGACGCGGCGAATCGGTCGGACCAGCCTGGCTCGACGACACGTCAGGCCCCGGCGGTCCAGGCCGCGTGGCCCTCCGGGCAGTGCGCCGGGAGCACGAGGAGGCCCGGGTTCGCGGCGTCCAGGTCGTGCAGGACGCCGAGCGTGCGGACGGTGCTGGGCCAGTCGTGCATGATCCCCTTCGCCAGCCGGGACGGCGGCTTCAGGTCGCGGAAGGATCGCGTCGTCCACGCGGCGTCCCCGACGAGCATGACCTGCCGCCCGCCGGAGGTGAAGAGCAGGCCGAGGTGGCCGGGCATGTGGCCGGGCAGGTCGACGGCGAGCAGGCTGCGGTCGCCGAGCAGGTCCCACGTCCGCAACCCGCCGACGGCCACGGACGGGAAGCCGTCGACCGGGTCGAGCCGGTCGCGCAGGTCGCCGGGCAGCAGTGCCGGCAGGATCGCGTGCCGGGTCGCGTTGATGCCCCTCAGCGACAGCGCGTGCTCGGCGCCGGAGGCGCCGGCGATGATCCGCGCCCGCGGGTGGTCGAGGAGCCCGCCGACGTGGTCGCCGTGGAAGTGCGACACCACGATCCGTCGTACGTCGTGGGCGTCGATGTCGAGCGCTGCGAGCTGGCGCGGCAGGTGTTCCTCGTCGGGCAGCGTCACCGGCAGCGTCGTGCGGTAGAGCAGCTCCGGCAGGCGCCGCGTCGCGTCGAAGAAGTGCTGCGAGTAGCCGGTGTCGAAGAGCGTCCAGCCGTGCTGGGGGTGGTGCAGCGCACCGACGTACGACGGGAACTCGACCGGCCGCAGCCGGCCACCCTGCCGTGCCAGGGCCTCGGGGCCCTTGCAGTGGCCGACGCGCAGCCAGTGGAAGGCGACCTCGGGCTGCTCGATCGTCAGTAGCACAGCACCATCCCGCCCAGGCTGAGCCCGGCGCCGGTGCCGAGCAGGAGCGCCTGGTCGCCGCGTTGCAGGCGTCCGCTCTCGATCGCGGTGTGCAGCGCCGTCGGCAGCGAGGCGGCGACCTGGTTGCCGTGGTCGGCGTAGATGTCGACCAGCCGGTCGCCGACGCCGAACTGCTGGCGCACCCAGTCCAGGCCGTGATGGCTCGCCTGGTGCGGTACGACGACCGGCAGCTCGTCCATCGTCACGCCCGCCTCGTCGAGCAGCCCGTCCACGAACGACGGCAGGTGCTTGAAGGCGAGCCGGAACACGGCGCCGCCGTCCATCCTGAAGCGTCCCCAGTCGGCGTACTCGCCCTCGACCCGGTCGGGGGCGTACCGCGAGCCGCCACCGCGGATCTCGCAGGTGTGCGCGCCCTCGCTGAAGGTCTCGAAGCCTGCGGCGAGCACGGAGGAGCCGGTGTCGCTCGCGGGGCCGACGACGGCCGCGGCGGCTCCGTCGCCGAAGATCCCGGACGCGCCCAGGTCGGTCCAGTCGAGCCCGACGGAGGCGAGGTCGGAGGAGACGATCAGGATCCGCTCGTGGCGCCCGGCGTCGACGAGGGTCGCCGCGAGGTCCAGCGCGACGAGGAAGCTGAGGCAGCTGGCGTTGACGTCCCATGCGGGGATCGGCCGCCCGGGCGCGAGCTGCTCGTGCATCAGCGAGGCGTTGCAGGGGAGCGGCTGGTCCGGCGTGGCGCTGGCGCCGATGATCACGTCCAGGTCCTCGAGGTCGACGCCGGCCGCGGCGAGGGCCTTGCGGGCGGCGCGGGCGCCCAGCTCGGCGGCGGAGCCGCGCTCGACGTACCGCACCCGGACACCGGTCCTCGCCTCGACCGTGCCGGCCGGGAGGCCGAGCCGTCCGTCCAGCTCGGCGCTGGTGAGCGCCTCGTCCGGCACGGCGGCGCCGGTTCCGAGGATGCGGAGCGCGCGCGGCCCCCGAGCGGGCGACTGGGCTGGCATGCCTCGGAGGATAACCGGCGCCGGCTACCGCTCGGCGTCGTCCAGTGCCTGCTTGGTCAGCTGGCGACCGAGCTCGATCAGCTCCTCGGCCCGGTGGAAGTCGAGCGTGCGGGCGGCGCCGAGCGGCACGGTGACCAGTACGTCGGGCGGCAGCGCGGCCAGCCGGTAGCGCGTGATCAGGCTCTGCATCGCGTCGAACGACAACGACACGACCTCTGACGTGCGCACGTCCGGGCGCACGTCGACCTCGGGTCCGGCCTCGGCGGGAGCCTCCACCGCCCCGATCGGTACGACGTCCGCGAGCTCGTCCACGGCCGTGAGGGCCTCGCCCCGGCGGAACCGGCGGCGCAGGTCGGCCGCCCACTCGGCACGTCGTACGGAGAAGCCACGGGCGGGCGAGGACGGCTCGTTGGGTTCGCGCGGGCCCTGCAGGGACACGGCGAGCGTGAAGTCGGCGACCGCGGCGGCGGTCGGGTCGAGCGGCAGCGGGTTGAGCAGGCCGCCGTCGACGAGGATCCGGCCGTCGACGACCGCTGGCGTGAACAGGCCGGGGATCGCGATCGACGCACGGATCGCCGGGATCATCGGGCCGCGCTGGAACCACACCTCGCGGCGCGCGGCGAGGTCGGTCGCGACGGCCGTGTAGGGGATCGGGAGGTCCTCGATCATCGCGTCGCCGACGAGCTCGTCGAGCGCCGCCATCAGCCGCTCGGCCGTGGCCGCGCCACCGCCCGCCCACGTCGGGTCGGCCAGGCGCAGCACCCGGCGGCTGGTCAGGGTGGAAGCCCAGTCCGCGAACTCCCGGTCCTTGCCGGCCGCGACCAGGCCGCCGACCACGGCGCCCATCGACGTACCGGAGACCGCGACGATCTCGTGGCCGCGCGAGCGCAGCTCCTCCACCGCGCCGAGGTGCGCGTAGCCGCGGGCGCCTCCGGAGCCGAGGACGAGTGCGACGCGGGCCATGGCCCCATTGTCCGGGGTGGAGGGTCCGCGCCCCAGCCCTTGCGAGAGTGGGGGTGGACACAGCCCGTGCCACGTGTTCTGGTGGGCGCACCATGGGGAAGCGCATCGCATCGGTGGTCGTCGCTGCCGCCAGTGTCGCCGGGCTGGCCGTCGTCCCGGCCAACGCCGGGGAGCCGGCGAGCGAGCCTGTCGTCGTCCAGCAGCGGTTCACCACCTCCGACGGCGTCGAGCTCCAGACCACGCTCACCAGCACCGGTCCGGTCGCCGCGAAGCCGACGGTGGTGGAGTTCTCGCCCTACGGTCGGGGCAGCGAGACGCTCGACGTCAGCGCCGACTACAACTTCCTGCTCGTCCAGATCCGCGGCACGGGCGACAGCGACGGGTCCTTCGACGCGCTCGGTCCGCGCACCCAGGCCGACGTCGTCGAGGTGCTCGACTGGGCGTGCGACCAGCCGTTCAGCGACGGTCGCCTCGCCCTCAACGGCTTCTCCGCGAGCGCGATCACGCTCTACAACTCATGGCACCTCGAGCTGCCCTGCGTGGAGGCCGCGATCCTGACGTCCGGCACGCACGAGCTCTACCGCGACCTGCTCGTCCCCGGCGGCATCCTCAACCTGCTGCCCGGCGCCGGCGTGCTCGCGATGATCGGCGCACCGGCCCTGCTGCAGGGGATCGACCGGCTGCAGCGTGATCCCTCGTCCTCGCTGGACGTGATCGGCGGGCTGTTCTCGACCGGGCTCAACGTGCTCGCCCACCCCACCCTCGACGCCTGGTGGCAGGAGCGCGGCTGGCGCGGCGACGCCAACGACATCCCGGTGCTGATCATCAACGGGTTCTACGACGTCGAGTCGCGCGGCGCGTTCCAGGCCTACCGGGCGCTGCGTGCCGACGGCGCCCACCTGGTGATGGAGGGCGGCCACGACGGTGTCCCGGCCGGCACCGACGGGGGCGCCGCCGAGGCAGCCGCCTGGCTGGACCACCACGTGCGCGGCGTCGACAACGGGATCGAGTCGTCCCCGCGGGTGAGCCTGACCCTGGCGCAGGGCTCGCGGGCGGCCTACCTCGCGGGCGAGCACACCACGGTGACCGCCGACGACTGGCCCGTCCCGGGGACCACCTGGGCGGAGCTGGCGCTGGTGCCGGGCAAGGGCCTGTCGGAGTCCGTGCCCGCGACGCGCACCACGGCGTCGTACCTCACCGTGCCGTCGCTGCCGACCATGACCGACGTCCCCAACACCGCGCTCCTCGAGGCCGGCGGCGCGAAGGCACTCACCGGCGCGCTGCCGCTGCTCGCCCAGTCGGGCCTCGCGAGCATCGACGGCCTCACCGGCCAGACGTTCACGACCAGGCCGCTCGTCGCCGACGTCGACCTCGCCGGCCCGGTCGCGCTCGACCTCGCGCTGGCGACCACGACCCCCGGCTCGGGCATCTGGGCGGTGCTCTCCGACGTCGCCCCCGACGGCACCTCGAACCCGCTCACCGTCGGCCGCCTCTCGACCAGCTTCCCGGGCGTCGTCGAGAGCAGATCGCTGTACGACGACGGCCGGATCGTGCAGCCGTACGGCGACTTCGCCCGCCCCTCCCCGCCGGGGCCGGGGCAGTTCCGCCGCTACCAGGTCGAGCTCTGGCCGGTCGGCAACCGCTTCCGCGCGGGCCACCGGATCCGCGTCCAGCTCGTCGGCACCTCCCTCGCCTCGCCGCTCGCGCTGCCCGGCCTCCACACCGTCAGGGTCGGCGGTACCGACGGAGCCCGGCTCCGGGTCCCGGTCCTCCCCGGGAGCGACCTCTCCTTCCGCTGACCCGTCGACTTGGGCGTTGCGCTCGTCGAGTTGGGCGTTGCGCTCGTCGAGTTGGGCGTT
>CAZAQE010000063.1:0-14386 GCA_964487275.1 uncultured Nocardioides sp. | reverse complement strand
GCGAGGACACCATCTCGGTCACCGGCAACGTGCTGCGCGACTACAACACCGACCTGTTCCCGATCCTCGAGCTCGGCACCTCGGCGAAGATGCTCTCCGTCGTCCCGCTGATCGCCGGCGGTGGCCTGTTCGAGACCGGCGCGGGCGGCTCGGCGCCGAAGCACGTCCAGCAGCTCGTCGAGGAGAACTACCTGCGCTGGGACAGCCTGGGTGAGTTCTTCGCCCTGGTCCCGTCGCTGGAGAAGTACGCCGAGCAGGCCGGTGCCCCCGCGGCGCAGGTCCTCGCCGACGCGCTCGACCGTGCCACCGGCACCTTCCTCAACGAGGACCGCTCGCCGGGCCGCAAGCTCGGCACGACCGACAACCGCGGCTCGCACTTCTACCTCGCGCTCTACTGGGCCGAGGAGCTGGCGAACCAGACCGAGGACGCGGACCTCGCGGCGGCGTTCAAGCCGCTGGCCGAGAGCCTGCGCGCCAACGAGGACAAGATCGCCGCCGAGCTGATCGCCGTCCAGGGCAGCCCCGCCGACATCGGCGGCTACTACTACCCGGACGCCGAGAAGACGTCGGCCGTGATGCGCCCGAGCACCACGCTGAACGAGGCGCTCGCCGCGTTCTGACGGAGCAGACGAGCGGCCCCGGGGGTGATCCCCGGGGCCGCTCGGCATTTCTCCCGCGTGACGCGCTGCGCCGGCTAGTGGACTGGTGCCACCAGGCGCTGGAGGAGGTCCGCCACCGTCACGAGGCCGACCATCCGGTCCGGGGCGGCCGGATCGGTCACGACGGCGAGCTGGTTGCTCGTCTCACGCATCCGGGCCAGGCCTTCGTAGACCAGCGTGTCGGCGGCCAGCTGCAGCGGCGGGCGCCGGACGTGGTCGAGGCCGGCCTGCGGGTCGAGCTCGAGGGTGTCGCGCACGTGGACCACGCCCAGGCACTCGTGCTCGGAGCCGATGAGGATGCGCAGGTGGCCGGACCGCAGGCTCGCGGCCTGGACGTCGGCGACCCGTGCGTCCTCGGGCACTCTTGTCGGCGGGGTGTCGCGGACCAGGTCGCCCACGGTGAGCGTGTCGAGCTCGAGCGCCCCGGCGAGCTGGGCCGACGAGGCCGACTCCAGTGCCCCGACGCTCGCCGAGTGCTCGATCAGCTGGCGCAGCCCGTCGCGGTCCTGCCCGGATGCCACCTCGTCGACGGGCGCGACCCCGACCCGCCGCAAGCAGGCGTTGGCGGCGTTGTTGAGCGCCGTGAGCAGGGGCCGGGTGAGCCACATGAAGCCGCGCATCGGGATTGCGAGCAGTGTGGCCGAGCGCTCCGGGTGGGCGATGGCCCACGATTTGGGGGCCATCTCGCCGACGACGAGATGGAGGAAGGTCACCACGACGAGCGCGACGACGAAGCCGGCGACGTCGGCCGCCCAGTACGGCGTGCCCCAGTCCTCGAAGGCCGGGGTCAGCCAGTGGTGGACGGCCGGCTTGGTGATGGCGCCGAGCGCCAGCACGCAGACGGTGATGCCCAACTGGGAGCCGGCGAGCAGGACGCTCAGCTCGGACGAGCTGCGCAGGGCGGCCCGTGCCGAGCGGCTGCCCGGGGCGGCGTCCTCGAGGCGGTGCTTCCTGGCGGCGATGAGGGCGAACTCCACCGCGACGAAGAAGGCGCTCGCGATGATGATCACGGTGGTCGCAACGGCCACGACGATCGGGTTCTCCATCACGACTCCTCCCGCTCCGGGCCGGCCAGGGTGACCCGCACCGTCGACGGCACGTGCTGGTCCACCTCGACGATCTCCATCCGCGCGAACCGGGGTGTGGGCCCCTTGTCGTGGACGAGGTCGCCCGGGTCGTCGGGCAGGCGTACCGGCACGACCGTGCCGGGCGCGGGCAGCCGACCGTGTTGGGCGATGACCAGGCCGGCGAGGGTCTGGTAGTCGCCGGTCGGCAGGTCCTGGCCGATGGTGCGCTCGACCTCGTCGACGGGCAGCCCGCCCGGCACCAGCCACGCGCCCTCGGCGTCGTCGATCGCGACGGGCGCCTCTTCGTCGTGCTCGTCGGTCAGCTCGCCGACCAGCTCCTCGGCGAGGTCCTCCAGCGTGAGAAGTCCGACGAAGCCCCCGTGCTCGTCGACGACGACCGCGAGCTCGTTGCTCGTGGCGCTCATCTCGTGCAGCGCGTCCGGCAGCGTCATCCGGGTCGGGACGACCAGGGCCGGGCGGGTCAGGTCGGCGAGCGTGGCCGAGGCTTCCGCGCCGAGCACGTCGCCGAGATTCACCACCCCTCGCACCCCGTCGACGCTGTCGTCGCTGGCCGCGTCGACAACCGGGTAGCGCGAGTGACCCGCCGCCATCAGGCGTCGTACCTCGGCCACCGGGGTGTCGGCGGCGACCACGTCGACGCGGGTGCGCGGCACCATGGCGTGCTCGACGTCGCGGGTGGGGAAGTCGAGCACCCGGTCGAGCAGCAGCGACAGCTCGTCGGGCAGGTCGCCGGTCTCACGTGACTCGGCGACGATGTGCTCCAGGTCCCGCGCGGTCGCGGAGTGCTCGACGTCGTGCACCGGCTCGATGCGCACGGCGCGCAGCAGCAGGTTCGACGACTGGTCGAAGACCCAGATCAGCGGGCCGGTGATCCGCAGGTAGCCGAGGGTGGAGCGAGCCAGCTTGTCGGCGACCGGATCGGGGCGGGCGATCGCCAGGTTCTTGGGGAACAGCTCGCCGAAGACCATCTGCACGATCGTCGAGAAGGCGAGGGCGAGCACGGTGCCGACGGCCACGCCGACGGCCGTCGGAACGCCGGCCCCGCCGAGGATGCTGCCGAGGGCGTCGCCGATGAGCGGCTCGGCGACGTAGCCGACGAGGAGGCCGGTCACGGTGATGCCGAGCTGCGCGCCCGAGAGCATGAACGACGTGCGCCGGGTGACCTTCAGGGCGCGCTCAGCCGTGGCGTCGCCCGCGGCGGCTCGTGCCTTGAGGCGCGAGCGGTCGACCGCCATGTAGGCGAACTCCTGGGCGACGAAGTAGCCCGTGGCTGCGGTGATGGCCAGTACGACGAGCAGGCCGAGCAGCAGGGAGAGGACGGGTGTCATCGCTTACCCACCTCGCGCTCGGCCGGGGCGGGTCGGGCGGCGGGGGCGTCCGGTCTTCGACGCTTCTTCTTGCGCATGTCGTCGGGTTGAACGCGCGAGCCGTACGCTCGGTTCCCGCCGGGACCATTTCCTCGTCGGGGAGTGCGCTGGCGGAGAATATTCGAAGGCGGATGTCGGCGACGCCATCTACTCTCGTTCCAGTGACGACGACGTTGACCCGGGCTCCCGCCCCGGCCCCGGAGCACGTCGCCGACGACCCCGCCCGCCGCGTCGACTGGCGCCGCCTCAAGGGCCGCACCGCACTCTTCGCGGTGGTCGCGGTCGCGATCAGCTCGCTGGGCACGGCGCTCGGCACGGTCCTCGCCGGCCGGGTCGCCGACCACCCCACGGCTGCGCTCGTCGGCTGGCTCGCCCTGTGCGTCGTCGGCGCCGCCGCCATCGACACGACGGGCCGCGTGGTGTGGGCCGGCGTGGTCGACCGCGCGGAGGGCCGGCTGCGGGGCGACCTGCTCAGCGCCGCGCTGCACCAGCCGCTCGAGCACCTGACCGAGCAGGCCGTCGGCGAGGTCCTCGACCGGGTCGACGACGACACCCACGAGGTCGGCACCCTGCTGCGCCAGCAGATCTGGATGGCGATGCGCACGGGCTTCGGCGCCGTGCCGATGTGGCTGGTCGCGGGCTTCACCTGGTGGCCGGCGTTCGTGCTGTTCCCGGTCGTCGGCACCGTGACCGTGTGGGTGATGCGTCCCTCGCTCATCGAGATCGCGCGGCTCAAGGTCATCGAGGAGATGGCCTGGACCGACCATGCCGCAGCGTTGGAGGAGGGCATCGCCGGGCGCGACGACCTCCGCACCAGCCTCGGCCAGGCGTTCGCCGTGCAGCGGCTGGCGAAGCTGTCCGCGCTCGTGCACGAGCGGTTCGGCGCCGTGGTGCGGATCGAGGGCCGGGTCGCCGCGCAGGTCGGCCTCGTCCTGCACGGCCTGCTGCTCTCGGTGGCCGTCGCGGGCGTCCTGCTCGCCGGGCACGGGTCGCTGTCGGTCGACCGGCTGGTCACCCTCTTCCTGGTCACCACGATCTTCGTCGGCCAGATCAACAACCTCGCCCACCAGCTCCCCGACATCCAGGCCGGCCTGGGTGCGGTCCTGCGGCTGCGGCAGCTGCTCGCCGTCGAGGCGGAGCCGGTCGGGGGAGAGGACGTCCCGGCCGGCGCGCTCGACCTGCGCATCCGCCACCTCGACTTCTCCTACGCCGAGGGCGCGTTCGCACTCCGGGACGTCGAGATGTACGTCGAGGCGGGGCACACCGTCGCGCTCGTCGGCCGCACCGGTTCGGGCAAGTCGACGCTCGCGTCGCTGCTCTCGCGCGCTGTCGAGCCACCGGCTGGAACGATCTTCCTCGGCGGCTCCGACATCACCACCCTCGACCTGCACGAGCTGCGCCGCCGCGTCGGCGTGGTCACCCAGCGCACCGAGATCCTCGCCGGCACGCTCGCGGAGAACATCGCGCTCTTCGCGCCGGTGCCGCGGCAGGAGATCGAGGCGGCCGTCGACGAGCTCGGCCTCACCGACTGGGTGGAGGGCCTGCCCGACGGCCTCGACACCCTGCTCGGCCCCGGGGGCACGACCCTGTCGGCGGGGGAGGAGCAGCTGGTCGCGTTCGCCCGGCTGCTGGTGCGCCACGTCCAGGTCGTCGTGCTCGACGAGGCCACCGCCCGGATGGACCCGGTCACCGAGAGCCGCGTCGTCGCCGCCGCCGACCGGCTGATCAGCGGGCGCACCGGCGTCCTGGTCGCCCACCGCCTGAGCACCATCGAGCGGGCCGAGATGGTCGCCGTGCTCGACCACGGGCGCGTCATCCAGCAAGGTCTCCGCGAGGAGCTGGCCGTCGTCGAGGGTCCGTTCCGGCGGCTGCTCGCCGCGGGCGCGGCCGACGACGAGCAGGCCCTGCCGGAGGCCGAGGTCCCCGACCCGCTCGAGGTGGCGGGTGGCGTGGGTGCGCGCCGTCGTACGGGCGAACCGCCGGCACGGCCCGTCGTCGGCACCGGTCCCTCACTGGCCCGCGGCACCTGGCACGCGATGCGCGTACGCCCGTGGTGGGGGCTCTACTCGGTCGTGCTGTTCCTGCTCGCCAGCATCTTCGCGCCGCTCGGCGCGCTCACCGGGTTCGTCTGGGGCCACATCGTCGCCCGGCTCGACGTCGGCGAGCCGGTGGGGTCGCTGACCCTCGCGCTGGCGGTGTTGCTGGTCACCGGGCCGCTGCTGCTCGCCGACGCGATCCGCCGCTATCCGCGCTGGTGGATCGAGGTCATGCTGCGGGTGCGGATGTCGGTGCTGATCGGGCAGGTCTCGGGGCACCGGTTGCCACGTACGCCGCCGGGCGAGGTGGTCGCGCGGTCGATGGACGCCGACCGCTACGCGCGCTACTCCGATCGCTGGATCGACTTCGTGAACGGCCTGCTCATCGCACTGTTCACGATGCTCGTCGGCGGCACCTGGCTCGCCGGTGCGGTGCTGCTCGTCGTGATGGCGTCGAGCGCGCTCGCCTCGTCGATCGGTCGCCCGATCGCCGGCCGGTCCGCCGCCCGCTCGTCGGCGGCCCGCGCCGGCTTCGGCCGGGCGCTGGTCTCGGCGGTCGAGTCCGCGCGCACCGTCAAGCTCGCGGGCCGCACGCCGCAGGTGCACGCCCACCTGCGCCGCGTCGACGGCGGCCGGGTCGAGGCCGCCGTGTTCGAGCACCGCGTCCAGGCCGTGCTCGACGGCGTGCCGATGGTGATGGTCCAGGTCGGCGTCGTCGCCGCGTGGGCGTTCTACCTCTGGGACGTGTGGGGGCTGGCCACTGCGCTGCTGGTCGCCACCGCGGTCAACGGCTTCGACTGGTTCGGCCGGGTCGCCGGCGCGGTCGTGACCGAGGCGCCCGGTGTGCGGGCCTGGCAGCGGGCGACCTCGCGGTTCGCCGGTGGTGCCGACCTGGTCGAGCTCCCGGAGGGGATCGACCTCGTCACCGGCGCCGCGCCGGCGCCGGCGGCCCCCGGCCGGGTCCCCCTCGACGAGCTCCACCTGCGCGACTTCACCGCGGTCCACGACGACGGCACGGTCGGTGTCGCCGGCGTCGACCTCAGCATCGCCCGCGGCGAGCTGGTGCTCCTCGTCGGCCAGGTCGGCTCCGGCAAGTCCAGCCTGCTGTCGGCCCTCGCCGGCCTGATCGACCACACCGGTGCGGTGCGGTGGAACGATCAGCAGGTCCGGGACCCCGAGGCCTTCCTGCGACCAGGGCAGGTCGCCCACGTCGCCCAGGTGCCGCGGGTGCTCTCCGGCACCTTCGCCGACAACGTGCAGCTCGGCCACGAGCGTCGGTTCGAGGAGCCGATCGCGGCCGCCCGCCTCGGCGCCGACGTGGCGGAGGCCGGTGGACCGGACGCGCTCGTCGGGCACCGCGGGGTCCGTCTCTCCGGCGGCCAGGTGCAGCGCCTGGCCCTCGCCCGGGCGCTCGCGGCCGACGCCGAGCTGCTGCTCGCCGACGACGTGTCGAGCGCGCTCGACGCCGCCACCGAGATCGAGCTGTGGGCGGCCCTGCGCGAGCGGCACACCACCGTCATCGGTGCCACGTCCAAGCGTGCGGCGCTGGCGCAGGCCGACCGGGTCGTCGTGCTCGCGGACGGGGAGGTGGCGGCCGTCGGGCCGTGGGCCGAGCTCGCGACGGACTGGGGCCACCTCGCCGGCTGACCGCGGCTCCTCAGGACGGGTAGAGGCCGAGGAACGCCCGGGTGGCGGTCGCGACGACCTCGTCGGGATCCACGTCGAGGGCGCCCTCGAGCCAGGCGGTGACGACCTCGGCCATCCCGCCGATGAAGAGCAGGCCGGCCAGCTCGTCCTCGTGGCGGCGCGCGGCGTGGTGGTGCGCCTCCTCGGCGGCGAGGTGCGCGAAGTGCCGCAGGAGCTGGGTACGACGAGCGCGGAGTCCCGGCAGCGCGGCCGCCTCGATGATCGCCACCCGCCCCTTGCGCGGATCGGCGACCAGGAGCTCGACGAAGGCGCTGACGGCCGCGCTGATCCGGGCTGCGGGGTCGGACCCGGCTGCGTCGGCGGCGGCGAGGGTGGTGGTCTCGATCTCGGTCGCGACCTGCTCGACGACGGCGGTCAGCACCTCGTCGAGGCCGGTGAAGCTCTCGTAGAAGTAGCGCTCCGTCAGCCCTGCGGCGCGGCACACGGCGGTCATCGTGGTGCGCTGGGCGGGGTCCGCCCAGACGGAGAGCGTGGCGTCGAGCAGGCGGCGACGGCGCTCCGCGGCGCGGTCCGCCGCGCTCACGCCCTTGTAGACCCCTGACTGCACTGCCACCCCTCCACCTTGTCATGAAGAGGGTCGCGAGAAAAGGTTGACAGGGCGTCCTTCCTGAATGACGCTGTGGTCCATGACCACCGAACAGGCGACCCGCGAGCTCCCCGCGGTGCGGCCCGGCGACCACGGCCTGCCCCTCCTCGGGCGGGTCACGGCCTACGCGAAGGACCCGGTGGCGCTGATGCGCCACCAGTGGGACACCTACGGCCCGGTCTCCCCGTTCCCGTTCCTCGGCCAGACCTTCGTGATGCTGCTGGGCCCGGACGCCTGCGAGGAGGCGCTGCGCAACGCCGACAAGGCGTTCGCCAACGGCCCCGCCTGGGGGCGGCTGGTCGGTCCGTTCTTCCACCGCGGACTGATGCTGCTCGACGGCGAGGAGCACCACCTGCACCGCCGGATCATGCAGGAGGCGTTCACGCGCGACCGCCTGGCGTCGTACGTCGACGCGATGCACCCGGCGATCGCGCGCGGCCTCGACACGTGGTCGGCCGGCGACGGATTCCGCTGCTACCCGGCCCTCAAGCAGCTGACTCTCGACATCGCGGCCGACATCTTCATGGGCGGTGCCGCGGACACCTCGCCGGAGGAGATGCAGCGGGTCAACGACGCCTTCATCGCCTGCGTCCAGGCCGCCTCCGGCGTGGTGCGCGCCGACGTGCCGTTCACCCGCTGGGGGCGCGCCTACCGCGGTCGCCGGGTGCTCGAGGAGTTCCTGCGGCACTACCTGCCGGCCAAGCGGGCCGAGCGCACCGGCGACCTGTTCTCGGTGCTGTGCCACATCGAGGGCGAGGGTGGGGAGCGGTTCAGCGACGACGACGTCGTCAACCACATGATCTTCCTGATGATGGCCGCGCACGACACGTCGACGATCACGACGTCGACGATGCTCCAGCACCTCGGCCAGCACCCGGAGTGGCAGGAGCGCTGCCGCGCGGAGTCGCTGGCGCTGGGGGAGGCTCCCTCGCTCGCCGAGCTCGAGCAGCTGACCTCGCTCGACCTCGTCATGAAGGAGAGCCTCCGGCTGCGGGCCCCGGTGCCGATGCTCGCCCGCCACACCGTCAAGGACACCGTCGTGCAGGGAGTCCGCGTGCCGGCGGGCTCGCACGTCGCGGTCGGCGTGCAGTTCTCGCACCTCATGGCCGAGCTGTGGAGCGAGCCGGAGCGGTTCGACCCCGACCGGTTCGGGCCGGAGCGGCGCGAGGACAAGTCGCACCGCTACGCCTGGTCGCCCTTCGGTGGCGGCGTCCACAAGTGCATCGGCCTCCACTTCGCCGGCGCCGAGGTGAAGGCGATCCTCCACCGGCTGCTGCGCACGCACCGGTGGTCCGTCGACCCGTCGTACGTCGCGCCGCTCGACAACCACTCGCTGCCGTTCCCGAAGGACGGCCAGCCGATCGACCTCGTCCGACTCTGAGACCGACCCCAACGAAAGGCACCCATGAGCCGCTCCCTCGCCGACCTGTCCGTCATCGTCACGGGCGGTGCCCGCGGCATCGGCCGCGCCACCGTCGAACGCTTCGCCCGCCAGGGCGCCCGGGTGGCGGTCGGGGACCTCGACGCCGGCCTCGCAGCCCAGGTCGCGACCTCGTACGACGACCGGGTGGCCACCGCCCACCTCGACGTCACCAGCCCGGAGTCCTGGACGGCCTTCCTCGCCGAGGTCGCCCACCTGGGGCCCTTCGACGTGCTCGTCAACAACGCCGGGATCATGCCGCTGGGGCCGGTGCTCAAGGAGTCCGCGGGCGTCGCGAAGACCATCCTCGACGTCAACGTGCACGGTGTGATCAACGGCGTGAAGGCGGTCGCGCCGGGCATGGCCGACCGCGGCCGCGGCCACATCGTCAACGTCGCCTCCGCCGTCGGCCGGGTGGCGGTGCCGCACGGCGCCACCTACTCCGCGTCGAAGTTCGCGGTCGTGGGCTTCAGCGAGGCGATCCGCCAGGAGCTCGCGCCGGACGGCATCGAGGTCACCGTCGTCCTGCCCACCGTCGTGCAGACCGAGCTCGCCGCCGGGGTGCCCGCGGCGCGCGGCATCAAGCCGGTGACCGCCGAGGACGTCGCCGAGGTGATCGAGGCGGCGGTGCGCAAGCCGAAGCCGGAGCTGTGGGTGCCGCGCTGGACCCAGGCGCTCAGCAAGTCCAGCCTCGCCCTGCCGCGCTTCGTGCAGGACGCGATGTCGCGCGCCACCCGGGCCGGCGAGGTCCTGGGCTCGGCCGACCCGGCGGCGCGGGCGGCCTACGAGGAGCGCGCCCGACGGGCCGCGGAGACATCCGACCTCTCGGAATAGGATCCCGCCCGGGCCGGTTACCATCCCACGTGACCTCTGCGCCCGCGACCTCCACGGAGGCCCAGTCCGAGCCCGAGCTGTCGCACTCCCGACCGGTGCTGGCGATCTTCGCGCTCGCGGTCGGCGGCTTCACGATCGGCACGACCGAGTTCATGACGATGGGCGTGCTGCCCGAGGTCGCCGAGGGCGTCGACGTCTCCGTCCCGACCGCGGGCCACATCATCTCGGCGTACGCGCTCGGTGTCGTCGTCGGCGTGCCGATCCTCGCCTTCTTCGGTGCGGCCCTGCCGCGCCGCGGCATGCTCGTCGGGCTGATGGCCGTGTACGCCGTCTTCAACATCCTCAGCGCCGCGGCTCCGAGCTACGAGGTCCTCACGGCCGCCCGCTTCCTCGACGGCCTCCCGCACGGCGCCTACTTCGGCGTCGCCAGCCTCGTCGCGGCCAGCCTGGTCACGCCCGAGCGGCGCGGCCGGGCCGTCGCCAGCGTGATGCTCGGACTGTCGGTGGCCAACGTCGTCGGCGTGCCGCTGGCCACCTTCCTCGGACAGCAGGTGGGCTGGCGCTCGACGTACCTGCTCGGCGGCCTGCTCGCGCTCGCGACGGTCGCCCTGGTGCTCGCCGTCGTCCCGTCCGTCCCCGGTGACCCGGAGGCGAGCGGCCGCAAGGAGGCGCGGGAGTTCTTCGGCAGCCTGCAGGTCTGGCTGACGATGGCCGTCGGTGCGGTCGGTTTCGGCGGCATGTTCGCCGTCTACTCCTACATCGCGAAGACCGTGACCGAGGTCGGCGGCCTCGAGCGCGGCACGGTGCCCTTCTTCGTGCTCGCGCTCGGCCTCGGCATGGTCGTCGGCACCTGGCTCGCGGGCGAGCTGGCCGCGTGGTCGGTCTTCCGCAGCCTGATCCTGTCCGGCGCGACCGGCATCGTGCTGATGCTCGTCTACTTCGCCGCGGCCCCCCACGGCTGGCTGCTGCTGCCGGTGGCCTTCCTCGTCACCGCGACCGGATCCGTGCTCGTGGTCAACCTGCAGCTGCGCCTGATGGACGTCGCCGGGGGAGCGGTGACCCTCGGCGCCGCGATGAACCACGCGGCGCTCAACATCGCCAACGCGCTCGGCGCCTGGCTCGGCGGACTCGTGATCGCGGCCGGGCACGGCTACCGCGCCCCAGCGCTGGTCGGAGCCGGGCTGGCGACGATCGGCGTCGCGCTCCTGCTCATCTCGGCGGTGACGCACCGCCGGTCCTCCGTGGCCGCCCGACCCGTGTGATCCTCCGGGCGGGCGCCTGAGACAATCGCTGCCATGTCCGCCACGACCGAGCACACGCCCGTGCCGGAGACCGCGCAGCCGGCCGTGCCCGAAGGGGTGGCGCGCCCGCGCGTCCTCTCCGGGATCCAGCCGACGTCGGACTCCTTCCACCTCGGCAACTACGTGGGCGCGGTGCGGCAGTGGGTGGACCTGCAGCGCGACCACCAGCCGTTCTTCTTCATCGCCGACATGCACGCGCTCACGGTCGACTGGGACCCGAAGGTGCTGCGCGAGCGCACCCTGCGCGGCGCTGCCCAGCTGCTCGCCGCAGGCGTCGACCCGGCGAAGTCGGCGATCTTCGTGCAGAGCCACATCCCGGCCCACGCCGAGCTCGCCTGGGTGCTCAACGGCCTGACCGGCTTCGGCGAGGCACGCCGGATGACCCAGTTCAAGGACAAGACGGCCAAGGGCGGCGAGGGCGCGGCGAGCGTCGGCCTGTTCTCGTACCCGGTCCTGATGGCGGCCGACATCCTGCTCTACCGCCCGCACTACGTGCCGGTCGGCGAGGACCAGCGCCAGCACCTCGAGCTCACCCGCGACCTCGCGCAGCGCTTCAACCACCGCTTCAAGAAGACCTTCCGGCTGCCCGAGCCCTACATCCTCAAGGCCACCGCCAAGCTCCTCGACCTGCAGGAGCCGACGCGGAAGATGTCGAAGTCGAGCTCGTCAGCGGCCGGGATCATCGAGATGCTCGACGATCCGAAGGTGACGGCGAAGAAGATCCGCTCGGCCGTGACCGACTCCGGCACCGAGATCCGCTTCGACCTCGAGGAGAAGCCCGGCGTGAGCAACCTGCTCACGATCTACTCGGCGCTCACCGGCGAGCCGATCACGGCCCTGGAGGAGCAGTACGCCGGCAAGATGTACGGCGACCTCAAGAAGGACCTCGCCGACGTGGTGGTCGACTTCGTCACCCCGTTCCGCGACCGGACCCTCGAGCTGCTCGACGACCAGGACCACCTCATGCAGGTGCTCGCGCAGGGCGCGGCGACCGCCGGTGCCGTCGCCGAGGCCACGCTGCGCGACGTCTACCAGCGGGTGGGCTTCGTCGCCCCGGCCGCGCTGCGGGCAACGGAGTCCTGATGCCGGTGATCGGCGTCGCCGTCGCCGTACCCGAGCCGTGGGCCACCGAGCTCTACGACTACCGGCTGTCGATCGGCGACCCCACGGCCGAGGGCGTGCCCAGCCACATCACGCTGATCCCGCCGACCGAGGTCGAGGACGACCTCTCCGCGATCGAGGCGCACCTGGCCGAGGCCGCGAGGACGGTCGAGCGGTTCACCGTCCACCTGCGGGGGACGGCGACCTTCCGGCCCGTCTCGCCCGTGGTGTTCATCGGCCTGGTCGAGGGGATCTCGCAGTGCGAGCAGCTCGCCGACGCCGTACGTCGCGGGCCGCTCGCCGTGGAGCTCGACTACCCGTACCACCCGCACGTCACGGTCGCCCACCACCTCGACGACCCGACCCTGGACCGGGCGTTCGACGAGCTGGCCGGATTCGACTGCCGGTTCGGGGTAACGGACTTCCATCTCTACGTCCACGACGAGGAGGAGGGCTGGAGGGCGACCCGCACCTTCCCCCTGTCATGAGTGCCGTCGACCGCGTCAAGGCCAGGATCGCGCAGCTGCGTGCCCGCTCGCCGCTGGCCGACCACGCGTTCCGCATGCAGGAGCACTTCTCGGCGGTCAAGGGCAGCCAGCAGGCTGCCGGCGTCACCTACTTCGGTTTCCTCTCCGTCTTCCCTGTCCTGGCGCTCGCCTTCTTCGCCGTCGGCTACATCGCCAGGGTCTTCCCCGAGGCCCAGGACGCCCTGATCAAGGCGATCGGGGAGGTCCTGCCCGGGCTGGTGGGGGACGAGGCCAACCAGGTCCCGCTCGAGGACATCCAGGGCGCGGCCGGCGCCGTCGGCCTGATCGGTCTCGTCGGTGTGCTCTACGCCGGCCTCGGCTGGCTCTCCTCGCTGCAGACCGCGCTGATCGTCGTCTTCGGGATGCCCGACAAGCTGCAGCCGAATTTCGTCGCCGGCAAGCTCCGTGACCTCGCCTCGCTCGTGGTCCTCGGCATCGTGCTGCTGGTGAGCGTCAGCGCCTCCGGCGTGCTGACCCGGATGTCGCGCCAGGTGCTCGACTTGGTCGGACTCCGAGCTGGCCTCGGGTGGCTGGTCACGATCATCGCGCTGGCCTTCGGTCTCGCCGCGTCGGCGCTGCTGTTCTTCCTGATGTTCCGGATCCTCGCGAAGCCGCCGACCCCGGCGAAGGCCCTGTGGTCCGGCGCCTGGCTGGGTGCGATCGGCTTCGAGGTCCTCAAGCAGCTGTCCGGGCTGCTGCTGGTCGGCACCAAGGGCCAGCCGGCCTTCCAGGCGTTCGGCATCGCGCTGATCCTGCTGGTCTGGATCAACTACTTCTCCCGCGTCATCCTGTACGCCGCCGCCTGGGCGCAGACCGCCCCGGTCGCGCGTGCCGAGGCCGCGGCCGATGCCGCGGGCGTCGTACCGGTGTCGGTGGCGCAGGTCGCGCTCACCCCGCCGGCCGGACTGTCCGCGTCGGGGGCCCGGGGGCGTGGACCGTGGGCGGTCCCGCTCGCCGTGGGTGCTGGGGTCGGCACCGTGATCGGTGCCCTGATCGGCCGTCGTGGCGGGGGCTCTGGGAGACTGGGACGGTGAAGTTCGAGCGCAAGCACGCCTACCTGCTCCTCGCCGTCGCCGCCTGGAACGTCTTCTCGTTCGGCAACTTCGCCAAGAACCTCTACGAGGCCTACGACGCCGGCGAGGACCGCGCCACCGGCTACTGGGTGGCACACACCGTGCTGATCGTCGTGAATTTCGTGATCGCGGGATTGCTGGGCTCGCTGGGGTGGAAGGCGCTGCGGGCGTCGAAGGCCGACGCCTCCGTCTGATCCCTCGGGGCGCCCGCTGGTCGAGTAGCTCGCGCTGCGGTTCGCCGGTGCTCGGGTCTTCAAGCGCAGCGACGAGGGCGGTGGGCGGGAGGCTGGGTTCCGGCTGTCGGGTGCCGGTTCGGCAGCTCGTCGAGTCGCTCCTTGCGCCACCTGCTGTCCACAAGGCCCGGTGGGAGCGTGGTTGTGCACAGGCAGGTTCCGCGCCACCTGGTTGTGTCGGCACCCCATGATCCAATACTCGTATGGCCACTCGGGACCGACACCACCAGCTCGCGGACATGTCCGCCGGCGACGTGCTGTCCTTCGTCGAAGGCCAGCACGCGGCTCGACTGTCGGCTGAGCGCGCGATCCTGGAAGCCGCCTACCAGTGGGCGGTGCTGCACTCGCCCGATGCACTGCCGCCTGGTGACAAGCGGGGTCGTGAGCGCGCGAAGCCCGCGGGCGCCGTGGGTACGCCGCGGATCACCGAGCACGCCGCCGCAGCGTTCGGGGC
>CAZAQE010000062.1:12992-14420 GCA_964487275.1 uncultured Nocardioides sp. | reverse complement strand
AGATCGTCGGGTACGTCGCCGACGACGAGCACGACGAGGCCCGCTTCGTCTCCGGAGAGATCGACAAGCTCACCGACGGCGGCCTGCGACCCTCGGACGTCGCGGTGTTCTACCGCACCAACGCGCAGTCGCGCGTGTTCGAGGAGATCTTCGTCCGCACGGGGATGCCCTACAAGGTCGTCGGTGGGACCCGCTTCTACGACCGCAAGGAGGTCCGCGACGCGCTCGCCTACCTGCGGGTGCTGGTCAACCCCGACGACCAGGTCTCGCTGCGCCGGATCGTGAACACCCCCCGCCGCGGCATCGGCCAGCGCGCCGAGGCCGCGATCGGCGCCTTCGCCGAGCGTGAGCGGATCACCTACTGGGAGGCGCTCCAGCGGGCCGACGAAGCCCCCGGCCTGGCCACGCGCAGCCAGACCAGCATCGAGGCGTTCGTGAGGATGCTGCAGGAGCTGCAGCAGATGGTCGAGGCGCGCGAGCGTCCCGACGTGATCCTGGAGACCGTGCTCGACCGGTCCGGCTACCTCGCCAGCCTCGAGGACTCCGACGACATGCAGGACGAGACCCGGCTCGAGTACCTCGCCGAGCTGGTCGCCGTCGCCCGCGAGTTCGCCGAGGACCCGGTTGCCGGACCGTCGGCCGACCCCGCAGACGTCGACGCCGGCACCCTCGAGCCCGGTCTGGGAGACTTCCTGGAGCGAGTCGCCCTGGTCGCCGACGCCGACCAGATCCCCGACGCCCCGGACGACGACCCGGATGCGCCCGAGGACACCGGTGTGGTCACCCTGATGACCCTGCACACGGCCAAGGGCCTCGAGTTCCCGGTCGTGTTCCTCACCGGCATGGAGGACGGCGTCTTCCCGCACTCCCGCGCGCTCGGCGACAAGCCCGAGCTCGAGGAGGAGCGCCGCCTCGCCTACGTCGGCATCACCCGGGCCCGCCAGCGCCTCTACGTCTCCCGCGCGATGGTCCGCTCCGCGTGGGGCGCCCCCGCGATGAACCCGGGCTCCCGCTTCCTCGGCGAGCTGCCGATCGACCTCGTCGACTGGCGTCGCACCGAGGCCGACCAGACCCGCTGGTCCCGCCCGTCCTACGGCGGCGACCGGTACGACGGCGGCGGGTCGTCGTACGGCAGCGGCTCCGGGCAGCGGATGGGTGCGCCCACCGCGGCCGGCCGCCGCAACTTCAGCTCGGCCGCCGCCAGGGCCGACGCCGCCGCGAAGTCGAAGCCGTCGCGGGCGATCCCCGTGCTGGCCCCGGGCGACAAGGTCACCCACGACTCGTTCGGGCTCGGCACGGTCGTGTCCGTGGAGGGTCAGGGGGACAAGTCCGTCGCGTCGATCGACTTCGGGTCGGACGGGGTCAAGCGGCTGCTGCTGCGCTACGCGCCCGTGGAGAAGCTCTAGCGGCAGCGCGGCAGCGCGGCGG
>CAZAQE010000062.1:0-12892 GCA_964487275.1 uncultured Nocardioides sp. | reverse complement strand
AGACGCGCTCGCGCCCCGACCATGCAGTGTCGGCTTGCCGCCAGGTCAGGGCGTGCCTACCGAAGGCAACTGCGGCGCGGCAGCGCGGCGGGAGCGCAGCGACGGCAGCTTGCTGCCCCCGACGGAGCGAAGACGCGCTCGCGCCCCGACCATGCAGTGTCGGCTTGCCGCCAGGTCAGGGCGTGCCTACCGAAGGCAACTGCGGCGCGGCAGCGCGGCGGGAGCGCAGCGACGGCAGCTTGCTGCCCCCGACGGAGCGAAGACGCGCTCGCGCAATCAGGGCGTCACACCGTGCTGGCGCAGCGCGGCGTCGGGGTCCACCGGGTCGCCGCCACCGGGGCGGACCTCGAGGTGGAGGTGGGGGCCGGTGACGTGGCCGGTGCTGCCGACGAAGCCGATCATCTCGCCGGCCCGGACGGTGTCGCCGACGGAGACGTTGAACGCCGACTGGTGGCAGTACCAGATCTCGGTGCCGTCCTCGAGCGTCAGCACGGTCTTGTTGCCGTAGGCACCGTCGAAGCCGGCGGAGGTGACCACCGCGTTGGTGACGGCGTAGAGGGGGGTGCCGCTGGGCGCCGCGAAGTCGAGACCGGTGTGGTAGCTCGACCACAGGCCGTACTCGCCGAAGGTCGCGGTCAGCCGGTAGCCCTTGATCGGTAGCACCCACTTGTTGAGCGCGATCTCGGCGGCTTCCTTCTCGGCTGCCTTCGCGAGGTCGTCGAGGGCGGTGTCGCGCTGCTTGACCGACAGCTCGACCTTCTCCTTGAGGTCGCCGGCGTTGGCCTGGGTGAGCGTGTCGCGGTCGGAGTCGCGGCTGACCGCGTCGACCCGCTCGGTGATCGAGCCGTTGCCGAAGGAGCCGGTCATCGCGTTGGCCGCGGTCAACCGCTGGCCGCCGGAGGCGAGCTGCGGGTCCGCCGAGGCGACAGCGCCGCCGACCGCGACCGCGAGGGTCGCGACGCCGACGGCGACGGGAAGGGTGGGCAGCCCCTTGAAGAGGGGGCCGCGGGGACCGGAGTGGCGCGTGGCGCGACGCTTGCCGGCCGGGCTGACCGCCCGCAGCTGGGTCGAGGAGTCCGTCACCGGGTCGAGCAACGGGATGTCGCGCAGCGCGGGGAGCTCGACCGTCGGGGTGCGCTCCAGGCCCCGGATGAGCACCGGCTCCACGGGTACGACGGGAGCGGGCGTCGCGGCGACGGGAGCCGCAGGAGCCGGGGTCTCGACCGGGCGGGCGACCCGCTTGCCGACGTACGTCGACGGGGCCTCGGCCACCGGGCCGCGGGCCGCGCGCTTGCCGACGTAGCTGGAGGCAGAGGCGGGCTGCGGCGCGCGGTTGTCCGCTCGGTGGCTACCCATCGACTGCTGACTCCTTGGGGGACGATCGTGCAGGCCGGTTTCGACCCGCACCTTCTCGTCCGAGGCGCCCGAGTGGCTCCGACATGAGGTGGCTGTCGGGTGACAGCCGGGTGAAACATGCGTGCCGACCATATCCGATACCCCGAGGCCTCCGAAATCGGGCGTCCGGCCCTGGGGAGAGCCGTGAGGCCGTGCGACCGTGGCCAGACGGCCGTGAGCCGTGTCACGTCGTGGCTCCCGGGCTCGTCCTACTCGTGGGTCAGGACTAGTGTGCCCGGGGGTGTGCCACGGTGCGCACCGAACCTCTGACCCAGATGTGAGGACGTATCAGTGGACCTGATGGAGTACCAAGCGAAGGAGCTCTTCGCGAAGCACGGAGTGGCCACCACCCTCGGAGTGGTCGTCGAGACCGCCGAGGAGGCCAGGGCCGCTGCCGAGCAGATCGGCGGCGTCACCGTCATCAAGGCGCAGGTCAAGGCCGGTGGCCGCGGCAAGGCGGGCGGCGTCAAGATCGCGAAGACCCCCGACGAGGCCTTCCAGTACGCCACGGACATCCTGAACCTGACGATCAAGGACCTCCCGGTCAACCGGGTCCTCGTCACGCCGGCGACCCCGCCGGAGGAGGAGTACTACTTCTCCTTCCTGCTGGACCGGTCGAACCGCCAGTACCTCTGCATCGCGTCCGTCGAGGGTGGTGTCGAGATCGAGGAGGTCGCGAAGACCAACCCCGACGCCGTCAAGAAGATCGCGATCGACCCGGGCAAGGGCGTCGACGCGGCCAAGGCGCGCGAGATCGCGACCGAGGCGGGCTTCCCCGAGCCGGTGTTCGAGCAGGCCGTGAAGATGATCGAGGACCTCTACAAGGTCTTCGTCGAGGAGGACGCCACGCTCGTCGAGGTGAACCCGCTCGCGCGGCTCGCCGGTGACAAGCTCGAGGCCCTCGACGGCAAGGTGTCGCTCGACGACAACGCCTCCGAGGTCCGCCACCCCGACCACGAGCACTTCGAGATCCGCGAGGAGGCCGACCCGCTCGAGGCGAAGGCCAAGGACCTCGGTCTCAACTACGTCAAGCTCGACGGCCAGGTCGGCATCATCGGCAACGGCGCGGGCCTGGTCATGAGCACGCTCGACGTCGTCGCGTACGCCGGCGAGAACCACGGTGGCGTGAAGCCGGCCAACTTCCTGGACATCGGCGGCGGCGCCAACGCCCAGGTGATGGCCAACGGCCTCGACGTCATCCTCAACGACGAGCAGGTCAAGTCGGTCTTCGTGAACGTCTTCGGCGGCATCACCGCGTGCGACGAGGTCGCCAACGGCATCAAGGGCGCCCTCGAGCTCCTCGGTGACAAGGCCACCAAGCCGCTCGTCGTGCGCCTGGACGGCAACGCCGTCGAGGCCGGTCGCGCGATCCTGAACGAGCTGAACCACCCGCTCGTGACCCAGGTCGACACGATGGACGGCGCGGCCGACAAGGCCGCCGAGCTGGCGAACGCCTGAGCCCGGCGAGATAGAGAGCAGAGAAGATGAGCATCTACCTCAACAAGGACAGCAAGATCATCGTCCAGGGCATCACGGGTGGCATGGGTGCCAAGCACACGGCCCTCATGCTCGACTCGGGCGCCACGATCGTCGGCGGCGTGAACTCGCGCAAGGCCGGCACGACGGTGACCCACAAGGACCACGACGGCAACGACGTCGAGCTCCCCGTCTTCGGCACGGTCGCCGAGGCCATGAAGGAGACCGGTGCCAACGTGTCGGTCCTCTTCGTCCCGCCGGCCTTCACCAAGGACGCCGCGATCGAGGCGATCGACGCCGAGATGCCGCTGATCGTCGTCATCACCGAGGGTGTGCCGGTCCAGGACACCGCCGAGGTGTGGTCCTACCTGCAGGGCAAGTCCACCCGGATGATCGGCCCGAACTGCCCCGGCATCATCACGCCGGGCGAGTCGCTCGCCGGCATCACCCCGCACACCATCGCGGGCAAGGGCCCGGTCGGCCTGGTCTCGAAGTCGGGCACGCTGACCTACCAGATGATGTACGAGCTGCGTGACTTCGGCTTCTCGACCGCCATCGGCATCGGTGGTGACCCGATCGTCGGCACCACGCACATCGACGCCCTCCAGGCCTTCGAGGACGACCCGGAGACCAAGCTGATCGTCATGATCGGTGAGATCGGTGGTGACGCCGAGGAGCGTGCGGCGGCGTACATCAAGGAGCACATCACCAAGCCGGTCGTCGGCTACGTCGCGGGCTTCACCGCCCCGGAGGGCAAGACCATGGGCCACGCCGGCGCCATCGTGTCGGGCTCCGCCGGCACCGCGGCCGCCAAGCAGGAGGCCCTCGAGGCCGTGGGCGTCAAGGTCGGCAAGACGCCGTCCGCGACCGCGGCCCTCGCGCGGGAGATCCTGCAGTCGCTCTGACGCACTGAGCAAGCACGAAGGCCCGCCACCCCCACAGGTGGCGGGCCTTCGTCGTGCCCGGGCCTTCGCGGCTCAGAGGCGGCCGGCGGCCTTCGGCAGCATCCGGTTGACCGGGGTGCCGCCGTCCTCGTCGAGGAAGTTGTAGTCCTGGCCGACGATCACGGAGGTCAGCACGACCAGGCGGTTGCCCTGGCGGAGCACGCCGGTCTCCATGATGTAGGCGGCGTCGCCCGTCGGGTCGGCCTCCTCCGGGACCGGGCCGAAGTGCGAGTCCGTGATGACCGCGTCCGTGCCCTCGACGGCCACCTTGCGGGTCTGCAGCAGGCGGTAGTCCGGCAGGTCGTCCGGCAGCGTGCTGCACTCCTCGAGCCAGCCGTTGACCGTGCTCCACGCCTTCGTGGCGGCGGCCTCGTCGTCGTACTCGCCGACGACCTGGACCAGGTGGTCCCCGGCCGTGTCGGGTGCCCCGGCTGCGCTGTTGCGCAGCTCGAAGTCGGCCCGGACCACGCTGGTCGCACCCGTGCCCTGCAGGCTCTCCTGCGCGCACGGGTTGAAGGCGGACTGCCCGTCGCCCTCGGCGGCGTTGGTGCGGAACCAGTCGGCCCCGTCGCTGTAGACCGTGTCGTCGTCGGTGAGCAGGTTGGCGACGGTCAGGCCGGCGGCGGGGGTGCTCGACGACGTGCCCGTCGGGGTGGCGCCGGCGCCGTCGTCCGCCGAGCTGTCGGTGGACGGGTCGGTGCCACAGGCGCCGAGCAGGGTGGCGGCCGCGGCGGCGGCCACGGCGAGGGTGAGCCGGTGCTGCTGCATGGCGGTCTCCTTCATTGGTTCGGTTCGGTGGTGGTTCGGAAAGGGAGACGCTGGACGAGGCCGGCCGGTTGCAGTGATCGGCAGGTTTTTGACGACGAATGCGAAAGCGGGCCGCCACCCGTGGGTGGCGGCCCGCTGGGGCCGGACGTGCCGGTGTCAGCAGCCGGAGGCCGTCCAGGGGCACATCTGCTCGACGACCGGTGCGGACTCCTGGACGATCTGGTCGACGGCCCGCTGGTCCTCCGCACCGCTCGGGGCGCCGCCATGGCCGCTGTGGGCCACCACGAGGACCGCACTGCCGAGGCGTACGACGAGCAGGGTCTCGCCGAAGGGCGTGGGCTGGCCGTCCAGCGTGTCCCAGCTGAGGACGGCGAAGGAGTCGCCGCCGACCTCGGCGTCGACGACGGCCCAGTGGGGGGTGTAGCCGTCGTCGCGGACCTCGCCCGTGGGACAGTCCTCGTAGACCTGCCGGATCGCCGCCAGGGCGCCGACCGCCGCATCGGCGGAGGCGTAGGTGGTCAGCTGGCGGGCGCGGTAGTCCTCGGCGTTCTCGTAGCGGGCCAGCAGGCGGTCCTCGTGCACGACGTCGATCGCCGTGGTGCCGCACGCCTCGAGGGGGAGCGGGTCGAGGTCACGGGAGGGACCGACGCGACCCTTGCCGTCGCCGGCCTCCTCCGGCCAGCCGTCCAGCAGCGGGAAGTCGTCGGGGACGGCCCCGGCGCCGGTGGAACCGGGGTCGGGCTCGCCGGTCTCGCCCTCGTCGGCGGTCACGGTCTCGGCGGGCTCGGTCGGGTCGGTCGGCTGGTCCGGAGCAGTGTCCGGCCGCAACCGCTCGGCGGCCTTCGGGAGCATTCGCTCGAGCGGGCTGCCGCCCTCCTCGGGGAGCGAGTCGTAGTCCTGGCCGATCACCGTGTGCTTGAGCACCGCGATCCGGTCGTCCTGGAGGACCAGGCCGATCTCGCCGAGGTAGGCGAAGTCGCCGGTCGGGTCGAGCTCCTCGGGCACCGGGCCCCACTGGATGTCGTAGAGGACCGCGTCGCCGTCGACGACGTCGACGGACCTGCCCTGGGCACCGGTCCGGACCTCGTCGGCTCCCGGGATCTCGCAGTCGACGACCCACTCGGTGAACTGGTCGTACGCCGTCCGCGCCGCGTCGGGCGAGTCGAACTGGGCGATCGTCTCCACGAGGTCGTCAGTGGTCGCGTTCCCGGGCGGGGTGTCGCCCGGCGACAGCCGGTCGGGGTTGGCGAAGGCGTCGAACACCCGGGTGAAGCTCGACGTCGCGCCGAGGGCACTCGTCTGCTCGCGCTGGCACGGCAGGTACACGGCCTGCCCGTCGCCCTCGAAGGTCTCGCTCGTCCGGAAGAGGGTGTACCCCTCGCGGTCGTACTCCGTGTCGGCGTCGCGGAGCAGGTCGGACTCGGCCAGCGCGGCGTGGGTCTTGTCGTCGGCGATGTTGTCCTTGTCGCTGCGCGGGTTGTCGTTGCCGATCACCGCGAAGACAGGGACGGTGACGGCGGCGACGGCGAGCGCTGCGCCACCGGCCACGAGGGCGGTGCGGCGGCGGCGGATCTGGTCGCCCCGGCGTCGTACGTCGGCTGCGGACAGGGGCATGTCGCCTCCAGGTGTCGCGGAGCCGAACCCGGCGCCGAAACGGGCCAGCTCGTCGATGGGGTCGTGCTGCTCAGGCATGGGTCACCCCTCCTCCAGCAAGGCCGCTCTCGTCGGCCAGCAGTTCGGCAAGTGCCGCTCGGCCGCGGCTGAGCCGGGCCTTGATGGTTCCTTCGGGAACGCCGACCTCGGCAGCCACCTGCTGCACGGGGAGGTCGGCGATGTGGTGGAGGACCAGCGCCTGGCGCTGGGCCTCGGGGAGCTGCTTCAGGGCGGCCACGAGCGCGACGTGCGACTCGTCGACCGCGGCCACGGTGCCGGTGCCCTGCAGGGCCCGGTCGGGCGAGCGCTCGCCGCGCTTGCGGCGGCGCCAGCGGCTCACGGCGAGGCGGTAGGCGGTCGTGCGCACCCACGCCTCGGGGTACTCGGCGCGGTCCAGCTTGCGACGGTGCGCCCAAGCGCGGGCGAACGCCTCCTGGGTGCACTCGGTGGCTTCCTCGAAGTCACCGATCATCGCGTAGACCTGACCGGTCACCCTGCGGAACGACGCGGTGTAGAACTCGTCGAACTCACTGGCTTCCACGCCGACCCTCCTCTCGGACCGATGCTCGAGCCCCGCGTCGGGGGCTTTCAGGAGGCATACGCCCGGCGCCGGGATGCGGTTGCACCCGGTCCGAGGGTTTTTCTACCCGCTGTACGCCGCCATGGCGCGCAACCGGTCGAGGGCGCGGTAGGCGAGGGCCACGAAGTCCTCGTCGGCGATCCTGGCCCTGGGCGCCGCGACATAGGCGAGGACCGCGAGCGACGTGCCGCGGCGGACCACCGCGACGTCGTACTCGACGGTGCGGTTGCCGGGCAGCGCGGTGCTGAGGTGCCAGGCGGACAGCGCGCTCGCCGACCCGCCGCTGGAGGCGAGCTCGTCGACCTCGGTGCCGGCGGTCGCGTCGGACTCCGGGCAGGCCCGCATCTGCTCGCGGAAGCGTTCAACGAAGGCGCGGGCGGCAGTGGCCGGCAACGCGCCGACGGTCTGGGTCAGTCCCACCTCGGGCGGCAGGTCGGCCTCACCCAGCACGAAGGTGCGGAAGCGGTTGCCCTGGATCCTCTGGTCGCGGAACGAGCCGAAGAGGTGCACCGTGTCGCAGCCGATCGCGCCCGAGTCGATCCGGTCCTCGGCCAGCGCCGCCGGGGGAGTGCCCACCCACGGGCCCTGGTCGGCGTTGAGCGGCGGCAGGTCGACCTCGGACAGCATCCACGGCACCTTCCCGACCGGGTACGACGACCGGTCGGCCACCGTCACCTTCGGGTCCGCGCACGCGCCGCCGTCGGCGAGCGGGCAGAGCCGCTCGACCGCGCCGGCGAGCAGGCGGGCAACGCCCTTGCGGTCGGCCCTGCCGGCGGGGATCCGGCTGGCCAGCGACGTGGTGGTCGTGAACTTGCCGCTGCGGGCCAGGCCGACGACGTACACGGTCCGGTCGGCGCGCGAGCGCAGCACGAGGAGGGACGCCTGGTCGCCGACGCCCGGGAGCTCGGCGGTGCTGACCAGCTGGATCCGCGGCTCGGCGGCGGCGTCGGGGGGCGTGGGGCAGCCGGCGAACCACGACAGCGTCCGGCGGTAGGTGCGCAGGGCGTGCTTCTCCGACAACGAGGCCTCGGCGAACTGCACCAGCGACCGGGCCGGTCTCGCGTCGGCCGTGCGGAAGGTGCGGACCCAGGCGGCGGTGCCGCGCGGGTCGGCGTAGCGGTCCGGCTGGCAGGGCAGCACCCGGCCGTTGCCGGTCGAGTTGTCGGACGTCGCGCCCTCGCGCCAACCCTTGCCGCCGATCACACCCTGGACGGCGGTGAGCGGCAGCAGGGCGGTGTCGGGCAACGTGTTGACGGCCGGGCCGGCGGTCGCCGGGGTGGACGCCGAGGGGAGCGGCTCCCGGTCGAGCGAGGGACGGGCCCCGGTGGCGTCGGTCGCGACCGCCCCGGCGGCGACGAGGACGACGACCGCGGCGGTCGCGCCGACGACGGTGTGCGCCCGACGCCGCGCACTGCCCGCCCGTCGGATGATCGTGACCCGCGGCCAGGTGACGGTGCGCGTCACCGCGGACAGCGAGCTGAGCGAGAGCGGGATCGACGAGGTCGGGACCTGCAGCTGCATGGCCAGCTGGGCGGCGCCGAGCTGGAGCTCGCGCTCGGCCGCCTCGAGCGGCAGCCCGATCTCCTGTGCCATCTCCTCCATCGAGACGGCGGCGAGCTGGGTCAGCAGCAGCGCCTTGCGCTGGGGCAGGGAGAGCGCGGCCAGGCCGTCGAGCACCGCGCGGACGTCCGGCTCGAGGTCCTTCTTGCGGTGCCACGGCCGGTGGCTGCTGCGTCGTACCGCCTTGCGCCAGGCGTTGGGCCGCACCGACATCTCGGGGTCGTCGAGACGGGACGTCTTGCGCCAGTGGTGCCACGCGACGACGAACGCCTCCCGCACGGCGCTGCGCGCGACGGCCAGGTCGCCGGTGAGGGCGAACGTCTGGAGCAGGAGCCGGTCGCGGGCGTCCTTGTAGAACGCGTCGAAGCCCGTGGTGAGGTCCGCGTGGCTGACGTACCCGTGCTCCGGGGTGGACGTGCGCGGCTCGGTCATGGCCGGACCACCGTACGACGTCCGGGGGACCGGACCCCAACCAGACCGCCCGTTTCCCGCATCACTTCAGCGGATTCTCAGCGGCAACCGGGGATCGTCGGCGTGGCGACCCGGCCGTGCCGGGCGGCGGCGTGAAGATGGAGGGACCATGACGTCGCTCCAGGATCCGCCGCTGCGCCGTACCGCCGGACGTGGCAAGGGCACGGCCCGCAGCGATGCCGAGCTGCGCCACGAGCTCGCGACCAGCCGGCCGCTGGTGCCGACCGCGACCCTCGGCGGCGCGATCGCGGCCGGGGGACCGCTGCTGGTCTGCATGGCGCTCGCCGTCGTGGGGTGGTTCCTGACCGATGCCGGCGCCGACGGAAGTCCGAGCGGCGCCCTGCGGGTCGGCGCGCACGGCTGGCTCGTCGCCCACGGCTCGACGGTCGCCGTGGAGGGGATCCGGATCACCGCGATCCCGCTCGGCCTCACCCTGGCCTGCGCCTGGGCGACCTGGCGGGTCGGCCACCGGATCGGCGAGTCGGTCTCCGGGCACGGGCCCGATGCCGACCGGATCTCCGACGGCGCCCGCGACTGGACCGTCCCGCTGGCCTCGGCCCTGTTCGCGGTGGGCTATGCCGTGGTGGGCGTGGTCTCCTGCGCCGTCGCCGCGACCCCGGCATCGTCGCCGGCCACCACCCCGGTGCTGCTGTGGTCGCTGCTGATCGGCGGGGGCGTCGGCGGCGCCGCGATCGCGTTCGGCTCCGGCCGTGCGGCGATCTGGCTGCCGGTCGTCCCGGCGGCGGTCCGCGACGCCGCACTCGTCGCCCGCCGCATCCTCGGGACCTGGTTCGCGATCAGCCTGGCCGCCCTCGCCGCGGCGTTCGTGCTCGACTTCTCCACGGCCGCCAACGTCGTGTCCCAGCTCCACGCCGACGCCGGCGCGGTGACCCTGATGCTGCTGGTCACGCTCGGGGTGCTGCCCAACGCGATGCTCTTCTCGAGCTCCTACCTGCTCGGTCCGGGCTTCACCGTCGGCACCGGCACCACCGTGTCCACGGGCGTGGTCGTGCTCGGACCGCTCCCGATGTTCCCGCTCCTGGCCGCGCTGCCCGACCAGGGCGTCCAGCCGTGGTGGACCGAGTGGTTGATGGTGATCCCGGTGCTGCTGGCGGCGTACGTCGCCGGGCGGGTCCAGCGCGACCGGCCGCTCCTGGGGTGGGACCAGGCGGCCCTCCGCGGCTGCGCGGGCGGCATCCTCGCCGGCGTCACCCTGGCGGTCCTCACGCTGCTGGCGGGCGGTGCCGTCGGACCGGGCCGGATGGCGCACGTCGGGCCCTACACCTTCGAGGTGCTGCTGCACGCGATCACCTCGTTCGGCATCGGCGGCGTCGCCGGTGCCCTGCTGGTCTGCTGGTGGCAGCGCGACGGCGGCGGCTGGGTCCGCACCCGGCTGAGCGCCGTCCGGGACCGGCTCCCGCGACGCTGACGGCCCCTCTAGACTCCGGGCCGTGTCCGCGCCCGCCCGCCTCGTCGTCCTCGTGTCCGGATCGGGCACCAACCTCCAGGCCATCCTGGACGCCAGCGCGGATCCCGCCTACGGCGCCCGGGTCGTCGCCGTCGGCGCCGACCGCGACGGCATCGAGGGCCTCGCCCGGGCCGAGCGCGCCGGTGTCCCGACCTTCGTCGCGAAGCTCGGGGACCACACCAGCCGCCCGTACTGGGACCGTGCGCTGACCGACAAGGTGGCCGCCTTCGAGCCGGACCTGGTCGTGCTCGCGGGCTTCATGAAGCTGGTGGGGGAGAAGTTCCTGGCCCGCTTCGGCGGCATCACCGTCAACACCCATCCCGCGCTGTCCCCGTCGTTCCCCGGCATGCACGGCCCGCAGGACGCCCTCGAGTACGGCGTGAAGATCACCGGCGCGACCCTCTTCGTGGTCGATGCCGGGGTCGACACGGGCGCGATCGTCGCCCAGACCGCGGTCCCGGTCGAGGACGACGACACCGTGGAGACGCTCCACGAGCGGATCAAGGTCGCGGAGCGGGCGATGCTCGTCGACTCGGTCGGTCGGATGGCGCGTGAGGGGTTCACGGTGGAGGGCCGGCGGGTTCGGCTGGGAGGCTGAACGCCGATAGACTGGCGGCACACGACTGGCGCAGGTGGGCCACCACCAGGGAGTGACGAGTCGGCATCGATCGCCTGGGTGCCCTCATCGAGATCGCCGACCGATGAGGAGCCCCTCCGTGACCGACCAGATCAAGATCAAGCGCGCGCTGGTCTCCGTCTTCGACAAGACCGGCCTCGACGAGCTGGTCAAGGGCCTCGCCGCCGCCGGCGTCGAGCTCGTGTCGACGGGCGGCTCGGCCGCCCTCATCGAGTCGCTGGGCCTCCCGGTCACCAAGGTCGAGGACCTCACCGGCTTCCCGGAGTGCCTCGACGGCCGCGTCAAGACGCTGCACCCGCGCGTCCACGCCGGCATCCTCGCCGATCGCCGCCTGCCCGACCACGTCGCGCAGCTGGAGCAGCTCGAGGTCGCGCCGTTCGACCTCGTCGTGGTCAACCTGTACCCCTTCGCCGCGACCGTCGCGTCCGGCGCCGGCGTCGACGACTGCATCGAGAAGATCGACATCGGCGGCCCGTCGATGGTCCGCGCCGCCGCCAAGAACCATCCCTCCGTCGCGATCGTCACCGACGGCGCCGACTACGCGCGGGCCCTCGAGGCCGCGCAGGGCGAGGGCTTCACGTACGACGAGCGCAAGGCCCTCGCCGCGAAGGCGTTCGTGCACACCGCGACCTACGACGTCCAGGTCGCCTCGTGGATGGGCAGCGTGCTCACCGACTCCTCGGAGGGCACCGGGTTCCCGGCCTGGGTCGGCGCGACCTGGGACAAGTCCGCCGTGCTGCGCTACGGCGAGAACCCCCACCAGCCCGCCGCGCTCTACCGTTCCGGCTACGGCCCGGGCGGCCTGGCCGCCGCCGAGCAGCTCCACGGCAAGGAGATGTCCTACAACAACTACGTCGACACCGACGCGGCCCGCCGCGCGGCGTACGACCACGGCGACCAGCCGACGGTGGCGATCATCAAGCACGCCAACCCGTGTGGCATCGCGGTCGGCGCCGACGTCGCCGAGGCCCACCGCCGCGCCCACGAGTGCGACCCGGTCTCGGCGTTCGGCGGCGTCATCGCCACCAACGTCCCGGTGTCGGTCGAGATGGCGCGCCAGGTGGCCGAGATCTTCACCGAGGTCATCGTCGCCCCCGGGTACGACGAGGGCGCGGTCGAGGTCCTCCAGGGCAAGAAGAACATCCGGATCCTCGTGGCCGAGCCGCTGGCGCCCGGCGGCGTGGAGACCCGGCCCATCAGCGGTGGCCTGCTGATGCAGCACGTCGACCGCTTCCAGGCCGAGGGCGACGACCCGGCGAGCTGGACCCTCGCCACCGGGGAGGCCGCCGACGAGCAGACCCTCGCCGACCTCGCCTTCGCGTGGCACGCCGTGCGTGCCGCGAAGTCCAACGCGATCCTGCTGGCGAAGGACGGTGGCGCGGTCGGCATCGGCATGGGCCAGGTCAACCGGGTCGACTCCTGCAAGCTCGCCGTCGAGCGGGCCAACACCCTCCTCGAGGGCCCCGACGGGCCTGTCGAGCGGGCCCGCGGCTCGGTCGCGGCCTCCGACGCCTTCTTCCCGTTCGCCGACGGCCCGCAGATCCTCATCGACGCCGGCGTGAAGGCGATCGTCCAGCCCGGCGGCTCGGTGCGCGACGAGGAGACCATCGCGGCGTGCCGTGCGGCCGGCGTGACGATGTACTTCACCGGTACCCGCCACTTCTTCCACTGAGTTGCGCGAGCGTGCGTGTCGTTGAATTGCGCGAGCGTGTCGCCGGTCGGCGAGGGCCGCACGGGCGCTCGCTGCGCTCGGCCCGCGGGCCCTCGCCGACGCGGCTGCGCCGCTGGGCGACACGCTGCCGCGCCGCGGTTGACCCGGGGTGCCACCAGGGTTGGCACGGCGGCAAGCCGACACAGCAGCCACAGGTCGGCCGCTGCGGTCGGCCCGCGGGCCCTCGCCGACGCGGCTGCGCCGCTGGGCGACACGCTGCCGCGCCGCG
>CAZAQE010000061.1:0-16069 GCA_964487275.1 uncultured Nocardioides sp. | reverse complement strand
CCTCCACCACGGCTTCGAACCGTGACCACGCGAGCCGGCCGTCGGCGATCTCGACAACCTCGCCGTCCACCCATCCGGCCTCCTCGGCCGTGAGCTCGCGGGTGGCGTCGGCGACATGACGGGCGTGCGTCGAGCGCACGGTCCCGGCCTGGACGCCGGCCCACAGCTTCGGGAGGCGATGCACGAGGTCGACCGCGTCGGCGATCAGCCGCTTGGCGCCGTACGGATTGGTCTGGATCCGCGCCCCGAACGCTGCGGCGGCGTGCTCGGTGATCCGCGGCGTACCCACCGCGCCCGCGGGCTTTGCTCGCTCACGACCGCGCTTGTCGCCCGGCGGCAGCGCGTCAGGTGAGTGGAGGACCGCCCACTGGTAGGCGGCTTCCAGGATCGCCCGTTCAGCCGACAGCCGGGCCGCGTGCTGGTCCTCGACGAAGGACAGCACGTCGCCGGCAGACATGTCCGCGAGCTGGTGGTGTCGGTCCCGAGTGGCCATACGAGTATTGGATCATGGGGTGCCGACACAACCAGGTGGCGCGGAACCTGCCTGTGCACAACCACGCTCCCACCGGGCCTTGTGGACGACAAGTGGCGCAAGGAGCGACTCGACGAGCTGCCCAATCGCACCCGACAGCCGGAACCCAGCCACCGCTCGCCGGTCTCGTCGCTGCGCTTGAGGACCCGAGCACCGACCAACCGCAAGCACAGCAGGTGCACCGGAGAAGGAAGTCTCCTGACGGTCGCTTGCGCGACGAGCTCGAGAAGAGAGCGGCGTGACGATTCCTCGGTCCTGGTGAGAGCAGCAGCCCTCACGTCCGGTACGACGCCCGCAGCTCGGCCCGTCCGTTGATCCCCAGCTTCGTGTAGACCGACTGCAGGTGGTTGTCGACCGTCCGCGACGACAGGAACAGCTGCGCGGCGATCTGCTTGCTCGTCGCTCCGGCGGCCGCCAACCCCGCGATCTCCCGCTCGCGCGGCGTGAGCGGGCTGACCGCGTCGGAGAGGCGGACGACGGGCGTGTCGAGACCGTCGCAGCGGCGGACCAGGTCCTCGGCGCGGGCCCGGGCGGAGGCCGCGGTGCGGGAGGTGCCGAGGGCGCGAGCGGCGGCGGCAGCGGCGGCGGCGGCGAGGCGCAGTCCGTCGCGCTCCTCCCAGGCGTCGGCGATCCCGAGCAGGCGGGCATGGTCGCCGCGGGCGGCCGCGTCGGCGTGGTCGGCCAGCAGCGCCACCAGCGTGCTCCCCGATGCGGTGGCCATGGCCCGCAGCGCGTCGACCGCGGCGTCGGGCCGGTCCAGCTCGATGGCGACCTGCCACGACGTCGCGGCGAGGATGACGTTGCCGTGGGCCAGCGCGGTCCGTGCCGCGTCGGCGACATGCTGCAGCGTGGTCTCGACATCGCCGCCGCCCTCGGCCCAAGCCCGGGCGAGGGCCAGCCACGAAGCCGGCACCAGGTCCTCCGGGACGGCGGCCAAGGTGGCGCGTGCCGGGCCGAGGTCGCCCGTCGCACCGTGGGCGGCGGTCAGCGAGAGGCGCGCCAGAACGGCCAGTCCGGGCGGGCCGACGGAGGTGGCGCCGCTGATGGTCTCGGCCAGCCAGCGCGTCGCCGGGGCGAGGTGGCCGGCGTCGAGGGCGATCCGGCCGAGAAGGAACTCGATCGAGCGGCCGAGGATCTCGTCGCCCGTGTCGGCAGCCTCGGCGAGCGCGCCGACGGCGGTCGTGCGGGCGACGTCGTACCGGCCGGACAGGTGCTGGACGGTCGCCTGGGCGAGCTGGGTCTCCGCGCGGCACAGCCCGATCACCTTGCCGTCAGTCGCCTCCGCAAAGGCGACTGCCTGGGCGGCCGCGTCCAGGGCTTCCTCCTCGCGGCCCATGCAGGCCAGGGCGACGGCGCGGGCGTGCAGGACCCGGATGCGCGCCTCCTCGCTGTCGCCGAGCAGCGGCGCGACCCCGCGAGCCGCCCGCTCGGCGTCGGCGGGCCGGCCGGCGGCGACCAGGGCAGCGGCTCGGGTCAGCTCGAGCGCGGGGTGCGCCGGCCCGTCGCCGAGGGACTCGTCGAGGACGGCGAGTGCGGCCAACGGCCCCCGGCCGGTGAGCTGCGCGAGGGCGATCAGGCGGGCGATCCGGGCACCGCCGCTGCCGGCGAGGTTCGCCCCGGACGGATGCCGGGCAAGGGTCGCCAGCGCCGCGTCGACCTGGCCGGTGCGCAGCTGGGCGTCGGCCTGGAGCAGCAGCAGCTCGGCGTGGTCGGGGTGGGCGCGCAGCCCGGCGCCGGCCAGCCGCAGGATCGCGGCGTGGTCGCCCGTGCCCGCCGCGAGCCGGGTGGCGGTGAGGATCACGTCGGCATCGACCGCGAGACCGGCCTCGAGCTGCCAGAGGGTCACCTGGAGCAGGTCGGGCGAGCCGCCGGCCCGCGCGGCCAGCAGTGCCGCCTGCTCGGCCAGGATGTCCTCGACCCGCAGCCGCGACATGCTTCCGGTCAGCACGGTCGCGTGGACCGGCTCGACGATCGTCACCCCCGTCGCCGCGACGTCGACCAGGCCCGCCGCCTCCAGTGCCGCCAGCGCCGGACGTACGACGGTCGCCGGGTCGCCCGGCAGCTGGTCGGGCCGCAGGTCGCCGCAGACGGCCAGCCGTTCGAGCACGTCGCGCGCCGGCGCGTCGAGCTGCCCGAGCCGGGCCAGCACCAGCTCGCGCAGGGTCGGGGTGGCGCTGAGGTCGCCGGCGAGCTGCCACACCCCCGTGGCGTCGGTGAGCGTGCCGGAGTCGCGGGCACCGAGCACGAGCTCGCGCAGGTAGAGCGGGTTGCCGCCGCTGGCCGACAGCAGGGTCGCGACCGTCCGGTGGGCGACGGTGCCGCCGAGGGCGGACTCCAGCAGGGACCGGGCCGCGTCGACGCCGAGCGGCTCGAGATCGATCCGCAGGTCGCGGGCGGCGTTCCACGAGGCGACGAGGTGCTCCGGCAGCGGGTCGCCCGGCCGCAGGCTGACCACGAGGCGGATCCGCCCGGCGGCCGCGAGCTGGGCGACGAGCAGCAGCGACGCACTGTCGAGCAGGGTGGCGTCGTCGACGAGCAGGACGCTTGCCCGTCCCTCCGCGGCCCGGGCCAGGGCGGCGCTCGCCTCGGCGAAGAGTCGCGCCGGATCGGGTGTCGTACCGTCGTATGGGCTCAGGCCGGGGAACTGCGCCGACAGCGCCCCCAGCGGTACGACGGCCAGGATCGCGCTCCCGCCGAGCTGGACGGTGTGCATCCCGGACGCGGCGAGGCGGGTCGCGATCTCGGCGAGGAGCCGTGACTTCCCGACCCCGGTCGGGCCGTGCACGCTGACCAGCCGGGCGCCCGCCTCGATCGCGTGCAGAGCGGCCTCCAGGTCCCGGTCGCGACCGACCAGCGGCCACTGGCGGTCGGCCGGGGAGCCCACCGTCGCCGAGCTGCTCATGGCCGGGAGTCTAGAGAGGGTTCTCGGATGCGCGGGCGGAACCGGTGAGTAATTGACCGAGTGATCTGAGTAAGCCCGCACTGGGCCTGAGCAGCCGGTTGAGCAGTCGCTCCCCATCCGCGGGACCCCGGGCGGGCCCGAGGGTGGAGCCATGATCTCCCGAGCCCTTGCCGCGATCGCCACCTCCACGGTCGCCGCAGCCCTCGTCGCCCTCGTCCCGGCCGCCGCGCACGCGGGCCCGGCCGACGCGCCGACCGCGCCCCGGCAGTACCTCTCGACACCCTTCGACACCCCGGTGTCCGGCAACCTGTGCACGGGGGCGACCGATCCGCAGGGCAACCCGATCTCGGTGTCCTCGGTCAACCCGGGCGCCGGCACCGTCGATCTCGTCGGCTGTGCCTTCACCTACACGCCTCCTGCGGGCGTGAGCGGCGACAACCTGGGCTTCAGCTACCGCCTCACCGACGGCACCAACATCAGCCTCGACCTGATCGTGCAGGTCACGGTGGGTGTTTCGGGGAACGCTCCGGTCACGGCCGCGCCCGACGCCCTCACCGGGAAGAAGAACCGGTGGATCCTCGTCGAGGACATGCCCGCCTTCCTGCTCGCCAACGACGTCGACCCCGAGGGTGGCCCGATGACCGTGGGCAGCCACGGCATCGGCACCTTCCTCCCCGGCGAGCAGATGATGGGGATGCCGTCGTTCGGCCCGCGCGCGATGGGCTACCTCCCGCCGACCGACTTCGTCGGCAAGCGCACCTTCGTCTACGAAGCGCAGGACGGCGTCAACGAGACCGACCAGATCTTCACCATCACGATCGCTGACGCCGGCGCCTTCCAGAAGCCGGTCGCGGTCGCCGACACCTACCAGGTGCCCCGCAACGGCAGCCGCGCGGTCTCCCGTGCCGAGGGCCTCCTGGCGAACGACAGTGACGCCGATTCGTCGTTCATCCGGGCGAACTCGTCGCACGCCACCGCCCACGGGACGGTGAGCGACTGGAATGCCTACACCGGGACCTTCACCTACACGCCCGACCCCGGCTTCGTGGGCACGGACAGCTTCACCTACTACCCGGTCGATGCCGAGAACAACGGCGGCAACCTGGTGACGGTGACGCTGAACGTCGTCACCCCGCCGCCGGTCGCAGTCGCGGACAGCTACAAGACCGCCAAGGACACCGTGCTCACGGTCGACGCCGCGCACGGGCTCATGACCAACGACTCTGACCCGGACTCCGGCTTCACGATCAGCAACGTCCTCCCGGGCCTGCACGGCACGGTGGCGGTGACGAATGCGACCGGTGCCTTCACCTACACCCCGCACGCCGGCTGGACGGGCACGGACACCTTCGGCTACCGGCTGATCGACCCGGAGAACAACTACAGCCAGTGGGCCACGGTGACGGTCAAGACGGTCGCGCCCGGCGCCAACGAGGCGCCCGACGCGCTCGCCGACTCCTACCAGGTCCGGCAGGGCACGCCCCTGACGATCGCCGCCCCCGGCCTGCTGGGCAACGACAGCGACTTCGAGGGCAGCGACCTCGACGTCGCGTCCCACACCGACCCTACGCACGGGGACCTGACGGCGGTCGACGAGGAGACCGGCGCGTTCACCTACACCGGCGACCCGGGATGGCACGGCACCGACACCTTCACCTATCGCTCCGCCGATGCGCAGGGTGTTCTCTCTACCCCGGCCACGGTAACGATCGAGGTGTTCAACGACGCGCCCCTCGTGCAGGACGACACCTACTCGACGGTTCCGGGTGTGCCCTTCCATGTGCCGGGCTCCGAGGGACTGTTCCTCAACGACCAGGATCTCGAGGGCGAGGACCTGGTCTTCGGGGGTGCCAGTATCCCGGCGCACGGTGAGGTCGACATCGACGACGACGGTTCGTTCGTCTATCTCCCCGACGCCGGCTTCGAGGGTGTCGAGACCTTCACCTATCAGGTGCGCGACGAGGCCTGGCAGTTGTCCGAACCGGCCACCGTCAGCATCACCGTCACCCCGGGCACGATCACCTCGCCGGTGCCGACCGTGAGCGGCACGGCCCGCGTCGGCCGCGTCCTGGCCGCCGGCACGTCGACCTGGGGTCCGGGGGCGGTCACGAAGGCCTACCGCTGGCTGCGCAACGGCAAGCCGATCACCGGAGCCATCGGGTCGTCGTACCGGCTCGTGGCGGCGGACCTCGGCACGAAGGTCAGCGTCCGCGTCACCGGCACCAAGGCGGGCTACCCGACCGTGGTGCGGACCAGTGGCACGCGGACGGTGGCGCGCGGCATCCTCACCACGGCGACCCCGAAGGTCGCCGGGTCGCCGGTCGTGGGCCGAGTGCTCAAGGCGTACGCCGGGACCTGGGGACCGGGCACGGTGACGAAGACCTTCCGGTGGTACCGGAACGGGGTGGCCATCAAGGGGGCGACCCGGGCGTCGTACCAGCTCACGAAGGCTGATCGCGGCCGGCGGATCACGGTCCGGGTGACCGGCCGCAAGACCGCCTACGTCACGGCTGTCCGAAGCAGCGCGGCAGTGCTGGTCCGGTGAGGACGCCGGTGTCACGCACGCAGGGCTCGTGGGGAACCCGAGCGTGCGTGGCACCGGCCCGTCGGCCGCGCCCACTTGATGACTTGAAGATGTTTTCAGGTCTTGATCTACAGTGGGTGTCGGGCCGGCCACCTGCGCCGGTGGTCGGGATGACGGGAGACGAGTCATGGGCGTGCCGCTGTACCAGGCGAAGGCCGAGTTCTTCCGTACGCTCGGTCACCCCGCGCGAATCCGGATCCTGGAGCTCCTCGCCGAGCGTGACCACGCCGTGCACGAGCTGCTCGAACAGATCGCGATCGAACCGAGCAACCTGTCCCAGCAGCTCGCCGTGCTCCGTCGTACGTCGATGGTGGTCTCGCGGCGCGAGGGCGGGCAGGTCGTCTACTCGGTGAGCGTGCCCGAGGTCCGCGACCTCCTGCTCGCCGCACGAAGGATCCTGGTCGGACTCGCCGAGGTGCAGGGCGAGTTCGAGGACGACCTGATGGTCACGCGCCGCTGATGTCCGGGCAGTCCCCGGGCCGCACCGCGGTCGGGCTGCTCACCAGGGTCGACCGGCTGCTGCCCCGCCGCGAGGACTGGAGCCGCGCCCGGCCCGGGCGGGACCTGACCGCGGGCGTCATGGTCGCCCTGGTCGCGCTGCCGTTGGCCCTCGGCTTCGGCGTGAGCTCCGGGGTCGGCGCCGGGGCGGGCATCGTCACGGCCATCGTGGCGGGCGCCGTCGCAGCGGTGTTCGGCGGCAGCCACGTCCAGGTGAGCGGGCCGACCGGTGCGATGACGGTCGTGCTCGTGCCGATCGTTGCGGCCCACGGCGCCGACGGCGTCCTGGTGGTCGGGCTGCTCGCCGGACTCATCATGCTCGGCCTCGCCATCAGCGGCGCCGGCCGGGCGATCCGCTACATCCCGGTCCCGGTGGTCGAGGGCTTCACCCTCGGCATCGCGGCGATCATCGCCCTCCAGCAGCTCCCCTCGGCACTTGGTGTGCACGCCGACGCGGAGAAGATCCTGGTGCTGGCGGTCGACGGGGTGCGCGCCTTCGCCGACCAGCCGCAGTGGCAGGCGCCGGTCTTCACCGCCGGCGTCGTCGTGGTGATCCTCGGATCCGCCCGGGTCCTGCCCGGCTTCCCGGCCGCCCTGCTGGCCGTCGCAGTCGCCACCGTGGCCAACCTGGCGCTCGGGGACGGCGCCCAGCTGGCCACGATCGGCCACCTGCCCTCCGGACTCCCCGCCCCACGGCTGCCGGACGTGCCGTGGGCCGACCTCGACACGCTGCTGCTGGCGGCGCTGGCGGTGGCGGCCCTCGGCTCGTTGGAGAGCCTGCTGTCGGCGACCGTCGCCGATGCCATGAGCGTCGGCGAGCGACACGACCCCGACCGCGAGCTGCTCGGCCAGGGGCTCGCCAATGTCGCGAGCCCGCTCTTCGGCGGGATCCCGGCCACGGCCGCCATCGCCCGGACCGCGGTCAACGTCCGGGCCGGAGCGACCTCGCGGCTCGCCTCCCTGGTCCATGCGCTCGTGCTGCTCGCCGTCGTACTCGTCGGATCCCGCTGGGTCGCCGAGATCCCGATGGCGGCGCTGGCCGGGGTGCTGATCGCCACTGCGGTGCAGATGGTCCGGGTCTCCAGCCTCAGCGCCCTGTTGCGCGCGACGCGCGGCGACGCGGCGACCCTGCTGGTCACGGCCGGTGCAACCGTCGTGCTCGACCTGGTCGCGGCGGTCCTCGTCGGCCTCGTCGCGGCGGGGTTCTTCGCGCTGCGCCAGACGGCGCGCACCGCGCACCTGCAGGAGGTCCCGCTCGACGACGCCGACCACCGTGACGAGGAACGACGGCTGCTGGACGAGCACATCGTCGCCTACCGGATCGACGGCCCGCTGTTCTTCGCGGCCGCCCACGACTTCCTGCTCGAGCTCGCGGAGGTGGGCCGGGTCCGCGTCGTCGTGCTGCGGATGTCGCACGTCACCACGATCGACGCGACCGGCGCGCACGTGCTGGTCGACACCATCGGCCGGCTGGAGCGGCGCGGCGTGACGGTCCTGCTCTCCGGTGTCCGGCCGCAGCACCTGCCGGTGCTGGAGCGGCTCGGGATCCATGAGCGGCTCGCCCACGAGCGGCACCTGTTCGCGACGACGCCCGAGGCGATCGCGCACGCCCGGCTCCACGCGGCCCGGGTCGCCCACGGATAGGGGCGACCCGGGCGGCGCTCACTTGCCGGCGCTGAGGCGGTACTGCCGCACGGACAGCGGGGCGAAGACCACGATGATCCCGACGACCCAGATCAGCGTGTAGGCGACCGGGTGCTGCAACGACCAGGCATCGGAGCCGGGCCCGACCCCGGTGTTGCCGAACAGGTCGCGGCTGGCCTGGGTCACCGCGGAGACCGGGTTCCACTCCACCACCGGCTTGAGCACGCTGTTGAAGGACGAGGTCGGCACGAACGCGTTGGAGATGAACGTCAGCGGCATGATCACGATGAAGGAGGCGTTGTTGATGACCTCGACGCTCGGGACCATGAGGCCGACCCACGCCATCACCCAGCTGATCGCGTAGCCGAACAGGAGCAGCAGGGCGAAGCCGGCGAGCGCGTCGAACGCGCCCTCGCGGATCCGCCATCCGACGATGAGGCCGGTGAGCGCCATGATGATGAGCGACAGCACGTTGTAGACCACGTCGGAGGCCGTACGGCCGACGAGGACGGCGCTGTTGGACATCGGCAGCGACCGGAACCGGTCGATGATGCCCTTCTGCATGTCCTCGGCGAGGCCGGCGCCGGTGAACGTCGCGCCGAACACGATGGTCTGGCCGAAGATGCCGGCGATCAGCCACTCGCGGTAGTTGACGCCGGGGGTCTCGATCGCGCCGCCGAAGACGTAGGCGAACAGCAGCACGAACATGATCGGGCTGATCAGGACGAAGACCAGGATCTCCGGCACGCGGATGATCTTGATCAGGTTGCGCTGGGCGACCACCCAGCCGTCGTTGAGGGCCTGGGCCATGGTGCTCATCGGGCGACCCCCGACTGCTCCGTCTGCTCGGTCTCGGTGCTCTCATGCCCGGTGAGGGTGAGGAAGACGTCGTCGAGGGTCGGGCGCCGCAGCCCGACGTCGAGGACCTTCACCGCCTCGCGCTCGAACGCCTGCAGGACCCGCAACAGGTCGCCGGCGGCCTCGTCACCAGCAGCTGCGGCGAGCTCGCGTCCGCCTGCGTGCACCTGGACCTCGCCGACCGCCACCTCGTTGAGGATCCGGGTCGCGGCCTCCGTGTCGGCCGGACTCACCAGCACCACCTCGATCCGCTGGCCGCCGGTCTGGGCCTTGAGCTCGTCGGCGGTGCCGTGGGCGATCTCGCGGCCGTGGTCGATGACCACGATGTCGTCGGCCAGCACGTCGGCCTCCTCGAGGTACTGCGTGGTGAGCAGCAGGGTGGCTCCGTCGGCGACCAGCTCGCGGATGACGTCCCACATGAGCTGGCGACTGCGTGGGTCGAGGCCCGTGGTCGGCTCGTCGAGGACGATCACCGGCGGCGCCGCGACCAGCGCGCAGGCCAGGTCGAGGCGCCGTCGCTGGCCGCCGGAGTAGGTCTTGGTCGGTCGGCTCGCGAACTCGGTCAGGTCGAAGCGCTCCAGCAGCTCCTGCGCCCGGGCCCGCGCGCGCTGGCGGCCGAGGTGGTAGAGCCGGCCGATCATGACCAGGTTCTCCGACGCCGTCAGGTGCTCGTCGACGGCGGCGTACTGCCCGGACAGTCCGATCCTGGCCTTGGCTGCCGCCGGGTCGGCGAGCACGTCGATGCCGGCCACGCGGATGCTGCCGGCGTCGGGCTCCAGGAGCGTGGTCAGGCAGCGGACGGCTGTCGTCTTGCCGGCGCCGTTGGGGCCGAGGAGCGCGAGCACCTTGCCCTCCGGCACCGCCAGGTCGAGGCCTGCGAGGGCCTCGACGTCCTTGTAGCGCTTGACCAGTCCGGTCGCGCTGATCATCGGTTCACTCATCGCTGTGCGCGTCTCCTCGTCGTGCCGTCCCCAGGTGTTCCCGAGCCTAGGGACCGCCACCGACACCCGGACTCATCGCTCCGGAGCATTTTTAGGCAAGGCTCTCTTTTCTGGAATCATTCAAGAAAGAGTGACAGGGTGGAGGAACCGCAACGACCTGTACCGCCAGCGAAGGGAGCACCACCCATGACGGCCACCGCGACCCGGCATCGCACCGAGCGCCACGTCTCGCATCCCGCCTTCCGGGCCGATGCCACGTTCGCCGCCCACCTCCAGCAGCTGCTCGTCGACCTCAACGACCTCGCGCTCCAGGGCAAGCAGGCGCACTGGAATGTCGTCGGGACGAACTTCCGCGACCTCCACCTCCAGCTCGACGAGATCGTCGACGCCGCCCGCGGCTTCTCCGACGAGGTCGCAGAGCGGATGCGGGCCGTGTACGTCGTCCCGGACGGCACCTCCGCGCGGATCGCCGCCCAGAGCAGCCTGCCCGCCTTCCCGCGCGGCGAGGTGCTGACGGGCACGGCCATCGACGCGATCGTCGCCTCGCTCTACGCCGTCGCCGGCACTGCCCGGCGCATCCACGACGACATCGACGCGGCCGACCCGACGACGGCCGACCTGTTGCACACGATCCTCGAGCGCCTCGAGCAGCTCGCCTGGCTGACCGACGCCGAGCGCCGTGTCCCGGACGGCTCGGTACCGGAGGCGGTCCTCGCCTGACAGGTCCTAGACAGACTGGCAGATGTGTCTCATTCTGGGGACATGTCAGCCGATCTGTCCGCGCCCGCCTCCTACCGCCCCGGCGGTGGCGAGGCGTGGCGGGAACCCTGGCCGTCGTACGCCGCCCTGCGCGAGCACGACCCGGTCCACCACGTCGTGCCGGCCGACCGGCCGCAGCACGACTATTACGTCCTGTCGCGACACGCCGACGTGCTCGCCGCCGCCGTCGACGTCGCGACCTTCTCCAGCAACCACGGCCTGACCGTCGAGTACGACGAGCTGGAGCGGATCGGACTCGCCGACAACCCGCCCTTCGTGATGACCGACCCCCCGGTCCACACCACCTTCCGCAAGCTCGTCGCTCGCGGGTTCACGCCCCGCCAGGTGCGCGAGCTGGAGCCGGTCGTCCGGGCGTTCGCCGTCGAACGGCTCGAGCGGCTGCGCGCCGCCGGCGGTGGCGACGTGGTCGCAGACCTGTTCAAGCCCTTGCCCAGCCTGGTGGTCGGCCACTACCTCGGCGTGCCCGTCGAGGACCAGCCGCGCTTCGACGACTGGAGCGGCGCGATCGTGGCAGCCAACGTGGCGGGCGAGGGGATGGCCGCGGCCGCCTCCGCGGCCGACGCCACGATGGAGCTCATGGGCTACTTCTCGCAGCTGGTCGAGCGTCGGCGCGTCGAGCCGGGGGAGGACACCGTCTCGCAGCTGGTCCGCGCGGAGGTCGACCTGCTGGAGATCCTCGCGTTCGTCTTCACCATGGTGGCCGGCGGCAACGACACCTCGACCGGCGCGCTCGGCGGCGCGGTCCAGCTGCTCGCGCAGCGCCCGGACCAGCGCGCCCTGCTGGCGTCCGACCCGGCGTTGGTGGCCGAGGCGGTCGAGGAGTTCCTGCGCCTGACCTCGCCGGTGCAGGGCCTCGCGCGAACGACGACCCGCGACGTCGAGCTGCACGGCATCGTCGTACCGGCGGGGCGCAAGGTGCTGCTCCTCTACGGCGCCGGCAACCGCGACCCGCGCCGCTACGGCCCCGACGCCGAGGAGCTCGACGTCCGCCGGTCGCCGAGCCAGATCCTCAGCTTCGGCCAGGGCCACCACCACTGCCTCGGCGCGGCCGCGGCGCGGCTGCAGATCCGGGTGACCCTGGAGGAGCTGGTCCGCCGGATCCCCGACTTCGCCGTCGACGAGGACGCGATCACCTGGGCCCCCGGACCCTACGTACGACGCCCGCTGTCCCTGCCGATGACGGTGCTCCCGTGAGCTGGGTGGACCGGCGTGCTCCGGCCGTCGAGCGGATCCTCGACGCGGCCGGCGAGCTCTTCGCGGCCGACGGCGTCGGCGCGGTCCCGATGGCCCGGATCGCCGCAGGTGCGGGGTGTTCGCGCGCCACGCTCTACCGCTACTTCCCCGACCGGGCCTCGTTGCAGCTCGCCTTCGTGCAGCGCGAGGCGGTCCGGGTCGGTGCCCTCGTCGCCGCCGACCTCGCGGGCGCGAGCCGTGGCACGGACCTCCTCACCGAGGGCGTGCTCGCCGCGCTGCGGCACGTCCGCGCGAACCCCGCACTGCTCGCGTGGTTCGGCGACCGCGACGCCGCACACACCGCCGACCTCGCGCAGGGGTCGGAGGTCGTCGAGGCGCTCGGCCTCACCATGGCGGCCGACCCCGACGCCGCACGCTGGCTGGTGCGGGTGATCGTCTCGCTGCTCACCGTGCCGGGTGGCGACGAGATCGAGGAGCGGCGGCTGGTCGAGAGGTTCGTCGCGCCGGTCGTGACAGGCGTCCGGAACGGCTGACCCGCGTCAGGGGTGTTCGAAGAAGTTCTCGTCGAGGTCGTCGAGCACCCGCACCTCGCTCCAGCCGAACCAGGCGTCGAGGTCCTCGCGGACGGCGCGCAGGACGATCCCGAGCTCGCTGTCGACCGTGATGACGGGCCGTCCTCCCTTCATGACCGGTGCCGTGAACCGCCACGCCGCCCTGCCCTCGTGCTGGACCTGCTGAAGGGTGCCGGTCACGAGGTCGGAGTCGCCGCCCAGCCACCGGCTCCAGAAGTCCTCGGCGTCGAGCATCATGCCGATGACGTGGAGCGGGCTGCCCGGTTCCTCGGGATCGCGCTCGATTCGGTCCGGGCCCGATCCGTCGCCCGGCAGCAGCACCGCCCAGCGTCGGCCGACCACACGCTCCAAGGTGCCGGGCGGGTCTTCGACCCTGGCCATGTCCCGAAGCCGCCACATCCGGCATCGACGACTGACCGCGCCCCGCTCGTACTCGGTGTAGATGCCCGTGAACCCGCGGTGCGGCTCGTTGGCGGAGGCTAGGAGCTGGACCAGTTCGTGCAGTGAGGGCGTCGACACCTCGTCGAGCCTACGGAGCCTCAGTCGCGCACCCAGCGGTGGACCTGCCCGTCGCGCACATCGATCCGGTCGGGCGGGCGCGGGCGTGGATGCTGGCGCAGGTGGGAGAGCACCTGGGACCGGCCGCGCAGGACGAGACCCTTGTCCTGCCACTGCAGACGGGGGTGCAGCAGCGACTGGACTCCGGAGAAGTCGCGGGCGTCGATCAGCCCCCACGCCCGAGCCGCCGGCTCCGGCAGCTCGGGGAGCTCATGCAGCATCCTCGGGACGCACATCCGCCAGGCGTCGGTGACCAGCTCGCGCATCTCGTCCTCGTCCAGCGGCGCCAGCCACGCGCAGACCCAGTTGAACCGCAGGTCCCGGGGCCGAGGCAGGAAGAAGGTGTCCGGCGCCGAGGCCACCAGGTCGTCGCGCTGCGCCTTCGGGAAGCCGAAGCCCGTCGCCTGCTCGTCCGTCGAGAACGCCAGGAAGACGATCTGGCCGACGTAGTGCTTCCTCCGCCCGTCGGTCTGGCGCTCGACCGCGCGCGGCAGCGGCAACACCACCCGGCGCACGGCCTCGGCATCGGTCATGGCGCCGGAGACTAGCGGTAGTCGCCGACAGTCGGCGGGGCGTCGTACCGTCGAAGCATGACTCCTGCCGACCTCCTCACCGACTCACTCGGCCGCGTCCTCGAGAGCGTCGAGGCCGTGCTCGACGGCGCCTCCGACGACCTGCTGGCCCAGCGCCCCGGCCCCGACGCCAACAGCATCGCCTGGCTGGTGTGGCACCTCACCCGGGTCCAGGACGACCACGTCGCCGGCGTCGCCGGCAGCGAGCAGGTCTGGACCGCCGACGGGTACGACGCCCGGTTCGGCCTCCCCTTCGAGACCGGAGACATCGGCTACGGGCAGACCTCCGAGCAGGTCGCACAGGTTCGGGCGACTGCGGCGCTGCTGGCCGACTACCACCGCGCGACGCACGCGCGCTCCCTCGCCTACCTGGCCAGCCTGACCGCCGACGACCTCGACCGGGTCGTCGACGAGCGCTGGGACCCGCCGGTCACCCTCGGCGTGCGGCTGGTCAGCGTGGTCAACGACTGCACCCAGCACGTCGGCCAGGCGGCCTACGCCCGGGGCCTGCTCAATCCGCCCGCGTGACCGCGGTGGTGACCCGGTAACGGACGAACGACGGCACGGCGAGTGCCGCCACGACGACCAGCACGACGACCAGCACGCCGCCGCCGGCGGCCGCGGTCGCCGTCCCCACCATCGCGGCGGACGCTCCGTGGGCCACGTCGGCGATCCGTGGGCCGCCGGCGACGACGACGATGAAGATGCCCTGCAGCCGGCCGCGGACCTCGTCGGCCGCGGCGCTCTGGAGCATCGAGGTGCGGAAGGCGGCCGAGGCCATGTCGGCCGCTCCGCCGACCACGAGCATCGAGACGGCGACGACCAGCCAGAGCCGCGTCGAGCCGGGCAGCTCGTCGGCGCCGAGGACGGCGAGCCCGAAGCCGACCATGGCCAGGCCCCAGACCACGATGCACCACACGACGGCCCTGCCCTGCGCGGAGACCCGGGAGACCCAACCGGAGAAGACCCCGCCGAGCACGGCTCCCGCGGGGATGCCGGCGAACAGCAGCGCGAACGCGAGGCCGCCCTCCTCCGGTCCGAGGAAGCTCTCGTGGGCGATCTCGGGGAAGAGCGCGCGCGGCATGCCGAAGACCATCGCGATGAGGTCGACGACGAAGGACATCATCAGCACCGGCTGGGTGCGCAGGTAGGTGATCCCCTCGACCACCGAGCGCAGCCCGGGGGTGCCGGTCACCCCCTCGACGGGCAGCCGCGGCAGCCGGACGACCGCCCACAACGTGGCGAGCAGGCAGAGGGCGTCGGCGAGGTAGAGCAAGGCGAAGCCGGTGAACGGGATCAGGACGCCGGCGATGAGCGGGCCGCCGATCGCGCCGGCCTGCATCACGGTCATGTTGAGCGAGTTGGCCGCCGGCAGCACGTCGGCGTCGAGCAGGCGCGGCAGGATCGCCGACCGGGTCGGCTGGTTGACCGCGAAGAAGCCCTGCTGCACGGCGAACAGGCTCAGCAGCAGCCACACGTTGCTGACGTCGAGGGCCGCCTGCAGCCAGAACGCCGCGGCCGACCCGATCAGTCCGACGGTGGTGACCATCATGATCGTGCGGCGGTCGAAGTGGTCGGCCAGCGCACCGCCCCACAGGCCGAACACGACGAGCGGCACCAACCCGAAGACGCCGGTCAGCCCGACGTACGCCGAGGAGCCGGTGTCGGCGTAGATCTGGGCTGGCACGGCCACCACCGTCAGCTGCGCGCCGACGACCGTGATGATGTTGGCGGTCCACAACCGCCGGAAGTGCGGGTTCCGCAAGGGCCGGGTGTCGGCCAGCATCCCGCGCAGACTCACCCGTTCAGGCTAGGCCGTGCCTCCCCATCCTCGGTGGATGCCCACGTCGTCCAGTGCGTGCGATGGCGAGGCGCCGGTGCGTGGACAGACCGGGCCGTCTTTCGAGCATCGGCAACGCTGCCAGCGTGCGTGATGGGCGGCGCGGGCGCCGCCAGGGATGGGGAGGCGCGGCCTGGAATCGTCGGACGTCTCGATGAATCCGGGTGGCTGCGCCGGTCGACCCGGTCATGAGCATCCCTCCCGACACCACCGGCACGAGCGCCGTCGGACCGCTCGACATCACCTTCACCGAGACCCTCCGCACGAGCGACGCCAAGGGCGGCTGGACCTATGTCGTCTGGCCCGATTCGGTCGAGCGGTTCGGCACCCGCGGCAGGGTCAAGGTCCGCGGCACCGTCGACGGAATCCCCTTCGAGACCTCGTTCATGGCGCTGGGCGACGGCAACCACAAGCTGCCCGTGGCGACCGCGCTGCGGGTGGAGAGCGGCAAGCAGGAGGGCGACACCGTCGAGGTCCACCTGACCGAGCGGCTGTCCTGACCTGCTGCCCGTGACCTGCTGCCCGTGACCTGCTGCCCGTGACCTGCTGCCCGTGACCTGCTGCCCGTGACCTACTGCACGGGCGGCCAGCAGT
>CAZAQE010000060.1:0-16287 GCA_964487275.1 uncultured Nocardioides sp. | reverse complement strand
CGGACAGGTCGAGGTCGAGCTCGAGGTAGTGGTCGCGGAAGGTGTGGTTCTGCGCGGGGTCGAGGACCTCCAGCAACGCCGCCGCCGGGTCGCCGCGGTAGTCGGAGCCGACCTTGTCCACCTCGTCGAGCAGCACGACCGGGTTCATCGAGCCGGCTTCCTTGATGGCCCGCACGACGCGACCGGGCAGCGCGCCGACGTAGGTGCGGCGGTGGCCACGGATCTCTGCCTCGTCCCGCACGCCGCCGAGGGCGACGCGGACGAACTTCCGGCCGAGTGCCCGGGCGACGGACTCGCCGAGCGAGGTCTTGCCCACGCCCGGAGGCCCGGCCAGCAGGACGACCGCGCCGGACCCGCGTCCGCCGACGACCTCCAGGCCGCGCTCGGCGCGACGGGCGCGGACGGCGAGGTACTCGGTGATCCGGTCCTTCACCTCGTCGAGTCCGTGGTGGTCGGCGTCGAGCACGGCTCGGGCCGCGCGGACGTCGGTGTCGTCCTCGGTCCTGACCTTCCACGGCAGGTCGAGGACGGTGTCGAGCCAGGTGCGGATCCAGCCGGCCTCGGGGTTCTGGTCGCTCGCGCGCTCGAGCTTGTCGACCTCGCGCAGCATCGCCTCGCGGACCGAGTCCGGCACGTCGGCGGCCTCCACCCGGGCGCGGTAGTCGTCACCGCCCTCCGCGTCGCCCTCGCCGAGCTCCTTGCGGATCGCGGCGAGCTGCTGGCGCAGCAGGAACTCGCGCTGGTTCTTCTCCAGCGACTCCCGCACGTCGGCGTCGATCTTGTCGCTCACCTCGGACTCGGCCACGAAGTCACGCGTCCACTCGACCAGCAGCCGCAGCCGCTCGCCGACCTCGGGGGTCTCGAGCAGCTGGCGCTTGCGGTCGTCGGAGAGGTACGGCGCGTAGCCGGCCGTGTCGGCCAGCGCGGCCGGGTCCTCGATGCGAGTGACCTGGTCGGCGACCTGCCACGCCTCGCGGCGCTGGAGCAGGCCGACCACGAGCTTGCGGTAGTCCTCGGCCAGCGCGCGGACCTCGTCGTCGACGACGTCGTGGTCGACGGGCTCGACCTCGACCCACAGGGCGGCGCCCGGACCGGTCACACCGCTGCCGATGCGGGCGCGGTCGCCTGCCTTCAGGACGGCCGCGGGCTCGCCACCGGCGAAGCGGCCGACCTTCTCGACCCGGGCCACGACGCCGTACGACGCGTAGCGGTCCTCGAGCCGGGGAGCGAGCAGGACCCGGGCCGGGTCGCCGGACTCACGGGCGGCCAGCTGTGCGGCGTCGATGGCGGCTCGGGCGGGCTCGTCGAGCTCGACCCGCACCACCATCCCGGGAAGCACCACCACGTCGGAGAGGAAGAGCACGGGGAGGTTGATCGGATTGGCCATGAACCTTCCAATGCGTTCCGGGTTCGGGGTGTTCCGGCGTTCGCGGCTGGCGAACGCGGGAACTTCCGCGCGGGGAGCCTCAGGCCATGGGCGCTGACGGCACCAGGCGCACCGGGAAGGGCGCCCCGGCAGACCACTCCTCGTCACCGGCCACCAGCGCGCCCCTCATGCCGAGAGCTCGCCAGCGCGCAGACGGGCCCGATCGGCGGCCGCGCGCCCCTCGGCGGCCCCGAGGGTGTCCCAGCGTCCGCCCACCCTGTCCGCGGAGAGCCGGCCGCCGAAGAGCCGGTCCACCACCTCCTCGACCGCCGCTGCCCGGGACCGCAGGACCGGCAACGCGCGGGCCGCCTCCGGCTCTGCGAGCACGGCAGCATCGGCGGCGGCCAGCCGCTCCCGGATCCGTGCCGCGAAGCCGAGGTGGAACGACTGCCGGAAGGCGACCGACCGCTCCCGGCTGCCCGGGACCGCACCCCGAGCGGCTCCTGCGAGTCCGTTGCCTGCCTGGACGAGCAACGACGTGAACAGCACCTCGACGGCCGCCAGGTCGTCGTCATGGCCGACGACGACGCTGAGGTCGAGCCCCCGCAGCTCGACGGCACGGCAGCGGTTGGCGTCGGCGACAACGCCGAGCAGGACGCCCTTGGCCGCGGCGTAGGGCGCTTCGAGCAGGATCCGGGTCATCCGTGGACCGCCGCCGGCGGCGGGCTCGCCGACCTGTGCGCGGGCGACGGCGTGGCGGGCCATCAGCTGCTGGGCCTTGGCCGTCAGCGCCTCCGCCTCGGCGGGGAAGGGCGTCGACTCCGCCTTCGCGAGCAGCTTGCGGATCCGGTCGAGCACCGGGTCGGCCGCGTCCGCCGAGGTCGGGGCCGCGAACTCGACCGAGGAGGCGTCGTGACCCGGAGGTGGCACGAGGACGGGGATCCGCGGCAGCCGGGCGAGCACCTGCCAGCAGTCACCCACCGTGTCGTAGCACTGCCGTCGGTCCGCTCCCTCACGCCGCCGCCACCGCCGCAGCCAGTCGAGGCGAGTGGACTCCGTGCGCGCCTCGAGACGGTCGACCTGGGCCTGCCACCGCGGGTCGACGATCTGACCGGGCCGACGGTCGTGATCCGCGACGATCGCCAGGTCGACGAGGCGGCCGGCCGCGCGACCGGCGCGCTGCACCACGTGGTGCACCACCTCGGCGGGCTGCCATCCCTGGGCCCAGGCCGATGCCACGCACTGCAGGAGCACCTGCTCGCCGATGGCGTCGACGACGTGGACCGAGAAGGTCACCAGCCGCTCGGCGTCCGCCGTCGGCAGCCTCCGCTGCTGCATCGAGCGCCACAGCAGGCGTTGCCAGACCTCGCGGGCCGCCCGCTCGTCGTACCTGTCGCCAGCCATCCGTGCCTCCGTTCGTCGTGGGACGAACGACGCTCCTGCCAGGGTCCGACAGGAGCCGACAGTCGGGCGGATGGCGGTGGAGGGAGACCCCCGGGGCCGCTGCTGTGGACGGCGTGCGGACGGCCGGGAGACCCGCGTGACGAGTGGTACGCCGAGACGGTGGGCGCACTCCGGTCGCTCAGGCCGTGGCGGCGGCGATCACCGCGGTCAGCCGCCGATGCAGGTCGAGCAGCTCCTCGAGCGGTAGGCCGAGCCGCTCCACGATCGCCGGCGGGATGGCTTCGGCGTCGTCCCGCAACGCACGGCCCTTGTCGGTCAGCACGACGGCCAGTGCCCGCTCGTCACGGGGATCGCGCTCGCGACGGAGGTGGCCGGCCGCCTCCAGCCGCTTGAGCAGGGGCGACAGCGTGCCGGGGTCGAGCTGCAGGAGACGCGCCAGGTCAGCCACCCGCAGCGGCTCCCGCTCCCACAGGGCGAGCATCACCAGGTACTGCGGGTGGGTCAGACCCAGCGGCTCCAGCAGGGGACGGTAGAGCGCGATCACGCTGCGCGACGCGATCGCCAGCGCGAAGCAGACCTGCTGGTCGAGGGCGAGCGGGTTCTCGACCCCCTCCAGGGAATGAGTGGGACCTGTCATGTCGTTAGGGTATCAATGGTTTGTGCACCAATCATTTGTACGCCCATCATTGAAGGAGACCCCGCCATGACCACCGACGCCGCCCCCCGCCGCCGGCACCTGATGGACCCGGCCAACCCGGTGCGACCGGTCAACGACCGCTCCCTGACCCAGGTCCAGCGCTGGGTGATGTCCACCCTCGCGGTGCTCACGGCGGCCCACATGGCCGCCGGCATGGTGATCGCCTCCCTCGAGACCGCACCGCCCGCCACCGCCGCCCGCGTCGGCCTCAACGTCATCGCCGGCGGGTTCATGGTCATCGCGGTCGTCGCGGGCCGGGCCATCCACCGGCACTCGGTCCTGACCCCCTGGCTGCTCGTCGCGCCGGCGACCAGCGCGCTCGGGATCTGGCTCGCCCTCGGGTGAGCGCCACACTCCCGACGCCTCTTCGTCGGGAGTCATGTCACCCGCCCTTTCGTCGTACCCGACGGACTGCTCGAGGTGCTGCCGGGCGTGGCCACCTGGCGCTGTACGACGACCCGGCTGGGACGGTCGCACGACTGCGCGCCTTCCTCGGCGCCGGTGCCGGCGTGTGGCGACGACGCCGCTCGGTCACCAGCCCGCTCGGCGCTCAGACCTCGGCGTCCTCGGCGAACTGCTCGTGGTTGCGGATGACCTCGGCGATGATCACGTTGAGGATCTTCTCGGCGAAGTGCGGGTCGAGGCCGGAGCTCTCCGCCATCGACCGCAGGCGCGCGATCTGCACGGCCTCGCGGGCCGGGTCGGCGGGCGGCATGCCGGCGCTCGCCTTGAGGCGACCCACCTGCTCGGTGCACTTGAAGCGCTCCGCCAGCAGGTGCACGAGGGCGGCGTCGAGGTTGTCGATGCTCGACCGGAGTCGGTGGAGCTCGGCCCGGGCGTCGTCAGCACTCACGTGTTCCATCCTGCCCTACGATCCGGCCAACCCCTCGATGCCAACCGAAGGACGAGCCGATGAGCGACCAGGTGATGTACACCCTCGAGCCGGGCGAGCAGCCGACGCACTGGTACAACATCGTGGCCGACCTGCCGACGCCGCCGCCCCCGCCGCTGCACCCCGGGACCCGCGAGCCGGTCGGTCCCGACGACCTCGCACCGCTGTTCCCGCCGGAGCTGATCGCGCAGGAGGTCACGGCCGAGCGGTACGTCGAGATTCCCGAGCCGGTCCTCGACGTCTACCGCCAGTACCGGCCCTCCCCGCTCTACCGTGCGCGCCGCTGGGAGCAGAAGCTCGGCACGACCGCCCGGATCTACTACAAGTACGAGGGCGTCTCGCCCGCCGGCTCGCACAAGGTCAACACCGCGGTGCCGCAGGTCTACTACAACAGCATCAACGGCATCACCCGCCTCACCACCGAGACCGGCGCGGGCCAGTGGGGCACCGCGCTGTCGTACGCCGCCGCGCTCTTCGGCGTCGAGTGCGAGGTCTGGCAGGTCGGGGCGTCGTACGACACGAAGCCGCAGCGCCGCACCCTGATCGAGGTCTTCGGCGGCAAGGTCCACCGCTCCCCCAGCGGACTCACGGAGTCAGGAAAGGCCTTCGCGGAGGACCACCCGGGCTCGCTCGGCATCGCCATCTCCGAGGCCGTCGAGGTCGCGGCACAGGACCCGGGCGCGAAGTACGCGCTGGGCTCCGTGCTCAACCACGTGCTGCTGCACCAGACCGTCATCGGCGAGGAGGCGCTGCGCCAGCTGGCGAAGGCCGGCGAGTCCGGCGCCGACCTGGTCGTGGGCTGTGCCGGTGGCGGCTCCAACTTCGCCGGCCTGTCGTTCCCGTTCCTGCGCGAGAAGCTCGCCGGCAACCAGTCGCCGCGGATCCTCGCGGTGGAGCCGAGCTCGTGCCCGACGATCACGCGCGGCGAGTACCGCTACGACTTCGGCGACACCGCCGGGCTCACGCCCCTCATGAAGATGCACACCCTCGGCCACGACTTCGTCCCCTCGCCGATCCATGCCGGCGGCCTGCGCTACCACGGCATGGCGCCGCTGGTCTCGCACGCCGTCGACGAAGGACTCATCGACGCCGTCGCACTCCACCAGAACGAGTGCTTCGAGGCCGCCGTCGAGTTCGCGCGCACCCAGGGCGTCGTACCGGCTCCCGAGTCGTCCCACGCCCTCGCCCAGGTACGACGGGAGGCCCTCGCCGCCGCGGAGACCGGCGCCGATCCGGTGATCGTCGTGGGACTGTCCGGGCACGGGCTGCTCGAGCTCGGCGCGTACGCCACCCATCTGTCCGGCGACCTCGAGGACGATCCGCTGTCGGACGCGGCGCTGGCGGAGGCGCTGGCCAACGTGCCGGTGGTCTGACCACCGGCAGCAGGCCGAGGCCCCGCGGCCCGGGAAATGCCTAGGTCAAGGCGATTCCCGGGCCGTAGCGTTCTCCGCCGGTCGCGACCGCGACCACCACGGAACGAACGAGAAGGGCAACGACGCAGGACACCACGATGGAGAAGATCACCTCGAAGCTCCTCAACTGGGCTTCGATCCTCGAGCAGGGCACGCGCGACCAGGCGGTGACGACGGCGAGCATGCCGTTCATCCACCCGCACCTCGCGCTGATGCCCGACGCGCACCTGGGCCTGGGCGCGACGGTGGGTTCGGTCATCCCGACCCTCGGCGCGATCATCCCTGCCGCAGTGGGCGTCGACATCGGCTGCGGCATGATCGCCGTGCGCACCCGGTTCACCGCCGACGAGCTGCCCAGCAACCGGCGCCCCCTCCGCGAGGCGATCGAGCGGGCCGTCCCGCTCTCGGCCGGCGCGGCGAACAGCCGGATCTCGCGCGAGCACACCGAGCGCCGGCTCGCTGAGCTCACGGCGGCCGCGGAGCAGGCCGGGTTCGAGCCCGGTCGCTACGCGAAGCGCTGGGACCTGCAGCTGGGCACGCTCGGGTCGGGCAACCACTTCATCGAGGTGACCGTCGACGAGGCGCGGCGCGTGTGGCTGTTCCTGCACTCGGGGTCGCGCGGTGTCGGCAACAAGATCGCGCAGCACCACATCAAGGTCGCCCACGAGCTGTGCGAGAAGTGGTGGATCCGCCTGCCCGACAGGGACCTCGCCTACCTCGCCGAGGGGACCGACGAGTTCTGGGCCTACATCCGTGAGATGCGGTGGGCGCAGCGCTACGCCCTGCTCAACCGCGAGGAGATGATGGACCGGGTCGTGCGCCAGTTCGCCGAGTGGGTGGGCCTCGGCTCCGCCGACGAGGTGGAGCGCGTCGAGGAGATCAACTGCCACCACAACTACACCGAGCAGGAGCACCACTTCGGCCGCGACGTATGGCTGTCCCGCAAGGGCGCCATCAACGCCGAGCGGGGGCGCCCGGGACTGATCCCGGGCTCGATGGGGACGGCGTCGTACGTCGTCAGCGGGCTCGGCAACGCGCTGGCGCTGAACTCGGCGCCGCACGGCGCGGGGCGGGAGTACTCGCGCTCGAAGGCTCGCCGCACGTTCACGCGTGAGCACCTGCGCGAGGCGATGGCGGGGATCGAGTACCGCGACACCGACGCGTTCATCGACGAGATCCCGGCGGCCTACAAGGACATCGACCGGGTGATGGCCGACGCGGCCGGGCTCGTCGAGGTCCGGCACACGCTGCGCCAGATCGTGAACGTCAAGGGCGACTGACCCGGGCTGTCACCCGCCCCGCGATGACAGGGGCCGGGGCGGTCGGTTTGAATGTCCGCGTGGAGGACGACCATCCCGACCTGCCCTGGCCCCTGACCGGCGCCGACGCCCTGCGCGACGAGGTGCTGGCGGCCTACGCCGACCCGAGCCGCGGCCACCACGGGACCGGTCACCTGCGGGACGTGCTGGCGCGCCTCGACGAGCTGGCCGCCGCCGGGACGCCCTTCGACCGGGTGCCGGTGCAGCTGGCCGCATGGTTCCACGACGCGGTGTACGACGGCGAGCGCGACGCCGAGGAGCGCTCGGCCTCGTGGGCCGAGGAGGCGCTGGCTCCGCACGTGGACGAGGCGACGCTCGCCGAGGTCGTGCGCCTGGTCCGGCTGACCGAGCACCATCGCCCCCGGGCCGACGACGCCAACGGCTGCGCGCTCACCGACGCCGACCTGTCGATCCTGGCCGCCCCGCAGGAGCGCTACGACCAGTACGTCGCCGCCGTGCGCAGGGAGTACGCCCACCTCCCCGACGAGGTGTTCGCCGCCGGCCGCGCCGACGTGCTGCGGGCGCTCGCTGCCAAGCCGCAGCTCTTCCACACCGACCACGGCATCGCCGCCTGGGAGGCCGCCGCGCGCAACAACCTCGCGCGCGAGCTCGGCGGGCTCCCTCCTCCCTGAGCGGCGTCAGGCAAGAGCGGGCTCGTCCGCCGACGCCCAGGCGCCGGCCGCGACCCACGCCCGCACGTCGGCGATGGCCGTCCGAGCTGCCGCATTGCGGAGCTCGGGGGTGACGTCGCACGGCTGGACGTCGAAGAACTTCAGGTCGGTGATCCCCACGAACCCGAAGATCGCGCGCAGGTAGCCGTTCATGTGGTCCATCGCGTCCATCGGTGCCTGGGAGTAGTCGCCGCCGCGCGACGTCACGCAGGCCATCCGCTTGCCCTGCACGAGACCGCCGGGGACCCCCTGTTCGTCGTAGGCGAAGAGGTAGCCGGGCTGGACGATCGCGTCGATGTAGTACTTGAGGGCGTACGGGATCCCGAAGTTCCACATGGGAGCCGTGATCACGTGGATGTCGGCCGCGAGGAAGCCCTCGATGGTCCGCTCGATCTCCTGCCACGAGCTGCGCGCCTCGGCGTCCAGTGGCTGGCCCGTCATCAACGCGTACTTCGACTTGATGTTGGCGCCCGCGACCGCCGGAAGATCGGCACTGAACAGGTCCAGCGTGTCGACCTCCAGGTCGTCGTGCTCCTCGTGCAACGCCTCGATCAGCGCCGACGAGACGCGCCCGGTGTTGGATGCCAGACCTCGGGGCGTTGCGATGATGTGCAGCAGTCGGGTGGTCACGGAGCGATCTCCTCGGACGCGGGGCTGGTTCTGTCGACGGTAGGGACAGCCCAGCCACTCGGCATGACCCGAACGGGCCATGCCCGGTCATCAGATCCGCCGGAGGTCGCCTCTCGCCACCCCTCCCAGGTCCCGCAGCAGCTCCAGTCGCTCCCGTTGCACGTCCACCCACGCCGTGACCTCGCCCTTCATCTCGAGGAGGCGGTCGATGATGGCGAGCAGCCGACGGGCGTCGTCGACCAGGTCGGTGACCGCGTCGACCCCGTGCAGCGCGACGTCGGCGGCGAGCACGCCCCAGCCGAGCGGTCCGGCAACCCGGGCGAGGAGCCGCGCCACCAGCCGGCGACCCTTCTCCACGAGCTCGACGACGAGCTCCTCCACCTCGACGGCGGTCCGCTCCGCGACCTCCGCGATCTCCTCGAGCACCGGGATCGCCACCGTCACGACCTCGGCGCAGCCACGGGCGACGCCGGCGTGCACCCCCAGCCGCAGGAGGTACGCCGCCGCCGCGTCGCCACCCCACCGGGGGTCGGCCGCGACGGCGAGTCGGGCCGTGCTGGCGGCGTACTGCACCAGGGCGGCCTCGACGTGGCGCACCGCGTCGGCGTTCTGCCGGATCCGGCGATGGTCGCCGCTGAGCGGCAGGACGACCAGCTCCGTCAGGCTCTCCTCGGGCAGCCGGCGCAGGCCGAACCCGAGCTCGTTGAGCGCGTCGATGCCGCGGTTGACGACGTCGCGGACCTTGTCGAAGCCCTCGTCGAGCACGCGGAAGTCCGCGTCGTGCACGAGCGCGTCCTCCCCGAGGGCCGGCTCGGGCAGGTCGAGCGGCTCCGCGGACAGCAGGCCACTCATGCCACCACCGGCATCCGGTCGTGCACCCGGAGGTCGAGCGCGCGCAGGTCGCCGCCGGCGCCGGCGACTCCCTCGCGGAGGTCGGCCCAGTCCGCGAGCGCCCGTCGCTCGACCTCGAGGAAGCCGTCGGCCACCAGGTCGAGGAGCGGCGCCAGCGGTCGCAGCAGGCACAGCGGACTCGGCTCGAAGCCGTCCCGCTGGCACACCCACGCTCGGGCGTAGCGGGTGATCGACCGGAGCTGGTCGGCAAGGAGGGCCATGTCCTCGTCGAGCCGGTCGAGGTCGGACCAGGCAGGGATGTCGATGTCGCGCTCGGCCACGGTGGGTCCTCTCGTCGGGGTGCCGTTCGGCGGGTGCCGCACCCCCGTGCCCGTCGTGCCCGGGTTGGGAAACCCACGCACAATGGGCCTGTGGACGACAGCGTGATCTATGTGGCCCGAGCACAGGTGCTGGCCGACCTCGCCGCCCGCTCGCTCGACACGCCCGCGTCCGTGAACCTGCTCGAGGAGGCCTGCTCCGAGCGGCGCTGGTGGCTGGAGCAGTGGGCCGAGGGCGCGCCGTACATCGCCGGGCTGATCGCGCAGGACCTGCAGGACGCACTGGCCGACGAGTTCGGCCGCGACCAGCGCGGGGGCCTGTGGCCGGTGTGCGCGCACTGCGCCGACGGCCCGGTCCACGCCCTCCACGTCGACCCCGACCTCGGCGGTCCCGACCCACAGTGGGTGTGCGAGGAGACGGGCGAGGCGGTCGCCCCGCTCGGCAGGCTCGCCGACGCCTGAGCCTGGACTCGAGGCGTCAGTCGCGCAGCTGCAGGTGCAGCGTGTAGTCCTCGCCGCGGAGCACCGAGCGCGACATCTCGACGACGGTCTCGCCGCTCAGGGCGCGCCGGGTGAGCCGCAGCACCGGCGAGCCCGGGGGAAGCTCGAGCAGCGCGGCCTCGTCGTCGGTCGCGAGCGCAGCACTGACGGCGTCCTCCGCCCACGTCGGCCGGTGCCCGCGGATCGCCAGCTCGTCGTACAGGCTGGCGGGAAGGTGCTCGAGCAGGCCACCGGCCAGGGCCGCCGGGAGGAAGGTCTCCGACAGGCACACCGGGCGGCCGTCACCGACCCGCAGCCGCACCCAGCGCACGAGGGGCTCCTCCGGCCGGACGCGGAACGCCCCCGCCATCACCTCGCCGGTGGGCACGATCTCGGCAACCAGGGTGCGCGTCTCCACGACCACGCCCCGGTGGGCGAGGTCCTCGGTCAGGCCCCGCACGCCCGTGGGCGTACGACGGGGACCGGCGACGAACGTGCCGCGTCCCGGGTGCCGCTCGAGCACCCCCTCGCCGACGAGCGCGTCCAGCGCCTGGCGCACGGTCATCCGGGCGACGCCGAAACGGTCGACCAGGTCGCGCTCGGACGGCGCGGGCGTGCCGGGTGCCCGGTCGCCCACCAACCCGCGCACGTACTCGCGGATGGCCACGTGCTTGAGCGACCGCCCCGTCGTGCTGCCCTGGACTGCTGCCACGGAGCGAGGCTAGGGATCCTGCCGGTCGGTCGTCCCGCGAACGACCAATCCTTTGCCGGCCCGCGACACCACTTTTGCGATGGTCACCCGCATGCGAACACCTGTTCGAAGGACGGCGTACGATGTGGCCATGTCGGTGGACTTCCAGAGCAGCCTCTTCGACACCTCGACCACGCAGGAGCCGACGCCCGTCGAGCGGCGCCCACTCAGCAGCGGCGCCTGGGTCGACATCGCCCGCAACTGGCTGCCCGACGCCGACGAGGTGTTCGCGACGCTGGTCCGCGACGTGCCCTGGCGGGCCGAGCGACGCGCGATGTACGACCGCGTCGTCGACGTGCCGCGGCTCGTCCACACCTACATGATCGGCGAGGAGCTCCCCCACCCCCGTCTCGCCAGCGCCCGCGAGGAGCTGACCGCCCGCTACCTGCCCGAGCTCGGCGAGCCCTTCCGCACGGCCGGCTGCTGCTACTACCGCGACGGTCGCGACAGCGTGGCCTGGCACGGCGACACCATCGGGCGCGGCTCGACCGACGACACCATGGTCGCGATCGTCTCCCTCGGCGACCCCCGCAGGCTGCACCTGCGCCCGCGCGACCCGGAGCGGCGCGCGGAGGCCTTCGCCGTCGAGATGGGCCACGGCGACCTGGTCGTGATGGGCGGTTCGTGCCAGCGCACGTGGGAGCACGCGGTGCCGAAGGTCGCGTCCGCGGGGCCGCGGATCTCCGTCCAGTTCCGGCCCCTCAACGTCTTCTGAGCCGATGCACTGAACTCATGGTTGCGCGGCCGCGGTGGCGGTGCGACATTCGAGGCAGGTGGTCCGGGCCACTCTCGAGATGGAGTGCCCATGCGCCGATTCCTTGCCCTGCTCCTGCTGGCCCCCGTCGTCGCCATGCCGGCGGCAGCGCCCGCCGTGACCACTCCGACCAACGGCGTGCTCGCTCCGCTCGGCGTCTGGTACCCGACCGGGATGACGCCGTACTCGCTGGTCGTCGCAGACCTCAGTGGCGACGGCTCGACCGACTTCGCCACTGGCAACATCAACGCCGGCACGATCAGCATCTACCTGAACGACGGGGCAGGCAGCTTCGCACAGGCGCCGGGATCGCCCCTCACCGGCGTCCACGTCGCCGAGCTGCGCGCCGGATTCGTCAACGGGGATGCGGTCCCCGACCTGGTCGGGATCCGCAAGGAGCCCGTCCTCAGCGGTCTGGACGTCGTCCTCACCTGGCTCGGGACCGGCGGAGGCTCGTTCGCGCAGCCGGTCGACGGCGGGTCCTTGGGGCCGGACGGCGGCGATGGCATCTCCCTGGCCGACTACACCGGCGACGACGTGCTGGACGTTGCCCTCACGAACTCGTACACCCTCGACACGACGAACGTGCGCGTCTTCCACGTCCGCGCCGGCGACGGCGCCGGACATTGGGTGACCAATCAGGAGTACGTGGAACGGGCCGACACCTCGCGCAACAACCCGCTCAGTGCAATCGAGAACGGCGACCTCGACGAGGACGGCGACGTCGACCTGGTCGTCGCCGACAACGGCGCGATGGCCGTCTCGGCGTGGCTCAACGACGGCACCGGAGCCTTCACCCGCGCCGCCGGGTCACCGATACCGATCGGTTCGAACCCCTTCGACCTCCGGGTGCGCGACATCGATGCCGATGGCCACCTCGACGCCGTCGTGGGGACGCTCAACGGCGTGACGGTCCGTTTCGGCGACGGCACCGGCGCCCTGGTGTCCGCGCCCTGGTCACCGGTCGCGCTTCCCGAGCCGGCTCACGAGATCGACACCGGCGACCTCAACGCCGACGGCCGGACGGACGTCGTGACATCGAGCTACGAGGGCAAGGTGCGCGTCCTCCTCGGGCAGGCCGACGGCTCGCTCGCGCTGGGCTGGGGCTCGCCGTACGCCGTGAAGGCGGTCTCCGACCTCGGCCTCGGGGACGTCACGGGCGACGACTACCCAGACGTCCTTGTGACCAACAATGGCGGGGGTGGGTCGAACCCGCACCCCGACACCGTGACCGTCCTCGCGACCGCCCCTGACAACGATGGTCCGGTGACCACGATCAACCGCAGCGCGCCCGAGCCGGCGAGCGGCTGGTACGGCCCCGGGGACATCGGCCCAGGCGACATCGACGTGAACGCCAGTTCGGTCGACGTCGGACCTGCGGGCGTCGCCGACTACAGGTGCGTCTTCGACGCAGACCCCTCCTCGCCCCCCACCAGCTACCTGTCGATGTCCAGCTTCTGCTATCGACGAATCACCACCCACGGGGTGCACCACGTCTACGCCGCCGCCGTCGACCGGGCCGGCAACCTCGGCCCGGTGGCCCACGACGTGGTTCGGATCGACCGGGAGGCGCCGTCTGTGGCAGTGGCGATCATCGACCCGTCACCGAGCGGGACCTATGCCGAGCAGCCGGCTGTCGACGTCGTCGCCGAGGACCCCGACTCCGGGGTGGCAGAGGTGCGGTGCGCACTGACGCCGGCGGCGACCTACGACGACCTGCCAGCGACCTGCGTGATCCCGGGCGACCTCGGAGTCGGCGAGCACACGGTCTTCGCCGCTGCGATCGACGAGGTCGGCAACGCGTCGGCTGTCACCAGCCTCACGTTCGAGATCGTCGACCCGAACACCTCGGTCCACCTGGACGGGAGCCGGGCGGCGGGTGCTCGGCTGTCCTTCACAGCGACGGTCGAGGCGGTGGGTGACCGGTCCGTCGGCCTGACCTTCTCCGGCCCTTCGGGCCTGCGCTTCGACGCGGTCTCCGGTGCAACCGGTTGCACGGTGGCCGCTCGAACGGTGAGTTGCCCGGCGGCCGAGGTCGCCGGCGGCACCCAGGCCCTGGTCACCGTCCTCGCGACACCGGCCTCACCGGGTCCCCACGTGGTCGTCGCCGCCGCGACCACTGGCGACGTCGACACCACCGACGACAGCGCAACGTTCGTCGCCCCGACCACCCTCGTCTGCGACAACGTCCCGACCGCCGCGGCCGACACGATCACCGGCACCAGCGGCGCCGACATCCTGTGCGGGCTCGGCGGCAACGACACCCTTCGCGGCCTGGCCGGCAACGACCTGCTCTTCGGTGGGAGCGGGTCCGACCTGATCGGCTACGCGGGTGCACCCGCGACCGTGGTGGACCTCCGTCGCCAAGGATTGGGGGTGGTCGGCGCGTGGCCGAAGATCGGGACCGGCCACGGCCGCGACACCATGACCGGCATCGAACGGGCGCGTGGTGGCGACGGGGCGGACACGCTGATCGGCAACGCGGCGGCGAACCTTCTGCTCGGCGGTGGCTCGGCCGACGCCCTCAGCGGCCTGGATGGGGCTGACAGCCTCTACGGTGAGGCCGGCCTGGACGTCCTCTCCGGCGGAGCCGGCAGTGACCTGTGCCGGCAGGTCACCGACATCCGGCGCAGCTGCGAGCGGTGAGCCCGCCGCCGCTCGGGCCTACGTGGCCCGGTGCTCCGCGGCCAGCTCCGCCGGCGAGCGGACCACGCAGAACTCGTTGCCCTCCGGGTCCGCGAGCGTCATCCACCCACTGCCCGGGCCACGGATCCCGCGGTGGTCGGCGACCGGCGTGGCGCCGTACTCGAGCAGCCAGGCGATCTCCTCGTCGCGGGAGCGCTCACGCGGCCGGAGGTCGAAGTGGACGCGGTTCTTGACCGCCTTCGTCTCCGGCACCTCGATGAACAGCATCTGGTGGCCGGTCTCGGGGTCGCGGATCATGCACTCCTCGTGCCCGGGCAGGTTGGGGTCGCCGTCGATGTCGACGTAGCCGAGCACGGGCTTCCACCACTCCGAGAGCTCGTAGGCGTTGGCACAGTCGACCGTGGTGTGCGAGATGTACGACGTCATGGCGCCACTCTCACGAACGGCACCATCGGCCACAACCGGATATCGGCGGGCTCAGGGGGTCGTGGCGTCGGTGGGCGTCGCGGACTCCCCCGTCGATGGCTCGGCGGTCTGGGTCACCGTCTCGGTGACGGTCGCCGTCGCGCCCGGACTCGACGGCTCCGACGGCTCCGACGGCGTGGCCGAGGAGGTGCCCACCGTCGGCTCGACGGTGGTGCTCGGGTTGTCGCCCGGCGTCGGGGTCGTCGTGTCGCTGGGCGTGTCGACCTTCCTGCGGTCGTTGTCGCTGCTGTCGTCCTCGTCGAGGACGCCGCCGATCGACGTACGGTCCTTGCCGTCCGTGCCCCCGGTGATGCTGGAGACGCTCCTGCCGGCGAGCAGCTCGATCGCGCTGATCACGGCGATCGCGATGAGGAAGACCACGACGGCGAGCGCCGCGAGCCGCTTCCACGGCAGCGCCGCCCAGCGGTCGTCGACCGGTGCCCGGGGCACGGGGACCTCGCCGGTGGCGACCTCCCGGCTCTCACTGTGCCGGTGGGCCCTCGCCGCCTCACGCTCGAGCGCGGCGGCCTGGACCTCGGCGACCCGTCGGCGGCTGGTCTCGATGCCGTGCTTGTAGAGCGCCGTGCTCACCGTGGCGACGACGCTGCCGAGCGCGGCGCCGATCAGGGTGCCGGCGGCACCCAGTGTGGAGAGCAGGAGCGCGACGGTGACCGCCGCACCGGCACCCGCGAACGTCGCGGGCCAGTCGATGCCGGGCCCGCGTCGTACCGTGTCCTCGCTCTCCCCCGCCATGCGCTGGGGCTCAGTCGGTGCCGTTCGCGGCGATGAACGCGAGGATCTTCTCCGACAGCTCGGGGCGGCAGACGATCACGTCGGGCAGGTAGACGTCGGCCTGGTTGTAGACCAGCTCACTGCCGTCGACCCGGGACGTGAACAGCCCCGCGGCCCGTGCGACGGCGACCGGCGCAGCCGAGTCCCACTCGTACTGCCCGCCGGCGTGCACGTAGGCGTCGGCCACGTCACGCACGACCGACATCATCTTGACGCCGGCCGAGCCCATCGGGACGAGCTCGGCGTCCAGCTCCTTCGCGAGCGCCTCGACGAACGCCGGCGGCCGGGTGCGCGAGACGGCGATCCGGGGACGCGTCGACGTGCGCGGGGGTACGACGGGAGGCTGGCCGGTGTTGAACGTCTCCCCGAGGGCGGGCTGGGCCACGGCGCCCGCGACGAGCCGGCCGTCCTGCCACAGCGCCACGTGCACGGCCCAGTCGTCGCGCGGCGGCTCGGAGAACTCGCGGGTGCCGTCCAGCGGGTCGACGATCCAGACCTTCGCCGCGGTCAGCCGTGCGTCCTTGTCGGCGGCGCTCTCGAGCGCCTCCTCGGACAGTACGGCGTCGTCGGGACGGTAGGTTGCGAGCAGGTCCATCAGGAGCAGGTGCGCGGCCCGGTCGCCGGCGTCCTTGAGCTCCTTGCCCTCCAAGCCCTCGCCGCGCACCTCGAGGAGGCGGCGACCGGCCTCCTCGGCCAGCCAGGCAGCGAACTGGTGGTCGTCGGCGACGACCTCGGGGGCGGGGGTTCCGGGCTCGAAAGTCACCGGGTCAGAGTAGAGCCCTCCCCGCCGACTTGGGCGTTCGGACCGCCGACTTGGGCGTTCGGACCGCCGACTTGGG
>CAZAQE010000059.1:0-18346 GCA_964487275.1 uncultured Nocardioides sp. | reverse complement strand
GCACCGAGTGAACCGAACAGGAACTGCTTCGCTGGACGCATTGACTTCTTCCGGGGTCGACAAAGCGGCGGAGCGCAGTACGGCCCGGGAGAGCGACTGCGAGGGGAGGGGAAGGAGCCCGACCTTAGTTCGCCCCACCCGCACGTTGGCAAGGAGTTGAGGAAAACTCGTGCAACGTTTTGGTGAAGATCCGGTTCGGAATGCCGGTGTGCGCCGCAGGGAACCCCGCGGGAGAGGTCAGGCCGCGGAGGACTTGCGGAGGCTCGCGCGCTGTCGCCACACGTCGCGGAAGAACTCGTAGCCGGACCAGAGGGTCAGCACGAAGGCGACCACGAGCAGCACGATGGCGCCCGCGTAGGTGATCTCACCCGGCACGTCGAGCCAGCCGTCGACCTCGAGGAGCGGCAGGCTGAGGAAACCGAGCGCGAGCGCCTGGGCAGCCGTCTTCCACTTGCCACTCTGCGCGGCCGCGATCACGACCGCCTTCAGCACGGACAGGCGCAGGATCGTGACAGCCCACTCGCGGACCAGGACGACGACGGTGATGGTCCACATCCACCAGGTGTCCATGATGATCGACAGGCCGATGAACGCCATGCCGGTGATCGCCTTGTCCGCGATCGGGTCGGCGATCTTGCCGAAGTCGGTGACCAGGTTGCGGGCGCGGGCGATGTCGCCGTCGACCTTGTCGGTCACCATCGCGACGAAGAAGATCGCCCAGGCGACGGTGCGCCACGTGACCGAGTCGCCGCCGTCGTACAGGAGCGCCCAGCCGTAGAACGGCACCAGCACGATGCGCAGGGTGGTCAGCGCGTTGGGCAGGTTCCAGTTGCTGGGCTTGGCCGGGGCGGTCTCCCCCGTGCTGGTCTCGCTCATCACTGTCCTCCTGCTGGTTCGGCGATCAGGTCGACGCCGTCGGACGCCACGACGACGGCGCGCACGAGGTCGCCCACGCGCGCGTCCGGCACGCCGAGCACGCGGGTGGTGCCGTCGACCTCGGGGCCCTGCTGGGCGGCGCGTCCCTCGACGGTGCCGTCGCCGGTGCCGTCGGGGTCGACCTCTTCGACGAGCACCTCGACGGTGCTGCCGATGCGCTCCTCGGCGCGCTGGCTGGTCAGCTCGCCGACGAGGTCGTTGAGGTGCTGGACGCGCGCGTTGATCTCGTCGTCGTCCAGCTTGCCGTCGAGCTTCTCCGCCTCGGTGCCGTCCTCGTCGGAGTAGCCGAACACGCCGGTCACGTCCATCCGCGCGGCCTCGAGGAAGTCGCACAACGTCTGGAACTCCTCCTCGGTCTCGCCGGGGAAGCCGACGATGACGTTGGACCGGACGCCGGCCTCGGGCGCGAGCTCGCGCACCTGGTCGAGCAGGCCGAGGAAGCTCTCCGGGTCGCCGAAGCGGCGCATCCGGCGCAGGACCGTGGCGCTGGCGTGCTGGAAGGACAGGTCGAAGTACGGCGCCACGCCAGGCGTGGTCGCGATCGCGCGGACCAGGCCGGGGCGGGTCTCGGCGGGCTGCAGGTAGGAGACCCGGACCCGCTCGATGCCGTCGATCGCCGTCAGCTCGGGCAGCAGCGTCTCCAGCAGGCCGAGGTCGCCGAGGTCCTTGCCGTAGGAGGTGGAGTTCTCCGAGACGAGGAACAGTTCCTTGACGCCCTGCCCGGCCAGCCAGTGGGCCTCCTGCAGCACGTCGGAGGGGCGGCGGCTGACGAAGGAGCCGCGGAACATCGGGATCGCGCAGAAGGTGCAGCGGCGGTCGCAGCCGCTGGCGAGCTTGAGCGGCGCCATCGGGCCGCCGTCGAGCCGCCGGCGGATCGCCGGGCGGCCGGGGACGGCGACGTCGACGTCGGCAGCTCCCGAGTGCCCCGGCACGGAGACGAGCGATGCCGCGGCAGGCCGCTCTGAAGGAGTGATCGGCAGCAGCAGCCGGCGGTCCCGCGGGGTGTGCGGGTGCGGCTTCTCACCCGCGAGGATCGAGCGCAGCCGCCCGGAGATGTCCTGGTAGTCGTCGAACCCGAGCACCGCATCGGCCTCGGGCAGCGACTCGGCGAGCTCCTCGCCGTACCGCTCCGCGAGGCAGCCGACCGCGACGACGGCCTGCGCGCGACCGCCCTTGCCGGCCGAGGCCTTGAGGTCGGACGCCGCGAGCAGCGTGTCGATCGAGTCCTTCTTGGCCGCGTCGACGAAGCCGCAGGTGTTCACAACGACCGTGTCGGCGTCCTCCGGGTCGTCGACGAGGGTGAAGCCGTCAGCCGCCAAGCGGCCGGCGAGCTCCTCGGAGTCGACGTCGTTGCGGGCGCACCCGAGAGTGAGCAGGGCAACCGAGACGGGTGTGGGAGTGCTGGTCATGTCCGGTCGAGGATACCGGCGAAGCGTCGCCGTGCGGGATTCGCGAACCCCGGGTGACCTGCGCCTCAGGAGCCTCCGGAGCCCTTGGTCGGGGCGATGACGGTCTTGGTGACCTCCACGCCCGTCTCGCCCAGCGCCTTCGCCTCGCCACCACCGACGGAATAGGTGACGGAGCCGTCCGTGCTGTAGATCCGGATCGGGGCCACGACCTTGAGCTCGCTGGACTGGCCGAAGGCGAGGTTGCCCTCGAAGACGATCTTGCCGTCGGCGTCGCGGACGTTGAGCGTCGCCCCGCCGCCGGCGGCCGTCAGCCGCAGCTTCACCGGCGTGCCCTTCGTCGACATCTCGGTGATGCCGCCGCTCTGGTTGAGCACCGGCTCCTCGCCGACCGGCGCCGGGCCGCCCATGACCAGCCGGGCGACCGACCAGACGAGGACAGCACCCATGACCGCGGCGATCATGACCGACCAGTTCCGGCCACCGCGGGTGCTGCGGATCGCACCCCCCGTGCCCGTCGCCAGCTCGGACTCGAAGACCCGGCGCGGGTCGACCGGGGCGTGTGCGTAGTTCTCGTCGTACGCCGCCACCAGCGGTGCCGCGTCGATCCCGAGGACCCTCGCGATGGTGCGCAGGTGGCCGCGCGCGTAGAAGTCGCCGCCGCACGGCGCGAAGTCGTCGACCTCGATCGACTCGATGACGTGGGGGCGGATGCGGGTCCGCTCGGAGACCTGGTCGATGGTCAGGCGCAAGCGGTCGCGAGCGGCCTGGATCTCCGGCCCGATGATCGGCTCGGGCGCCGGCACCAGCGCGAGCTCGTCGAGGACGACCGTGACCGACTCCTCGGCGGGTTCGACCGGGGCCAGCGGGTCGAGGGCGTCGATCGGGGCGGACACCCGCGGGCGCTCGCTGGCGGGCATCTCGACCCGGGCCGACAGAACCGTCGCGCGGCCGGGCTCGACCTCGTCCACCGGCTCGATCTCGCCCGTGTCGGTCTCGTCCATCGCGTCGACGTCGGAGAGCACGATCTCGTCGGTCGCCTCGGTGTCGTCCTCGGCGCTCCCGTCGGCACTCTGGTCGGCGGACGAGCGGCGGATCCATGCCATGCGCGAGCGCAGCCGGTCGACGTCGGCCTCGGCCGGGTGCGCCTCGAACTCGTCCCGGTCCGCGTCCAGGTCCGCGTCCCCGGGCTCGGCGGGGAGGACCAGCTCCCCGGCCCCGTCGGTGTGCTCGGGGTCGTCGGGGTCGTCGAGGTCGTCGAGGTCGTCGAGGTCGTCGAGGTCGTCGGCCGGGTGGTCGTCGCGGCCGGTCAGGCCAGCCGCGACGCGGGCCGCGATCCCGCGCCGCTCGCCCTGGTTGCCCGCGTCGTCACCATAGAGATCGCTCAGGCTCGGGACGGTGCGGACTGGGGCGTCGTCCTCGACACCGCCGGGGACGACCTCGACCACGTCGGCCCGGCCGTCGGCCAGGTCGGCGAGCACGTCGCTGAGTGACACCGCAGACGCACCGACCAGGCGGGTGGCCAGCGTCAGCGGGACGACGAGCTGCTGGTCGTCGTACCCGTCGACGAGGAGGTGGCCATCGCGGAGCAGTCCGTGGCGCGGCAGGTGCTCCATGCAGTCCACGTCCTCCCACGCCACGCCGCGCCACTGGGCGCCCTGGCGCACGCGCACCCCGTGCTCGTCGGCGACGAGGAGCGGAGCGCGGCTGTCGGAGAGCGAGGCGAGGTGGATGCCGGTGACCAGGGCGAGGACGCCGAAGGCCAGCCAGTCGAGGGTGGTGCCGCCGGTGAAGGCGCGCGCCGCGAAGGCGACGGTCATCAGGGCGGCGAAGCCGCCGACGCCGGCGGCGAGGCCGACATTGCGTCGTACCTCCACCGGGCGGCCGGCGGCGGGCAGCGGGTGTCCTGCGGTCTCGGTCGGCTCGGTCATCTGGGTCACGCCTCCCCCTGGATGGTCATGATCACGGCGTCGAGTTCGTCGGGCTTGACCAGGACGTCGCGTGCCTTGGACCCCTCGCTGGGTCCCACGACGCCCCGGCTCTCGAGGATGTCCATGAGGCGGCCGGCCTTGGCGAAGCCGACCCGGAGCTTGCGCTGCAGCATCGAGGTCGAGCCGAACTGGGTGGAGACCACCAGCTCGATCGCCTGGACGACGAGGTCCATGTCGTCGCCGATGTCGTCGTCGAGCACCTTGCTGGACGCCGCCGGCGCGGTGACGTCCTCGCGGTAGCTCGGCTCGAGCTGCGACTTGCAGTGCTTGACGACCTGCTGGATCTCCGACTCGGAGACCCACGATCCCTGGACTCTTATGGGCTTCGACGCACCCATCGGCAGGAACAGTCCGTCACCCTGGCCGACGAGCTTCTCGGCGCCGGGGGTGTCGAGGATGACGCGGCTGTCAGCGAGGCTGGACGTCGCAAAGGCCAGGCGCGACGGGACGTTCGCCTTGATCAGGCCGGTGACGACGTCGACCGAGGGGCGCTGCGTGGCGAGCACCAGGTGGATGCCGGCCGCGCGGGCGAGCTGGGTGATCCGGACGATCGATCCCTCGACGTCGCGCGGGGCGACCATCATCAGGTCGGCGAGCTCGTCGACGATCACCAGGAGGTAGGGGTACGGCGTCAACGTGCGCTCGCTGCCCGGCGGGACCTCGACCTTGCCCTCGCGGACGGCCTTGTTGAAGTCGTTGATGTGCCGGAAGCCGAAGTTCGCCAGGTCGTCGTACCGCATGTCCATCTCGCGGCAGACCCACTCGAGGGCCTCGGCGGCCTTCTTGGGGTTGGTGATGATCGGCGTGATCAGGTGCGGTACGCCCTCGTAGGCGTTCAGCTCGACCCGCTTCGGGTCGACCATGATCATCCGGACCTCGTCGGGCGTCGAGCGCATCAGCACCGAGGTGATCATCGAGTTGATGAAGCTCGACTTTCCGGAGCCGGTGGCGCCGGCGACCAGCAGGTGCGGCATCTTCGCCAGGTTGGCGACGACGAAGCCGCCCTCGACGTCCTTGCCGAGGCCGGCGACCAGCGGGTGGTGGTCGTTGCGCGCGACGTTGGACCGGAGCACGTCCCCGAGGGAGACGATCTCCTTGTCGGTGTTCGGGATCTCGACGCCGACCGCGGACTTGCCGGGGATCGGGCTGAGGATGCGGACGTCCTCGGAACCGACGGCATAGGAGATGTTGCGCTGGACGCCGAGGATCTTCTCGACCTTGACGCCGGTCCCGAGCTCGATCTCGTAGCGGGTGACCGTCGGGCCGCGGGTGTAGCCGGTGACCTGGGCGTCGATGTTGAACTCGTCGATGACGGTCTGCAGGCGGTCGACCACCTCGTCGCTGGCCTTGGACCGCGCGCGGTGCGGGTCGCCGGCCTTGAGCGCGGCGGCGTCGGGCAGCGTGTAGACGATGTCGCCCGACAGGGCGAGCTGCTCGACCCGCTGGGGCAGGTCGGCGTGCGGAGGCGGCTCGAGCTCTCCGGTCTCCTCGGCGGGCGCGGTCCGGGCGGCGGCGCGGCGCTCGAGGGCGCTCATGCCCGCGTCACTGAGCCCCGGCGTGGTCGGCTCGTCCTCGACCAGCGGGATGTCGATCGGCTCGAGGAGCTCCATCGACTCCTCGACCGCCGGGTCGGGGTCGGCCTTCTTGCGACGGCGCTTCTTCGGCTCGGTCAGGACCGGGCTGTCGTAGGCCGGGTCGCCCTCGCGCTCGAAGCTGTCGTCGAAACGGTAGGCCTGCGTCTCGTCCTCGTCGACGCCGTGGTGGCGACCGAGGAGCACGTCGGCGAGGTCGCGCAGGCGGTCCGGGACGCGGTAGAGCGGCGTCGCGGTGATGACCAGGACGCCGAAGAACGCGAGCAGGGCGAGCAGCCCGACGACCAGCGCCGGCGAGCGGAGCAGGTCGAGCAGGAGGGCCGAGACGACGTACCCGACGGCGCCGCCGCCGTCGCGGAGCGCAGTGGTGTCCCCCTGGACCGGCTCGGGCGTGCCGTTGGCGATGTGGACGATGCCGAGCAGGCCGAACGAGAACGCCGACCACCCGATGATCTGGCGGCCCGCGGGGCCGTTGCCGACCGGGTCGCGCATGACGCGGTAGCCGGCGAGCAACACCAGGAGCGGCACGAACCAGCCGATCTTGCCCACGGTGCCGGAGACGGCCGCGCGGGTGAAGTCCATGACGCCACCGGGGACCTCGAACCAGACGGCGGTGGCGATGACCAGCGCGACCCCGCACAGGAGCAGGCCGAAGCCGTCGCGCCGCTGCTCGGGCTCGATGTCGCGGGCACCGTGGCCGATGCCGCGCGCGACGGCGCCGATCGTGTGCGCGAAAGCCAGCCAGAGGGCGACCACGCCGCGGCCGAGCGCGGTGAACGCCCGCAGCACCGGTCCGGGACCGCTGCGGACGGCGCGCGGAGCCGGCCGCCGGGCCGAGCTCGACTTCTTGGCCGGTGGCTTCTTCTTGGTGGTCGTACTACGGGATCGCGAGCTGGTCGTCTTCTTCGCGCCCGAGCGTGAAGAAGGGGTGGTCCTGCTGCGCGACGCCGTCGGGGAAGACGTACGGGTCGCCATGCTCACAACCTACCCACAAGTCCCATCAGTCACAGGGACAACACGCGCGGGGGTTTGGGGGCGCATGAATCCCCGGATATCCGGGGATTCATGCGCTTCTCAGGGGTTGCACCACCTGAGAAGCGTCGGGATCCCCGGATATCCGGGGATTCATGCAGCGGCCTCGCTCAGGCCTCCACGACCACCGGGATGATCATCGGCCGCCGCTTGTGGGTGTTGCTGACCCAACGCCCGATGGTGCGCCGTACGACCTGCTGCAGCTGGTAGGTGTCGGTGCTGCCCTCGTCGAGGGCGCGGTTGACGGCGTCGACGATCGGCTGCTTGATGCCCTCGAAGTCGGAGTCGACCCAGGCGTGGCCGCGGGCGTGGATCTCGGGCCCCGCGGAGACCTTGCCGGAGACCGAGTCGACGACCACGATGACGGAGACGAAGCCCTCCTCGCCGAGGATGCGGCGGTCCTTGAGCTCGGACTCGGTGACGTCGCCGACGGACTGGCCGTCGACGAAGACGTAGCCGCACGGGACCTTGCCGACCACGGAGGCGACGCCGTCGACGAGGTCGACCACCACGCCGTCCTCGGCGTACACGACGTTCTCGACACCGGTCTGCCGGGCGAGGTCGCCGTTGGCCAGCATGTGGCGGACCTCGCCGTGGACCGGCAGCACGTTGCGAGGCTTGACGATGTTGTAGCAGTAGAGCAGCTCGCCGGCGCTGGCGTGACCGCTGACGTGCACCAGGGCGTTGCCCTTGTGCACGACGCGGGCTCCGAGCCGGGACAGGCCGTTGATGACGCGGTAGACGGCGTTCTCGTTGCCGGGGATCAGGCTGGAGGCCAGGACGACGGTGTCGTTCTCCTCCAGGTGCACGAAGTTGTGGGTGCGCTGCGCGATCCGGGCCAGGGCGCTCAGCGGCTCACCCTGCGAACCCGTGGAGATCAGGACCTGGCGCTCGGGAGCGAGGTTGGCGAGCTCCTTGGCCTCGACCATGACCCCCGGCGGGACCTTGAGGTAGCCGAGGTCGCGGGCGATCGCCATGTTGCGGACCATCGACCGGCCGACGTAGGCGACCTTGCGGTCGTACTTGACCGCGGCGTCGAGGACCTGCTGGACGCGGTGCACGTGGGAGGCGAAGCAGGCGACGATGATCCGCTGCGTCGACTCGGCGAACGCCTGCTCGAGCACCGGAGTGATCTTGCGCTCGGCCGTCGTGAAGCCCGGGACGTCGGCGTTGGTCGAGTCCGTCAGGAAGAGGTCGACGCCCTCCTCCCCCAGCCGTGCGAACGCCCGCAGGTCCGTGATCCGGCCGTCCAGCGGGAGCTGGTCCATCTTGAAGTCGCCCGTGTGCAGCACGAGGCCGGCGCCGGTGCGGATCGCCACGGCGAGCGCGTCGGGGATGGAGTGGTTGACCGCGACGAACTCGAGGTCGAAGGGACCGAAGGAGATCCGGTCACCCTCCTTGACGGTGTAGAACGGCGTCTGGCGCAGCCGGTGCTCGCGCAGCTTGGAGTTGACCAGGGCGAGGGTCAGCTCGGAGCCGACGAGCGGGATGTCCTGGCGCTCGCGCAGGAGGTACGGCGTCGCGCCGATGTGGTCCTCGTGGCCGTGGGTCAGGACCAGCGCCTCGACCGCGTCGAGGCGGTCGCGGATGGCCTCGAAGTCGGGGAGGATCAGGTCGACGCCCGGGTGGTGGTCGTCGGGGAACAGCACGCCGCAGTCGACGATGAGCAGTCGGCCGTCGTACTCGAAGACCGTCATGTTGCGGCCGACCTCGCCGAGGCCGCCGAGCGGGATGACCCGAAGGCCGTTCTTCGGCAGCTTCGGCGGGGCGGAGAGCTCGGGGTGCGGGTGCGACATCAGAGGAGACCCGCCGCCTCGAGGCCGGCGCGGAGGTCGGCGACCTCAGCGTCGTCGAGGGCGAGCAGCGGCGACCTGACGTGGCGGTTGGGCAGCACGCCGGCCAGCTCGAGCGCGGCCTTCGCGGTCGTCGCGCCGTAGTTGGCGACGCCCATGACCGCTTCATAGGCGGGGATCAGCCCGGTGTGGATCCGCAGCGCCTCGGCGTGCTCGCCGGCGAGGAACGCCTCGATCATCGCCTTCAGCTGCCGGCCCGCGACGTGGCCGACGACCGAGACGACACCGACCGCGCCGTAGGCGAGGTAGCCGAGCGTGTTGACGTCGTCACCGGAGTAGACGGTGTAGCCGAGGTCGACCAGCTGCGCGGTGCGCGAGATGTCACCCGTCGCCTCCTTGACCGCCACCACGCTGTCCCAGTCGGCGGCCGCGCGGTACGTCGACAGGTCGATCTTGGTGCCGGTGCGGCCGGGGACGTCGTACAGCATCACCGGAACGGCGGTGGCCTCGACGACCTGGCGGAAGTGGTTGAGCACGCCGGGCTGGCTCGGCTTGTTGTAGTAGGGCGTGACGAGCAGGAGGCCGTCCGCGCCGACCTTCTCGGCCTGCCGGGCGAGCTCGACCGAGTGCCGCGTGTCGTTGGTGCCCACGCCCGCAACGATCTTCGCCCGGTCGCCGACCGCGTCCTTGACGGCGGCGAGCGTCTCGCCGTCCTCGGCGCCGGTCGTCGTCGGCGACTCGCCGGTGGTGCCGGACACGACGATGCCGTCGTTGCCGTTGTCGACGAGATGCCTGGCCACCTTCTGCACCCCGTCCAGGTCGACGGAGCCGTCCTCGTGGAACGGCGTGACCATGGCGGTCAGCACGGTGCCGAAGGGTGCAGAAGTCATGCCGCCAGCCTATCGCCAAGCGGCCCGATGGCCCGCGTCGCCGCCCCACCGGGACGGCGCGCGCGCCCGGTCACACGTGCGGCATGACCTCCGCCGCGACCAGCCGCAGGTGGTCGAGGTCGGCCAGGTCGAGCACCTGGAGGTAGATCCGCTGGCTGCCCAGGTCGCCGAAGCGCCGGATCTTCTCGACGACCTCCGCGGGCGTGCCGGCGAGGCCGTTGAGCCGCAGCTCGTCGACCTCCCGGCCGATCACCTCCGCCCGTCGCGCGACCTCGGCCTCGTCCTCCCCGACGCACAGCACGAGCGCGTTGGACCAGGTCAGGTCGGCGGGGTCGCGGCCGATCTCCTCGGCGGCCCGCCGGACGCGGCCGAACTGGAGCGCCGTGAACTCCTCGTCCACGAACGGGAGGTTGAACTCGTCGGCGTGACGCGCCGCGAGCGCCGGGGTCTTCTGGGCGCCCTTGCCGCCGATCAGGAGGGGTACGCCGCCGGCGTGGCCGCTGGTCTGGACGGGCTTCGGGACCGCCGGGCTGTCGCTGAGCTGGTAGTGCCGGCCGTCGAAGGAGTAGCGCTCGCCGGGCGGCGTCGACCACAGTCCGGTGATCAGCTCGAGCTGCTCGGCGTAGCGCTCGAACCGCTCCCGGGTGTCGGGGAACGGGATGCCGTAGGCGGTGTGCTCCTGGGTGAACCAGCCGGCGCCGATGCCGAGCTCGACCCGGCCACCGCTCATCTGGTCGACCTGCGCGACCTGGATCGCCAGGACGCCGGGGTACCGGAAGGTCGCGCTCGTCATCATCGTGCCGAGCCGGATCGTCGAGGTGTCCCTGGCGAGGCCGGCGAGCGTGGTCCAGGCGTCGGTCGAGCCGGGCAGGCCGTCGCCGCTCATGTGCAGGTAGTGGTCGCTGCGGAAGAAGGCATCGAAGCCCAGCCGCTCGGCCTCGAGCGCGACGGCCAGCAGGTCGTCGTACGTGGCACCTTGCTGCGGTTCGGTGAAGACGCGGAGCTCCATGACCCCAACCCTGCCACCCCGGTCACACCGGATCGATGCGTGGTCAGTGGCAGCGTGCAATCTGGCCGCCCGAGCATGCCGAACAACGAGCGTGGGCTTCAGGAGCGACGTGAGGGCGTGGTCGATCGGCGTCAGTGCTCCGTGGAGCGTGTCGCACCACCGGGGACTCGACTTCGCCGAGGGCCGGCTGCCCGCGATCACCACGGAGCGGGTGCCGACGCGCCACGGGACGGTCAAGGTTCGCGTCCAGCGCCCGCGCGAGGCGTCCGGGGCCGCCGTGCTCCTGCACCTGCATGGTGGGGCGCTGATCATGCGGCATCCCCGGATGGATGACTTCTGGGCTCGCTTCGTCGCCGACCAGGTCGGTGCGGCGGTGGTCAACGCCGACTACCTCGTCGCGCCCCGGGTGCGCTACCCGGTGGCCCACGAACAGGTGTACGACGTCCTCGCCTGGCTCGGCGCGCACGCCGGATCCTGGGGCCTGGATGCCGACCGGATCGCGATCAGCGGGTTCAGCGCCGGTGGCAACCTCGCGGCCTCCGCCTGCCTGCAGGCGCGCGACGCGGGCACTGCGATGCCGCGGCTGCAGCTCCTCGGTGTGCCGTCGCTCGACGTCAGCGACGACGTGCGCTCGAAGCCCTCCGCACTGCGCAACCCCATGGTCAGCCCCGAGCTCCTCGCCCTGGTGCGCGACACCTACTACCGCGATGCGGCGCGGCGCGGCGAGCCCTACGCGTCGCCCCTGCTCACCTCCGAGCTGCGGGGGCTCGCTCCCGCCGTGGTCGTCACGGCGGAGTACGACGCGCTGCGGGCCGAGGGCGACGCCTACGCCCGACGCCTGGCCGATGCTGGGCTGCTCGTCGCGCACCACGTCGAGGCCGGTCGCGACCACTACTTCCTGCAGGGCGCCACGGCCGCTGCCCGCAGGCGGATGGACTGGATGGCAGCTCACCTGCGCGAGGCGCTGGCCCCCTGAACCGCGACGGGGGTCAGGAGCCGCCGCAGGCGAAGACCCGCTCCCACCACACGATGGTGAAGCCTTCCCGCGGCTCGCGGCGAACCTCCTGCCACCGCTTGCGGCTGAACTCCGGGTAGTGCGTGTCGCCCTCGGGAGACATCGGGATCTCGGAGATGACCTGCTCGTCGGCGTACGGCATCGCGGCGGCGTAGACGTGCGCTCCGCCGCCGATCATCACCTGGCGGTCGACGGGCTGGTCCCGCAGCAGGTCGTCGGCCAGCTCGAGGGCATCGGTGATGGAGTGGGCGACCTCGACCCCGTCGGCGGCGTACGACGCATCGCGGGTCAGGACGATCGTGGTCCGGCCGGGCAGCGGCCTGCCGATGCCCTCGTGGGTGGTCCGGCCCAGGACGAGGACATGGCCGAGGGTGGTCGCCTTGAAGTGGGCGAAGTCCTCGGAGATCTTCCACGGGATGTCGGCGTCGGCGCCGATGACACCGTTCTCGGCCACGGCGGCCACCATGGTGACCCGCCGGCCAGCGGGAGTCGTCATACCGCGATCGGGGCCTTGATCGCGGGGTGCGGGTCGTACCCCTCGACGCTGATGTCCTCGAGCTCGAAGGCGTCGATCTCGGTCACGGCCGGGTTGAGCAGCAGCTTGGGCAGCGGCCGCGGGTCACGGGTCAGCTGGAGCCGGGCCTGGTCGAGGTGGTTGGCGTAGAGGTGCGCGTCACCGAGGGTGTGCACGAAGTCGCCGACCTCGAGCCCGGCGACCTGGGCGACCATGTGCGTCAGCAGGGCGTAGGAAGCGATGTTGAACGGCACGCCGAGGAAGACGTCGGCGGAGCGCTGGTAGAGCTGGCAGCTCAGCCGGCCGTCAGCGACGTAGAACTGGAAGAGGCTGTGGCACGGCGGCAGCGCCATCTCGTCGACCTGGCCGGGGTTCCACGCCGAGACGATGTGACGGCGGCTGTCGGGGTTGGTGCGGATCTGCCGGATCACCTGCGCGAGCTGGTCGATGTGGCCGCCGTCGGGGGTGGGCCACGAGCGCCACTGGGCGCCGTACACGGGGCCGAGGTCGCCGTTCTCGTCCGCCCACTCGTCCCAGATCGTGATGCCGCGCTCCTGCAGCCACCGCACGTTGGTGTCGCCGCGGAGGAACCACAGCAGCTCGCCGAAGACCGAGCGGGTGTGGATCTTCTTCGTGGTGACCAGCGGGAAGCCCGCGGTCAGGTCGAAGCGCATCTGGTGGCCGAACACGCTGAGCGTGCCGGTGCCCGTGCGGTCACCCTTCTCGGCGCCCTCGTCGAGGATCCGCTGGACGAGGTCGAGGTACTGGCGCACACGCCCAGCCTAGTTCGGCCGGGGTGGTCAGAGGGTGACCGTCCCGTGAATCGTCGTGAGGGTGTCGCCGCCGACCCAGATCGTGCCGTCGTCGGCGGTCGTGACGTGGACCCGGCCGCGGCGGCCGATCGCGGTCCCCTGCGCCGCCGTGTACGACGCCGGCAGCGCCCCGCCCGCGAGCCACTGCGCGAGCGAGGCGTTCAGCGAGCCGGTCACGGGGTCTTCGGTGATGCCGGCTGCGTGGGGCACGAACGCGCGCACCTCGACCGCGCACTCAGAGCCCTCCGGCCACGGCCCGACGACACCGACGTCCACGGGCAGGCGCGCGAAGTCCGGGGCCAGGGCCAGCACCTGCTCGGCCGAGGCGAGCCGGACCCCGACCCAGCCGGGGCCGTTGTCGGCCCATGCGATGTCGAGCACGTCGTCGCGGCTGATCCCGAGGGCGGCGACGACCTGCGCGGCCAGCTCGTCGTCCACGGGACCGGACCGCAGCAGGTCCGGCGCGGCGAACGCCAGCCGACCGTCGGCCCGCCGCAGCTCGACGAGGCCGACGCCGCACTGCTGCACCAGCCGCTCCCCCGCCGGCACGCCGCCCGCCTCCAGCCACGCGTGGGCCGAGCCCAGCGTCGGGTGGCCGGCGAACGGCAGCTCCATCGACGGGGTGAAGATCCGGAGCCGGTAGTCGGCGGCCGGGTCGGTCGGCGGCAGCAGGAAGGTCGTCTCGCTCAGGTTGGTCCAGCGCGCGAACGCCTGCATCTGCTCGTCGCTCAGCCCGTCGGCGTCGTGGACGACGGCGACGGGGTTGCCGAGCATCGGCTCAGCCGTGAAGACGTCGACCTGGCGGAACGGCCGGGAAGCACCAGCCGTCATGCCGACAACCAGCGCGATGAGGCCGTGCGGGTGGTGCGTGCATCGCAAGGCGGAGGAGGGAGGCGGCCGTCAAGCGAAGCGGGCCGTCGACCGACGGCAACGCAGCGAGGTGCGTGCCACACGCGCGGCATCACGCGCTGAGCGACATCGGGCCGTAGACCTCGCGGTCGGCCTCGAAGAGGGTCACCTGCGCGACGCCGGCCTCGGCCAGCTCCTGCCAGGTCTCGCCGACCCACGACTCCGCGTCCCCCTGGCTCGGGAAGGTCTGGTCGGCCAGCTCACCGGTCACGGCGACCTCGGCGCCGGTGGCATCCTCGAGGCGCCAGCGCCACGGCTGGTCAGCGGGCGGGCGGAAGCTGGACGGTCCGGGCTGCTCGGGAAGGTTCATGGCTCAAGCCTCCCGCACCGACGGCTGGACGAACGGCGGCCTGGTGACCTGGAAGACCTCGGCCCTGCCTCGCACGTCGACGGTGACCTCGCCGTCATCGGCGACGACACTGGAGAGCAGCGCCAGGGCGATGCCCTTCTTGAGGGTCGGCGAGAAGGTGCCGGAGGTGACCTCGCCGAGCAGCACGTCGGGCGAGAGCCGAACGCCCATGTGCGGGCGCGGGATCGCGCGACCGGTCGAGACCAGGCCGACGAGCTTGCGGCGGGGACCGGCCTCCTTCTCGGCGAGCAGCTTGTCGCGTCCCCAGAACGCCGGCTTCTTCCAGCCGACGGCCCAGCCGAGACGGGCCTCGTTGGGGGTGATCTCCGGACCGATGTCCTGGCCGTGCAGGGGATAGCCCATCTCCGTGCGCAGCGTGTCGCGGGCGCCGAGGCCGGCCGGCACGAGGCCGTGCGGCTCACCGGCGGCCATCAGCGCGTCCCACAGGGCGGGCGCGACGGCGCTGGGCGCGATCAGCTCGTAGCCGCGCTCGCCGGTGTAGCCGGTGCGGCAGACGATGACGAGCGCGTCGGGATCGGGGTCCACGTCGCCGGCCTCCCAGGGCGCCTCGACGAAGGTCAGGTAGTCGTGGCCGACGGGCAGGCCCACTCCCGCCACGACCTCGTCAGCCCGGGTGCCCTGGACCGCCAGCACGACGAAGTCGCGGTGGTGGTCGAGCACCTCGATGCCCCCCGGGGCAGCCTCGACGAGGCGGCGGCGTACCTCCTCGTTGTTGGCGGCGTTCGGGACCACGAGGACGTGCTCGTCGTCGCGGTAGTAGGTGAAGACGTCGTCGACGATCCCACCGGTCTCGTCGTCCACGACGAGGCTGTACTGCGCCTTGCCGGGGCCGATCCGGTGCAGGTCGTTGGTCAGCGTGGAGTTGAGGAACTCGACTGCGCCGGGACCGCGCACGACCAGCTTGCCGAGGTGGCTGACGTCGAAGATGCCGACTCCCTCGCGCACGGCGGTGTGCTCCTTCACGACACCGGTCGGGTACTCCAACGGCATCAGCCAGCCGCCGAACTCGGAGAACTTGGCGCCGAGCGCCTCGTGCCGGTCGTGGAGTGGTGACTGCAAGGGGGTCGCGTCGGCCATGCGTCGGAATCTATTGCATGGCCGGGGCGCGGCTGCTCGCCCGTCGCCGGCTGCGCCGGACAAGCCGGACAAGGGAGCCACGCTCTGGTCGATATCCTGCGTCGGTGACGACCTTCGCCCTGCGCACCGCCAGCCCCGCCAAGACCAGGGCGGAGGCCGTCGTGGTGGGCGTGCGGCCCGACGGCACCCTGGCCCCGGGCGCCGAGGACGTGGCGGCGGCGTACGGGCGCAAGCTCGGCGGCCTGCTCGCCACCATCGGGGCGAAGGGCCGTCCCGGCGAGGTCGCCAAGGTCCCGACCGGCGGCACGATCGCCTCGCCCCTGCTGGTCCTCGTCGGGCTCGGCGACGACGTCGACCCCGGAGCCGTACGACGAGCAGCCGGCAACGCCGCGAGGGCGGTCACCAACGCGGCGTCGGTGGCGCTGGCCCTGCCCGCCGACAGCCCCGAGCTGGTCCGGGCGGTCGTGGAGGGCTACCGGCTGGGTGGGTACGCGTTCACGTCGTACAAGAGCAAGCCGGCGACGCCGACCACACCGGCCGAGATCGTGGTGCTGACCCCGGCCGCCCGCCGGGCCGAGGTCGCGGCAGCCGTCGAGCCGGCGCAGGTGGTGACCGACGCGGTCGTCGCGGCCCGTGACTGGGTCAACACCCCGCCCGCCGACCTGACGCCGCCGCTGTTCGCCGAAGCGATCGTGGCCGCGGTCAAGGCCGCCAACAAGGACCTCCCCGCCGGCTCCCGGATCAACGCGGAGGTGCTCGACGAGGCCCGGCTCGCCGAGCTCGGCTGCGGCGGCATCCTCGCCGTGGGCGCCGGGTCGGCCGCTCCCCCGCGCCTGGTCGAGCTCAGCTATGCCCCGAAGGACGCTGTCGCCCATGTCGCCCTCGTCGGCAAGGGCATCACCTTCGACTCGGGCGGCCTCTGGATCAAGCCCGCCGCCAGCATGACCACGATGAAGGAGGACATGGCGGGCGCCGCCGCCGTCGTCCAGGCCACCATCGCGGCCGCCCGGCTGGGCCTCCCCGTCCGGGTCTCGGTGTACGCCGCCCTCGCCGAGAACATGGTCGGCGAGGCCGCCATGCGCCCGGGCGACGTGCTCACGACCTACGACGGCACCACGGTCGAGGTCAGCAACACCGACGCCGAGGGCCGGCTCGTGCTGGCCGACGCGCTCGGCCGTGCCGTCGAGGCCGGGCCCGACGTGCTGGTCGACATCGCCACCCTGACCGGGCACATGGTCCTCGCCCTCGGCGACCGCATGGCCGGCGTCCTCGGGGACGACGCGGTCGTCGACGAGGTGCTGGCCGCGGCGGCGACTGCCGGCGAGGACGCCTGGCCGATGCCGATCCCGGACTTCTACGACTCCCGGATCCGCAGCAGCACGGTCGCCGACCTCGCGCAGTACGACGGCATCCGGTGGGGCGGCGGCATCTTCGCCGCAGCCTTCCTGCGTGAGTTCAACGGCGGGCTGCCGTGGGCGCACCTCGACATCGCGGGCCCGACCTTCAACAAGGGTGGCGGCAACGGCCACATGGCGCCGGGCGCGACCGGCTACGGCGTGGCGACCCTGGTCGAGCTGCTCAGAGGTCGCGCCGGGCGCTGACGCCGTCGCGAGCGGCGTGAGGCGCGTGCGCTCGCCAGGCGCGGGCGCGAAGGCATGCTGGGCGCACGTCGAGCGCCTGCAACGCCGCGAGCGTGCGTGCGTCGCGACGCGCAGCAGGCGTCAGCGGCCGTCGTGACCTCAGAGGCCGGGCGGCCGCTGCTGCTTCTGTGCCTGCCTGACCCGGGAGTTGTAGTCGCGCATCCGCTGCGGGACGCCGACCACCGCGGCGTCGTACGACGGGACCTGGTGGCGGTTGCAGAAGTCGTGGGCCCACTTGACCGACGGCACCCGGCGACGGGTCCACTCGCCGTCGTGCGCCACGAGCAGCAGGGTCACCTCGCTGACGGCGGTCCGCGGCTCGACGAATCCCTCGACGCCGCGACGCTCCTGCACCCACGTGCGCAGGTGCTCCTCGTCGCCGCGCCCCGAGGCGCGCACCCGTGTGGAACCGGTGCGCGCGTCCCCCGTGGGGTTACTCATCCGTAGCCTTGATCCGCCACGGAAGCGGTCGAACAAACCCATGCCCCCAAGTGTGCCCGAACCGCGGGTGGCCCGTTGCCAGTTGCATCACCCGGGGTGCAAGGATGACTCCCATGGCGACCGAAGTCACTCTCCCCGCGCTCGGTGAGTCCGTCACCGAAGGCACCGTCACCCGCTGGCTCAAGCAAGTCGGCGACCAGATCGCGATCGACGAGCCGCTGCTCGAGGTCAGCACCGACAAGGTCGACACGGAGATCCCGTCGCCCGTCGCCGGCACGCTGATCGAGATCCGGGCCAACGAGGACGACACCGTCGAGATCGGCGCCGTGCTCGCCGTCGTCGGCGAGGCGGGCGAGTCCGCCGGCGCCGCGTCCTCCGCCCCGGCGGAGGAGGAGTCCGCCCCGGCCGCCGAGGAGGCCCCCGCGCCGGCCCCGGTCGAGGAGGCCCCCGCCGCCCCGGCGGCTCCCGAGACCCCCTCGGCCCCCGAGACGCCGGCCGAGCCCGCCGCTGCCGCGGGCGGCGCTGCCAGCGGTACGCCGGTCACCCTGCCCGCGCTCGGCGAGTCGGTCACCGAGGGCACCGTCACCCGCTGGCTCAAGCAGGTCGGCGACGCCGTCGCCGTCGACGAGCCGCTGCTCGAGGTGAGCACCGACAAGGTCGACACCGAGATCCCGTCGCCGGTCGCCGGCACGCTGCTGGAGATCAAGGCGGCTGAGGACGAGACGGTCGAGATCGGCGCCGAGCTCGCCATCATCGGCTCGGGGACCCCCGCGGCCGCTCCCGCGGCCCCGGCTCCGGCTGAGCCCGAGCCGGCTCCCGCCGCCGCAGAGCCCGAGCCCGCTCCGGCGCCGACGCCGGCGCCCGCCGCGGTCGACAACGCCCCCGCCCCGGCTGCCCCCGCCCCGGCTGCCCCCGCCCC
>CAZAQE010000058.1:0-19558 GCA_964487275.1 uncultured Nocardioides sp. | reverse complement strand
AGTAGTGCCGCGACTGGTGCAGGTTGCCGCCGTGGAACCAGAGGTTCTCCTGCTGGGTCGGCTTCCACATGTTGCGCTGCTCGCCCTCCCACGGACCCGGGTCCTTGGTGGTGTCGGAGCCCAGGCCCCACACCTTGCCGACCTTGTCCGCGACCTCCTGGCTGATCAGGTCGGCGGCCCAGCCGTTCATCGAGCCGTAGCCGGTGGCGTAGACGACGAGGTCGGCCGGCAGCTCGGTGCCGTCGGCAAGGACCACCGACGTCTCGGTCAGGTGGTCGACCTGACCCTTGGCGAGCTTGACGTCGCCGTTCGCCACCAGCTCGGCGGCACCGACGTCGATGTAGTAGCCCGAGCCGCGGCGGAGGTACTTCATGAACAGGCCCGATCCGTCGTCGCCCCAGTCGAGGTCGAAGCCGGCGGCCTCCATCCGGTCGTAGAAGTCCTTGTCGCGCTCGCGCATCTGGTCGTAGAGCGGGATCTGGAACTCGTGCATGATCCGGTAGGGCAGCGAGGCGAAGATCAGGTCGGCCTTCTCCGTGGTGACGCCGTTCTCGAGCGCCCGCTCGGAGTAGAGGTCGCCCAGGCCGATGTCCATCAGGGTGTCGCTCTTGACGATGTGCGTGGACGAGCGCTGCACCATCGTCACGTCCGCGCCGTGCTCCCAGAGCGCGCCACAGATGTCGAACGCGGAATTGTTGCTGCCGACCACCACGACCTTCTTGCCGGCATAGGCGTCCGGGCCGGGGTGCTGCGATGAGTGGTGCTGCTCGCCCTGGAAGACGTCCGCACCCGGGTAGCTCGGGATGTTCGGCTTGCCGGACATGCCCGTGGCCATCACCAGGTGGGTGGGCTTGAGCACCATCGGCCTGCCCTCGCGCTCGAGGTGGACCGTCCACTCCCCCGCGGCCTCGTCGTAGGCCGCCTTCGTGGCCACCGTGTTGGACCAGTACGGCACCTCCATGACGCGGGTGTAGAACTCGAGCCAGTCGCCGACCTTGTCCTTGGGAGCGAAGACCGGCCAGTTGTCGGGGAACTTCAGGTAGGGCAGGTGGTCGTACCAGACCGGGTCGTGCAGGCACAGCGACTTGTAGCGGTTGCGCCACTGGTCGCCCGGGCGCGGGTGCTTGTCGATGACGAGCGCCGGTACGCCGAGCTGGCGCAGCCGAGCGCCGAGGGCGATACCGCCCTGGCCTCCCCCGACCACGAGCACGTAGGGCTGGGTGTCCACGCCGAGTGCGGCGTCCTCGGCCTGGCGCTTCTCCAGCCAGGTCACCCGCTCCTTGGTCGCGCCGTGCTCGGCACCCATCGGGCGTCGTACGCCCCGGGGCTCCTCGTGGCCCTTGAGCTCGAAGAGGGTCGTGAGGAAGGTCCAGGCCTTCGGGCCGTCACCGTCACCGGGGTCGACGAGCCGGACGAGACCGCGGCCACGGCCCACCGCGGTCTCGAACTCGAACCACGCGGTGGTGACGCCGTCGGCGGTGGCGGCCGGTTCGGTGAGCCGGAAGCCCGACGGGTCGACGCGGTCGAGGGTGGCGGCGAGGAGGTCCGCGACGCCGTCGGGGTTCTCGACCGTGGTGAGGTTCCACGAGAAGGCGATCAGGTCGCGCCAGAAGCTGGTGGCGGCGAAGAGGCCGGCGGCGCGGTCGATGTCGCGGGCGGCGAGAGCGTCCTCGAAGGCCGCGAACCAGGCGGTAGCAGGGTCCGGTGCTGTGGTGGTGTCGGCCGTGGTGACGGGCCGGTCGTCGAGCTGGGTCATGCCGAGAAGGAGACTCCCGGACGCAACGCCGCCGGAACCGTTGCACGTTGTTGCATGTGGCCCCGGTCACACGGGCCCGCCTACTGTGGACGCATGGCCACGCACGACCTCGCGATGCGGGCCCGCGACCTGGTCCGGATCCACGACGCGGTGCTCTCCGGGTCCGCTCCACCCGAGCGGCCGCGGGCGGTCGTCGCGCGCTCGTGGAGCCGCGTGATCAGCCTCGGCATCGACCCCGACGGCCGCAACGGGCGCGACCCGCTGACGCCCGCTGACGTCGACGAACGCCGCCGCAGCTCCCGGCTGGCGCTGGTGATCGACGAGATCCGCGAGCTGCTGCTCAGTGCGGCCGACGCCTCGAACTACCTGGTCGTCGTGGCCGACTCCGACGGCATCGTGCTGTGGCGCAGCGGCTCGCCGCGGGTCAAGCGGCAGGCTGACGGGCTCGGGTTCGCCGAGGGCGCGCTGTGGACCGAGGGCGCCGTCGGCACCAACGCGATCGGCACCGCCCTCGCGGAGGGCACGCCGGTCCAGCTCTTCGCCGCCGAGCACTACGAGAACGCCCAGGTGCCCTGGTACTGCACCGCCTCCCCCATCCACGACCCCATCGACGGCTCCCTGCTCGGCATCGTCGACGTCAGCGGGCCCGCCCTCACGCTGCACCCGGCGATCGAGGCGCTGGTGACCGCGTCCGTGCGGCTCGCGGAGGCCCGTCTGTGGCGGCACCACGAGGAGCGTCTCGAGCAGCTGCGGCGTACCGCCGAGCCGTTGCTGTCCGGCGCGAACGGACCGCTGCTGGTCGTCGACGACCACGGCTGGGTGGCGGCCCACCAGGGCGTGTCCGTGCGGGACCGGGTGGAGGCCCCACGGCCCGACCGGGCGGTCGCCGTACCCGGTCTGGGGCTGTGCCTGCCCGAGCGGCTGCGTGGCGGCTGGCTGATCCGGCCGCAGACCGGCGAGACGGTGCTGCGCGCGACGCTCGACCTGTCGACCACGCCGGCGATGCTCGAGGTTCGTGGCGGTGAGGCGCCGTGGCGGGTGGCACTGTCGCCGCGACACGCCGACGTGCTCGCGGCGCTGGCCGCGGCCGGGCGGGGCGGCCTCACCGCCGGCGTCCTCAGCCACCGGCTGTACGGCGACGGCGAGCACCAGGTCACCGTCCGGGCCGAGATCTCGCGGATGCGCAGGGCGCTCGGCGCGCTGCTGGCGACGAACCCCTACCGGCTCGGCGAGGGTGTCGAGCTGACCGTCGTCAGCGATCGAAGCCGATGAGCGCGGCCTCGTTGTCGCGCCAGGCCTGAGCAGCGGCCCTCGTCACCGGACCGGGCGCCTCGAGCTCACGGTCGTCCCAGCGGTGCACGCCCTGCACGTCGCGCGTGGTCGACACGAGGAAGATCTCGTCGGCGCCCGCCGCGACCTCGATCGGCTCGTCGACCTCGGTCGCGCCGAACCACTCGATCAGCAGCGCCCGGGTGACCCCCGCGAGGCAGCCGCTCGCCAGCGTGGGCGTGCGCACCTCCCCGTCGACCACGTAGAAGACATTGGTACCGGTGCCCTCGCAGAGGTTCCCGGCCAGGTTGGCGAAGACCGCCTCACTCGCGCCGGCCGCCTGGGCGTGCGCCAGCGCCACGACGTTCTCCGCGTACGACGTCGTCTTCAGCCCCGCCAGCGCGCCTCGCTCGTTGCGCGGCCACGGCACGGTGACGACGGCGGTCGTCTCCGGCGCGGGATCCATCGGGCTGGCGACCACGATCACGGTCAGCGGATCGCTGCCCCGCCCACTCCCCAGCGGCGCGTTCCCACCCGTGACGGTGATCCGCAGCCGGCCGAGCGCGATCGGCTCGGCCTCGAGCACGGCGGCCACCCCCCGTCGTACGTCGTCGACGTCGAGGCCGACCAGGCCGAGCCCGGCCGCCGAGGACTCCAGCCGGTCGAGGTGGCGCTGCAGCGCGAACGGCTGGCCGTCCACCACCTTGACCGCCTCGAAGACCGCGTCCCCGACCGTGAGGCCGTGGTCGGTCACCGGCACCGCCGGAGCCTTGGGGTCCGACAACAGCTCACCGTTGATCCACACGCGCATGGGGCCAGCCTAGGAGGCCCGGCGACGGGCTCCGGCGGGACTCCCGACGCCGGCGCGAGACCCCCCGACATGCCGAAAGCGACCCCCCGTTTTGGCGCCGTTCACTGGATCGGCTAATGTTCTCAACCGCACCGCAGAGCGGGCCGAAAGGCCGGCAAAGCAGTGCGATGCGGACGTAGCTCAGTTGGTAGAGCGCAACCTTGCCAAGGTTGAGGTCGCGAGTTCGAGCCTCGTCGTCCGCTCGGAGTGGTCAGACCCACTGCCTGACCAGGCCAGTGTGTAATGGCCACCTGCGGTGGGTTGGCCGAGAGGCGAGGCAACGGACTGCAAATCCGTGTACACGGGTTCAAATCCCGTACCCACCTCCACAGAACTAACTCCACAGGGGCGATTGGCGCAGCGGTAGCGCGCTTCCTTGACACGGAAGAGGTCACTGGTTCAAACCCAGTATCGCCCACCAGCACGACAACCGCCCGTGACCTGCGAGAACGCAGAGTCACGGGCGGTTTCGCTCTCCTCGGCGCATCGCTCCCGACCTGGCGGCGGGCGCTTCGTCTTCCTCGTGGCACGGTCCTTCGCCCGACTGAGCTTCGAGGCCGTGATCCTGCACGCCTTCGCGTGCGAGCACCGCGAACCGCGGGAGGTGCCGCCGGGACCGTACGCGGGCGGAGTCCGCGCCGAGACGACCGGTTCCGGGCACGCGATGCGGACCGGTCCAGCCGCGATCTTCGCTAGCCGCTGCTGTTGTTGCCGCGCGGCGTGGTGGGACTCGTCGAGAACATGCCGATAAGGCCACCGACCGCAGCAGTCGCCAAACCGATGAAGGCCGCGAAGTCCTTGTCGTCCTTGGCGAGGAAGTAGGAGCCGACACCGGCCGCGAGGGCCAGCACGGCCAGGACGAGGATCACCGTCATCCACAGGACGTAGCGATGCTCCTCGCCCTGCGGCCATCCGACGCCCAACGTCTTGGCGAGCTCGCCCTTCGCCTCCGAGGGCAGGCCCTCGGTCGAGGCCACCGCCAGAGCGGTCTTCACCTCGGGGTCCTTCACGCGGTCCATCGAGCGTGCGACGAATGCTGCGAACTGCTGGTCGTCGAGGGTCCTCGCGGCCTGGTCGACGAGGTTGAGGGCCGGCTGGTCCGGCGCGTCGAGCTTCATGGTGGTCCCCCTTCCCGATACCGAAGAGCACTCCACCCCAGCATCGACACCCCGCCGCTCACCTCAAAGTGCCGTTCGACCCCGCGCGACGGGCCGAACGGCAGGCCAGGCAGTCCCCCTTGCGTACAGGAGCCTCCGGTCCACCGATTCCCCGGACGCGAGCGGTCACCACTGGGACAGTCAGGGAGCATGGAGCCCGAAGACGTCGCGGGGCTCGAGCTGGACAGGCTCGCCCGACGGCTGTTGGCCGCGCACGGCTGCGCGGAGTACGTACTGACCGACTCCTCCGTGGCGTCGGTGCTCGACGAGCTGCGGGACACCGGCGAGCCGGCACCTTTCCTTCGCCAGCTGTTGCGGTGGGTCAGGAACGGCAGCCGCGAGGTCGACCGCCTGACGGCGTCCCGCGGCGGAGTGTTCGACCTGGCTGCGCTCACAGAGGAGGTGGACCAGTACGGCGTCCCGGCGGACCTCGCCCGGCAGGTGGTCTGTTGCCTGCACCTGATGGAGCTGCCCGAGGATCTGGCGGGCCCTGAGCTCGACGACGCGATCGAGGCGCTGCTGGCGTCGTACGGCGTCAGTGCACTGCTCGGCACCAGCGGCTTCTTCGTCCTCGTCGCCATGCGGGCGGCCGAGCTGCAGCCGGGCCCGACCACGCACCAGCAGGTGATGGCACGCTGGTTCGTGGCCGAGGAGTGCAGTCGCTGCGGCGACTGATCGCGCAGACACCGGACTGGTGACGGTCCCGTGAAATCTGGCGACACGACGGCAGGTATCACTGTCGCCCGCCCGCGGATCCGGTTAGACAGGACACCAGATCGCCGGGCAACCGGCCCGGCCCCACCGCAGGAGCCTCCCATGTCGCGCTCTCGGACCCTCTCCCCCGCCACCCGCCTCGCACTCGCCGCCAGCGCCCTGCTGGTCGTCGTCCTGGGCTTGCAGCCCGCGCCGGCTCAGGCCGCGACGACCTTCTCCGGCACGATCGCCCAGGGCATCGCCCAGATCCCGACGGCATCGGAGAGCAACACCGGCTACGACCGCGACCTCTTCCCGCACTGGGTCGACGCGAACGGCGACTGCCAGAACAGTCGCGCCGAGGTGCTCATCAGCGAGGCCGACGCGACACTCACCTACACCTCGTCGAGCCGGTGCACGGTCGCCACCGGCCGATGGTTCTCCTACTACGACCGGGTGTCGTGGACGAACGCCTCCGACGTCGACATCGACCACATGGTGCCGCTGGCCGAGGCGTGGGGGTCGGGCGCACGCAACTGGACGACGGCCCGCCGGCAGGCCTACGCGAACGACCTCGGCGACTACCGCACGCTCGTCGGGGTCACCGACAACGTCAACCAGTCGAAGGGCGACCAGGACCCCTCGACCTGGCTGCCGACGTACGACAAGTGCCGCTACGTCGCCGAGTGGGTCGCCGTGAAGATCCGGTGGGGGCTGAGCGCCGACTCGGCGGAGAAGAGCGTTCTCAACAGCTACGCCGCCAGCTGCTCGAACACCATCACCGTCACCACGGCCTGAGCCGCAGAACGCCCCGCCCTGCTGGACGAGCAGGGCGGGGCGTCCTCGTGCCCGGCGGGTGTGGGGTGCGCCGGGCACCTGTGGTTGGGGAACCGAGGCCGACGCTAGTGGTTCGGAGGCGGCTCGGAAGCGGAATCCGCAGATCCCCACGAGACTGTGGGCAAAATGTGACAGAGAACCCTGTCGACGGGCCTCAACCGTACGCGGAGCCGGTCTGTGGCGAGCTCTTGATGGGCCGCAGGTTGGCTACCGGGAGCCACTCGAGCACCATGCGGCCCTCGCGGTCGGCGTACATGACGTAGCCCTCCCAGCCCTTGTCGCCCGAGCGCCACTCGAGCACCAGTCCAGCGAGCTCGGTCGGCACGAACGCCGGCCTCACCCACACGTGCCGCACCCCCGCCATACGACACAGAATAGAACATGTGTTCGAACGACGGGAAGGGGCCGCAGGTCAGTTGCGGCGGTGCGCAGGGTCCGTCAGGGGGTCGGCCAGCGGGTCGTCGAGCGCGTCCGTGGGCTTCGGGGAGTCCTCGGGCACCGGACGCGGGTACGACGTCGATCCGGTCGCGTCCGGCGCCGCCGCCTTGTCCTGCGAGCGCTTCGCCGCGGCGAACGCGGCCGCGGCCAGCGCAGCGAGGCCGGCGGCGACCAGCAGCTTGCGCCCGCGGTGGCTCCTCTGCACCGGCAGGCGGTCGGCGACCGTCGCCGGGAGCCGGTCGACGACGGTGTCCGGCACCCGCTCGGCAGCGGCGTGGACGGCCGACCCGACCTTGGGCACCACGACCGTCTCGACGATGCCGCGAAGGTCGTCGGCGACGTCCTTGAGGTCGTGGGCGAGGCCCTGGGCGAGGTCCTGGGTGGCGTTCTTGCTCATGTCGATCCTCCTGCGTGGGTTCAGGTTCGCTAGCGCGGTACCCGAAGCCCGGAGGTCAACCCGGCCCGTGACGCACCTGGCGGCCGGTCAGCTGGCCACCAGTCCCGGATCGCTCGAGCACTCGTTGCACCGCGTACGGCGCTCGTCGAGCTCCGGCGGCGCACCCAGCAGCCGGCGGTACCACCGCGTCTGCTCGGTGCGACGAGAACAGCGAGGGCACCAGTCGTGCCTGACCCACGGGCCGTAGTCCTTCCCCATGGCCCACAGCATGGTGGGTGGAACCCCCCGCTGTCGTGGACCGAAGGTCCCGTTGGCCGCGTGGCGGGCAAGGTCTGCACGGTCGTCGGCACCCGGCCTAGTCCGGGCGAGCCATCGATCCCGACCGGGGTCCCACTCAGGTCCAGCGGGTTCCGGACGACGGGCGGCCCGAGGGTCAGTCCTCGTCGGCTGCGAAGTCCTCGTTGTGGGTGCCGGGGCGCGGCGCCCACGGCAGCTCCTTGGCCGGCCGTACGACGACCAGCCGGTCCCCCCGCGCCAGCAGGGTCACGACCGGGTCGAAGTAGCGGTAGACCTTCTCGTCGCGAACGACCGCGATCACCTGGTCCGGCAGCGACTGCGGCGGCATGCCGACCTCGTTGACGAGCAGTTCCCGCTCCGCGACCTCGAGTCCCTCGCCGTAGGTGAGCAGGTCCTCCATGACGGTGCCGAGCGTCGGCGACAACGTCGAGAGCCCGAGCAGGCGACCGACCGCGTCGGAGGACGTGATGACGGAGTCGGCGCCCGACTGGCGCATCAGCGGCGCGTTCTCCTGCTCGCTGACCGCGGCGACGATCCACGCGTCGGGGTTGAGCTGGCGCACGGTGAGCGCGGCGAGCACGTTGGAGTCGTCCCGCCCGGTCGTGATGATGACCTGATCGGCGTCGGCGACGCCGGCGCGCTGCAGCACACCACGCCGGGTCGCGTCGCCGGTGATGACGGCGAGCTGGTCGGCGTGCGCGTCGGCGAGGGCCACCGGACTCGGGTCGACCACGACCACGTGCTCACGGTCGAGGCCGTTGTTGACCAGGGTCTCCACGGCGCTGCGGCCCTTGGTGCCGTAGCCGATCACCACGACGTGGTGTCCCATCTGCTTCCTCCAACGGGCGATGCGGAAAAGTTCGCGGCCGCGCTGCGCGAGCACCTCGAGCGTGGTGCCGATCAACAGCACGAGGAACGCGATGCGGGCCGGGGTGATGACGAAGGCGTTGACCAGGCGGGCCGGGTCGCTGACCGGCGAGATGTCGCCGTACCCGGTCGTGCTGAGCGTGACGGTCGTGTAGTAGATCGCGTCGATCAGCGACACCGTTCCGAACGGGTCCTCCGCGGTGGCGTCGCCGGAGTCGCGGTAGCCCTCACGGTCGATGTAGACGAGCAGCACGGTGCCGACGAGGATCGCCAGCGCCGCGAGCACCCGGCGCCCCAGCTCCCACCACGGCGAGCGGATCCGCTCGGGCAGCGCGACGACACCCACCGAGGGGCTGTTCGCCGGCGCTTCTGTCGGGTAACCCACGGCCCGGAACCTACTCCACCGGCTCAGGGTTGCGGCGCAGGAGGCGGGCCATCAGCTCCCGGCGCGCCCGCTGCGTGGTCTCCTGGGGGAAGACCTCGTCGAACGCGGCGTTCACGCCGGCGCCGATCAGCACGGCCAGCGCTGCGATGTAGAGCCAGATCAGGATGGCGATCGGAGCAGCCAGCGGTCCGTAGATCGAGTGCGAGTCCTGCGCGGTCACGGTGAGCACCCAGCGCAGCAGGTAGGAGCCTGCGATCCAGCTGACCAGCGAGAAGGTCGCGCCGGGCAGGTTGAAGCTCCAGTTGGTCCGCACCGGCACCGAGACGTGGTAGAGCGTCGCGAGGAAGCAGATGCAGATGACCACGATCAGCGGCCAGTAGAACTCCATGAGGAACTCGGCACGGTTCGGCAGCCACGAGCGCACCAGCTTCGGCCCCGCGACGACGAGGGGCAGCGTGATGGCGCCGGTGATGACAGCGAGGATGTAGAGGACGAACGCCAGCGCCCGGGTCTTCACGATCCCCCGGTGCCCGCCGAGGCCGTGCATGATCGTGATGGTGTCGACGAAGACGTTGAGCGCCCGCGACCCCGACCACAGGGCGAGCACGAAGCCGAGCGAGATCACGTCGAAGCGACCGCCCTGCAGGACGTCGTCCATCGTCGGCACGATCACCCGGTTGACGGCCGTGTCGGTGAGGAAGGCGGAGAAGAGGTCGACGACGGCGCGGCGTACCTCCTCCACCTGGGCGGCGGTGAAGTGCTCGGTCACGTAGCCGACACCGCCCGCGAGGGCGAAGATCAGCGGCGGTACCGACAGCACGGCGAAGAAGGCCCCCTCGGCGGCCAGCCCGGTGACCCGGTAGCGCAGGCAGGAGCCGACCGTGGTGACGACGAGGCGCCAGACGAGGTGGAAGGCCCGTCGCACCGGCGCCGGCACGCGGCCCACGGCCGTTCGGACGTACGACGACCGGGCGTGGGTCCCCGGATCGTCCGCCATGCGGCTCACGCTATCTGCCGAAAGCCCCTGCCCCGGGCATCCCGAGCGGCCTAGGGTCGGGTGATCTGCATCGCTCAGCTCGGGTTCACACTCCGGAGGACGCCGTGCACGACCGCTCCGCCCTCGGCCCCGCCGATGTCCCCGACGCCGAGCTCGCTGCCATGGTCGCCACCCTGTACGACGCCGCGGACGCCTCGGTGATCGTGCTGCGCTCGAGCGCGGAGGAGGTGGACTACGAGCTCCCGGCGATCACCACCGGTGGCCGCTGGTGGGTGCGCGGCACGGCGTCGGTCGACGGCCACGAGCGGGACTTCACGCTGTTCGTCAAGCACGTGCACGAGTGGTCGCGCTCGCCGTTCTTCGAGGCGGTCCCGCCCGAGGTGCGCGAATGGGCCGCGGGGATGGTGCCCTGGCGCACCGAGGGCGCGGTCTACCGCTCCGGGCTCCGCGACCTGCTGCCCGACGGCCTGGCGATGCCGCGCGCGGTCGGTGTCCACGAGATCGACGATCGCGCCTACGCGGTGTGGCTCGAGGCGGTGCCGGTCGCCGACGTGCCGTGGGACCTCGCGCGCTGTCGCCGCGCGGCCCACCTGCTCGGTCGGTTCGCCGCCCGCCCCGGGATCCGTGCGCTCGCCCGGATCGGAAGCACGGAGTGGGACGTCCGCAGCTACGTCGACGGCCGCCTCGGTCACCAGGTCCTGCCGATCCTCGGCGACGACGGCATCTGGCACCATCCGCTCATCGCGGACGCCTTCGGCGAGCTCCGCCCGCGCCTGCTCGCTGCCGTCGACCGGCTGCCGGCGCTGACCGCGGAGCTCCTCGCGTTGCCCGAGCTGGTCGGCCACGGCGACGCCTGCCCCAACAACCTGCTGGTGCGGCCGGACCGCGACGGCTTCACGATGATCGACTTCGGGTTCTTCATGGCGCTGCCGGTCGGCTTCGACCTCGGCCAGCTCCTCGTCGGGGAGGTGCAGCTCGGCCGCGGCGACGGCGGCGACCTCGCCGGGCGCGGCGAGGCCTGCCTGGCGTCGTACGTCGACGGGCTGGCCGCCGAGGGACTCGACCTCGACCTCGCGACCGTCCGTCGTGGCCATGCCTTGCACCTGCTGATCTTCAGCGGGCTCTCGGCGATCCCGTTCGAGCACCTGGATGCGGAGCCCACCGACGCGCTGCGGGCGATGGCGGCCACCAGGGCCGCCATCGCCCGCCATGCGCTGGACCTCGTCGATCAGACCGGCTGAGGCTCCTTGGCGAGCCGGTCCCCCGTGCCCGGCTCGGCCTCCGGCGTCGCCGCCGGCTCGTGGTCGTCGACCATCGTCGTCTCGTCGAACGGGTCCTGCCCGGAGAGCGCCCGGTCCATCTGGACCCGGTCGATGCTGCCCGTCCAGTGCCCGACGAGCACGGTGCCGACGGCGTTGCCCGCGAAGTTGGTGAGCGCGCGGGCCTCGGACATGAAGCGGTCGATGCCGACGATCAGGCCGACACCGTCAACCAGCTCGGGGCGGTGCGACTGCAGGCCGCCGGCGAGGACCGCCATGCCGGAGCCGGTGACGCCGGCGGCGCCCTTGGCGGCGATCATCATGAACAGCAGCAGCGAGACCTGCTCGCCCACGGCCAGCGGGCTGCCCACCGCCTCGGCGATGAAGATCGAGGCCATCGTCAGGTAGATCGCGGTGCCGTCGAGGTTGAAGGAGTACCCGGTGGGGACGACCACGCCGACGGTGGTCTTGTCGACGCCGGCGTGCTCGAGCTTCGCGATCGCCCGGGGCAGCGCCGACTCGGACGACGAGGTGGCCAGGATCAGCAGGAACTCGCGGCCCAGGTAGCGCAGCAGGGCGAAGATGTTGATGCCCGTCGTGACCTTGAGCAGCACGCCGAGGACGACGAACACGAACAGCACGCAGGTGACGTAGAAGCCGATCATCAGCACCGCGAGGCTCTTCAGCGCGTCCGCGCCGCCGGTGCCGACGACCGCGGCCATGGCGCCGAACGCGCCGACCGGGGCCGCCCACATGATCATGCCGAGCAGGCGGAACACGAGACGCTGCACGTGGCCGACGACGGTGAGGACCGGGGCGCCGGACGCGCCCATCCGCTGCAGGGCGAAGCCGACGAGCAGGGCCACGAGCAGGGTCTGCAGCACGCTGCCGCTGGTCAGCGAGCTGAACAGCGAGTCCGGGATGATCCCGAGCAGGAACGCGGTGGTGTCGGAGTGGCCCTCGGCGGCCTTCTCCTGCGCGATCGCGGCACCGTCGGCCGTGACGTGCAGGCCGTCGCCCGGGTGCAGGAAGTTGCCGACGACCATGCCGATGGTGAGCGCGACCGTGGACATCACCATGAAGTAGGCGAGCGCGAGGCCGCCGACCCGGCCGACCTTGGCAGCGCTGGCGACCGAGCCGACGCCGAGGACGATCGTGCAGAAGATGATCGGCTGGATCATCATCTTGATCAGGTTGACGAAGCCCTCGCCGAGCGGCTTGAGCTCGATTGCGAACGTCGGGAAGAGAAGCCCGGTCGCGATGCCGAGCAGCACCGCGCCGATGACGGCGAGGTAGAGGTAGTGGGTGGCGCGCGAGCCGTTCTTCGGCTGCGTCCCTGTGCGGGTGGTGCTCATGGGTCCTCCTGGTCCGGTCCGTTCCGGGTGCCCCGGTGGGGCGTCCTCGCCCACTCTCGGCTGCGGAGTGAGGGTGGTCACCGTTGTGTTCGTTGTGTTCGTGGCCTGCGTCACACCCCGGGCGGCCCGGTGGGCGAGAATGGCGCCGTGCCCCGCCCCCGCCTGCTCCGCGACCGCCCGGTGGCGCGACAGGTACTGCTCCTGCAGGTCGGCACCGTGCTGCTGCTGGTCGTGACCGGCATCCTGCTGGCGTCGTACGACGCCCGGCGGGACGCGCGCAGCCGGGCCACGCAGCGGGCGGTGGCCGTCGCACTCACCGTCGCGGACTCCCCCACCGTCGGCGCGGCGCTGCGCAGCGACGATCCGACCGCGACCCTGCAGCCGTGGGCCGAGGAGGTGCGCCGCGACACGGACACCGACTTCGTGGTCGTGATGGATCTCGACCGGACCCGCTACACCCACCCCGACCCGAGCCAGATCGGCAGGAAGTTCGTCGGCGACCTCGGCGGCGCCCCGCAGGGCCGGGTCTTCACCCAGGAGTACCGGGGCACGCTCGGCCCGTCGGTGCGCTCCGTCGTCCCGGTCGAGGAGGACGGGAGCGTGGTCGCCCTCGTCTCCGTGGGGATCACGGTCAGCGACATCAACCGCGGCCTGAAGCGGGACGTCAGCATCGTGCTGCTCTGCGGAGTCCTGGTCCTGATCGCCGGGATGACGGGCGCCTGGCTCCTCAGCCGGCGGCTGCACCGGCTCACCCACGGCATGGGCGAGCAGGAGCTGGCGCGGATGTACGAGTACTACTCCGCCGTCCTCCACTCCGTGCGCGAGGGCCTGCTGCTGCTGGACGGCGAGGGCCGGGTCCAGCTGGTCAACGACGAGGCCCGGCGCCTGCTCGCCCTGCCCGAGGACGTCGTCGGCACCCGGGTCGAGGACCTGGGCCTCGCACCCGCCCTGGTCGCCGCGGCCCGTGGGCAGACCGCCGAGTCCGACGACCTCTACCTCGCGGGCGAGCGGATCCTCGTCGTCTCCTCGGCCCCCGCCCGGTGGGACGGCCGCGACGTCGGCGCGGTCGTGACCCTGCGCGACCACACCGAGCTGCGCTCGGTGACCGGCGAGCTCGAGGTCGTACGGCGCCTCACCGAGTCGCTCCGCTCGCAGAACCACGAGTCGGCCAACCGCCTGCACACCGTGGTGTCGCTCATCGAGATGGGCCGGACCGACGAGGCGGTCGCGTTCGCCACCGACGAGCTGCAGGTCGCCCAGCTGCTCACCGACCAGGTCGTGGGGGCCGTCGACGACCCCGTCGTCGCCGCCCTCCTCCTCGGCAAGTCCGCAGAGGCGGCCGAACGGGGCGTCGACCTGCGGATCGTCGGCGAGCTGCCGTCGGGAACGGGCATCGCGCCGCGCGACCTGGTCACGGTGCTGGGCAACCTCGTCGACAACGCGCTCGACGCGGTCGCGGACGCCGAGACCCGGGTGGTCGAGGTCAGGCTCACCGGCGACGCGCGGTCCGTCGAGGTCCGTGTCGGCGACAGCGGCCCGGGACTCGACGACGACGCCGCCGCCCGCGTGCTCGACCGGGGCTGGACCACGAAGGCACAGCCGGGCACCGGCCGGGGGCTCGGCCTGGCCCTCGTCGGACAGGTCGCGCGCCGCCACGACGGGGAGGTCGTCGTGGGGCGCTCCCACCTCGGCGGCGCGGAGTTCACCGTCTCGCTGACCACCGCGCCTTCGGCGGGAGCGGGCCAGTGACCGTCCGGGTGCTCGTCGTCGAGGACGAGGCGCTCGCCGCCGAGGCCCACGCGGCCTACGTCGAGCGGGTTCCCGGCTTCGCCCTCGCCGGGGTCGCCCGGTCGGCACGCGAGGCGGTGCGCGCGCTCGACGCCGCCCGCGAGGCCGGCACCCCGGTCGACCTGGTGCTCCTCGACATGAACCTGCCCGACGGGCACGGGCTCGGGCTGCTCAACGGCCTGCGCGCCGCCGGGCACCTGTGCGACGTGATCGCCGTGACGGCGGCGCGGGACACCCGGGTGGTGCGGCAGGCCGTCGTCCAGGGGGTGGTGCTGTACCTGCTCAAGCCGTTCACCTTCGCGACCTTCCGCGCGAAGCTCGAGCAGTACGCCGAGTACCGCGCGCGGCTCGACGCCGCGCCGGCCGAGGTCGTCCAGGACGAGGTCGACCAGCTGCTGGGGTCGCTGCGACCGACTGGCAGCGCGCCGCTGCCGAAGGGCATGAGCCCGGAGACGCTGCGCGCCGTGACGGCGGCACTGCGCGAGGCGGACGGCGACCTTTCCGCCACCGAGGTCGCCACGGTCGTGGGCGCCTCCCGGGTCACGGCACGGCGCTACCTCGAGCACCTCGCCGACCAGGGCCTGGCCGCGCGCGGGGTCCGGTACGGACCCAGCGGCGGCCGGCCGGAGGTCAGCTACAGCTGGAGGTGATCAGCAACGCGCGGTGGCGCGGCCAGGGGCCGCCGCCAGGCTCACGCCGTCAGGAAGGTCGCGGCGGCAGCGCGGCGGGAGCCGCCGCCAGGCAGCTTGCTGCCCGCCCAGCGGCGGAGACGCGCTCGCGCCGTCAGGAAAGGTCGAGGCCCGGGTAGAGCGGGTGCTTGTCGAGCAGCTCGGCGGAGGCGGCGCGGACCTTGTCGGCCACGCCCTCGCCCAGCACGTACGACGCCTTCGACGGCGCGCCGGCCGACGTCGTACCGGCCTCGGTGTTCTGCAGGACGTGGACGATCAGGTCGGCGACCTGGTCGAACTCGTCGACGCCGAACCCGCGGCTGGTGAGCGCCGGGGTGCCGATCCGGATGCCGGAGGTGTACCAGGCGCCGTTGGGGTCGGACGGGACCGAGTTGCGGTTGGTCACGACGCCGGCGTCGAGCAGGGCCGACTCGGCCTGGCGGCCGGTCAGGCCGAACGACGAGACGTCGAGCAGCACGATGTGGTTGTCGGTGCCGTCGGTGACGAGCTTGGTGCCTCGCTTCATCAGGCCCTCGGCCAGCGCCTTGGCGTTGTCGGCGATGTTCTGGGCGTAGGTCTGGAAGGCCGGCGTGCGGGCCTCGGCGAACGCGACGGCCTTCGCCGCCATCACGTGCGAGAGCGGGCCACCGAGCACCATCGGGCAGCCGCGGTCGACGCTCGGCGCGTACTCCTCGGTCGCGAGGATGAAGCCACCGCGCGGCCCGCGCAGCGACTTGTGGGAGGTGCTGGTGACGACGTGGGCGAAGGGCACCGGGTCCTCGTCGCCGGTGAAGACCTTGCCCGCGACCAGACCGGCGAAGTGCGCCATGTCGACCATGAGCGTGGCGCCGACCTCGTCGGCGATCTCTCGCATCTTGGCGAAGTTCACCCGGCGGGGGTAGGCGGAGTAGCCGGCGACCAGGATGAGCGGCTTGAACTCCTTGGCCTTGGCGCGCAGGGCGTCGTAGTCGATGAGCCCCGTCTCGGGGTTGGTGCCGTACTGGTTCTGGTGGAACATCTTGCCGCTGATGTTCGGACGGAAGCCGTGGGTGAGGTGACCGCCGGCGTCCAGGCTCATGCCGAGCAGGCGCTGGTTGCCGAGCTCGTGGCGCAGCTTCTCCCAGTCGGCCTCGGTGAGCTCGTTCATGTTCTTCACGCCGGCGTTGCTCAGCCACGGGCCCTCGACCCGGTGCGCGAGGATCGCCCAGTACGCCGTCAGGTTGGCGTCGATGCCGGAGTGCGGCTGGACGTAGGCGTACTCCGCCCCGAACAGCTCGCGGGCGTGCTCGGCAGCGAGGGACTCGACGGTGTCGACGTTCTGGCAGCCGGCGTAGAAGCGGTGCCCGACGGTGCCCTCGGCGTACTTGTCGCTGAACCAGGTGCCCATGGTGAGGAGCACGGCCGGCGAGGCGTAGTTCTCGCTCGCGATCAGCTTGAGCGACGCTCGCTGGTCGGCGAGCTCCTGGCGGGTGGCGTCGGCGATGCGGGGCTCGACGGACGCGATGACCTCGAGCGCCTGACGGTAGGCGCTGCTGACGAGTTCGCCGTTGACGGAGTTGTCGCTCATGGGCGACAGCGTAGTGGGGGGCGCCGACCCCGCCGGAGTCGCGGGGTGAACCGTGGCGACTGGCGGGGTGGGAGGCGCCACCTCGTGTGACGTGCGTCGCAGGACCCGCGCGGCCACGGCGCGATCCGGGACCGATGTTCCATATTCCGAGACGGGCGTCCGCATCATGAGATTCGGATTTGATGGCGGCCCGTCCGAAGGATGAGACTCATTGACATGGTCACTGCTGCCACCCATGCGCACCTCGTGGTACGACGCCACGTGGACTTCGGGCGCACGCGCAGCATGATGTGTTGGCCCCGCTGACGTTGCCGCCGCATCCACCCGAGCCGCGCGCCCGACCTCCCCGGCGCGCCCATCAGCGAAGGACCTCCTCTCCGCATGCCTGACCTGCGCTTCAAGCCCGAGCGAGCAAAGTTCACCGAGATCCCGCGCCCCAAGCGCGCCGAGGGCCAGTGGGCGCTCGGGTACACCGAGCCGCTCAACAAGAACGAGCAGTCGAAGAAGGACGACGACCCGCTCAACGTGCGGGACCGGATCCTCTACATCTACTCCAAGCGCGGCTTCGACTCGATCGACCCCGCCGACCTGCGTGGCCGGTTCCGCTGGATGGGCCTCTACACCCAGCGCCGTCCCGGCATCCTCGGCAACGAGACCGCCGCCCTCGAGGAAGAGGACCTGGACGACCGCTACTTCATGCTGCGGGTCCGCTCCGACGGCAAGCTGCTCGCACCGGCCGCGGTCCGTGCCCTCGGCTCCATCGGCGTCGACTTCGCCCGCGACACCGCGGACGTCACCGACCGCGAGAACATCCAGTACCACTGGATCGAGATCGAGAACGTGCCCGAGATCTGGGAGCGGCTCGAGGCCGTCGGCCTGCACTCGCTCGAGGCCTGCGGCGACTCCCCGCGCCCGTTCCTCGGCTCGCCCGTCGCTGGCGTGGCGAAGGACGAGATCATCGACGGCACGCCCGCGCTGCTCGAGATCGAGCGTCGCTACATCGGCAACAAGGACTTCTCGAACTTCCCGCGGAAGTTCAAGACCGCGGTCACCGGCCACCCGAGCATGGACGTCTCCCCCGAGACCAACGACGTCTCCTTCGTCGGCTCCGTGCACCCTGAGCACGGCCCCGGATTCGACGTGTGGGTCGGCGGTGGCCTGTCCACCAACCCGATGCTGGCCCAGAAGCTCGGCGTGTGGATCCCGCTCGACGAGGTCCCGGACGTGTGGGCCGGCGTCGCCGGCATCTTCCGCGACTACGGCTACCGCCGGCTGCGCTCACGGGCGCGGCTGAAGTTCCTGGTCGCCGACTGGGGCGTCGAGAAGTTCCGCGAGGTCCTCGAGAACGAGTACCTCGGCAAGAAGCTCGAGACCCTGGCCTCGCCCGAGACGCCCGTCGGCCACCGCGACCACATCGGCGTGCACGAGCAGAAGGACGGTCGCTTCTACGTCGGCCTGGCACCGTCCGCCGGCCGGATCTCCGGCACGGTCCTGGTCCAGCTCGCCGACCTGATGGACGAGTTCGGCGTCGAGGGGGCCCGCCTGACGGCGTACCAGAAGATCGTGCTGATCGGCGTCGACGGCGAGCGGACCGAGGCCCTGCTGGACCGTCTCGACGCGATCGGCCTGACCGCTCGCCCCTCGAACTGGCGCCGCAACACGATGGCCTGCACGGGCATCGAGTTCTGCAAGCTGGCCCTGGTCGACACGAAGGAGCGGGCGCGCCTGCTCACCGTGGAGCTCGAGAAGCGCTTCCCGGACCTCGACACCCCGATCACCATCAACGTCAACGGCTGCCCGAACGCCTGCGCCCGGACCCAGGTCGCCGACATCGGGCTCAAGGGCCAGATGGTGCTCTCCGACGGCAAGCAGGTCGAGGGCTTCCAGGTGCACCTCGGTGGCGCCACCGGCCTGCGCGCCAACTTCGGCCGCAAGCTGCGCGCCCACAAGGTCACCAGCGCCGGCCTCGACGACTACATCACCACCGTCGTCACCAACTACCTCGCCGACCGCAACGACGGCGAGGCGTTCGACGAGTGGGTCCACCGCGCGGACGAGGAGCTGCTGCGCGGCGAGAAGACCCTGGAATCAGTCTGATGGCACACGGGTCGGTCGAGCCGGGCAGCGGACGGGGCGCGCGTGCCGCGTCGCCGTTCCACTGCCCGTACTGCGGCGACACCGACCTGTGGCCCCGCGAAGCAGGCGGCTGGGAATGCCGCAGCTGCCTGCGCGCCTTCAGTCTCCAGTTCCTGGGGCCTGCCGCCCCGTCCGCCCGCACCCCTGAAGGAGGTGCTTCATGACCGCCGCCACCACCCGGGCCGCCCGCGCGTTCCGCGGCGCCCACACCGACGGCCGCTCCCCCGAGGAGCTGCGCGAGCTGGTCTCCCACTGGGGAGCCGAGCTCGAGCTCGCGCCCGCCGAGGTGATCATCGAGTGGGCTGCCGCCACGTTCGGTGAGCGCTTCTGCATCACCTCCTCGATGGGTGACGCCGTGCTGGCGCACCTCGCCGAGAAGGTCGTCCCCGGTGTCGACGTGGTCTTCCTCGACACCGGCTACCACTTCGTCGAGACCATCGGCACGCGCGACGCCGTCGCCGCGACGATGAACGTCAACCTGATCTCGATCACCCCCGTGCAGTCGGTGGCCGAGCAGGACGCGGAGTACGGGCCGGAGCTCTACAAGCGCGACCCCGACCTGTGCTGCGCCCTGCGCAAGGTCAAGCCGCTGGCCGACTCCCTCGCCGGGTACGACGCCTGGGCGACCGGGCTCCGCCGGGCGGAGACGCACAACCGGGTGATCGCTCCGGTGATCGGCTGGGACGCCAAGAAGCAGAAGGTCAAGGTCTCCCCCATCGCCCGCTGGAGCGACGAGCAGGTCGAGCGCTACATCGCCGAGAACGGCGTGCTCGTCAACCCGCTCGTGTACGACGGCTACCCGTCCATCGGCTGCGCGCCGTGCACCCGCCGGGTCGCCCCCG
>CAZAQE010000057.1:0-20087 GCA_964487275.1 uncultured Nocardioides sp. | reverse complement strand
CGGATGCCGACCAGGTCGTAGATGTCGGAGAAGTCGCGGCCGCCGACGATCATCTTCTGGTAGATCGAGTAGTAGTGCTTCGGGCGGCCGGTGACGGTCGCCTTGATCTTCGCCTCGCGCAGGTCCTTCTCGACCTGGGAGATCACCTCGGCGAGGAACGAGTCGCGCGACGGCGCCCGCTCCGCGACCATGCGGACGATCTCGTCGTAGATCTTCGGGTGCAGCGTCGAGAACGCGAGGTCCTCGAGCTCCCACTTGATCGTGTTCATGCCGAGCCGGTGGGCCAGCGGAGCGTAGATGTCGAGCGTCTCGCGGGCCTTGCGCTCCTGCGTCGACTGCTTCACGAAGCGCAGGGTCCGCATGTTGTGCAGCCGGTCGGCCAGCTTGATGACCAGGACCCGGATGTCGCGCGACATCGCGACGATCATCTTGCGGATCGTCTCGGCGTTGGCCGACTCGCCGTAGACGACCTTGTCGAGCTTGGTCACGCCGTCGACCAGCTGCGCGACCTCGTCGCCGAAGTCGCGGCGACACTCGTCCAGCGTGTACGGCGTGTCCTCGACCGTGTCGTGCAACAGGGCCGCGACCAGCGTGGGCTCGGTCATGCCGATGCCAGCGAGGATCGTCGTGACCGCGAGCGGGTGCGTGATGTAGGGGTCGCCGCTCTTGCGCTTCTGGTCGGCGTGCAGCCGCTCGGCGGTGACGTAGGCGCGCTCGAGCAGCGCCAGGTCGGCCTTCGGGTGGTTGGCCCGGACGGCGCGGAAGAGCGGCTCGAGGACCGGGTTGGACGCCTGGCTGCGGCTGCCCATCCGGGCCAGCCGCGCCCGCATGCTGCGGCCCGCGGGAGCCTCGGGCGTGACCGGGACGGGCGCAGGCTCCACCCGCGGAACCACCTGGGGTGGGGTGCGCTCCTCGGTCATTGCCCCAGTCTAGTGGGGGTCCCGACCCACGTGGGGCCGGGCGTCAGACGGTCAGCAGCGCCGTGGACGGTACGTCGCCGAGGACGGTCCGTCCGTCGAGGAAGCCGAGCTCCATCAGGAACGCGAAGCTGGCCGTCGACGCGCCGCACGCCGTGACCAGCTCGTGGGTCGCCCGGGCAGTGCCGCCCGTGGCCAGCACGTCGTCGACGACCAGGACGCGATCCCCCGGCGCGACGGCGTCCTGGTGCAGCTCGAGCACCGCTTCGCCGTACTCGAGGGCGTAGGCGACGCTGTGGGTGTCGTGGGGCAGCTTGCCGGCCTTGCGGACCGGCACGAACCCGACGCCGAGCGCCAGCGCCACGGGGGCAGCGAGGATGAATCCGCGTGCCTCCATGCCGAGCACCTTGTCGACGCGGGTCGCGCCGGACGCGTCCCGCCCCGCCGCCGCCAGTCCCTCGACGACGGCGGAGAAGCCGGCGGCGTCGGCGAGCAGCGGAGTGATGTCCTTGAACAGCACGCCCGGCTCCGGGAAGTCCGGGACGTCCCGGACCAGCCGGGTGAGCGCCTCTACTGCCCGCTCGGTCACCGCCGCGTCCACCACGACGCCTACTTCTTGGGGCGCTTGGAGCGGGACTGGCGCTGCGGCTGCTTGCGGCCGGAGCTCCCGCTCTCGGTGACCGGACGGTGCGCCTCCGGCACGTTGCGGCCCTTGCCGACCGCGCCCTGCTGGGGCGTCCGCACGGGGCGGGCGTCCTCGGTCGGGTCCGCCTCGTCCAGCTCGGCCAGCTCGTCCGGCTCGCCACCGTCGTCGACCGCGCCGCGCGCGACCACGGGCTCGTCGTCCTTGAAGACCGGTACGGCGGCGTACCGGTCGGCGAGCGCACGCTTCTTCGCCTTGGCGCGGCGGGCCTGCAGCTGGACCTCGGTCTCCTGCATCTTCAGGTGGACCAGCACGCGCGGCGCCAGCATCACCGAGGAGTAGACGCCGACACCCATGCCGACGAACTGCGCGAGCGCGAGGTCCTGCAGCGAGCTCGCGCCCAGCTGGACCGCGCTGACGTAGAGGATCGCGCCGATCGGGATCAGCGCCACGATCGAGGTGTTGATCGAGCGGACCAGGGTCTGGTTGACCGCCAGGTTCGCCGCTTCGGCGTACGACTGCGTGTTCTTGCGCAGCTGATGGGTGTTCTCCTTGACCTTGTCGAACACGACCACCGTGTCGTAGAGCGAGAAGCCGAGGATCGCCAGCAGGCCGGTGACGGCCGCGGGCGTCACCTGGAAGCCGGACAGGGCGTAGACGCCGACCGTGAGCATCACGTCGTGGATCAGGGCAATCAGTGCCGCGACCGACATCCGCCACTCGCGGAAGTAGGCCCAGATGAAGAGCACGACCAGCACCAGGAAGATGCCGACGCCGATGGCGGCGCGCTTGGCGACTTCCTGCCCCCAACTCGGGCCGATGTCCTGGATCGAGATGTCGTCGACGGTGACCTGGGAGTACTCGGCTCGGACCAGCGCCGTCATCTCCGCGCGCTGTTCCTTGGTGAGGTTCTCCACCTGGATGGTCAGCGCCGAGTCGCCCTCGGTCGTGACAATCGGGTTCTCGGCGTTCTCGATGCCGGAGTCGGCGACCTTCTCGACGAGGTCGTCGGCGTTGTCCTGGGTCGCGTTGCCTTGACCCACATCGACGGAAACGGTCGTACCGCCGGTGAACTCGACGCCCATGTTGAGCGGCTTCGCGAGCAGTACGGCGACCGCGAGCCCGACGAGCAGGAGCGAGATGCCGTAGAAGAGCCACGGCTTGCCGACGAAGTCGATCGACTTGCGGCCCTGGTAGAGGTCGTTGCCGAGACGCGACATCTTGCCCATCAGCGGCCACCTCCCGTGCTCGCGGTGCGCGGCGTCGCCACGTCCATGCCGAGTGTCTCCTTGCTGAGGCCGGACAGCTTGTGCCCGGAGTTGAAGACGCGGAACTGCGCCAGCCACGAGACCATCGGCTTCGTGAACCAGAAGAGCACCGCGAGGTCGATGAGCGTGGTCAGGCCGAGCGCGAAGCCGAAGCCCTTCACCGCACCCGTGGCGAAGATGTAGAGCACCAGCGCCGAGAGGATCTGCACGGTGTTGGCCGCGACCCGGGTGACGCGGGCCCGGGCCCAGCCGGTCTCGACGGCGACCCGCATCGACTTGCCCTCGCGCATCTCGTCACGGATGCGCTCGAAGAAGATGACGAACGAGTCGGCCGTGATGCCGACGGCGATGATCAGGCCGGCGATGCCGGGCAGGGTCAGGGTGAAGCCGGCCGTCTCGCTGAGCAGCAGCACCATCGCGTAGGTGATCGCCGCTGCCACGAAGAGCGAGCTGACGACCACCAGGCCCAGGCCCCGGTAGTAGAAGAGGCAGTAGAGCATCACCAGCGCGAGGCCGATCGCGCCGGCGGTGAGGCCCGCGTTCAGCTGGTTGCCGGCGAGAGAGGGCCCGATCTCCTCGACCGAGGTCTGCTTGTCGTCGAACTTGATCGGCAGCGCACCGAACTTCAGGCTGTTGGCCAGGTCGAGCGCCTGCTGCTCAGTGAAGTCACCGGTGATGCTGGAGCGGCCGTCGGTGATGACGGCGGTCATCACCGGCGCGGAAATGACCACGGCGTCGAGGACGATCGCGAACTGCTCCTCGGTGCCCTGGAAGGCACGGGACACGGTCTCGAAGTCGCTGGCCGCACCGGTCGAGCCCTTCGGGTTGGCCTTCTGCTTGTCGTTGCCCATCTCGATGTTGACCTGCCAGCCGACACCGTTCTGCGGCGTGCCGGCGGAGGCACCGTCGAGCTCGGTGCCCTCGATGATCGAGCGACTGAGGAGGTACTTGGCCGCAGGGCGGTCGTCCTCGGGCGGGGAGCACGCGACGAGCGGCTTGTCGGGGTCGTCATCGAGCTCGGCAGGCTGGCCGTCGGCGGCGTTGAGCAGCACGCCCTCCTCGTCGCACGCGTACTTCGCGAACTCGGCGATCGACGCCTGGTCGGGACTGCGGGACCAGGCGATGGCGTCCTCGGCGGTGAAGTCCTTGCCGTCGCCGGCCGGGTCCTCGGCGGTCGGCGCACCCGTCGTCGCCCCGTCGGTCGGGGTCGCGCTCGGGTCGACCGAGGGGTCGGTGGTGGCGGTTCCGGTGGCCCCGTCGGTCGCCGTGCTGGTCGCGCCGTCGGTCGGCTCCGCGTCGGCGCTCAGGTCGAGGCCGGGGCGACCGAGGCCGCCGAGCTCGCTGCCCGGGAGTCCCCCTCCCGCCTGGGCGCACGGCCCCTGGGAGAAGTCGGAGCAGGCCACCAGCCGGAAGCGCAGCTGCGCCTGGCGCTTGACCGTCTCCTCGAGCTGGTCGCGGTCGCCCTCCTTGCCCTTGCCGGGCACCTCGACGACGATGTTGCGGCCGCCCTGGGTGGTGACCGCCGCCTCGGCGACACCCGAGCCGTTGACGCGCTGGTCGATGATCCGACGCGCCTCCTCGAGGTTCTCCTTGGTCGGGCTGCCGTCGGTGGTGAGCGTGATCCGGGTGCCGCCCTGGAGGTCGAGGCCGAGGGCAGGACGCCACGGCTTCTCCGGTGCCTCCACACCGGCCTGCGACAGCGCGGTGAGGCCGTAGACCACGGCGAGGCCGAGGAAGAAGATGATCAGGTTGCGCCCGGGGCGTGGACGGCTCGACGCCATGGTCAGCGCTCCTCTTCGGGATCGGTGGTGTCGTCGACGGGGGCCTCCGCAGCGGGGGCCTCGGCAAGGTCGCGGCGTACGGACGCCACGGCGCCGCGCACGACCTCCACCACGACGCCGGGTGCGATCTCGAGCTCGAGGTTGTCACCGGTCGTGTCGACGATGGTGCCGAAGATGCCGGACGTCAGCATCACGTCGTCACCGACGGACAGGGCCGCCTGAAGCGCGGCTGCCTGCTTGCGCTGGCGGGAGGCCGGCCGGATGATCAGCAGCCAGAAGATGACCGCGATCGCGACGATCGGCAGCAGGGACAGAGCGTCTTCCACGGACAAACCTCTCCAGCGGGGCAGGGATGAGCACCACTCCTGCGGAGGCAGGGGCGGGCCGACAGGGAAGTGTAGCCACGGACCCCAGCCGCGGCGGGATCGGCGCGGCCTTTGCGCTCAGTCCTCGAAGAGCGTCGGCGTCGCCTCGTCCGTCGGGTACGACGGCGCCGGCATCCCCAGGTGTGCCCACGCCGCGGGCGTGGCGATCCGGCCGCGCGGGGTGCGCGCGAGGAAGCCGTTGCGCACGAGGAACGGCTCGGCGACCTCCTCGACGGTCTCCCGCTCCTCGCCGACGGCGACCGCGAGCGTGGAGACGCCCACCGGTCCCCCGCCGAAGCGGCGGCAGAGCACGTCGAGGACGGCGCGGTCAAGCCGGTCGAGGCCGAGGCCGTCGACCTCGTAGAGGTCCAGGGCCGCCTGCGCGACGCCGCGGGTCACGGTGCCGTCGGCCCGCACCTGGGCGTAGTCGCGCACCCGGCGGAGCAGGCGGTTGGCGATGCGCGGGGTGCCGCGGGAGCGCCCGGCGATCTCGGCCGAGCCCTCCGGGGTGAGGTCGACGCCGAGCAGTCCGGCCGAGCGACCGACGATCAGGTCGAGCTCGGCGGGCTCGTAGAACTCCAGGTGCGCGGTGAAGCCGAACCGGTCGCGCAGCGGCCCCGGCAGCAGGCCGGCGCGCGTGGTGGCGCCGACGAGCGTGAAGGGCGGGATCTCCAGGGGGATGGCCGTGGCGCCCGGCCCCTTGCCGATGACGACGTCGACCCGGAAGTCCTCCATGGCGAGGTAGAGCATCTCCTCGGCCGGACGCGACATCCGGTGGATCTCGTCGACGAAGAGCACCTCGCCCTCGTTGAGCCCGGAGAGGATCGCGGCGAGGTCGCCGGCGTGGGTGATGGCCGGGCCGCTGGTGATGCGGAGCGGAGCCGTCATCTCGTGGGCGATGATCATCGCCAGCGTCGTCTTGCCCAGTCCGGGCGGCCCGGACAACAGCACGTGATCGGGCGCCCTCCCCCGTTGCCGGGCGGCCTCGAGGACCAGGCCCAGCTGGTCGCGCACCCGCGCCTGGCCGACGACCTCGTCGAGGCTCCGCGGGCGCAGGGCGGCCTCGACCGCGCGCTCGTCGCCCTCCGCCTCGGCGGCGGTGAGCGAGCGGAGGTGGACCTCCTCAGCGGCGGCGAGCTCGTCCTCGTGGAAGGGCACGACGGATCACGCCTTCGAGAGGGAGCGCAGGGCGGCCCGCAGCAGGGCACCGACGTCCGGCGCGCTGCCGTCGGCCTGGTCGGCGACGGCGTCGACCGCCTTCTCCGCGTCCTTCGCGTTGTAGCCGAGACCGACCAGCCCCTGGTGGACCTGGTCGCGCCACGCGGCCGCGGGCGTCGTCGTACTGCCGCCGACGGCGCCGGTCGGCGCACCGATGCGGTCCTTGAGCTCCAGGATGATCCGCTGGGCGCCCTTCTGGCCGATGCCGGGCACCTTGGTGAGCGTCTTGACGTCCTCGGTCGCGATGGCGGTGCGCACGCCGTCCGGGGACAGCACGGCGATGATCGACTGCGCGACCTTCGGCCCGACCCCCGAGGCGGTCTGGACCAGCTCGAAGATGGCCTTCTCCTCCTCGTCGGCGAAGCCGTAGAGGGTCAGGGAGTCCTCGCGCACGACCATGCTCGTGGGCAGCGTCGCCTGGCGTCCGGTGCGCAGCTGGGCGATGGTGCCGGGGGTGCACATCAGCTCGAGGCCGACCCCGCCGACCTCGACGATGGCACTGGACAGGGTGACGGCAGCGACGTTGCCACGCACGAACGCGATCATCGGACTCCTCCGGGCAGTCGGGAACGGGTGGCGCGCGAGGCGGCCAGCGCGGCGTCGATGCGCGCCTGCGAGCCGCCGCGCCAGATGTGGGTGATCGCCAGCGCCAGCGCGTCGGCGGCGTCGGCCGGCTTCGGCATCGCATCGAGGCGGAGGATGCGCGTCACCATCGCCCCGACCTGCGCCTTGTCCGCGCGTCCGTTGCCGGACACGGCGGCCTTCACCTCGCTGGGGGTGTGCAGCGCGACCGGCAGCCCGCGCCGCGCGGCGCACACCATGGCGATCCCGGCGGCCTGCGCGGTGCCCATGATGGTGCTGACGTCGGAGCGCGCGAAGATCCGCTCGATCGCGACGGCGTCGGGCGCGAACTCGTCGAGCCGCGCGTCGATGCCCTTCTCGATCGTGACCAGCCGCTCCGGGACCGAGAGCTCCGACGAGGTGCGGACGACGCCCACGTCGACCAGGGCCAAGGGCCGACCGATCGAGCCGTCGACCACACCGAGGCCGCACCGGGTCAGTCCCGGGTCGATCCCGAGCACGCGCACGTCGTCACCTTCCGTCCGAACATGTGTTCGGAGCCCAAGGTAGACGAAAGGGGCGCCGATCCGGCCGGGACACGCCCGACCGGCGCTCCCTCACTCCTCGATCTGGTCGAGTACCTCGTCGGGGATGTCGGCGTTGGAGAAGACGTTCTGCACGTCGTCGAGGTCGTCGACCGCGTCGACCAGCTTGAACACCTTGCCGGCGGCGACCGGGTCGGCCACGGGGATGTCCATCGAGGCAACGAACTGGACCTCGGCGGAGTCGTAGTCGATGCCGGCGTCCTGCAGGGCCGAGCGGACCGCGACGACGTCGGTGGCCTCGGACTGCACCTCGAACGCTTCCCCGAGGTCGTTGACCTCCTCCGCGCCGGCGTCGAGGGTGGCCTCGAGGATGTCGTCCTCCGAGACCTCCTTGCCCTCCTGGGACTTCGCGACCACGACCACGCCCTTGCGGGTGAACAGGCGCGAGACCGAGCCGGGGTCGGCCATGGTGCCGCCGTTGCGGGTCACCGCCGTGCGGACCTCCATCGCGGCGCGGTTGCGGTTGTCGGTGAGGCACTCGACGAGGAGCGCGACGCCCTGCGGGCCGTAGACCTCGTACATGATCGTCTCGTAGTCGACGCCGCCGCCCTCGAGGCCGCCGCCGCGCTTGACCGCGGAGTCGATGTTCTTGTTCGGGACCGACTGCTTCTTGGCCTTCTGGATGGCGTCGTAGAGCGTCGGGTTGCCGGAGGGGTCGGGGCCACCCATCTTCGCGGCGATCTCGATGTTCTTGATCAGCTTCGCGAAGAGCTTGCCGCGCTTGGCGTCGATCGCGGCCTTCTTGTGCTTCGTGGTTGCCCACTTGGAGTGGCCAGACATTCCCGTCCCTCTTCTACCTCGACGACTTCCCTGCTGCCCGGCCGGCCGGAACAGCCGTGCGAGTCTATCCGGCGACCATCTCGAGGAAGACGCGGTGCACCCGGCCGTCGCCGTCCACCTCGGGGTGGAAGGACGTGGCCAACAGGTGCCCCTGGCGTACGGCGACCGGGTGCCCGTGCGCCTCGGCGAGCACCTCCACGGCCGGCCCGGCGGCCTCGACCCAGGGCGCGCGGATGAACACGGCGTGCACCGGCGCGTCGAGGCCGGCGAAGTCCAGGTCGGCCTCGAAGGAGTCGACCTGGCGCCCGAACGCGTTGCGCCGCACGGTCACGTCGAGGCCGCCGATCGTCTCCTGGCCGACGGTGCCGCCCTCGATCCGGTCGGCGAGAAGGATCATCCCGGCGCAGGTGCCGAAGGTCGGCATGCCGCCGGCGACCCGGGCGCGGAGCGGGTCGAGCAGCTCGAAGGTGCGGGCCAGCTTGGCCATCGTCGTCGACTCGCCGCCCGGGAGGACCAGCCCGTCACACCGCTCCAGCTCGGTAGGGCGGCGTACGGGGAAGGCGTCGGCACCGAGCGCGGTCAGCGCCTGCAGGTGCTCGCGGACGTCGCCCTGCAGGGCGAAGACTCCGATGGCTGGCACCCGCCGAGGCTACCGACCGGCCGGGCCGCCGGATCAGGCGGTCCCGCAGTACATCCACCAGTTCGGGCCGTTGGGGCGCGGGCCCGAGTGCAGCAGGGTCGTCGTCGGCGAGCCCACGTTGGTGTGGTTGCTGACCAGGCGGGTCCAGACCTTCGCGTAGTAGGCGTCGTTCCCACCGCCTCCCGACACGATGCCGAACGTGAGAGAGACGTTCGTCGGCGGGTTGACCGGGTTGAGCGTGCCTGACGAGTACAGCGAGCCGCCGGGGCTGGTGCCCTTCCAGAGCTCCCAGTAGAACTCGTACTGCGCGCCGAGGCCAGGCCAGGTCAGCACAGCCTGCTGCTTGTTCTGGCCGCTGCCCTCGTTCGAGGTGCAGGTGGGCTGCTGGTGGGTGACCGGAGCGGGAGTCGTCGCCTGGACCGTCGCCGACGCACTGTCGGTCCAGTACGCCGACGTGAACGCCCACGGCGCCTGGCCGGTCATGCCGACCACACCGCCGAGGAGCACGGCGGTGCCGACGCCGGCCGGGAGGACGAGCCGCGCGCGACGCGGGGTCGCTCGGCGGCCGCCGCCCCTCCGTGGTGAGAAGCCGAGGTGGAGCGCGCCGGCGGCGAGCAGGGCACCGACGGCGAGCCCGTACGGGCTCGCGGCGAGGTTGAGCGCGTAGCCCGCCAGCGGGACGCCGGCGACGACGCGGTCGGCGCCGTCCACCACGTAGGTCTGTGCGTCGGCGACGTCGTTGGCGTCGCCCTTGAGGTGGAGGACGGCCGCCCCGTCGGCTGCGGTGCCGACCTCCACGACACGGTGGGTGACGCGTTCGCCACGGGCGTCGAGGACGCTGACGACGTCGCCCACGGCGATCTCGTCGGCAGGGACCTCACGGGCGATCCCGAGCGCGCCGGCGTCGTACGTCGGCGACATCGAGCCCGACGCGAAGACGAGCGGGGTCACGTTGAGGACCCAGCCCGCGAGGAGCGAGAGGAGACAGAGGGCGCCGAGGCCCCCGCCGATCCAGAGGACGGCCTCGCGCGCGACCCGCCTGGTCGTGGCCATCACGCCTCCTGCTTCGCGGGGAAGGTGAACGTGACGTTCGACGTGGAGCTCGGCGGGAGGCTCGCACTCGCCGGCAGTGTCACCTGGATGCAGAGCACGTCCGAACCCCCGGTCCCGATGGTCGCGCCGGCCGGCTGGTTGAAGCCGTTGAGCGCCGCCCCCGCGGAGCCGATCAGGGTGCCGCCCGTGCAGGTGCCGGCGGAGATCGAGCCGCCGCGCCGCACGGTGAGGGTCAGCGCCGCCCCCAGCGCGTTGGTCGCGCTCGCCTGCACCCGGAAGGACAGGGGGAGCTGGCCGCGGCTGTTGTTGGACACGGTCATCAGCCCGGCCTTGCTGGTGCCGGGTGTCAGGCCGGTCAGGTTGAGGTCGCCCCAGTTGGCGATCGTCTCGGGCCGCACCCGGTAGCTCGCCTCGAGGTCGATGTGCAGCGTGCCCGACCCGATGGTGGTCCCGGCGACCTGCACCCGGTCCGTGAAGTACGCCGACGTCGCGACCGCACCGGTGCCGACCAGCAGGCCGGCGGAGAGCAGGGCGCGCGTGCGACCGCGGCCGAACCAGCGGCGGTCCGTGCGATGACGGGGCTCAGGCCTGGCCACGGGCCACCTCCTTGCCGCGCTCGCGGCCGGGGCGCACCAGGGCGATCCCGGCACCGATCAGGGCCGCGGCGATCCAGATCGCGCCGGCGCCCAGTGGGGAGCCGGTGTCGGGCAGCGCGTCCTGGCCGCCGACCTCGCCGTTACCGTCGCCGTCGTCGTCGACCTCCCCGCCGATGTCTCCGTCCTCGGACAACGTGACCCGCACCCGGAACGGGGCGATCTCGTCCATGTGGTCGGTGGTCTCGGGCAGGAAGGTGCCGCGCACGGTGACCCGGCTGCGCGCCCCCTGCGGTACGTCGAGCACGGCCGGCTCGAGGACGGTCGTGCCCTCGTTGACCTCGACCCACTCCCCTGTCCCGATCCTCGCCTCGAGCAGGAAGGCGTCCGAGGCGAGGAGCCCGTCAGGGTCCTCCGCCAGCACGTCGACGGCGAGCTCGCCGTCCGACGGACCGTCGTTGCGGACGAGGAAGGACTCCTGCTCGACGTCGCCGGGCACCCACAGGAAACCGGCGTCGAAGAGCGGGGCGTCCAGCTGGCGGCTCCACGAGACACCGTCGCGGCTGAGGCCGATCTCGTCGTCAGCGGACGCCGGCGCGGCAGCGCCCACGACCGCGAGGGTCGCGAGGGCCGCGGTCACGGCGAGGCTGCGGATCACGTGGGGTTCTCCTCCGATGAGGGTGGTCTGGGTCAGTGGTGTGCTGTGCGTCAGTCGTGTGCCGGCCGGGGCCCGCCGAGGCGCCGGAGGAGCCGGACCACGCCGAAGGCGGCGATCGAGGCGAGGGCAGCCCCCGCGACGAGCGCAACGGGCGGCTGGTCCGGTCCTGGCGGGCGGGCCGTGGCGTCGTACCGCTGGGGGACGACGTCTACCGGCTCGCTGCCTGCCCGCGGCGTCCGCCGCGTCCGGATCCGCTCACGGACCGCCGCGACGAACATGAAGGCCGCGTAGCCGACCAGGAGCGCCGCGACCACGAGGACCGCGGACTGCCGCTGCTGGCCGGTCAGCACACTGTTGAGATGTCCGAGGTACGGCACCGAGTACCAGAGCCGTCCCTGCACCTGCACCGCCCGGACCGGGTTGCGGTCCGGGGTCCCGTTCGCGTCACCTTGGGTGGTGAAGACCTGCTCCCCGTCGAGCCGGGTGCCGACCGCGACGACCCGGTGGGTCGCGACGGTCGGCTTGCCCGACTCGAGCTGGAAGGTGATCACGTCACCCAGCGCGATGTCCTCCGCGTCGACCGGTCGTACGACGACCAGCGTGCCGGGAGGAAGGTCCGGCTCCATCGATCCGGTGAGCACCGTGTACGGCGTGGCGCCGGCGATCCTCGGGATCGCCACCGCCACCGCCACCGCGGCGACCGCCGTCAGGATCACCAACCAGAGGAAGACCTGGCTAGCGAACCGGACGAGCTTCATGGATGCGTGGGGACCGGCCCGGACGGGGCAACGGCTCAGGCGTCGTGGTTCTGCGTGACGACGACGGTCAGGTCGTCGAGCGCCGCCTGCAGGCCGCCGACGACGTTCGAGTCGTTGTCCTCGATGCCGTACGGCCAGGTCACGACGATCGACACGGTGACACTGTCGCCGTCGCTGACGGCCACGTTGGTGCCGTCGCCCTGGTCGACGCCGTTGAGCTCGACGTCCGTGGTCACGCCGATCTCGTCGATCAGCGCCTGCGCGCCGGTGACGTCGCTCGGGAGGGTGACGTCGAAGTCGACCTCGCGCAGGTGCTCGCCGGCGATGTCGAGGGTGTAGCTGCAGTCCTGGGTCAGCTCGTCGCCCGGGACGAGCAGCTGCGAGGTGTACGCCGCACCCCCGTCGAGGGTCCAGCCCGTGCAGTCGTCCAGGTCGAGGCTCAGGTGGCCCGTCGCGATGTCGGTGCCCTCGGCGGTGACCGAGTCGGTCCAGTACGCCAGGGTGCCCGCACCACCCATGAGCAGCACCGCGGCCGAACCGGCTGCGAGTGCGCCCTTCGTCGTCTTCTTCATCTGTTCTCCAGTCCCCATGCCTGTGTTGTCCCCAGGTCTGGCTGTCAGTTGTGAGGGTTGACTTCTCGACGCGGGAGCGCCTCGGAAGCCGGAACGAAGGCAAACACGGGCTGTGACGGGGCCGTGGGGAAACGGGGACATTGGCCCGGTAAAAAAACGGAACCATGGTCCCGACTTGTCAGGACCATGGTTCCGATGGGTCATGCGGGCTCGCGCCCGCGTAGTCAGTCGGGGGTCACCAGCCCCGCTCGGCGAGCCGGTGCGGCTGGGGCAGCTCGTCGACGTTGATGCCCACCATCGCCTCACCCAGACCACGCGAGACCTTCGCGACGACGTCCGGGTCGTCGAAGAAGGTGGTCGCCTTCACGATCGCCTCGGCGCGCTGGGCCGGGTTGCCCGACTTGAAGATGCCCGAGCCGACGAAGACGCCCTCGGCACCCAGCTGCATCATCATCGCGGCGTCCGCCGGGGTCGCGATGCCACCGGCGGTGAACAGCACGACCGGCAGCTTGCCGGTGCGGGCGACCTCGGCCACCAGGTCGTACGGCGCCTGCAGCTCCTTCGCCGCGACGTACAGCTCGTCGTCGGACAGCACGGTGAGCCGACGCAGCTCGGCACGGATCGTGCGCATGTGGGTGACCGCGTTCGAGACGTCACCGGTGCCGGCCTCGCCCTTGGAGCGGATCATCGCCGCGCCCTCGGTGATCCGCCGCAGCGCCTCACCCAGGTTGGTCGCACCGCACACGAACGGGACCGTGAAGGCCCACTTGTCGATGTGGTTGGCGTAGTCGGCCGGGGTCAGCACCTCGGACTCGTCGATGTAGTCCACACCGAGCGACTGCAGGACCTGCGCCTCGGCGAAGTGCCCGATCCGGGCCTTGGCCATCACCGGGATCGAGACCGCCTCGATGATCCCGTCGATCATGTCGGGGTCGCTCATCCGCGACACGCCCCCCTGCGCGCGGATGTCGGCCGGCACACGCTCCAGGGCCATCACGGCCACCGCACCGGCGTCCTCGGCGATCATCGCCTGCTCCGGGGTGACCACGTCCATGATGACGCCACCCTTGAGCATCTCGGCCATGCCGCGCTTGACCCGGGTGGTGCCCTGCCCAGAAGTGGGCTCTGCCTGCTCGCTCATGCCCACAATCGTACGGCGGGCGCGACCGGTGTCACTCCTCGGGTTCCCCCGTGGATGCTGCGTCCGCCGCGTCCGCGGCGAGCGCCTGGCGTCGTACCTTCAGGACCCGGAAGATCACCGTGTAGGTGCTCGCCGCGGCGAGCGCCCAGAGGGTCACGTACATGAGGATCGGCAGGTCGAACAGGGCGCCGAGGCCGGTCATCACCAGGATCGAGACCAGGCGGTCCGCGCGCTCGGCGATGCCGCCCTTCGCGTCCATCCCGAGTGACTCGGCACGGGCCCGGGCGTAGGACGTCACCGAGCCCATCACCAGGCACCACAGCGTGACGCACAGGTAGAGGTAGCTGTCGCCCTGGTCCTTGCCCGTGCCGGCGAAGTAGAGCGCGAGGCCGCCGAAGATGGCACCATCGCCGATCCGGTCGAGCGTGGAGTCCCAGAAGGCGCCGAACTTCGACACCCGGCCCATCTCGCGGGCCATCCGGCCGTCGATCAGGTCGCTGAAGACGAAGGCGGTGATGAACAGGACACCGATCAGCAGCTCGCCCCGGGGGAAGAAGATCAGCGCACCGGCGCACACGCCGAGCGTGCCGACGAGGGTCACCGCGTCCGGGCTGATGCCCATCCGGATGAACAGCCGCACGAAGGGGTGCAGCACGGTCCCGGCCCAGAACTCCTTGAAGCGCTCCAACACGGCGCGAAACCTACCCTTGCCAGTGCTCGGCGAGCAGATCCCGGGTGTCGCCCAGCAGCTGCGGCAGGGTCTTGGTGCCCGCGATCACGGTCATGAAGTTGGCGTCGCCCGACCAGCGCGGCACCACGTGCTGGTGCAGGTGGCCCGACAGGGAGCCACCCGCCTCTCCCCCGAGGTTGAGCCCCACGTTGAAGGCATGCGGCTGCGAGACCGCCCGGATCGTGCGCAGCGCCGCCTTCGTCAGGGCCGAGACCTCCACGGTCTCCGCGTCGTCGAGGTCGGTGTAGTCCGCGACGTGCCGGTAGGGCAGCACCATGAGGTGACCGGGGTTGTAGGGGTAGAGGTTGAGCACGGCGTACGCCGTCTCCCCCCGTACGACGACCAGGTCATCGTCCGTCGAGGTCGCCGGGTCGCGGGTGATCCGGCAGAACGGGCACGCCGGCCGGGGCTCGGCGTGGGCGGGCGGCTCGACGTCCTCCTCGCCGCGCACGTAGGACATGCGGTGCGGCGTCCAGAGCCGCTCGAGCCCGTCGGGGTCGGCCACGTGGTTCCTCACTGCCGTCGCTGGTCGTCGGACGCTGCCGGCGAGAGCATCTGCAGCAGGTCGGCGATCGGCAGGTCCGGCAGGTTGAGGCCGCGCGCGAGCGCCATGCCGTTGATCTGCAGCCAGATCGACTCCGACAGGATGTTGATGGTCGCCTCGGTGCTGGGCTCGCGGACGCTCCGCTCCAGCCACCGGCGCACCGCGGCGAAGACCGCGCCGATCATGCCGAAGACCCACGGGTCGAGGGCGGCGCGGTCGTCCTCGGAGAGCTCGACACCGAGCGCCGCGACGACGATCGTCATGATGCCCTCGATGCCCTCGGCGACCTGCTCGATCGCCTGGCTCAACGGGCTCGGGCCCCACTGGGTCAGGTCGCGCTCACCGAACCGGTACAGCGACGGGTGCGCCTCGGCCCAGCGGATGAAGTTGCCGACGATGCGGTGGATGATCTGGTCCGGCGTCCCGTCGTAGGACAGTGCCGGCAGCATCTGGGCGCCGATGGTCTCGCAGATCTCGGTCTGGACCGCGCGGTCGAGGTCCGAGCGGTCGCTGAAGTGGCGGTAGATCACGGTGCGGCTCATCTTCGCCTCGTCGGCGACGTCCTGCACCTGGAAGTCCTCGCCCGGGGCCTGGCGCTCGAGCACCGCGATGGCGGCGTCGATGATCACCTGGCGGCGGACCTGGTTGTGCTCCTGCCAGCGTCGACGGCGACCGTCGAGCAGCTCACCACTCTCCGAGCTCATTGGCAAACCCTCTCACGTGAAGCGGTGGAACCACTGCCCGAGGTCGGCGCCGATCCCCGGGCAGGTGACGTTCTGGTCGCGCTGGGCCTCGACCCACTGTCCCATCACGGCCAGGCCGCCCTGGATGGACCAGTCGTCGCCGCAGCGGTTGAGCGCCTCCGCCTTCGAGGTCTGCCCGGCGGCCCGCCACTCGGGGATGCCGCCGAGGTCGAAGTCGCCGACGACCCGCTCGTAGAGGCTCGGTGTCGAGTAGACGCCGATCCGGAAGCCGGCGTCGACGTAGCCCCGGGCGACGCCCTCGATGACGGCGGCGTTGGCGCGCAGGTCGCTGCTCCACTCGAAGACGGGCACGGGCTCGACGTCGATCCACACGATCGGGCTGAGCAGCCCGACGGTCGCCATGGTGCCGATGTTGAACCGTGCCTGCGCGTAGCCGACGTTCTTCAGCTGGCCGATCCGCGTCGTCGCGTCGTAGGGCCCGTTGGAGCCCTCGTCCTTCAGCGTCGCCGCGTCCGGGTACGACGACACCGCGTAGACCGACACCAGCACGTCGTTGTCCTTCGCCCACTGCACCTGGTCGGCCAGGCAGGGGTTGGGCGTGAACCCGGGCCCGTTCGTGAGCCCGAGGACGACGTACTCGGCCGACGGCAGGGGCATCGGGAGCCCCTTGCCCTGCTTCTCCGGGATGCCCATGCCCTTCGGGCACTGCGGCCAGCTGACGTCGCCGCCGAGCACCTCGCCGTCGCGAGGCGCGATGTTGCTGGTCGGCTGGTTGCCCTCGCGAGCCAGGTCCTCCGCCGCCTTCGCCAGGTCGCTCGCGTCGGCGCCCGGGTCGCCGGCGTCGCCGCCCGGCTTGCCGCTGTCGGTCGCGCTCGCCGTGGCCGTCGTCGACGCGGGTGGACGGGGTGGGGCGCCGGACGGGGAGTTCGAGCCGCCGCACGCCACGAGGGCAGGCAGCAGTGCCGTGAGTACGACGACCGCTGCCCCCCTGCGTCCCATGGTCAGACCTGCTCCCGGCTCTCCACCGCGGCGACGACGCGCTCGATCGCCTCCGCGATCGGGACGCCGTTGTCCTGCCGGCCGTCGCGGTAGCGGAAGCTGACGGCGCCCTTCTCCACGTCCTCGCCGCCGGCGATGAGCATGAACGGGATCTTCTGCAGCTGGGCGTTGCGGATCTTCTTCTGGAACCGGTCGTCCGACTCGTCGACCTCGACCCGGACACCGCGCGCCCTGAGCTGGTTGGTGACGTCGTAGAGGTAGTCGGTGAACGCGTCGGCCACCGGGATGCCGACGACCTGCACCGGTGCGAGCCACGGGGGGAAGGCGCCCGCGTAGTGCTCGACGAGCACGCCGAGGAAGCGCTCGATCGAGCCGAACTTCGCCGAGTGGATCATCACCGGTTGCTGCTTCGAGCCGTCCGGCGAGGTGTACTCCAGGCCGAAGCGCGCGGGCTGGTTGAAGTCGTACTGGACGGTGCCCATCTGCCAGGTGCGGCCGATGGCGTCCTTGGCCTGGACGGAGATCTTCGGGCCGTAGAACGCCGCACCACCCGGGTCCGGGACGAGCTCGAGGCCGGTCTCGGCGGCCACGTCCTCCAGCACCTTGGTGGCGGTCGCCCAGTCGTCGTCGGAGCCCACGAACTTGTCGGGCTTGGAGTCGTCGCGGGTGGACAGCTCGAGGTAGAAGTCGTCGAGCCCGAAGTCCTTGAGCACGCCCAGCATGAAGCCCAGCAGGTGCTTGACCTCGGCAGGCGCCTGCTCGGGGGTGCAGTAGGAGTGCGAGTCGTCCTGGGCGAATCCGCGCACGCGGGTCAGGCCGTGGATCACGCCCGACTTCTCGTAGCGGTAGACGCTGCCGAACTCGAACAGCCGCAGCGGGAGCTCGCGGTACGAGCGTCCCCGGCTGCTGAAGATCAGGTTGTGCATGGGGCAGTTCATCGCCTTGAGCTGGTAGTTCGTGCCCTCGAACTCCATCGGCGGGAACATGGTGTCGGCGTAGTACGGCAGGTGCCCCGAGGTGTGGAACAGCCCGTCCTTGGTGATGTGCGGGGTGCCGACGTAGGAGAAGCCCTCCTCGATGTGGCGCTGGCGGACGTAGTCCTCCATCTCCCGCTTGATCACCCCGCCCTTGGGGTGGAAGACCGGCAGGCCGGAGCCGATCTCGTCGGGGAAGGAGAACAGGTCGAGCTCGCGGCCGAGCTTGCGGTGGTCGCGGCGCTCGGCCTCCTCGAGCCGGTGGAGGTGCTCGTCGAGCTCCTCCTTGCTCGGCCAGGCGGTGCCGTAGATGCGCTGGAGCTGCTTGTTCTTCTCGTCCCCGCGCCAGTACGCCGCCGCACTGCGCATCAGCTTGAACGCGGGGATCCGCTTCGTGGTGGGCAGGTGCGGTCCGCGGCAGAGGTCCTTCCAGGCGACCTCGCCCTTGCGGTTGATGTTGTCGTAGATGGTCAGCTCGCCGGCGCCGACCTCGGCCGACGCACCCTCTGCGGCGTCCGCGGCCGAGCCCTTCAGGCCGATCAGCTCCACCTTGTAGGGCTCGTCGGCGAGCTCGACCAGCGCGTCCTCGTCGGTGGTGACCCGGCGGTCGAAGCGCTGGTTCTCCTTGACGATCTTGCGCATCGCGCTCTCGAGCTTCACGAGGTCCTCGGGCACGAACGGGACCGGCACGTCGAAGTCGTAGTAGAACCCGTCCTGGATCGGCGGGCCGATGCCGAGCTTCGCCTCCGGGTAGAGCTGCTGCACCGCCTGCGCCAGCACGTGCGCGGTCGAGTGGCGCAGGATGTCGAGGCCGTCCGGGCTGCCGATGGTCACGCCCTCGACCTCGTCGCCGTCGACGAGCTCGTAGGAGAGGTCCTTCAACTGGCCGCCGACCCGTGCCGCGATCACGTCGGCGTCGTCGCGGAACAGCTCCCAGGCCTTCGTGCCCGTGGTGACCGTCGAGTCCTGGCGCGCGTCGGCGGACACTACGACGACCTTGATGTCGGACACGGAATGACTCCTTCTGGAGAGGCGGACCGCCCGGGCGGACGTACGTCGATCGTATCGGCCGCCGCCGGCCGGCCTGCAGTCGATTCCCGTGGCTGCCCCCGGGCCGCGCGTCAGGCGGTGACGGTCCGGCGAGCGCGGCCTGCCTCGGTACAACGGCGCAGCCGGCGTCGTACCTCGGGAAGGGCGGCGGGACCGTGGTCCTGCAGCGCAGCGAACGCGTAGTTCGAGCAGGTGGGCGTCAGGTTGCAGACGGCCGGGCGGTGCGCCGACACGTTGGCCTGGTAGGACCGGATCAGGCGCAGCAGCGGCGCGGTGGTCCCGCGCGCGCCGGCGACCGGCGGCGTGGCCCGGTAGCCGGCGACGCTCGCCAGCACCAGGCCGAGGAGGAACGGACTGCAGTCGGCGCACTCGGCGATGTCGCACGCGCCATCCGCGCAGTCGCGCTTCTTCCGGTTCCGCCTCCTGCTGCGGCGATCACGCCACCACCCCATGGATCAACCCCCGATCGTCGATGTCGCCCGGAGCCTAGCGGGCACCACGGGCGAGCGCGCGTGCGTCAGCTGGCGTCGCTGTAGACGCGGCCGATGTACGCGATCGGCGAGCCACAGGCGGCACCGATCGTCGGCACCAGCTGCGCGTTGCACGCGCGGTAGCCGTTCTCGTGACCGACCGCGAGGCCGTTGACCTGCAGGTTGAAGTCCTCGCCGCGGATCGGACGGATCCGGAAGTACCCCCTGCTGCCGGTCAGCGCAGTGCCGACCCGCACGTTGTCGTGGGCCCGCCGCAGGTTGACCCGCGCGCCCGCGACAGGAGCCAGCGTGTTCGCGTCGACGACCCGGCCCTGGACGAAGGCGGAGTGGGCGTTGATCCGGCCGAGCGTGGCGCCGTCGTTGTAGCGGCGGGCGTAGGCGTAGCTCCACTCGACGGACCGCGGGCTGGCGTCGCCGCTCATGATGCCGGACTGCACCCACTCGTCGCCGACGATGCGGACGTAGAAGCCGCCCGCCGGCTTCGCCCCGGTCCGTACGACGGAGAACCGGCCCTCGCTGTTGGTCCAGTCCGACCCGATGACCGTGCCGCCCGGGCCGGTCGCGAGGAGGATCCGGACCCCGCGCGCCGGTCGGCCGGTGCGGAAGTCGACGACCCTGCCGGTGACGGGCGCGGGCGCCTGGGCCGTCGCCTGCGCCGACGCCGGCGCGGGCGACGAGGCACGGGAGGTGGCGGGCACGGCGGTGACGGCTGCCAGTGCGGCCACGAGGCCGACGAGGACCGCGAGAAGTCGCTTCATGGTTCCGTTCTAGGCCACCGGGCGTCGTACCGCAGGAAAACGGCGAGAGCCGCGCCCTGCGGCGCGGCTCCTGCGTGGTGCTGGGTGGGCGATACTGGGTTCGAACCAGTGACCTCTTCGGTGTGAACGAAGCGCGCTACCACTGCGCCAATCGCCCGGACGCGGAACCCAAGGAACCGCGGTCGGAGACTCTAACGCATGTCACGGCCGCCGGCCGAACCGGGGTCGGGGGGGGGGGGGGGGGGGGGGGGGGGGGGGGCGCCCCCCCCCACCCCCCCCCCCCC
>CAZAQE010000056.1:0-20366 GCA_964487275.1 uncultured Nocardioides sp. | reverse complement strand
GGCCGTCGACGACGGCCGCGTAGAGGCGCGGGAGCCGCCAGGCGCACTCGATCACCCGCCCGACGTACGCACGGCCACCATCCGGGGACCGCTGCAGGACGGCGATCAGCTCCATCAGGTTGAACTCCGACACCAGGGGTGCGCCGGGGCCGGCGATCGGGACACCGGTGTCGAGGAAGCCCTCAGTCAACGTGGCGGTGCCCTCAGCGCCATCGATGATGTTGGCGTCAGCCCAGGCGACGATGTTCTTCCACTCCCGGACCAGGAGGTGGTCACGGACCTCGGCGTCGTCAGCAATCCACGACAGCAACGAGGCTGTCGAGACAGCCGTTGCGGTGGTGCTGGCTCCGAGATCCATGACTGAATTCTCCCACCGACCCCCGACACAACCGGACGCCGGAAACCCGCCTGTGGACTGACGAAACCGCCACGCAGCTGGTGCAGAACAAGTGGATCAAGATGCGATCGACGAAGCCGCCGGACCGCACCCGACCACCAGCCCCAGCCACCCACCCGGCTCCCTCGTCGCTGCCGCTTGAAGGATCGACCTCAGACCAGCTGACACCCGAGCAGGTGCGCCGGGGCAAGGAGTCTCGGAACAGCCGGGAACCCCCAGCAGCGGCGACGCGTCCGACCACCATGCGACGACACGCCGCCGCGGCTCTCGGGACCCTGCTGCTCGCTGCCCTCACGGGGTGCGCGGACGAGCGCCCCCGCCCCCCGGGTACGACGGCCATGCCGGCCACCCTCGCCAGCCACGCCCCCGACGTCCTCGTCTCCGTCAGCTCCACCGGCGGCGAGGGCAGCGCCGGGCGCGGGGTCCCCGATGTCGAGGTGCGCGCGGACGGGACGGTGTTCCTCGGCACCGACGACGGTCTCGGGGTCGACACGTTCACCCTCGCCGAGGACGGCCTGGACCGGGTCCGCGCGGCGTTCGCGCCGGTGTCGATGCGGCAGGACGACTACGCGGCGAGCGAGCGGACCGACCTGCCGTCGACGTCGGTCTACTCGGCCCTCGGCGACCGTCCGGCCGAGATCAGCGTCCAGGGGTTCGGCCACGACGACGAGGTCGACGACCCGGACTGGGGGCGCCTCGCCTCCGCGCTGGACGTGCTCGACGGCCTGGCCGCCGCAGCGACGACCACGACCTACCGCCCGGCGGCGGTCGTCCTCGTCCTCTCCCCCACCGACGACTCCGGCACGGCGTGGCCGCTGACGCCGCTGGACGAGATCGAGCAGGGCTGGACCGGGACGGGTCAGGCGTGCGCCCTCGTGCGTGGGCGCGACGTGGCCACCCTGCAGGCGATCACCGATCGTGAGGGGCGGGACGGCCTCACCTGGTCAGACCTGACGGTCGAGGTCCGGCCCGTACTGCGCGACGCCCCGGCCGGGTGCACGTCCAGCCCCGCCGGGGAGATCGGCATCGGCTGGTTCCACCGGGTCCACCTCGCCCCGGCACCGCACCGACCCACGCCCGTCGAGGCGTGGCGGGTCGCCGACGCGGTCGAGGCGGCCGCCGGCCACGCGACGGGCCAGGCGCCGCCGGAGGGCCAGCTGTCGTCGTACGACACCGTCTGGAGCGCCGGTGGCAGCGACGGCCAGCGCTGGGTGGAGGTCGCCGCGACCTACCCGGTGGAGTTCCGCGACGACCTGCCCGACGTCCCCACCACGTGGCGGGTCCGGGTGGACGCCGCCACGGGCGGGGTGCTCGCCCTCGAGGTCGAGGGCGAGGACGTCAGGACAGCTTCTCGAGGATGAGCTCGCGCACGCGGGCGGCGTCGGCCTGCCCGCGCGTCGCCTTCATGACGGCACCGATGATCGCCCCGGCCGCGGCATGGTTGCCGCCCCGGATCTTGTCGGCGATGTCGGGCTGTGCGGCGAGCGCGTCGTCGATGGCGGCCAGCAGCGGGCCGTCGTCGGAGACCAGCGCCAGGCCGCGCTTCTCGATGACCTCGACAGCCGTGCCCTCGCCGGCGATGAGGCCGTCGAAGACCTGGCGCGCCAGCTTGTCGTTGATCGTCTTCGCGTCGACCAGCGCCTGCACCTCGGCGACCTGCTTCGGCGTGACGCCGACCTCGGCCAGCTCGACGCCGGCGTCGTTGGCGCGGCGCAGCAGGTCGGCGACCCACCACTTGCGGGCGGACTGCGGGGCGGTGCCCTCGGCGACGGTCGCCTCGATCAGCGGCAGCGCGCCGGAGGCCCAGACGTCGCGCATCTCCAGGTCCGAGAAGCCGTACTCCGCCTGGAGCCGAGCACGCTTGGCGGCCGGGTTCTCCGGCAGGGTGGCGCGCAGCTGCTCGACCCACTCGCGACTCGGGGCGACCGGCACGAGGTCGGGCTCCGGGAAGTAGCGGTAGTCCTCGGCGTCGGACTTCTCGCGACCCGAGGAGGTGGTGCCGTCGTTCTCGTGGAAGTGGCGGGTCTCCTGCAGCACGGAGCCGCCCGCCTCGAGGATCCCGGCGTGGCGGGACATCTCGAAGCGGACCGCGCGCTCGACCGAGCGCAGCGAGTTGACGTTCTTGGTCTCCGAGCGGGTGCCGAGGACGTCGGAGCCCTTCGGCGCGAGGGAGAGGTTCACGTCGGCACGGATCGAGCCCTGGTCCATCCGGGCGTCGGAGACGCCGAGGGCGACGATCAGGTCGCGGATCGCGGACACGTAGGCCTTCGCGACCAGCGGGGCCTTCTCACCCGTGCCCAGGATCGGCTTGGTGACGATCTCGATCAGGGGGATGCCGGCGCGGTTGTAGTCGACCAGCGAGTAGTCCGCGCCGTGGATCCGGCCGTCGGAGCCGCCGACGTGGCTGGACTTGCCGGTGTCCTCCTCCATGTGGGCGCGCTCGATGCCGATGCGGAAGGTCTCACCCTCCACCTCGACGTCCAGGTAGCCCTCGAAGGCGATCGGCTCGTCGTACTGGGACGTCTGGAAATTCTTCGGCATGTCCGGGTAGAAGTAGTTCTTCCGGGCGAAGCGGCACCACTCGGCGATCGAGCAGTTGAGCGCCAGGCCGATCCGGATCGCCGACTCCACGGCCTTGCCGTTGACGACCGGCATCGCGCCGGGCAGGCCCAGGCAGGTCGGGCAGACGTGCGTGTTGGGCTCTCCGCCGAAGAGCGCGGGGCAGCCGCAGAACATCTTCGTGTTGGTGTTGAGCTCGACGTGGATCTCCAGGCCGAGCGCCGGGTCGTACTTCGCGACGACCTCGTCGAAGTCGATCAGCACGTCGGTCATGACTGCACCTCCGGGAGCTTGTCGAGGATCGGACCGCCCCAGCGGGAGGTCAGCGCCGCCTCGACGGCCGCGCCGACCCGGTAGACCCGGTGGTCGGCGAGCGCCGGGGCGAGCACCTGGAAGCCGACCGGCAGGCCGTCCTCCTCGGCGAGGCCGGCCGGGACCGAGATGCCGGGGATGCCGGCGAGGTTGGCCGGGATGGTGGCGAGGTCCTGCAGGTACATCGCCAGCGGGTCGTCGAGCTTCTCCCCCAGCGGGAAGGCCGTGGTCGGGGAGGTCGGCGACACCAGGACGTCGACCGACTCGAACGCCGCGGCGAAGTCGCGCGAGATGAGCGTGCGGACCTTCTGCGCCTGGCCGTAGTAGGCGTCGTAGTAGCCGCTCGAGAGGGCGTAGGTGCCGATCATGATGCGGCGCTTGACCTCGTCGCCGAAGCCGGCGTCGCGGGTGGCCTTCATGACCGCCTCGGCGCTCGGGTCGCCCTCGGGGACGACGCGCAGGCCGTAGCGCATGGCGTCGAACTTGGCGAGGTTGGAGGAGCACTCAGCCGGCAGGATCAGGTAGTAGGTCGCCATCGCGTGCACGAAGGTCGGGCACGACACCTCGGTGACCTCGGCGCCGAGCTCCTTCAGCAGGTCCACCGTCTCGGCGAAGCGCTGCATGACGCCGGGCTGCCAGCCGTCACCGGCGAGCTCCTTGATCACGCCGACCTTGACGCCGGAGAGGTCGCCGGTGGCGCCCTGGCGGGCGGCGTCGAAGAGCGCACCCACGGGCTCGCGGACGGAGGTCGAGTCGAGCGGGTCGTGGCCGCCGATCAGCTCGTGCAGCAGCGCCGAGTCGGCGACGGTCCGGGTGACCGGGCCGACCTGGTCGAGGCTGTTGGCGAGCGCGACCAGGCCGTAGCGCGACACGCCACCGTAGGTCGGCTTCACGCCGACCGTCCCGGTGACGGCGCCGGGCTGGCGGATCGAGCCGCCGGTGTCGGTGCCGAGGGCCAGCGGGGCCTCGAAGGCCGCGACGGCCGCGGCCGAGCCGCCGCCGGAGCCACCCGGGATCCGGGTCTGGTCCCACGGGTTGCGGGTCGGGCCGTACGCCGAGTGCTCGGTCGAGGAGCCCATGGCGAACTCGTCCATGTTGGTCTTGCCGAGGATCGGCAGGCCGGCTGCCTTGACCTTGCGGACGACGGTGGCGTCGTACGGCGGCACCCAGCCCTCGAGGATCTTCGAGCCGCACGTCGTGGGCAGCCCCTGCGTGGCCAGCACGTCCTTGACGGCGATCGGCACGCCGTCGAGGTAGTCGAGGGCCTTCCCGGCCGCGCGGCGCTCGTCGGAGGCGCGCGCCTGCTCCAGGGCACCCTCGGCGTCGACGTGGAGGAAGGCGTGCACGCCGGAGGTGGCGTCGCCGTCGACGGCGGCGATCCGGTCGAGGTGCGCCTGGGTGACCTCGACCGAGGTGGTCTCGCCGGCGCGGAGCGCCTCGGCCAGCTCGGCGGCGGTCTTGCGGATCAGGTCGCTCACTGCTCGTCCCCCAGGATCCGCGGCACCCGGAAGCGCTGCTCCTCGGCCTCGGGCGCGCCGGAGAGCGCCTGCTCGGCGGTCAGGCCCGGCACCACCACGTCCTCGCGGAAGACGTTGGTGAGCGGGATCGGGTGCGAGGTCGGCGGCACGTCGTCGCCGGCCACACCGCTGATGGACGCGACCGCCTCGAGGATCACGTTGAGCTGGGGCGCCAGGTGGTCCAGCTCGGCGTCGTCGAGGTCGATCCGGGCGAGGTCGGCCAGGTGGGCCACCTCGTCGCGGGACAGTTGGGACATGCCGGCGATTCTAGGGCCCGACCCCGGGGTGCTTGCCCGGCTGGGGTGCCCTCGGTGCGTGCATCGCACGGCGCCGGAGGGAGGCGGGCCGGTGGCCCGGCGACCGACGGCAACGCAGCGAGGCGCGTGCCGAGGGTGCTCCAGGTGGGCAATGGCCCCGGGGTCGGGCCCATCGGGTGGGAGAGCAGTCCCTAGAATCCGCCGGGTGGACCTCTCCGCCCCGATGCCGCCGCGACTCCCGCAGCGCGTCGTCGTCGCGGGCAGCCCCGCTCCCGTGGTCGCGACCTTCCTGGACCGGCTGGCGGCCGTCCTCGACGTACCTCTCGTGCCACTGGCCGAGCTCTCCGGTCGGGCCGACATCGAGGCCCTCGCCGCGTTCGACGGCTGGGTGACCACCGCCGAGAGGTACGACGCCCGCGCGGTCCTGCTCGAGCGCGCGGACCTGGTCGTGACGGTCCTGGCAGAGGAGCCGGGCACCCTGCGGAGCCTCGTGCGTCGCACCATGCGCCGGATCAGGGCGGAGGCCTCGCCGGAGGCCGACCTGGCCTGGGTGGACGCCCTGCCGCTGTCCCACCCCGACCTGCCAGCAGTGCGCCTCGTCGGCCACGACGACGTCGAGGCGTGGCTCGCCGGGCTGGGTCTCAGCGGCTGACGCCGACCACGATCGAGCCGTCCTCGTCGACGTTGGCGTCGACGCCGGCGCTGCCGGTCTCGGCGAAGCCGTCCGGACCTCGGGCGTAGCGGCGGGCCTCGCTCGTGTCGCGGTCGACCAGCACCAGGTCGGCCGCGCGGTCGCCGTCCGTGTCGGCCACGACCGAACGGGTCCGGTCGAGGGCGAGGTCGCCGAGGACGACCTCGTCGTCCTCCTCCAGCCTGCTCCCGTCGGAGACCAGGGTGGCGATCGCGAGGCCGTCCTCCCCGAAGTCCCGGAGCGCGACGACGTCGGCGTCCTCGTCGCCGTCGACGTCGCCGAGCCCCAGCCGCGTCGTTTCCCAGTCCCAGTCGCGGGCGCTGAACCACCCCCGGTCGGCGTCGAACGTGTCGCCGCCGAGCGAGGCGAAGACCCGGATGTCGATGCCACCCTCCGGGGGCCGTCCCATCTCGACGAGGTCCGCGAGGCCGTCGCCGTTGACGTCGGCCGCCCCGATCCGCATGTCCTCGTAGTTCCAGCCGTCGACCCCGGCCCACGGCTCGGGGGCGCTGAAACCGGCCCCGTCCGAGAGGGCGACGTCGATCGAGATCGCCCCGGTCCCGGCGCCGGTCAGGAAGGCGAGGTCGTCCCGGCCGTCCGCGTCGAAGTCTCCGGCGGTCACGCGGAACTTGTCCGGCAGGTCAGGCGTCACCCACGGCACGGCCTTGCGGAAGTTCCTCCCGGTGGACGCCGCGACCCGGACGAGTCCCGGCTCGGCCACCGCCAGGTCGGCCCACCCGTCGCCGTTGAAGTCGCCGCGCACGGCCAGCGCGTCGCCGTACGCACTCCCGCTCCAGCGCTGCAGTCGGCCGAACCCGCTTCCGCTGCCCGGGTCGGACAGCAGGACCACGGTCTCGTCGTCGCGATCGTCGAGCAGGATGGTGTCGTCGGCCCCGTCTCCGTTGACATCGCCCGGCGCGAGCGGACCGCTGACGGGACCCGGCGCGCCGGCCGCGCCCGAGGACGCGGGGCTCGAGTCGACCGTGCTCCCGGCCGATGGGCTGTCCCCCTTGTCGCCGGCCGTCCCGCCGTCACGCACCAGGGTCCAGCCCACCCCGCCCCCGACGCCGAGCACCACGGCGAGGACGACGAGCGCGGCGACCAGCCCGGTGCGCCGCCGCGGCTCGTCGTGGCCGGTCGGCATGACGGGCGTGCGCTGGGGCGGCGGGGGCTGGGGCGGCGGGGGCTGGGGCGGCGGGGCCTGCGGGACCGAGGCGGTCGAGGGCGCGGACGGGTACGACGGCGCGGAGCCCGCCGACGGCTGCGACCCCACCGAGGGGTAGGACGGCGGGGGCGCCTGCGGCGGTGCCACGAACTGCCCGGCGGGCAGCCCGCCGGCGGCGCGCACGGCCCGCAGGTGCGCCGCCGCGGCGGCAGCCGACGGGTGGCGCGCGGCGGGGTCCTTGGCCATCGCCCGCGCGAGGAACGCGTTGAGCTGGGCGGGTGCTCCGGGCAGCTGCGGGATCGGCGAGAACTCGTGCTGCGTCGCGAGCTGGACCGGCCCACCGTCGTACGGCGGGCGGCCGGTGAGCAGGAACCACAGCAGGCAGCCGAGGGCGTAGATGTCACTGGCGGGTGTCGCGGGCTCGCCGCGGAAGCGCTCGGGTGCGAGGTAGGCGTAGGTGCCGGCGACGACGCCGGTGCTGGTCAGCGACGACTCGTCGTCGCGGGCGATGCCGAAGTCGCAGAGGTAGGCGTGCAGCTGGTCCTGGCCGGCCCGCAGCAGCACGTTGTGCGGCTTGACGTCGCGGTGCACGACGCCGACGGCGTGGGCGTCCGCGAGCGCCGAGGCGACCTGTGCGGCGAGGTCCAGAGCGCTGTCGGCGCCCGGCAGTCCGTCCTTGGCGACCCGGGCCGCGAGGTCGCCGCCGGAGATGAACTGGGTGGCGAGGTAGAGGACGCCGTCGTGCTCGCCGTGGCTGTAGACCTGGATGATGTGCGGGCTGTCGCTGCGGGCCAGCACCGTGGCCTCCCGCAGGAACCGGCTGCGGAACTCCGGCTCCTCCGCGAGCTGGACCGCGAGCACCTTGAGCGCGACCCGGCGGCCGAGGCCCTCCTCGACGGCCTCGAACACCACGCCCATGCCACCGGCCCCGAGCTGCCGGGTGATCCGGTAGGGGCCGAGGGCGTCGCCGACACCGGGAATTCGCGCCACAGCGCCACAGTAGTGACTTTCGCGGTGCTCAGAGATGCCGTCGGAGGAAACGGTCCGTGCGCTGCATCGACAGCTCGAACTGCGGCCCGAACGCATGGCCCTCGCCCGGGTAGGTCCGGAGGGTGACGTCGACGCCCGCGGCGGCCATCAGCCGGGCGGTCTCCCGGCTCCACCGGGGCGGGCACGTGTCGTCGGCGGTGCCGTGGTGGAGCAGGACCGGCTCGGTGACGTCGCCGAAGTAGGTGCGGGCGCTGACCCCGGCCCAGAAGTCGGGGTTGTCCACGGGTTCGCCGTACCTGCGCAGGATGCGGGCAGCAACGCCACTGCGGCCGGGGTCGGAGCGGATCCACCGGTCGAAGTTGTCGATCGCGTCCGAGCTCACCGACGCGAACGCCACCCCGGCGCGGACCAGGCCGGGCTTCGCGGCCAGCGCGTTCATCACGACGCCGCCACCCATCGAGCGGCCGACCAGCGCGATCCGGTCGTCGTCGACCGGCCCCGGCCACGACCGCAACGCGAGGACGGCGTTGAGGACGTCCTCGGTGTAGCCCATCCGCATGTCGAGCCCGCGGCTGCGGTCCGGTGACGACGCGGCGTGCCCGCGGTAGTCGACGTGCAGCGCGACGTAGCCGCGGTCGGCCAGCCAGGCCCGCTCGCGGGTCATGCCCTGCCCGTTCTCGTAGACGGCGGGGTCGATGTAGCCGTGCGCCAGGACCACGGCGGGAAAGGGTCCGTCGCCGGCGGGGATCGCGATGCGACCGGAGATCGTCAGGTCACCGCTGCGATAGGTGACCCGGTGCTGCCGCTGGGTCGCCGTGCGCAGCACCTCCTCCCCCAGCCGGAGCCGGCCGCCGGTGAGCGACTTCTGCGCCAGCGCGGGCAGCGAGACCGGGTCCGGTTCGGCCTCGGGTACGACGGACGTCGAGCCCGTCGGCGTACCAGCGCCGGGCGACGGGGCGCCGGAGGATTCGCTTCGCGGACCCGGATCGCGGTCGGGCGTGCCCGAGCAGGCAGCGAGCAGCGCGCCCGCCGCGACGAGCGCGAGCAACTGCCTCCCGCGACCCATGACCCTCATGATGCCGCGTCGGGCCCGTTCTCCAGCAGCCGCTTGAACCCGTCCTCGTCGAGCACCGGCACCCCGAGCTGCTCGGCCTTGTCGGCCTTGGAGCCGGCGTTCTCACCGACGACGACGAAGTCCGTCTTCTTCGACACCGAGCCGGCGGCCTTGCCGCCGCGCGACAGGATCGCCTCCTTGGCGGAGTCGCGGGAGAAGTCCACGAGCGAGCCGGTGACCACGACGGTCAGGCCCTCGAGGGTGCGGGCGACGGACTCGTCGCGTTCGTCCTCCATCGAGACCCCGGCGGCGGTCCACTTGTCGACGATCGCGACGTGCCAGTCGACCTCGAACCACTCGATGACCGCGCGGGCGATGGTCGGGCCGACGCCCTCGGCGGCGGCGAGCTCCTCCTCGGACGCGGCACGGATCGCGGCCATCGAGCCGAACTCCTGCGCGAGCGCGCGCGAGGCGCTCGGCCCGGTGTGGCGGATCGACAGCGCGACGATGACGCGCCAGAGCGGGACGTCCTTGCGGGCGTCGAGGTTGGCGAGCAGCTTGGCGCCGTTGGCGGTGAGCTGCGGCCCGTCCTCGTCCTTCTTCGGCGCGCGGGTGAAGAGGTCGGTCCGGCGGAGCTTGTCGGCGTCGAGGTCGAAGACGTCGCCCTCGTCGGCGATCACGCCGGCGTCGAGCAGCGCCACCGCCGCCTCGTAGCCCAGGCCCTCGATGTCGAAGGCGCTGCGGCTGGCCACGAAGAAGACCCGTTCGCGGACCTGGCCCGGGCACTTCTGGTGGTTGGGGCAGCGGCGGTCCTTGTCGCCCTCCTTCTGCTCCACCAGCCCGGTCCCGCAGGCGGGGCAGGTCGTCGGCGCGACCCACGGCGCGAGGCCCTCGGGCCGCAACGGGAGCACCGGGCCCACGATCTCCGGGATCACGTCGCCGGCCTTGCGCAGGATGACGGTGTCGCCGGGGCGGACGTCCTTGCGCTCGACCTCGTGGAAGTTGTGGAGCGTGGCGTTCTCGACGGTGGATCCAGCGACCTTGGTCGGCACCATGACGCCGTAGGGCGTCACCCGGCCGGTCCGGCCGACGTTGACCGCGATGTCGAGGAGCAGGGTGTTGACCTCCTCGGGCGGGTACTTGAACGCGATCGCCCACCGCGGCGCACGGCTGGTGGAGCCGAGCCGCCGCTGGAGCGCGACCTCGTCGACCTTCACCACGACCCCGTCGATCTCGTAGGGAACGATCGTGTGGCGCTTCTCCCCGGCGTTCTCGATGTAGCCCTGCACGTCGGCCAGCGTCGGCAGGACCCGCACCTGCTCGCTGATCGGCAGGCCCCAGGCCGCCAGCGCGGCGTACGCCTCGGACTGCGTCCTCGGCTCGAAGCCCTCGCGGGCGCCGATGCCGTGGCAGACCATCCCGAGCGCGCGCGAGGCGGTGACTCGCGGGTCCTTCTGCCGCAACGAGCCGGCAGCGGCGTTGCGCGGGTTGGCGAAGGGGGGCTTGCCGGCCTCGGTCATCGACACGTTGAGCGCCTCGAACGCGGCGACGGGCAGGAACACCTCGCCGCGCACCTCGACCAGGTCGGGGACCGGGTAGTCGTCGGTGCCGGTGAGCCGGTGCGGCACCGCCTTGATCGTCATCACGTTGGGCGTGACGTCCTCGCCGGTGCGGCCGTCGCCGCGGGTCAGCGCCCGGACCAGGCGGCCCTTCTCGTAGAGCAGGTTGATCGCGAGGCCGTCGACCTTGAGCTCGCACAGCAGCGCGGCGCCGGACGCACCCTCGCGGTCGAGCCGGGCGTGCCAGGAGGTGAGCTCCTCGAAGGAGAAGGCGTTGTCGAGGCTCTCCATCCGCTGCAGGTGGTCGACGGCGGTGAAGTCGGTCGAGACCGCGCCGCCGACCTTCTGGGTGGGCGAGTCCGGCGTCCGGAGCTCGGGGAACTCCTCCTCCAGCGCCTCCAGCCGGCGCAACCGCTCGTCGAAGTCCGCGTCGGAGAGCGTCGGGTCGTCGAGGACGTAGTAGCGGTAGCGCGCCTCCTCGATCTCCTCGCTGGTCGTCGCGTGCTCGTCGCGCGCCTCGGGAGGTACGGCGGGGAGGTCGGCCTGGCTCATGGAGGACATCTTGCCGCGCGCCACCGACGGCCCGGTCCGGGGAGGCGGGTCCGCACCGATGTCGGTGGCTTCCGGCAGGGTTTCGGACGTCCGGGAATGGATCCCGCCGCAACTCGCTTGACAGAACGAAACCGTTCCGTACCATCTATATGGAACGAAACCGTTCCGTTCCATCGAACCATCCGGAGTCACCATGGTCCCCCGCATCAGCCGCCCCGAGACGCCGACTCGTCCCCGCGTCGAGGGCGACCGCGAGCAGGAGATCCTCGACGCCGCGATCGCCGTCCTCGTCGAGGTCGGCTACGACCGGCTGACCATGGACGCGGTCGCGACGAAGGCCAAGGCGTCGAAGGCGACGCTCTACCGCAAGTGGGACGGCAAGGCCGCGCTCGTCATCGACGCGCTCATGTCGGAGAAGTCCCCGGTCGAGCTGCCGGACGACACCGGCAGCCTGCGCGGCGACCTGCTCGCGATGTTCTGCGGGCACGGCGGCCTCACCGACAGCCACCAGACCGCGCTGCTCGGCAGCGTTGTCACCGCCATCGGCCGCGACCCCGAGTTCGCGGCCGCGTTCCGGGAGAGGTTCATCGCGCCCAAGGTCGCCATCGCCCGTGCGGTCTACGAGCGGGCCCGCCAGCGCGGCGAGCTCCGCGACGACATCGACCTCGACATCCTCACCGCGGCGCTGCCCGGCATCGTGCTGCACCGCGGCTTCCTGCTCGGAGATCCCCCGACCCCCGACCTGATCGCCCGCGTCGTCGACCAGGTCATCCTCCCCGCCGCGACCCGCGGCTGACGAAGCACCTCCTCCTCACCCTCCACCCGAAGGAACCTTCATGACCGACGTCGAATCCCTCGACCCTGCGGAGACGACCTCGTCCGCAGACACCGAGGTCAGCACACCCACGAAGCACGCCGGCCTCGCGCTCGTGCTGATCCTGACCGCCCAGCTGATGGTCGTGCTCGACTCGACCATCGCCAACATCGCGCTGCCCTACATCGGCAACGACCTCAGCATCTCCCAGGCCAACCTGACCTGGATCGTGACCGGCTACGCGCTGGCGTTCGGCGGACTGCTGCTCCTGGGCGGCCGACTCGGCGACCTCTACGGCCGCCGCCGCCTGTTCACGATGGGCCTGGTCACGTTCGCGGTCGCCTCGCTGCTCGGTGGGCTCGCCGCCAACGAGGCCATGCTGCTCGCCTCCCGTGCCCTCCAGGGCGTCGGCGCCGCGATGGCGGCCCCGGCCGCACTGGCCCTCATCACCACCACGTTCCCGGCCGGCCCGGCCCGCAACCGCGCCATGGCGGCGTACGCGACCATGTCCGGCGTCGGCGCCGCGATCGGCCTGATCCTGGGCGGCTGGCTGACCGGCCTGGACTCCTTCGTCGGCCTCGACGTCGAGGGCTGGCGGCTGACCTTCCTGATCAACGTCCCGATCGGCATCGTCGCCGCGCTCGCCGTCCCGCGGGTCCTCGCGGAGTCCGAGTCGCACCCGGGCGAGATGGACGTGCCCGGCGCCATCACCGGCACCCTGGGCCTGCTCGGCATCGTCTTCGGCCTCTCCCGCGCGGGCGAGGAGGCCTACGGCTGGGACCACGCCCAGACCATCGTGTCGCTGGTCGCCGGTGTCGCCCTGCTGATCGCGTTCGCCGTCATCGAGTCGCGCGTGGCCCACCCGCTGCTGCCGGTGCGCATCTTCGCCAACCGGACCCGGGCCACCAGCTTCGCGGCCATGATGATCGCGCCGGCCGCGATGTTCGCGATGTTCTACTTCCTGAGCCTGTTCATCCAGCAGATCATGGGCTTCAGCCCGCTCGAGGCCGGCTTCGCCTTCCTCCCGTTCTCGTTCGGCATCGTGATCGGCGCGGGCCTGGCGTCCAACCTGGTCGCCCGGGTCGACGCCCGCTACCTCGCCGGCACCGGCACCCTGCTGGCGGCCACCGCGCTGTTCATGTTCTCGCGGATCCCGGTCGACGAGTCGCCCGCCGCCGTGCTGAAGGCGCTCGCCGACGGCGGCGCCGACATCAACTACTGGACGCACATCTTCCCGTACATCGTCCTGATGGCGGTCGGCATGGGCCTGGTGTTCGTCCCGATGACCCTCACCGCGGTCCACCACGTCCGCGCCGAGGACTCGGGCATCGGCTCCGGCGTGCTCAACACGATGCAGCAGGTCGGCGGCGCGCTGGGCCTCGCCACCCTGAGCACGGTGGCACTGCACTACAGCAACAACCAGGCCGACGAGGTCGCCAAGCCGATGGTCGACGCGATCACCGCCGGTGGCGGCGACCCGACTGCGGTCGTGCCCGGCACCGACCTCAGCTTCCTCGAGGCCGCGATCTTCGGGTCCAGCTTCCCGGAGGGCGCCGTCCACGCCTTCCTGGTCGCCTCGATGCTGATGCTGGCCGCCTCGGCCGTGATCTGGACGTTCCTCAACGTCAAGCACACCGAGCTGGCCACGGACGCCCCCGAGGGGGTCCACGTCGGCTGATCCCGACGGACCCCCGTCCGGCTCAGCCCGACGACTGGCCGGACAACGAACGGGCCACCGAGCGCACCAGCTCGGTGGCCCTTCGTGCGTCCGCAGGCGTTGCGCCTGCAAGCCCGCAGGCAGGCGTGACGACGACCCGCTCCCCGACCGTCGCCGGGTCGAGGCCGACCATGTCGAACCAGCGCAGCACGCGCTCCACGACGGCCTTGTCGGACGGCACCGTGCCCGACGTGGGTACGACGCCCAGCGCGATCGTGTCGCCCGCCTCCAGGGCCTCCGCGGCAGCGTCGTGGCCCTCGGCGCCCAGCAGCCCGAGGTCCACCATCACGCCGCGCGCGCCGGCTCCACGCAGGAGCGACAGCGGCACGTCCGGGGCACAGCAGTGGACCCACGGCACCGCGCCGGCGTCGGCGGCGGCCGTGAGGACCCACTCCAGCGCCTCGCTGGCCTCGGGCGGGTGGATCATGCGGTGCTTGCCGAAACCGGAGGCCGTCGGCACCGCGGCCGCCAGCACGGCGGGCAGCGCAGGCTCGTCGACCTGGAGGATGACGCCGGTGGCCCCGGGCACCCGGCGGCGCACGTCGGCGACGTGGTCCGCGACCGCGACGGCGAGCGCCTGGGCGAGGTCGCGCCGGGCGCCGTGGTCGGCGAGCAGCTTGTCGCCCCGCGGCCGCTCGACAGTGGCCGCGAGCGTCCACGGGCCGGCGAGCTGGACCTTGACCGGTCCGGCGTACTCGGCCATGTGCTCCTCGAACGAGTCGAGGTCCTGGGCGACCAGGCTGCGCGCGCGCCGCTGGTCGATCGCGGGCGCTCCGGATGTGCCGGTGAGTCGCCAACCACCCGGCTGCAGGTCGGCGTCGAGCTCGCCGACGAGGCCGAGGGTGCGACCGGTCAGGTCGGCGATGGCGCCGCGTCCGGGGACCTCGGGGAGGAACGGGATGCCGCCGTCGGCGGCCAGCTCACCGAGGACGACGGCCAGCGCCTCGTCGAAGTCGCGCTGGCCGTCGCCGGGGAACGACCCGACGCCCGTGGCCCGCACCGTCACTGCGTGGCCTCCGCGGCCCGCACGGGGACCCGCTCCGCCGCGGTGATCGTGGCCGAGCCGACGACCCGGGTGCCGTCGTACACGACGACGGCCTGGCCGGGGGCGATGCCGTGGGCGTGGTCGAGCAGCTCGACCGCCAGGCTCGTCTCCCCCACCCGCACGACCGCGCGGTGCTCGGCACCGTGCGCACGCAACTGGACGGTGACGTCCGGGCCGTCGAGAACGGCCCCGGCAGGCAGCGGTCTGCCGCACCAGCGCAGCCGGTCGCCCGTGATCCGCTCGACGGCGAGCCGCTCCCGGGGCCCGACGGTGACGGTGCCGCTGACCGGCTCGATGTCGAGGACGTAGCGCGGGCGGCCGTCGGGCGCGGGACGGCCCAGGCGCAGGCCCTTGCGCTGACCGATCGTGAAGCCGTAGGTGCCGGTGTGCTCGCCGAGGACGGCGCCGGTCGCCTCGTCGACGATCTCGCCGCCCTGGTTGGGGGCGCGGTCGCCGAGCTTCTCCCGCAGCCAGCCGGCGTTGTCGCCGTCGGCGACGAAGCAGATGTCGTGGCTGTCCGGCTTGTCGGCGACGAGCAGCCCGCGGGCGGCTGCCTCTTCCCGGACCTGCGGCTTCGGGGTGTCGCCGAGCGGGAAGAGCGAGTGCCGCAGCTGCTGCTCGTCCAGCACGCCGAGCACGTAGGACTGGTCCTTGGCGCCGTCCGCGGCCCGGTGCAGCTCCACGTCGCCACCGGCCGTGGTCCGCACCGTCGCGTAGTGGCCGGTCGCCACCGCGTCGAAGCCCAGCGCCAGCGCCTTGTCGAGCACGGCCGCGAACTTGATCTTCTCGTTGCAGCGCAGGCAGGGATTCGGGGTCTGGCCCGCTGCGTAGGTGTCCATGAAGTCCTCGACCACGTCGGTGTGGAAGCGGTCGGAGAGGTCCCAGACGTAGAACGGGATCCCGATCACGTCGGCCGCACGGCGCGCGTCGTTGGCGTCCTCGATCGTGCAGCACCCGCGGGCGCCCGAGCGGTACGACTTCGGGTTGCGCGACAGCGCGAGGTGGATGCCGGTGACCTCGTGCCCGGCGTCCTTCGCGCGGGCGGCAGCGACGGCGGAGTCCACTCCCCCGGACATGGCGGCGACGACCTTCACTGCTCCGCTCCCCCGACCCGGATCAGGCGCGGGCCGCGCGGGCCCGCTCCACGCAGGGAGCGATCGCGGCGACCACGGCGTCGACGTCGGCCTCGGTGCTGGTGTGGCCGAGGGTGAACCGCAGCGAGCTGCGGGCGTCCGCGGCGTCGCGGCCCATCGCGAGCAGCACGTGCGACGGCTGCGGGACTCCGGCCGAGCAGGCCGATCCCGTCGAGCACTCGATGCCGCGGGCGTCGAGCAGCATCAGCAGCGAGTCGCCCTCGCAACCGGGGAAGCCGAGGTGGACGTTGCCGGGCAGGCGCTCGACCGGGTCGCCGTTGAGCACGACGTCGGGCACCGCGTGGCGCACGCCGGCGACCAGCCGGTCGCGGAGCACGACGAGGCGCGCAGCGAGCTCGGCCTGCTGCTTGACCGCGATCTCGATGGCAGCGGCGAACCCGGCGATGGCGGGCACGTCGAGCGTGCCGCTGCGCACGTCGCGCTCCTGGCCACCGCCGTGCAGCAGCGCGGTCAGGTCCACCTCGCGTCGTACGACCAGGGCACCGACGCCCTGCGGGCCGCCGACCTTGTGCCCGGAGACCGAGAGGGCGTCCACGCCGCTCGCCGCGAAGTCGACCGGGACCGCGCCGATCGCCTGCACCGCATCGGTGTGGACGGGGATGCCGTGCGTACGGGCCAGCGCGACGACCTCGTCGATCGGCTGCAGCGTGCCGACCTCGTTGTTGGCCCACATCACGGTGAGCATCGCGACGGTGCGGGGGTCGAGCTCGATCGACTCGGCGAGGGCGTCGAGCCGCAACCGCCCGAGGCCGTCGACGGGCGCCAGCCCGACCGCGGCGGACTCGTGCTCCTCGAGCCACTCGAGCGGGTCGAGGACGGCGTGGTGCTCGACGGCGCTGGCCAGCACGCGGGTGCGGACCGGGTCGGTGTCGCGGCGGGACCAGAACAGGCCCTTCACCGCGAGGTTGTCGGCCTCCGTGCCACCGGAGGTGAACACCACCTCGCCGGGACGACAGTTCAACGCCTGAGCGACGGTCTCGCGGGACTCCTCGACGATGCGCCGGGCCCGACGCCCGGAGGCGTGCAGCGAGCTGGCGTTGCCGACCTCGCGCAGCCGCGCGGTCATGGCCTCGACCGCGACGTCGGTCATCGGCGTCGTCGCGGCGTGGTCGAGGTAGACCGTCGGGGCTTCCATGGCACCACCAAGGTTACGGCGCGTGCTGGCGGCGTACCCAACCCGGCAGCAAACCGTCCCACTAGGTTGTCCGGGTGGCCGACGACCAGCTCGTGATCGCAGGCGCCGGCATCGCGGGCCTCGCCCTGGCGGCCGGCCTGCGACATGCCGGGTCGCGCTGGTCCTGCCTGCTGCTGGAGGAGCGGCCCGCGCTGGGGAGCACCGGCGGCGCGATCACGCTCTGGCCGGCCGCGCTCGCGGCGCTCGACCGGGTCGGCGTCGGCGCCGAGGTCCGCACGATCGGGCACCCGGTCGGCGCCGGCTCGGTCCGCACCCGTGACGGCCGCCTGCTGCGCAGCCTCGACGCCGCCCGCACCTCTGCCGCGCTGGGCGAGCCGTTGCTCGCCGTGCGGCGGGGCGAGCTCGTCGAGGCGCTGCACGCCGCCGCCTCCGCCGTCATCCGGTACGACGCCCCGGTGCTCGGTTTCGAGCACATCCCCGGCGGCGTGCGGGTCCTGACCGGCACGGGCGCGGGCGACGCCGTCGAGGCCACGGCGCTCGTCGGCGCCGACGGCTACCGCTCGCAGGTCGCGCGGACCCTCCACCCCCGGCTCACCGAGTCCTACGCCGGCTTTCCCGCCTGGCGCGGCATCGCCCGCGTCGACGGCCTGGAGGCGGTGCAGCTGTGGGGCGGGCGCCAGGAGCTCGGCGTGGTCCCGCTCGGGCGCGGCGAGGCCTACTGGTTCGCGACCGTCCGCGAGCCCGCCGGCGGCGTCCTCGCCGCGGACCCTGCGGACGAGGTCGCCCACCTGCAGGCGGCGTTCGCCGGCTGGCCGGACCCGGTCCGGCGGGTGCTCGACGCGACCGACCTCACCACCGTCAGCCGCAACGACGTGATGGACCGCGCAGGGCTGCGCACCTGGCGCGACGGTCCCGTCGCGGTGATCGGCGATGCCGCGCACCCGATGCGGCCACACCTCGGCCAGGGCGGGTGCCAGGCGCTGCTGGACGCGGCCACCCTGGCGGAGCTGTTGGCCTCGCCGAGTCCTCCGACGGCGGCGTTCGCGGCCTACGAGGCGCGTCGTCGTCGTACGGCGGGGCGGGTGGTGCGGGCCTCCCGGGCCGCCTCCCGGGCGGTGGACGCCCCGACCCTCGTGCACCGGTTGTCGGCGCTGGTGCCGGACCGGGTGTTCCTGCGGGCGCTCGCCCGCGTCGGTGGTCGCTGAGGCTGCGGCCTACAGCACGACGAGGTCGTCGCGGTGGATGACCTCGCGCTCGTAACCGGCACCGAGCTCGCGCTTGAGGTCCTTGGACGAGCGCCCCTGGAGGGCCGGGACCTCGGCCGCGTCGAAGTTGACCAGCCCCCGGCCGACGATGCGGCCGTCGGGGTCGAGGATGTCGACCGGGTCACCCGCGGAGAAGTCGCCCTGGACGCCGGTGATCCCGGCGGCCAGCAGCGAGGCCCGGCGCTCGACGACGGCACGCACGGCGCCGGCGTCGAGCAGCAGCGCCCCCTTGCCCTCGGTCGCGTGGCGCAGCCAGAGCAGCCGGGTGGGCCGGCGCTTGCCGGTGGCGTGGAAGAGGGTGCCGACGGGCTCGCCCGCGATCGCGGCCGCGGCGTTGTCGGCCGACGTGAGGACGACGGGGATGCCGGAGCCGGTGGCGATCGAGGCCGCCTCGACCTTGGTCACCATCCCGCCCGTGCCGACCCCGGCGGAGCCGACGGAGCCGACCGTGACGCCCGTGAGGTCCGCCTGCCCGCGCACCTCGGGGATGAGCTGCGTGCCGGGACGGGAGGGCGGGCCGTCGTACAGGCCGTCGACGTCGGAGAGCAGCACCAGCAGGTCGGCATGGACCAGGTGCGCGACGAGGGCGGCGAGGCGGTCGTTGTCGCCGAAGCGGATCTCGGTGGTCGCGACCGTGTCGTTCTCGTTGACGATCGGGATGACGCCGAGCTCGAGCAGCTGGGTGAAGGTCTGCGACGCGTTGCGGTAGTGGGAGCGCCGGGTCACGTCGTCGAGGGTCAGCAGCACCTGGCCGGCGGTGAGGCCGTGGCGCGCGAGCTCCTCGGTGTAGCGGTGCACGAGCAGCCCCTGGCCGACCGATGCGGCTGCCTGCTGGGCGGCGAGCGCACGCGGGCGCTTGCTGAGTCCCAGCGGCGCCAGTCCGGCGGCGATGGCGCCGGAGGACACCAGCACCACCTCGGCGCCCCGCCCGCGGGTGGCGGCGAGGACGTCGACCAGGGCGCTGATCCGCTCGGGGTCGATGCCTCCCGAGGCGGTCGTCAGCGACGAGGAGCCGACCTTGACCACGATCCGGCGGGCCGAGGTGACCGCCGCACGCTCACTCACCGGGGTCGTCCTCCAGCCAGTCGTCGTCGAAGGAGACGGGCCTGGCGTCGGGGTCGTCCTCCGAACCGATCTCGTACGACGTCGGGCCGTACTCGTCCGGACGGTCGAGGCGGCGGGCGACATCGGCGCGGGTCTCGTTCTCGGCGCGCTCGTCCATGTGCTCCTGGATCTCGCGACGACGGGCGGCCGCGGGACGGTCCTCGTGGAAGCGGTCGTCCTCGCCGCGGCGCGAGAGGTTCTCCGCACCCGCGTCGATGCCCGGCTTGAAGTCGAACACCACGGCGTCGTCGACGGAGCCGATGAGGACCGCGTCGCCCTCCTCCGCGCCGAGCTCGAGCAGCTTCGCCTCGACGCCCAGCCGGTTGAGGCGGTCGGCGAGGTAGCCGACAGCCTCGTCGTTGCTGAAGTCGGTCTGGCGCACCCAGCGCTCCGGCTTGGTGCCGAGCACCCGCCAGCCCGCTCCGGTGCGCTTGACCGTGAAGCCGTCGTCGTCGACTGCCTTGGGCCGTACGACGATCCGCGCCGGGATCTCGGCGGCCTTCGCCCGCCGGGCCTCGGCGACGATGCCGGCCATCGCGTAGACCAGCTCGCGGGTGCCCTCGCCGGACACCGCGGAGATCTCGAAGACCCGCAGGCCGCGTTCGCGCAGCTCCTCGACCACCAGCTCGGCGATGCCCCGGCCGTCAGGGACGTCGACCTTGTTGAGGGCCACCAGGCGCGGCCGGTCCTCCAGGCCGCCGTACCGGCGCAGCTCGTCCTCGATCACGTCGAGGTCGTCGACCGGGTTGCGGCCGGGCTCCAGGGTCGCGGTGTCGAGGACGTGCACCAGCGCGGCACAGCGCTCGATGTGGCGCAGGAAGTCGTGGCCGAGGCCACGGCCCTCGGCCGCGCCCTCGATCAGCCCGGGCACGTCCGCGACGGTGAAGGTCGTCTCGCCCGCGGTGACGACGCCGAGGTTGGGGACCAGGGTCGTGAACGGGTAGTCGGCGATCTTGGGCCGGGCCCGGGAGATCGCGGCGATCAGGCTGGACTTGCCCGCGCTCGGGAAGCCGACCAGGCCGACGTCGGCGACGACCTTGAGCTCGAGCACGACGTCGAGCTCCTCACCGGGCTCGCCG
>CAZAQE010000055.1:0-21732 GCA_964487275.1 uncultured Nocardioides sp. | reverse complement strand
CGCAGGTCGTCGCCCCAGACCTTCTCGACGAGCTCGGCGTCGTGGCGGCCCTCGACGAAGATCCGGCTGGCGCGCGCGACCCGCGCCTTGGCGTCGTGCACGGCGATCGATCCGCTGGCGGTGCGCGTCGGCCTGGCCGGTGCGGCCCTGGTGACGGGCGGGGTCAGGATGACCGGCTTGCCCTCCAGCAGGAAGCCCGTGCCGAGGGGGAAGGTGCGCCGCTTGCCGCGCCGGTCCTCGAGGGTGACGGTGTGCAGGTCGCGGTCGACGGCGACGATCTCGCCGCACCAGTCGGTGGTGACCTCCTCGACGACCAGGCCGTGGTCGGCCGGCGTCTCCACGGCGCGGCCCCGCTTCGGGACCTTCCAGTCTCCTGCCAGCACGTCGGTCCCGTAGCGATCCACGACGGAGAAGCCTAGGTGGATCAGATCAGTGGGAGCTGGCGGCGCGCCCGGGGCAACGTCGCATACCCACGCGGGATCGCATGGTGCAGCGCGTCCTCCGGGAACGGCCAGTCGGCGGCGGCGTACGCCTCGGACTCGGGGACGCCACGGCCGGCGAGCTCGCGGATCGTCTCCGCGACGGCGCGCAGGTCGTCACACTGCTGCTCGACGAAGCGGCGGTCCACGACGGCGCCGTGGCCGGGGACGACGACGGTGTCCGGCGTGGCCAGGCCGAGGACGAGGTCGAGCGTCTGTGGCCACTCCATCGGCCACGAGTCGGCGCCGAGCGCCGGGGGAGCGGACTCCTCGACGAGGTCTCCGGCGAGGAGGACGTCGGCGTCGGGCACGCGCACGACGAGGTCGCCGGCAGTGTGGCCGCGGCCGGGGTGGACGAGCTCGAGCTGGCGGTCGCCGAGATCGATGACGGCCGCGCTGGAGAAGGTCGTGTCGGCGGGCGGGGCGACCGGGTCGGTCGCCGCCGCGGCGGCCTCTGTCGCGTGGATGGGCAGCGCGGCGTCGTACTTCTCGCGGAAGGTGGCGTTGCCGAGCACGTGGTCGAAGTGGTCGTGGGTGTTCACGACGGCGACGACCGGCCCGGCGCCGAGGTCGCCGATGCCGAGGATCGCGGCTCGCGCCTCGGCTGCGGTGGCCAGTGTGTCGACCACCACGAGGCCGCGCTGACCGCCGATGACGGTCAGGTTGACGTCGTACGACGGGACACGGCGGACCCAGACCCGGTCTGCGACCTCGATGAACGGCATCCGTTCACCGTAGCGACCGGGGGCGGATCAGCAGAGCCCGGCGTGGAGCTCCTCGCGCAACAGTTCGCCGAGGTCGGAGGCGCTGCGCGCCGGGCGGGGGAAGACGAGCTGGCTCTCGTGGGCGCCGGTGGTGTCGACCCACTGCAGGACGACGCCGTCGGGACGCAGCCCCGTGAGGTGGACGCCGACGACGTCGCCGAGCCGCGTGCTGGTGCGGGACGCGATCGCGCGCCGCAGCTCGTCCTGGTGGCAGTGGTTGGCGTGCTCGACCGAGCGCTGCAGGAAGCCCCGGTTGAGGTCGTGGGCCGCGGAGGCGAACGCGGCCAGCGGGACGCGGATCCGCGCGTCCCCGGGACCGTGGTCCGCCCGGGAGAGCAGCGCGAAGTCGAGGCGGAGCAGGACCCGCATCCGGACCTCGGTGCAGCACTCGCACTCCTCGAGGCCGGTTGCCTCCAGCCGTCCGGAGAGGGTCAGCGTCGCCCCGCGGTCGGGGGAGCCGGGGCGGCCCAGGCCGCTGTGGAGCGTCAGCAGGGCACCGCGGCCGTCGGTTGCGGCGACCGCGAGGGCGGCGTCGGCGGGGCACGCGAAGAGCGGGCGGCCGCCGTGGTCCTGCATCTCCAGGTGGGCGTCTCCGAGGCCGGCGGTGACGTCGTCGACACCGTCGACCACGAGGTGGACGTCGGCCGGGCAGGCCAGGATGCTGCGCGCCGCGGCGGCCAGGCGGTGGACGTCGGTGCGACCGGCGTCGAGACCGGGGTCGAGGGACATGCCGGCTCCTAGGGATCGATTCGTCCGGATTAGGTGAGCCTAACCTATCTGGTTTCGGAGATCGTGGGAAGCCGGTGCCGACGGTCCCGCGGATCCGGGGGTGCGCGGGTACCATTGGCACTCCTGCCGGTGGAGTGCCAAGATCCACCGGCGTCGGTTGCGCAGTCGTCACACGTCGTCATCAGGAGGTGGTCGTGCAGGAGGAGCGCCGGCTCGCCGTGCTGCGGGCCATCGTCGAGGACTACGTCGCGACCGAGGAGCCGGTCGGCTCCAAGGCGCTCGTCGAGCGCCACAGCCTCAATGTCTCGCCGGCCACCATCCGCAACGACATGGCCGCGCTGGAGGAGGAGGGCTACCTCGCCCAGCCGCACACGAGCGCCGGCCGGGTGCCGACCGACAAGGGCTACCGGCTCTTCGTCGACCGGCTCTCGACGGTCAAGCCCACGACCACCGCCGAGCGGCGCGCGATCGCGAGCTTCCTCGACGGCGCGGTCGACCTCGACGACGTGGTGCACCGCTCGGTCCGGCTGCTCGCGCAGCTGACCCGCCAGGTCGCGGTCGTGCAGTACCCCACCTTGTCGCGCTCGACGGTCCGCCACGTCGAGATCGTCGCCCTCACCCCGACCCGGCTGCTGCTGGTGCTGATCCTCAGCACCGGACGGGTCGAGCAGCGCCACGTCGAGCTCGAGTCCGAGCTCGTCGAGGAGCAGCTCGCCGCGCTGCGCTCGCGGGTCAACCTCGCCGCCACCGGCGAGGTCATCGGCGACGCAGCGACCGCGCTCGGCGAGCTGGTCCAGGCGCCGGACGCCGACGTGGCCACCCGCGCGGTGGTCGAGTCGCTGGTGGAGGCGATGAGCGACCACCGCTCCGACGAGCGGATCGTGGTCGGCGGCACGGCCAACCTCGCGCGTTTCGGCGACAGCTTCGACACCTCGATCCGGCCCCTTCTCGAGGCGCTGGAGGAGCAGGTCGTGCTGCTGAAGCTGCTGGGAGAGGCGACCACCGCCGGCGCCGTCACCGTCCGGATCGGCGCGGAGGGTCCCTACGAGGAGCTCGCCTCGACCAGCGTGATCGCGACGGGCTACGGCCCCGACGACGCCCTCGCATCGCTCGGCATCGTCGGCCCGACCCGCATGGACTACCCAGGAACGATGGCGGCGGTGCGCGCGGTGGCGCGCTACGTGTCGCGCATCCTCGACGAGAGCTGAGCGCCGCTCAGCCGCGTGATGGAGAAGAAGTGAGCCAGGACCTCTACGAGCTGCTGGGTGTCGCCCGCGACGCGGACGCCGACACCATCAAGAAGGCCTACCGCAAGCTGGCGCGGCAGCTCCACCCCGACGTGAACCCCGACGCGGAGAGCCAGGAGCGGTTCAAGCAGGTCACTGCCGCCTACGAGGTGCTCTCCGACCCGCAGAAGCGGGCCTCCTACGACCGCGGCGGCGACCCGTTCGGCGGCGGCTTCGGCGGACAGGGCGCCGGCTTCTCGTTCACCGACATCATGGACGCCTTCTTCGGCGGCTCCGGTGGCGGCGGCGCTGGCGGCGGCCGTGGCCCGCGCCCGCGGGTCCGGCGAGGCCAGGACGCGCTGATCCGGATCGAGGTCGACCTCGCCGAGGCGGCCTTCGGTGTCTCCCGCGAGCTCAAGGTCGACACGGCCGTGCGCTGCACCACCTGTGGCGGCGAGGGTGCGGCGCCGGGCAGCCACCCGGTGCCCTGCGAGACCTGTCGCGGCGCAGGCGAGGTCGCCCACGTCCAGCGCTCGTTCCTCGGCGAGATCCGCACGCTCCGCCCGTGCGCGGCCTGCCGCGGCTACGGGTCGGTGATCCCGGACCCCTGCCGCGAGTGCGCCGGCGACGGCCGGGTCCGCTCGCGTCGTACCCTCACGGTCAAGATCCCCGCCGGCGTCGATACCGGCACCCGCGTCCAGCTCAGCGAGCAGGGCGAGGTCGGGCCCGGAGGCGGCCCCGCCGGCGACCTCTACGTCGAGATCCAGGTCGCCCCGCACCCGACCTTCTCCCGCCACGGCAACGACCTGCACTGCACGGTCTCGGTGCCGATGACCGCCGGCGCGCTCGGTACGACGATCCAGATGCCGACCCTCGAGGCCGACCTGCCCGACGCGGAGGACGCCGGCCTGGAGACCGCCTTCGAGCTCCCGATCCCCGCCGGCACCCAGTCCGGCCACGAGGTCGTGCTGCGCGGCAAGGGGGTGCCGGGTCTGCGTGGCGGCCGCGGCGACCTGATTGTCGCGATCGCCGTCGAGACGCCGACGAGACTGGACCCGCGCCAGGAGGAGCTCCTCCGAGAGCTGGCCGCGATCCGCGGCGAGGAGCAGCCGAGCGGCGACGTTCGCCCGGCCCACAAGTCCGTCTTCGGCCGCCTCCGCGACGCGTTCACCGCGCACTGAGCCGGCCGGGCATGACGCTCCCGCAGCACCTCGTGCCGTCGCTCGACGGCGTCGCCGCCGGTGACAGCGTGACGGTCGAGGGCGACGAGGCCCACCACGCCGTCGTCGTACGACGCCTGCGGCTGGGGGAGTCCCTGCTGCTGACCGACGGTGTCGGTCGGCTGGTGACCGGCGAGGTCACCGAGACCACCAAGAGGTCGTTCACGGTGCTCGCCCGCGGGGTCGAGGACCTGCCCGAGCCCAGCCCGCGGGTGAGCGTGGTGCAGGCGCTCCCCAAGGGAGAGCGCGGCGAGCTGGCCGTGGAGGTCCTGACCGAGGTCGGCGTCGCGCGGATCGTGCCGTGGGCGGCATCGCGCAGCGTGGCCGTGTGGAAGGGCGAGCGGGCCGCGAAGTCGCTCGCCAAGTGGCGGGCCACCGCCCGTGAGGCGGCGAAGCAGGCCCGCCGTGCCTGGCACCCCGAGGTGCTGCCGCTGGCGACGACGAAGGAGGTCGCCGCGCTCGTCGGCGAGGTCGACGTCGCGGTCGTGCTGCACGAGGACGCCACCGAGCCGCTCGCTGCGCTGGCGTTGCCGCGCGACGGCGACCTGCTCGTCGTGGTCGGGCCCGAGGGCGGGCTCACCGACGACGAGGTGGGCCGGTTCGTCGAGGCCGGTGCGGTCGCCTGCCGCCTCGGCCCGGAGGTCCTGCGCACGTCGACCGCGGGCGTCGCCGCGGTGTCCGCGCTGCTGTCGCGGACCGCGCGCTGGGGCGGCTGACCCGACCTGCGCCGAATGGGCACGAACTGCAGCTCGTGGGGCCGGAATGCTGCGGTTTGGTCCCAAACCGCAACAACTTTCTCATGATGCGAGCAGCGCCTCGACCCGCCCGACCTCCTCGTCCAGCTCCGCCTTCTCCGACCTGCTCAGCGGCCGCAGGATCTCGCCGAGCACGACCTTGCCGTCCTCGACGCGCCACAGGCCCTCCAGCCAGCCGTCGGCGAACAGCGCGTTGGACTGCGCGCCGTTGACGCCCATCCAGGTGTTGCGGCGCTCCGGCGCGGTCACCCGGTCGCGGCCGGCGTGGGAGAGCCACACGTTGTCGTAGGTGCCCAGCAGCCGCACCGGTGCGGGGGCGTCCTCGTCGGCGATCGGGGCGCCCTCGACGTCGTAGAGCACCTTGCCGTCCTCGTCCTCGTGCCGGACCAGGTCGTCCATCCCCTTGAGCACCGGCGCCAGCTTCGTGATGCTCGACCAGGTGGTGACGTCGGCGGCGGTGGCCGGTCCGAAGGCCCGGAGGTAGCGCCGCACGAGCTCGGGGACGTCCGGCTCCGCGAGCGGGGCCCCGAGCCAGCGGTCCGCGAAGTCGTAGGCGACGGCGGTCGACGCGGTCGGCTTCCAGCAGCCGCGCGGCGGCAGCTGCACGAGCACCTCGGCGACCCGGGCGACCTGGCCGAGCTGGCTGGCCGTGTACGACGGGAAGTGCTCCGCCAGCGCAGCGGACATCGCCCGCTGGGGCAGCGGACCGTCGGCCAGCACGGTCCGCACGGCCGCTGCGAAGGCCTCGCGGTCGACCTCGCGGGCCTCGCCGACGGACTGGCTCATCCGCAGCTCGCGCTCGCGCACCGGCGCTGCCCACACCGGCAGCGTGAGTGCGTCGGCGGGCAGGTGCAGGTGGACGGTGTCGCGCAGGCTGAGCACCCGCGCCAGCTCCCGCGACTCGAGCGCGTCGCTGACCTCCCGGGGGTCGAGGTGGGTCAGTCGCGCCGCGAGGGAGAGGTACGGCGGCATCGACTCCTGCGCCTGCAGGCCGATCAGGTGGCCGATCATCTCGGCGGGGGTCCGGTCGACCCGCGTCAGCAGGTGCTGGCGCAGCAGCAGGGTGCGGTTGAGGCGCCGCTTGGTGAACCTCACTCGACCGTGATCCGCTTCGTGTCCTCCGTCGGACCGCTGCCCTCGCCGTCGGAGGGGTCGTCGGTCCGGGCGATGAAGGTGTACCTGCCGGGCGCCAGGCCGCTCACGTCGATCTCCGTCTCCCAGGGGTGGAGCTTGTCGGCCCAGCCCTCGGCGGTGGCGAAGCCCTCGAGGACCTGCTTGCCGGTGCGGTCCTCGATCGACCACGGCACGGTCGCCTCGAACGAGCTGGCCCGGCCGGTGGCGGTGATGGTGCCGCTGACGACCGTGCCCTCGGCGGGCTCGGTGATGTTGACGAGCGCCAGCACGTCGAGCTCGGGGGCCGTCCTCAGGCCGGCGCCGACCGGGACGCCGACCAGGGTCGGGGCCGGCTTGCCGTCGTACCGGACCGTGACGGGGAGCCGGTCGCCGATGACGCCCTGCAGCGTGTACACCAGCTGCTGGACAGCCAGCCGCGCCCGGGCCCGGTCGAGGTCGCCGCGGCCGAGCCACGCCTTGTCCGGCACCTCGACGACGATCGCGCCGGTCGTCTGCTCGACGGAGGCGAACCGGCCGCTCGGCCACAACGTGCGGTAGTCGGGGTCCACCGGGTCGCCGGCGGTGACCGCGGCGGCGGCGGCCACGAGCGGGTCGACCCCCGCTGCCTGGGTGAACTCGCGGAACAGCCGGTCGCCCTGCGGGGTGTCGCCGACGTAGTAGACCGGGATCGCCGTCGGGTCGGGGGCGTCGGTCGCGCTCGCGCTGCCGGAGGCGGTGTCGGTGCCATCGGTGCTGTCGGTGGGGTCCGACGCCTCGCTCGAGGCCGTCGTGGGGTCACCGGCGTCCGGCGTGGGGTCGTCGTCGCCGCACGCGGCGAGGAGTCCGAGGCTGAGCGTCGCGCCGGCCAGCGCGGCGGCAGTACGACGAAGGGGGGTGCTCATGGGATCGATCCTTCCGTGGGTGGAGCGTGGGTCAGCGGACGGTCAGCGTCCGCGTGTCGGTGCCGGGCAGGCCGGCGTCCTCCGGGACGGACACCGAGACGACCAGCTCGTAGGTGCCGGACGGCACGTCGGCGATCGAGCTGGTCTGCTCCCAGGCACGGTCCTCGACGGGGACGGAGTCGGAGGCGACGACGGCGTCGGTGCCGTCGGTCGTGCGCAGCTCCCACGACACCTCCCTCGGGGCGTCGCCCCAGGGACTGACCACGCCGCGCACGGTCAGCAGGTCGCCGACGGTGTGTCCCTCGACCGGGTCGCTGATGTTGACCGGCGCGAGCGCTGCGGTGTCGCGTGCGACGTCGCGGAGGTGCCGACCGTCCGGCCCGACGAACTGCACCGGCAGCAGCTCGCCCACCGCGGCCTGCACGGTGAACACGGCCTGGCCGTAGTGCTCGTAGGCACCGTCCGCCGGCGGGGCGCTCAGCCCGACGGTGATCCGCTCGTCGCTCACGACGACGTCGGTGAACGACCCGTCGGGCCATGCGGTGGTGTAGTCCGGGTCATGCGGACCGGCGTCCCGCTCCAGCAGGCGCAGGGCTGCCAGGGGGACGGCGACGCCGTCGTCGGGCACGGTCTGGAACTCGCGGTAGAGCCCGCCGAGGGGCGGACCGGCCCCGATGAAGTACGCCGCCACGACGGTCTGCTCCCGCTCGCCGGATGCCGCGTCGCCGTCACCGTCGGGCAGGCCCAGGCCGCCGAGCCATGCGACGGTGCCGACCACGGACGCGGTCGCCACCCCGGCACCGAGGACCGCGAACGTCCAGCGCCGGCGGGACCGGCGCGGTGCGGGAGCGGTACGACGCCGGATCTCGCCGAGCCGGTCGTGCGGCTCGACGTCGGCGACGGCGTCGGAGAGCAGGCGCTGCAGGGCCCGGTCGTCGAGGTCGTCGAGGTCGTCGGGGTCGTGTGCCATCACTGGCCGTCCTTCAGGTCGTGCGCGGCGAGGAGCGGCCGCAGGGACGCCGCACCCCGCGAGGCGTGGCTCTTCACCGCGCCCCGGCTGATGCCGAGCGTCTCGGCGATCTCCGCCTCGGAGAGGTCGAGGTAGTAGCGCAGCGCCAGTACCTCGCGCTGCCGTCGGGGGAGCCGCTGCAGGGCGTCCAGCACCGAGCGCCGGCGGCTGTCGGCGAGCACCGGCTCGTCGGCCGGTGGCGCGTCGTCGACCCGGTGCTGGCGCGTCAGGTGCCGCTGGACGACGCCGCGGTGCCGCAGCGCGGACCGGGACCGGTTCACGACGGTCTGCCGCAGGTAGGCCGGTGCGCGGTCCGGGTCGTCCAGGCGGGTCCAGCGGCGGTGCAGCTCGACGAAGGCGTCCTGCACGACCTCCTCGGCCTGGCCCTGGTCGCGGACCAGCAGCACGGAGAGCCGGACCAGCTGGTCCCAGTGGGCGACGTACAGCGTCTCGATCGCGGCGTCGGCGTCGCTCGTGCCCTGGCTCATGGAGTACCCGGTCGCCCCGGCGAGGCTGCCGGGGGAGAGGGAGGGAGCGCCGAGCACCGCATGGATCGTCACGTTAGTTCGACGCACGAGCCCCGCAGGCGGTTGACACCGTTTCGCAACGATCTGGGAAGGTGACCGGGTGAGCGACCCGGACTGCCTGTTCTGCAAGATCGTCGCCGGCGACGTCCCGGCCGAGATCGTCCACGAGGGCGAGCGCACGATCGCGTTCCGCGACATCAACCCCCAGGCGCCCCTGCACGTGCTGGTGGTGCCGCGCGACCACGAGCCGAACGCCGCCGCCACGGCCGCCTCGGACGCCGCGACGTTCGCCGAGATCCCGGTCACGGCGAAGGCCGTCGCCGCCGCCGAGGGGTACGACGACTACCGGCTCGTGTTCAACACCGGTGCCGACGCCCAGCAGACGGTCTTCCACACGCACTGCCACGTGATCGCCGGCCGGCAGCTGAACTGGCCTCCGGGCTGACAAACGAGTGGGCGCGACGTGGTCCCTCCCGTAGCATGGAGGGGACCGACCGCCGTACCTGAAAGGCCGCCCGTCCTCGGGCATCCATGACCGACTCCACTCCCACCCCGATCACCGCCACCCGGCACACCGTCGTCGTGCCGAACAGCATCGACATGGTCACGCTCTTCGGTCCCGGTGACGAGCACCTCGGCATCATCGAGAAGCAGTTCGGCGTCCAGGTCCACGTCCGCGGCAACCGGGTCACGCTCAGCGGCGATCCCGACGAGCTGCAGCTCGCGGAGAAGCTCATCGAGGAGCTCGTCGCGATCCTGCGCACCGGGCAGGGCATCACGCCCGAGGTCGTCGAGCGCGTCGAGGCGATGCTGCGCGCGCAGACCTCCACCTCCGAGCGCCCCGCCGACGTCCTGTCGGTCAACATCCTGAGCAACCGTGGCCGGTCGATCCGCCCGAAGACGCTCAACCAGAAGCGCTACGTCGAGACGATCGACAACCACACGATCACCTTCGGCATCGGCCCGGCCGGCACCGGAAAGACCTACCTGGCGATGGCGAAGGCGGTCCAGGCGCTGCAGGCCAAGCAGGTCACCCGGATCATCCTGACCCGCCCGGCGGTCGAGGCCGGTGAGCGGCTGGGTTACCTGCCCGGGACGCTCAGCGAGAAGATCGACCCCTACCTGCGCCCGCTCTACGACGCCCTGCACGACATGCTCGACCCCGAGTCGATCCCCAAGCTGCTCGCCGCGGGGACGATCGAGGTCGCCCCGCTGGCCTACATGCGGGGCCGCTCGCTCAACGACTCCTTCATCATCCTCGACGAGGCGCAGAACACCACGCCCGAGCAGATGAAGATGTTCCTCACCCGCCTCGGCTTCGGCTCGAAGATCGTCGTCACCGGCGACGTCACCCAGGTCGACCTGCCCTCGGGCACCCAGTCGGGCCTGAGGATCGTCGAGGGCATCCTCGACGGCGTCGACGACCTCGCCTTCGTCCGGCTCACCAGCCACGACGTCGTCCGGCACAAGCTGGTCGCCCGGATCGTCGCGGCCTACGACGAGTTCGACGCGAAGAGGGAGGCGCAGCGGGAGGTTCGCCAGAACCGCCGCTTCGACACCGTCGCCGACAAGCCCGCCACCGGGCAGAAGGACCGCGCGGAGTGAGCATCGAGATCCTCGACGAGTCCGGTTCCGGGCTCGACGTCCGGCACTTCTCGCGGCTCGCCCGCTTCGTGATGGACCAGATGCGGGTGCACCCGCTCGCCGAGCTGTGCATCACGGCCGTCGACGAGGCCACCATCGCCGAGCTCAACGGCAAGTGGATGGAGAAGGAGGGACCGACCGACGTGCTCGCCTTCCCGATGGACGAGCTGCGTCCGGGCAAGGTCAACGAGGAGCCCGAGGAGGGCGTCCTCGGCGACCTCGTGCTGTGCGTCAGCGTCGCCGAGAAGCAGGGCGCGGAGGCCGGTCACGGCACCCTCGCCGAGCTCGAGCTGCTGACCACCCACGGCATCCTCCACCTGCTCGGCTACGACCACGCCGAGCCCGAGGAGCACAAGGTCATGTTCGGGCTGCAGGACCAGCTGCTGGCCCAGTGGCGCGCCCACCTGGCCGCCTCCTGACGCCGGGGCGGGGGAAGGCATGATCGCCGGCAGTCTCTGGCCGCTCGTCGTAGCGGCCGTCCTCGTGGTCCTCGCCGGACTGTTCGCCGCGGCCGACGCGGCCCTCGCCGGGTTCTCGCGCGCCCGTGCGCAGGAGCTGCTGCAGGAGGGACGCGGTGGCGCGCGGCGCCTGGTCGTCGTGCTCGAGGACGCGCCGCGGCACCTCAACACCGCCCTGCTCCTGCAGCTGCTCTGCGAGATTGCGGCGATCGTCGTGGTCTCGCTCCACATCGACGAGCACGTCGACGCCTCCTGGTGGGCTCGTGCCGGCCTGGCGGTCGGCGTGATGCTCGTCGTCTCCTTCGTGGTGATCGGGGTCGCGCCGCGCACGGTCGGGCGCCAGCACGCCGAGACGGTCGCCATCTGGTCGGCCTGGCCGCTGTCCGCGCTGACCACGGTGCTCGGGCCGGTGCCGCGGTTGCTGATCCTGGTCGGCAACGCGATCACGCCGGGCAAGGGCTTTCGCGAGGGGCCGTTCTCGACGGAGACCGAGCTGCGCGAGCTGGTCGACATCGCCGAGGCCTCCGAGCTGATCGAGGCCGAGGAGCGGAGGATGATCCACTCCGTCTTCGAGCTCGGCGACACCACCGTGCGCGAGGTCATGGTGCCGCGCGGCGACGTCGTCTACATCGAGGCGCACAAGAACCTGCGCCAGACCAAGTCCCTGTTCCTGCGCTCGGGCTTCTCGCGGATGCCGGTCATCGGGGAGAACCTCGACGACGTCCGCGGCTTCGCCTATCTCAAGGACGTCGTCCGCCGCGACTTCGAGGACCCCGACGTCGAGCTGACGCAACCGGTCGAGGAGATCATGCGCCCGGTGCACTGGGTGCCCGAGTCGAAGCCGGTCGACGACCTGCTCCGTGAGATGCAGGCCCGCCGCCAGCACGTCGCCATCGTCGTCGACGAGTACGGCGGCACGGCCGGCCTGATCACGATCGAGGACCTGCTCGAGGAGATCGTCGGCGAGATCACCGACGAGTACGACGAGGCCGAGGTGGAGGTCGAGCACCCCGAGGGTGCAGGTGGCCCGGTCCGGGTCTCCTCGCGCTACCCGGTCGACGACCTCGACGAGATCTTCGGCTTCGACATCGAGGAGGAGGACGTCGACTCGGTCGGCGGCCTGCTCGCCAAGCACCTCGGCCGCGTGCCGATCCCCGGCTCCGTCGTGGAGGCGCACGGGCTGCGCTTCGAGGCCGAGCACACGGCGGGCCGGCGCAACAAGATCGGCACCGTGCTCATCTCGCGGGTGCTCGAGGACGAGCCGCTCAGCGACGACTGATCGCCCACGGGTCCTCACGGCGCCACAGCGTCGGGAGGTGGAGGCCGACGCCCTGGCGCTGCGCGAGGTCGCCGAGGACCTCCATCGTCACGTCCAGGTCGTCGCCGGCATACGGCAGCGCCCGCAGTGGCAGGTTCAGCGGTCGGAAGAAGTCGTCCCAGTGCAGCAGCACGACCTCGCGGGAACCCGTCGCCTCGACCGTCTCGGCCCAGTAGGTCCGCAGGTAGCCGCGGTCCTGCACGCCGAGCTGGCCGACCCCGAGGTAGGCGACGTCGACCTCCCGCCCGGCCAACGCCCCGGCCCGGAAGCCGGCACTGCCCTGCACCAGCGCCGTGCGGCCGCCGGCGTGCTCGACCAGGATCGACCACGCCTCGCCGCAGCGGTAGGCGCCGGCCCGGACCGGCGGCACCACGGGCGCGTCGATCGACCCGGGGAAGCGGTCCGGCGGGCAGTGCTCGGACTCCAGCCAGGTCAGCGTGAAGTCGCCGAACCGCTGCGGCTCGCCGGGGATCACCTCGAGGATGCGGTCCTCGGGGAGGCCGGCACCCCGGCCGATGTGGGCGGCCGAGGCCCCGCCGGCGAGCACGGCCCCGGTCCGTCGTACGACGGCGGGGGAGTCCATCGCGTGGTCGAAATGGGTGTGGACCGGTGCCACGACTGCCAGCCGGTCGATGCCGGCCCGGCGCAGCGCCGCGTCGATGCGGGCGTCGTCCGGCGCGAGCCGGCCGAGCAGCACCCGGCCCATCGAGGGCCGCGAGAAGAAGCCGTCGGTCAGCAGCGCGGTCTCGCCGTCGTCGACGAGCACGGTGGAGACGCCCAGGAAGGTCACCGCGAACGGGGTCCCGGCCTCGGGGACGTCGAACCGTCCGGCGTACCGCGCGAGGTCGGGACGACCGGCGCGCGGGCGCATCAGGCGCCCGGCACGATCCGCATGTCGCGGACGGCGCCGCCGTCCAGCGCGACGAGGGCGGCCTGGTAGGCCGGCGACTCGTGCGCGGCCAGCGCGGCCTCGACGCTCTCGAACTCGATGAGCACGCTGCGCTGCTCCAGCCCGGCCTCGTAGACCTTCGCGGGCAGGCCGCGCGCCAGGAACGTGCCGCCGGCCTCGATGAGCGCCGGTCCGGCGAGGGCGGCGTAGGCGGCCAGCTTGTCGGCGTCGATGACCTCGCGGTAGTTGCTGATCCAGTAGGCAGGCATGTCCCCATCCTGCCGTGCTGGGACAATCGCACCATGACCGACCTCTCCGCCGAGGACAAGAAGCTCGTCACCCTCGCCCGCGCCACCCGCGCGCGCATCCAGGCCGCCGAGGGCGCGGCCGTGCGCGACACCGACGGCCGGACGTACGCCGCGGCGACGGTGGCGCTGCCGTCGCTCCAGCTGAGCGCGGTGCAGGCCGTGGTGGCGATGGCGGTCGCCTCGGGATCGACCGGCGTCGACGCGTGCGTCGTGCTCGGCGACGCCCAGGACCTGACGGAGCCGGACGCCGCCGTGCTGGCCGACTTCGCCGGCGCGGGCGGCGTGACCGTGCACGTCGGAGACGCCCGCGGCACGATCAGCGCCAGCCAGACCCGCTGAGCCTGCATTCACCGATTTGCGCCGGCGGAGCGCCCCCAGATGGGCACGCTCGCTGCGTTGCGCACGCTCGACGGTGCAACCAGACCGCCATCGCGCACGCGTCTTGCGATCGCACCCATCTGGTGACGCTCCGCTCGCCGCGAATCGGTGAATACAGGCTGAGCCGCGCCGCAGCACGGCGGCTGGAAAATCGAAACGCCATTGTCACCGGGCCGCGGTAGGTTCGTGGTGTGGCAGATCGAGGCTGGCACCAGCACAGCGGTGCCGTCGCAAGGCTTGCGTCGTCGTACTCCGCCATCCCGGCAGGCGAGACGGTCCGGTTGGCGAAGCGCACGACGAACCTGTTCCGCGCGCGGGCGCAGACCTCGGCCCCGGGGCTCGACGTCTCCGGCCTCGACGGCGTGATCGAGGTCCTCGCCGATGGCCCGGACGGGCCGGTCGCCGAGGTGCAGGGGATGTGCACCTACGAGGACCTCGTCGATGCGACCCTGCCGCACGGCCTGGTGCCCTACGTCGTCCCGCAGCTGCGCACGATCACCCTCGGCGGAGCGGTGACCGGCCTCGGCATCGAGTCGAGCAGCTTCCGGCTGGGCCTGCCCCACGAGTCGGTGCTGGAGATGGACGTCTTCACCGGCGCCGGCGAGGTCGTCACGACCCGCCCGGGTGACGAGCTCTTCGACGCGTTCCCCAACTCCTACGGCTCGCTCGGCTACGCGACGCGGCTGCGGATCAGGCTGGAGGAGGTGCCGCCGTACGTCGCCCTGCGCCACCTGCGCTTCGGCGACGGCGACCTGATGGCGAAGACGCTGGCCGAGGTCGCTGCCAGCCAGGAGTACGACGGTGAGCCGGTCCACGGTCTCGACGGCGTCTCGTTCGGGCCGGACGAGCACGTGCTCACGCTCGCGCGGTGGACCGACGAGTCGGGCCCCACCTCCGACTACGCCGGCCAGGACGTCTACTTCCGCTCGCTCCAGCGCTGCGACCGCGACCGGCTGACCGCCTACGACTACCTCTGGCGCTGGGACACCGACTGGTTCTGGTGCTCGGGCGCCTTCGGTGCGCAGGATCCGCGCATCCGGCGGTTCTGGCCACGCCGCCTGCGCCGCTCCGACGTCTACATGAAGCTGCTCCACCTCGACCGCCGCTTCGGCATCGCCGACCGGCTCGACCGTCGCGCGGGCCGGCCACAGCGCGAGCGGGTCGTGCAGGACGTCGAGGTGCCGGTCGAGCGGCTCCCGGAGTTCCTCGCGTGGTTCGACGAGGAGATCGGCATGCGCCCGGTGTGGCTGTGCCCGCTCGTCGCGACGCGGGCCTGGCCGCTCTACCCCCTCGAGCCCGGCCGGCTCTACGTCAACGTCGGCTTCTGGGGGACGGTCCACGTCGGCCCGGACGCCGCCGATGCCCCGAGGAACCGGGCGATCGAGACGAAGGTGCACGAGCTCGGCGGCCACAAGTCGCTCTACTCCGACGCCTTCTACGACCCAGCCACCTTCGACGCGCTCTACAACACCTCGCACCTGGCCGCCGTGAAGCGGCAGCACGACCCCGACGACCGACTGACGACCCTCTACGACAAGGCGGTGAGGAGCCGATGACACCGAGCCTCAACGATGGGCACCAGGGCATCGCGCCGACGATCGAGTCCCTCTTCAAGGGCGGCCTGCCCGTCTGGTTCAAGGCCTACGACGGCAGTGCGGCCGGGCCGCTCGACCAGCCCTACGGACTCGAGCTGGTCAACGAGCGCGGCCTGTCCTACATCATGACCGCGCCCGGCGACCTCGGCCTCGCCCGCGCGTACGTGGCCGGCGACCTGGTCCTGCACGGCTCGCACCCGGGCGACCCCTACGAGGCGTTCTCGCTGCTCAAGGACACGACCGACTTCGGCGTCCCGAGGCCGAGCGAGCTGGTCGGGGTGATCCGTGCGCTCGGCATCAACCACCTCGTCCCGCCGCCCCCGCCGCCGCAGGAGCACCTGCCCGCCTGGCGCCACCGCCTGGAGGGGTTGCGCTCGCTCACCAGCCCGTTCGGCCGCTGGGGTCGGCATTCGCAGGAGCGCGACGCCGACGCGATCCACCACCACTACGACGTCTCCAACACCTTCTACGAGCACGTGCTCGGGCCGTCGATGACCTACACCTGCGCGGTCTTCCCGACGGAGGACGCCACCCTCGAGGAGGCACAGGACTTCAAGTACGACCTGGTCTGCCGAAAGCTCGGCCTGAAGCCCGGGGACCGCCTGCTCGATCTCGGGTGCGGCTGGGGCGGCATGGTCCGCCATGCGGCCCGGCACTACGGCGTCAAGGCCCTCGGCGTGACGTTGTCGCGCGAGCAGGCCACCTGGGCACAGGAGGAGATCAAGCGCCAAGGCCTCGACCACCTGGCCGAGGTGCGGCACTCCGACTACCGCGACGTCGCCGAGGGTGACTTCGACGCGGTGAGCTCGATCGGCCTCACCGAGCACATCGGGATCGCCAACTACCCGGCGTACTTCGCCTTCATCAACGGCAAGCTGCGGCCACAGGGGCGGATGCTCAACCACTGCATCACCCGTCACGACAACATCGACCGGAGCACCGGCGCGTTCATCGACCGCTACGTCTTCCCCGACGGCGAGCTCGCCGGCTCCGGCACGATCGTCACCGCGATCGAGGACGCCGGTCTCGAGGTGCAGCACCACGAGAACTTCCGCGTCCACTACGCCCGGACGCTCGCCGGCTGGTCGAGGAACCTCGCCGACAACTGGGACGCCTGCGTCGCCGAGACCGACGAGGGCACGGCCCGGGTGTGGGGCCTCTACATGGCGGGCTCGCGGATCGCTTTCGACCGCAACGAGATCCAGCTCCACCACGTGCTCGCGACGAAGACCGACGACGGCACGAGCGGTTACCCGCTGCGGCACGAGTTCGGGGCGTAGGCCGCAGACCACTAGCCTTGGCGGGTGAGCACCCGGGCCCAGCAGTACGCCGCCGACGTCGTCGCGCGGGAGCAGGTGACGCCGCACCTGGTGCGCCTCACCCTCGACGTACCCGGCTTCGCGTCCACCGGCATCGCCGACGAGTGGGTCGGCCTGGTCGTGCCCGGCCAGTTCCAGAGCCGCTACTACACGGTCCGCTCGCTCGACGGGGCTCGCCTCGTGCTCGACGTGGTGGTCCACCAGGTCGGGCTCGTCACCGAGTGGGCGTCGGGCGACCCGGTCGGCCAGCAGGTGACGATCACCGAGCCGAAGGGCTCCTTCCTGCCGCCGCCGGAGGCTGGCTGGCTGCTCCTCGTCGGCGACCTGACGGCCCTGCCGGCCATGGCCCGGATCGCTGTCGAGCACGGGTCGTCGCTGCCGACCCGGATCGTCGCCGAGGTCCCCACCGACTCGCGGATCGAGGGCTACTTCACCGACGGCGTCGAGGTCACCTGGCTCCCGACCGACGGGGACAGCCGGCTCGCGGAGGTCGTCGAGTCCCTCGACTTCCCCGACGGCCCCGGCTACTTCTGGATGGCGGGGGAGTCCGCGCAGATGCGCGCCATCCGCAAGCACCTCATGCGGGAGCGCAAGCTCCCGAGCACCCAGTACGACGTGATGGGCTACTGGCGCTCGGTCGCGCAGCGCCAGCCGCGCGCCGTCGACCCGGGCCCGATCTGGCGCGCCGGGAAGGCCGCCGGCAAGTCCGACGAGGAGATCTGGGCCGACTACGACGCCGCACAGGAGGCCGGACGATGAACGACGAGTACGACGACGAGGTCGAGGAGCTCGACGACGACGAGCTCGACGAGGACTTCGGGGACCTGCCGCCGCCGGCCGCCCCGGTCTTCGGCGCGGGCGAGGTCCCCGAGGGCTACCGCAGCGGCTTCGCCTGCTTCGTCGGTCGGCCCAACGTCGGCAAGTCCACGCTGACCAACGCCATCGTCGGCCAGAAGATCGTGATCACCTCCGACAAGCCGCAGACCACGCGGACCGTCGTCCGCGGCATCGTCCACCGACCCGACGGCCAGCTCGTCCTCGTCGACACCCCCGGCCTGCACCGCCCGCGCACGCTGCTCGGCGAGCGGCTCAACGACCTGGTGAAGACCACGTGGGCCGAGGTCGACGTCGTCGCGGTGTGCTTCCCGTCCGACGAGAAGATCGGCCCCGGCGACAAGTTCCTCGTCACCGAGCTCGCCAAGGTCCGCAGGACCACCAAGATCGCGATCGCCACCAAGACCGACCTCGCCACCCCCGAGCGGATCGGCGAGCACCTCCTCGACATCGCCGAGCTCGGCCGCGAGACCGGCACCGACTGGGCCGAGATCGTGCCCGTGTCGTCGGTCGGCGGCGACCAGATCGACCTGCTCGCCCAGCTGCTCGTCGGCCTGATGCCGGAGGGCCCCCCGCTCTACCCGGACGGCGACCTCACCGACGCCCCCGAGGAGATCCTCGCCGCCGAGCTGATCCGCGAGGCCGCGCTCGACGGTGTCCGCGACGAGCTCCCGCACTCGATCGCCGTCGTCGTCGAGGAGATGGGCCTGCGCGAGGGCCGCCCCGAGGACAAGCCGCTGCTCGACATCCACGCCAACCTGTACGTCGAGCGCGACTCCCAGAAGGGGATCATGATCGGCAAGAAGGGCGCCCGCCTGCGCCAGGTCGGCACGACCGCCCGGCAGCAGATCGAGGCACTCCTGGGCACCCCGGTCTACCTCGACCTGCACGTCAAGATCGCCAAGGACTGGCAGCGCGACCCGCGCCAGCTCCGCAAGCTCGGGTTCTGAGCGGGGGATCAGTCCGGCGCCCAGCACCGTCCGAAGGCCTGGCCCATGTCCCACTGCTCCTTCGTGGGCCACTCGTAGCCCCACTCGAAGGTCAGCGGGTCCTCGGCGACGTCGGCGGCGGCGTCCTCGCACCGGGTGCGTCCGGCGGCGCGGACCTTCTTCTCGCCGGGGTAGGCGCCGTCCTTGAAGACGACGACGTCGATGGCGCGCCAGGAGTGCTTCGCCGAGCACAGGACGCGCTCGAAGTTCTTCGCGTCCGGCGCGGCGGTGCCGCACATGGCGTACTGCTTGCGGCCCCGGGCGGTGCCGAGCACGCCCTTGAGGCGGGTCTTCAACTCGGCGAGCGTGGAGGTGCCGGCGAGGACGACCGCGTCGCAGCGGTACCAGTCGGCGCCGGCGTCGGACTCCTCCAGCGTGGGGGTGTACCAGGTCGGGCGGATCATGGAGAGCCGGAGCTGCTCGAGGCTGCCGCCGACGTACGCCTTGAGCGCCTGCGGGCAGGCGCTGGCGACCTGGGCGCGGACCCGGTCGGAGTCGACGGCGAGCAGGTGCCCGTCGACGACGGCGTCGATCGTGCCGACCGCGACGGTCTCGCTGGTGTGCTGCGCTGCGCAGTCGACGGGCTTGGCCTCGGAGGTCGGTGCGATCGCCGTCTCGAAGGGCAGCTGGTAGCAGGCGCCCACCTTCGGCGCGGCGGGCGGGTCGGCGGCCGGCGTCTGGGTGGCGCTCGGCCGGTCGTCCGGCTCCGCGGGGTCCTCGCCGCCACCGCAGGCGGCGAGCGTGGCGGACAGCCCGAGGGCCACTGCGGCGGCCAGCAGGCGCCCGGTCGTGGGGGTGTGGGGGGTGGTGCGCATGTCTCGGATCTCGTGGCTGCTCGGTTGCTGCTCGGTTGCTACTCGGTCGCTACTTGGGGGTCTTGGCCCAGCACACCGACCGGCGGATGCCGGCCTTCCACTCGGCCTGGTGGAAGAAGGTGAAGCCGTACTCGAACTCGGCCGGGTAGTTGAGCCACGCCTTGACCGAGTTGGCGCAGAACGACCGGGTCCGGCTCTCCATCACCCGGTCGCCCGGGTACTCGTCCTCGGGGGCGCCCAGCTTGACGGTGGTGACCGCACGCCAGTCGTGCTTCTGCGAGCAGGGCACCTTCTCGCCCTCGGCGACCGACGGTCCGGCGGCGCAGCTGAGCCAGCTGTCGTTGGGCCGGCCCGAGAGCATGCCGCGCGCCGTCTCCGGGAGCGGGCGGTACTCGGTGCTGGAGCTGTTGCCTCCGACGACGTCGCAGCGGTACCAGCGCGCGCCCTTGCCCCACGCCTTCTCCGACGGGCGGAACCACGCCCAGCTCAGCGTCGTGCGGAGCACGAGGCTCTCGTCGGCGCCGACGAACTCGGCGAACTTCGTCGAGCAGGTCCGGTAGGCGAAGGTGCCGAGCGCGCTGTCGTCGTAGTCGGCGTCGTCGAAGTCGTCCGGCAGCTCGCCGACGGCGAAGGTCTCGGCGGTGTGCCGGGTCGCGCAGTCCACGGTCTTCGTCGCGTTGGCGGGCATCGCGACGTCGTCGGGCGTCAGGTCCCGGCACACCCCGGCGTCAGGTACCGCCGTCGCGTCCACGAGGTCGGGGTCGGTGTTGCCGCCCTGGTCCTCCGAACCGCACCCGGCGAGGGCCGTGCCGAGGAGGGTGAGCACGAGCACGGCGACGGCGCGTCGCAGCAGCATCGCAGTCCCCTCCTCGTCCCGTGTCCCCGTCCGCCGGGCGTCCCCGCGGCGGTCCGGGTCAGCTCGTCAGCAGTGCCGCGATAGTAGCGCCCAGCGCGTAGGCGGCCTCCCCGGCGGCGGCGTCGACCTCGCCGAGGACCCCCAGCACGTCGTACCCCTGCTGCCAGCCCAGTGCGCCCACGATCGACTGCACGGACCGCTGCGCGCCGGTGAGGTCGTAGCGGCCGTGCAACCACAGGCCGTACGGGCGTCCGGCGGTCGCTCCCGCGCCGTCGGCCGGCGCCCCGGTGGGGTCGAGGGCGCCGCCGACCGCGAGGAAGGTGGAGTCGAAGAAGTGCTTCAGGGCGCCGCTCATGTAGCCGAAGTTGGCCGTCGTGCCGAGCACGTACCCGTCCGCCGCGAGCACGTCGTCCGCCGTCGCCTCCAGCGCCGGTCGCACCACCACCTCGACGGGAGCCGCCGCCTGCACCTCCTCGTCGGCCGCACCGGCGAGCACCTGCTCGAGCAGCACCCGCATCGAGCGGCTGGGGGAGTGGTGGACGACGAGGAGCCGGGGCACCCGCCCAGCCTACGGAGGGAGGGGCTGCTACCCTGATGGGCATCATGACGCGAGCCCTCCTTCTTAGCGGCCGCAGCGAGGTCTGAAGCCGGACCCCCTCGTTGCGGAGTGAGTCGCGCGCCCGGCGCCCCCGTCACCAACAGCCGAGGAAGTCATGAACAACCAGCGCGTCACCATCCCGACCCAGCAGCCGTCGGGGATGCCCTACCACCGCTACACCGCCTTCGAGCCCGTCACGGTCCCCGACCGGACCTGGCCGGACCGGAAGATCACCCACGCGCCGCGGTGGCTCTCCACCGACCTGCGTGACGGCAACCAGGCCCTCATCGACCCGATGAGCCCGTCGCGCAAGATGAAGATGTTCGAGCTCCTCGTCACGATGGGCTACAAGGAGATCGAGATCGGGTTCCCGGCCGCGAGCCAGACCGACTTCGACTTCGTGCGCCAGCTCGTCGAGGAGGACCGGATCCCCGACGACGTACGGGTGTCCGTGCTGACCCAGGCCCGCGAGGACCTGATCGCGCGCACCGTCGAGTCGCTCAAGGGCGCCGACAAGGCCACGGTCCACCTCTACAACGCGACCGCCCCGCTGTTCCAGCGCGTGGTCTTCAACGTGTCCGAGGCCGAGTGCATCGCGATCGCGACCCGCGGGACCGAGTGGGTCATGAAGTACGCCGACCAGCTCCTGCCGGGCACGGACTTCGGCTACCAGTACAGCCCCGAGATCTTCACCCAGACGCCGACCGACTTCGCGCTGGAGGTCTGCGAGCGGGTCTCCGACGTGTGGCAGCCGGAGGAGGGGCGGGAGATCATCCTCAACCTGCCCGCGACCGTCGAGATGTCGACGCCCAACACCTACGCCGACCAGATCGAGTACTTCTCGCGCAACCTGACCCGGCGTGCCCACTCGGTGATCAGCCTGCACCCGCACAACGACCGTGGCACCGCCGTCGCGGCGACCGAGCTGGCCCTGATGGCCGGCGCCGACCGGGTCGAGGGCTGCCTGTTCGGCCACGGCGAGCGCACCGGCAACGTCGACCTGGTGA
>CAZAQE010000054.1:0-22740 GCA_964487275.1 uncultured Nocardioides sp. | reverse complement strand
GCCCTTGCCGAAGATCGGCGTCATGAAGGGGTACGCCGCCGCCTGGTCGAGCACGCTCTCCGGGGCCCGGAAGAACGCCTCGTTGGCCTCGGCGCCGGTCACCAGCACGACCTGCTTGTCGGCGAGGCGGAAGCGGCCGATGTCGCCGCACTCCTCGCGCACCCGGTGGAAGAGCGCGATCGGGTCGACCCGCATCTCGGGCAGGTGGCCGGTGCCCTTGATGATCGCCGGGACACCGGCGTCCTGGTCGTCGAGGACGGTCGAGACCTCGGGGATGGCGTCGAGTGTCATGCCTTGTCCTCCTTCATGGGCGGCTGCGAGAGGGGTGCTTCGGGGTTCACGTCGACGGGACTGATGTGCACGCCGCGCGGCGCGCTGACCACGGTCACGATCGCGTCGGCGATCGCCGTGGCCTTGAGGAAGTGGGAGTGCCGGGCGTGGCCCCACTTGATCCACTCGGTGAGGACCTTGGCGCCCGCGTCGGCATCCCAGTCGGAGCCCATCTCCGACCACGTCGGCCCCGGCCGTACGACGGACGCCCGCACCCCGGTGCCCTCGAGCTCCATCTGGAGCGCCTCGACCAGTCCCTCCAGGCCGGACTTGGTGGCGCTGTAGCCGCGCATGAACGGCCGGGCCCGCAGGGCGGTGTCGGAGGAGACGAACACGAGGTCGCCCCGCTGCCGCTCGACCATGCCCGTGCCGAAGGCGCGGACCAGCCGGTGGGCGCCGAGCACGTTGACGTCGAACTCGGCGGCCAGCTGCTCGGTGGTGGCGTCGAGCAAGCTGCCCGGGGCGAGCAGGCCGGCGTTGCAGACCACGACCTCGGCCTCGCCGAGCCCGGCGGTGACGGCCGCGGCGAACTTCTCGACCGACTCGGTCGAGGCGACGTCGAGGGCGTGCACGAAGGCCTCGCCCCCGGCCTCCCGGATCTCCGACGCCAGCTCGTCGAGCCGGTCGAGGCGACGGGCACCGAGCGCGACCGGGAACCCCGCAGCCGCGAGGGCCCGCGCGGTCTCCGCGCCGATGCCGGAGGAGGCGCCGGCGACGACGGCAGGCCGGCGGTCGGGGTGGAGGGGCCGGGGCATCATGCGCCCCGTTCGACGAAGGTGACCGGCAGCGACGCGAAGCCCCGCACGCTCGTGGAGTGCACCCGGACCGCGCGGTCCGCGTGCACCTCGAAGTCGGCGACCCGTCGTACCAGCTCCTCGAGCACCACGCGGGCCTCGAGCCGGGCCAGGTTGGCGCCGAGGCAGAAGTGCCGGCCGGTGCCGAAGCTGAGGATCTCGGAGAGCTCCGACTTCTGGCGGTGGATGTCGTAGACCTCGGGGTCGGTGAAGACCCGGTCGTCGCGGTTGGCGCTGCCGAGCAGGACCAGCGCCTTGGACCCGCCGGGGATCAGCACCCCGCCGACCTCGACGTCCTCGGTCACGTAGCGCGCCAGCATCTGGCTCGACGTGTCGTGGCGCAGCGTCTCCTCGATCCACGCCGGCACCAGCGTGACGTCGGCGAGCACCTGCGCCTTCTGCTCCGGGTGGGCGGCCAGGTGGAAGAGCGCGTTGCCGAGCAGCTTGGTGGTCGTCTCGTTGCCCGCGACGACCATCAGGAACAGGAACGCCATGATCTCGCCGTCGGTGAGCCGGTCGCCGTCGAGCTCGGCCGCGATCAGGGCCGAGGTGAGGTCGTCGGTCGGGGCCGTACGACGCTGGGCGACCATCCCGCCGTAGTACTCGAAGAGGGCGAAGGACGCCTCCATGCCTGCCTGCGGGACGTCGCGGACGCCGTCCTCGCGGTGCACGACCAGGTCGGCGAGGCGCCGTACCTCGTCGCGGTCGGCGGCCGGGACGCCCATCATCTCGGAGATGACGTCCATGGGGAGCAGGCCGGCGAAGTCGCGGATCCAGTCGGCCTCGCCACGCTCCGCGTTCGCCGCGAAGGTGCGCTCGAGGTAGTGCTCGCTCAGCGCCTGCACCTCCGGGGTCAGCTCGCGGACCCGGCGCGGGGTGAAGGCCGCCGAGACCAGCTTGCGGATGCGGGACTGCTCGGCGCCGTCGAGGCCGAGGAAGCTCATCACGCGATGGGCTTCCGGGTTCCACGCCGACGCGTCGAGCGAGACGCCCATCCGGTTGGAGAAGACGGTGTCGTTGCGCAACACGTCGAAGACGTCCCGGTGGCGCGAGATGACCCAGATGTCATCGGCCTCGGCGTGGAAGACGGGCGCCTCCTCGCGCAGCCGCTGGTACGTCGGGTAGGGGTCGTCCTGGAAGGCGTAGTCGTAGGGGTCGAAGACCAGCGGGGCGCCGGTGGTCGAGCCGGTCGAGACCGTCATGAGTTGCCTCGCATGATCACGTCGACGGCGGCGACGAGCCGCTCGGCGATCTGGTCGTAGGTCATCAGGCCCATCCCGGCCTGGAGCAGCGCGCCCGAGAAGGTCAGCACCAGCACCTCGAGCACGCCGGGGTCGGCCTGCTCCCCCATCGCCGCCTCGAACCGGCTGAGGAACTCCCCGCCGATCCTCAGCCGCAGCCGCTCGACGTCGGGGTCCGTGCCGAGCAGGGCGGGCGTGACGGCCGCGGCGAGCGCGGGCTCCTCGACGATCCGCGCCGTGAGCGCTCGCATGGTGGCCTGGAGCCGCGCGGTCGCCGTACCCCCGGCGGGCGGCTGGGCCGGCGCACCGCTCAGGTGGCGCCAGAAGAGCTCGGCGAAGAGGTGGTTCTTCGAGGCGAGATAGGTGTACGCCGTCGCCGGGGAGACCCCCGCCCGCTGGGCGACGGTGCGGACGGTGAGCCCCTCGTGGCCGACCGCGCGCAGCTCCTCGAGGCCGGCGGCCAGCAGCCGCTCGACCGTCTCCGCCTGGCGCGGGTTGAGCCCCTGGCGCGGTGCTTCGAACACCTGACTGGACATGTGTCCAACATAGGAGACGATGCCGACGGGCGCAAGACATTTCCTAGAACTCGTTCTACTTTGGTCCGCATGCGCAACGGCATCGTCCTCTTCACCTCCGACCGCGGCATCACGCCGGCCCGCCTCGCCGTGGCCGCCGAGGAGCGCGGCTTCGACACCATCTACGTGCCCGAGCACACCCACATCCCGGTCCGCCGCGACGCGCTGCACCCGACGGGTGGCGAGGAGCTGCCCGACGACCGCTACCTGCGCACGCTCGACCCGTGGGTCTCGCTCGCGACCTGCGCCGCGGTCACCGAGCGGATCGGGCTGTCGACGGCGGTGGCGCTGCCGGTCGAGTCCGACCCGATCACCCTCGCCAAGACGCTCGCCACGCTCGACCACCTCTCCGGCGGTCGCGTGACGATCGGTGCGGGCTTCGGCTGGAACACCGACGAGCTGACCGACCACCACGTCCCGGCCGGGAAGCGGCGAACCGTGCTCAAGGAGTACCTCGAGGCGATGCGGGCGCTGTGGACGCAGGACGAGGCGTCGTACGACGGCCAGTTCGTGTCCTTCGGGCCGAGCTGGGCCTACCCGAAGCCCCCGCAGGGTCGGATCCCGGTGATCATCGGCGCCGGCGCCGGGCCCAAGACCTTCGACTGGATCGCGGCGAACGCCGACGGCTGGATGACGACCCCGACCACCACGGACGTGGCCGCCAACGCCGACAAGCTGCGCAAGGTGTGGGCCGAGGCGGGCCGCGAGGGGCAGCCCGACGTGCGGATCCTGGTCGCGAAGAAGCCGACGCCGGAGGACTTCGCCGACTGGATGGCCGCCGGCGCGTCCGAGCTGATCTGGGGCGTCCCCGACTCCGACGAGTCCGCGGTGCTCACCTACCTCGACAAGATGGCGGCTCGCCTGGGGCTCTCGGCCTGACATGGCCAGCCGCTTCGCCGACCTCTCCCGCGAGGAGCTCGCGGTCGTCGTACCCGAGCTGTTGCTGATGGGCCAGCTCATCGACCGCTCGGGCATGGCGTGGTGCATCGCCGCCTTCGGGCGCGAGGAGATGCTCCAGGTCGCGATCGAGGAGTGGGCTGCGGCGTCGCCGATCTACACGCGGCGGATGCAGGCGGCGCTCGGCTACGCGCCGGAGGTCCCGGGGCGCGGCGACGTGGTGACGATCTTCAAGGGCCTGCAGCTCGACATCGGGGCTCCCCCGCAGTTCATGGACTTCCGCTACACGGTGCACGACCCGTGGCACGGGGAGTTCCGGCTCGACCACTGCGGCGCCCTGATGGACGTGGAACCGATGGGCGAGGACTACGTGCGCGGCATGTGCCACGACATCGAGGACCCGACCTTCGACGCCACCGCGATCGCGTCGAACCCGCACGCACAGGTGCGGCCGATCCACCGCCCGCCGCGCACTCCTGCCGACCGCCACCCGCACTGCGCCTGGACCGTGGTCATCGACGACGCGTTCCCCGAGCCCGAGCCCGTTCCGGCGCTCGAGGTCAACGAGCGTTCGCGGGCCGCGACCCTCGAGCTGGCACCCATCGACCCCACCGACGAAGGGCTCGCCGACTACGCCGGTCCGCTGCTCTCCGACATCGACTTCGCCGCGTTCTCGAAGTCGGCACTGGTGCGGATCGCCGACGAGGTCTGCCTCCAGATGCACCTGCTGGACCGGGCGTTCGCGCTCGCGGTCGCCGAGCGGACCGAGACCGACGCCGAGCTGGAGAAACTGCGCCGCAAGCAGCTCGTCGGCGTCGCCGGCATCGGCGCGGAGCGGCTCGCGCGGGCGCTGGGCCTGCTGGAGCTCACGGACCCGGTGGAGGCGGCGGTCCGGCTGCTCGCCGTGCACCCGTTGCTCAACCCCGCCGCGTACGTCGACGCGACGCTGGACGACCCGACCCTGGTGGTGCGCCCGTCCCCCGCCCACGAGGACCAGGCCTGGATCTCGCTGTGCGGGCCCGGGTGGACCGCGGCACTCCAGGCGATCGTGCGCGCCGTCGACGCCCACCTCGACGTGGAGGTGTCACCGCTGCCGGAGGGCGGCGGGTGGCTGGGCCGCGTCGTTCGTCGTACCGAACCGGCGCCGGAGGCCGACGAGGTCGCCGTCACCCGGTTCAGCACCGGCGCGACCTTCGCCTTCCAGCCGCGTCGGTCGCTGCCGATCACCCCCGTCTGACCCTCCCGCCGAGTTGGGGATTCGGCCCGCCGAGTTGGGGATTCGGCCCGCCGAGTTGGGGATTCAAGCCCGGCGCCGGACACGAACGCCCAACTCGGCGAGCCGGACGCCCAAGTCGGCGAGCCGGACGCCCAAGTCGGCGGACGAAACGCCCAACTCGGCGAAGGGGGGGGTCAGGCGGTCAGGCCCTTCTCGATCGCCGCGACCACCTTGGGACGGAGGTCGCTGGCGGCGATGACCTCGTCGACGGAGCCGACCTCGACCGCGCGGTGGATGTCGTGGACGCCGTCGAACTCGGCGGCGACCTCGGCGATCTTGTCGGCGCGCAGCTGGGCGCGCAGCTCGGCGAGCTCGACGACCAGGCGGCCGCGCTCCCCGTCCTCGGCGCCGTCGATCCGCTGCTCCAGCTCGGCGACCCGAGGGTCGGCCGCGGCCCGCTTGGCGACCTCGGCGGCGAAGACGACCGCCGCCGCCGGGGCGCCGCCGAGCACCGAGGCGTAGGAGCCCTCGATCGCCAGCACGGTCATCGCCGGGTTGAGCCGCTTCGAGAACACCACGAACGCGCCGCCGTGGTAGCGCGAGATCACGCAGAACACGATCGGGCCGCGGAAGTTGACGATCGCACGGCCGATCTCGGCGCCGTACTCGAGCTGCAGGTTGCGCATCGACTCGGGCGAGCCGTCGAAGCCCGACAGGTTCGCGAGTACGACGAGCGGGCGGTTGCCCGACGCTGCGTTGATCGCCCGCGCGACCTTCTTCGACGACCGCGGGAAGAGCGTGCCCGCGGTGTAGGTGTCGGGACCGTCGGTGGGCGGGAAGCCCGCGCGCGGAACCGGCCGGGACTCGATGCCGACCAGGCTGACCGGGTAGCCACCGATACGCGTGTCGACGGTGACCGCGGTGTCGGCGTCGGCCATGCCGGCCCACCGCTCGAGCATCTCGTGGTCGGCGTCGGCGAGCGCCCGCATGACGGTGCGGATGTCGAAGGGCCGCTTGCGGTCGGGGTTGTGCACGGGAGAGAAGATCTCGCCGACGGTGGCGAAGTCGCCCTCGTGCGGGTGCGTGGTGACGTCGCGGTCGACCGGGTCGGTGGTCGGCGCGCGGCGCGGGCCGGCCTCGCCGGGGACGACGTAGGTGTGCTCGTAGTGCGCCATCAGCACGCCGAAGGCGCCGGCCAGGTCGGGGACCCAGTACTGCGCCTGCCCGTTCGGGCCCATCACCCGGTCGTAGCCGCCGATGCCGTGGTTGTCCTCGGCCGAGACGCCGCCGGAGAAGTCCAGCGACTGCTTGCCGGTCAGCACCATCGCGCTGTCGGGCGTCATCACGAGGATGCCCTTGGTGTGCATCAGCATCGTCGCCTCGGCGTTCCAGTACGGCTGGGCGCCGACGTTGATGCCGGCCACGACGATGTTGATCTCGCCGCCGCCCTGGGTGAACTCGACGATCCGGCGCAGCGCGGCGGCCACCCAGTCCATGTTCTCCGTGCCGCTCTCCATCGAGATCCGGGCACCGGCGGAGACCGCGAACCACTCGACCGGCACGCCCATCTGCTCGGCGAGGTCGATGGCCGCGATGATCCGGGCGCACTCGGGCTCGGAGACGGCGCCGAGCGACTTCAGCGGGTCGCCGCACAGCACGACGCGGGTGATGCCCTCGGGGTGCAGCTGGGTCGGCGTGGTGACGACGGCGGCGATGATGCCGGCCTTGTTGTGCCCGGGCGCGCGCTCCACGGGGACCAGCGCGCCGGTGTCGTCGAGGTCGTGCTCGACGAGCGTGCCGCCGCCGGCGAGCACGGCCTGCAGCTCGTAGGGGTAGACCAGCCCGCGACGACGAGCCCGCAGGACCTTGGCGGCGTACTCGTCCATCGGCGCGAGCGGCTCGGTCGGCGGCGTGATCACGTCGGCGACGACGCCCGCCCCGGGCTTGGCGTGGAAGCGGATCGCGAGCGGGACGGGCGTGCCGTCGGGACCGGCGACGCGGCCCTCGGCGAGCACCTCCTCGATGCCGGCGCCCTCGCTGAGCGGGGTGATCTTGCCCTGCAGCGCGGTCAGCTGGTCGAGGTCCGCATCCACGACGGGCCACACGGTCACCCAGACGTGGTTGACGTCGAGCTTGGTGCCCTCGCGGCCCCGCGCCGTGCGGACGCGGCGGATCGCCTCGAGGCAGTTCTCGACCGCGCGCTCGGCGTGCGGCAGCGCGATGACCGCCCCCGCCTCGTCGCGTACGACGGCCAGCTGGCGCACCTGCGCCGCGGCGACCAGGCGCCGGTCGGCCGGGTTCGCCCTGGCCACGCACTCGTAGAGGAGCACGTCGTCGGGCGCGGAGAGGCGGGTGACGTCGAACTCGCGCAGGCGCCACAGGTTCAGCCGGCGACCGACCATCGGGTGCATGCCGCGGACGAGGGTGTCCTCCACCAGCTCGGAGCCGTCCTCGGCGCGGAAGGTGAAGTAGCCGACCGGCTGCGGCGCGGCCGGGCACACGGCCACCGAGACGCGACGGGCGCGCGCGGCGAACTCCTGGCCTGCGAGCATCTTCGCCACCTCGGCCGAGACCTCGTCGGCGTCGGCGGGGACGTCGGGCCAGCGCAGGTAGACCTCGACGACGTCGTCGTGGTCGTCGGTGAGGACCGAGGTGATCGCGGCACCCAGCGCGCTGCCGGGGTCGGCCAGCTCGCTGATGTCGCCGATCGTGGCGACGACCCGGGTCGCACCCTTCTCGTCGGTGGCGTACTCGGCGTGCACGACCGGCCGGCCGTCGTACTCCTCGGGGCTGCTGACGGTGAGGTCGTGCAGGTCGAACTCGAGGTAGTGGCGGCGGATCAGCACCTCGAGCAGCGGCTCACGGGTGGGGAGCCCGTCGGCGATCCGGTCGCGGAGGAAGCCGACGAGCTGCTCGGGGATGGCGGTGAGCGCGTCGATGCGCGCGTCGCGGTCGGGGGCGGCCGGGTCGGTGAGGGCCTCGACCTCGGCGGCGACGCCACCGAGGACGGTCCGGCGCTCGTCGTCGACCAGCGGCTGGTCGAACCAGCCGAAACGGACCGAGCGGGCGAGGTCGCCGACGGCTGCGAAGCGGCGCTGCGTCGCGCGGACCATCCGCTCCAGCAGGGCGCGGACGGCGGCGGCGTCCTCGGCGGCCGGAGGGGGGTCGCCGAGCCAGCGCTGCAGTACGGCGACGGCCACGTCGACCTCGAACGGCGGCTGCTGCGCGAGGAAGACACGGAAGACCGCGCGCTCCAGCTCGGGCGTGCGCTCGAGGTCGGTGATGCCGTAGTGCGCGAGGACCTTGAGCAGCTTGTCGCGGAAGTGGTCCGGGAGTGCGCCGCGGTCGGGGTCGAGGCTGCGGAGGTAGGTGTGGAAGTGCTCGCGCGAGCTGTGCACCCGCAGCTCCGCGGGCGGCTCGTCGCCGGCCGGGCGGTTGCGGCTGAGCTCGGCGAAGTCGGTGAACAGCGACAGCAGCGCCATCTCGGCGTGCAGCGTGCCGGCGGCGGTCGCGTCGCGGCCGGCCAGGTGCGCGGCCAGCAGCTCCTGGCGCCGGCCGGCCTCGACGTCGTACCCGAGGATCTGGCTGGCGATGTCGTCGAGCGGGCAGTCCTCGGCGCCGGCCGCGACGCCGGCGGGGACCGGCAGGTCGAGGTCGGCGAGGCAGGCGGTGCTGCCGGTGCCGACGTCGCCGTCCTCCGTGGGCTCGAGGCGCACGAGCGGCGCGCCCGTCTCCACCTGGCTGCCGACGCGGACGAGCAGTTCCTTCACGCGGCCGGTGAAGGGCGCGTGGAGGGCGGTCTCCATCTTCATCGACTCGAGCACGAGGACCGGCTGCCCGGCGGTGACCTCGTCGCCCACGACCAGCGGGGTGGACACCACGAGTGCGGGCGCGGGCGAGCGGACCATGCCGCCCTCGTCGCGGCTGACCCGGTGCATGACGTCGTCGACCTCGACCAGCTGGACGGGACCGTGCGTAGCGGTCACCAGGCGGTAGCGGTGGCCGTCGACGGTCAGCCGGCCGTGCACCTCGTCGAGGCGGTCCAGGCTGGCGGTGACGGTGCGCTCCTCGGCGCCCGCGGCGACGGTGACCTGGTAGCGGGCCGGTCCGGTCTGCCGGACGGTCAGGGCGTACGTCGCCCCGCGCAGCTTGAGCTCGATGGTGCGGCCGGGGTCGTGCTGGACCTGCGGGCGGCCACCCTGGGCGGTCTGCAGCAGGCGGGCGATCTCGGCGCGCTCCTCCTCGTCGTACGCCTCGATCGCGGCAGCGACGAGCGCGACGCCGGAGTGCCGGGCGGCCTGCAGGCGGCCCTCGCCGCGCACACGGTCGATCCAGCCGGTGTCGACCCACGCGGGCGTGCCGGTGGTGACCTCGGGCTGGTCGAGCAGGTCGAGGATGAAGCTCTTGTTGGTGGCACCGCCCTCGATGACGACGGTCGTCTCGCCCATCGCGCGGCGCAGACGGGCCAGCGCCTGGTCGCGGTCGGCGCCCCACGCGATGACCTTGGCGATCATCGAGTCGAAGTCCGCGGGGATGGTGTCGCCCTCGGCGACGCCGGTGTCGACGCGGATGCCGGGTCCGGCGGGGAACTCGAGGCGGGCGATCCGGCCGGGGGCGGGAGCGAAGTCGCGGTCGGGGTCCTCGGCGTTGAGCCGCGCCTCGACGGCGTGGCCGCGCTCGGTCGGCCGCTCACCGGTGAGCGGGAGGCCGCGGGCCACCTGGATCTGCAGCGCGACCAGGTCGGTGCCGGTCACCTCCTCGGTGATCGGGTGCTCGACCTGCAGGCGGGTGTTGACCTCGAGGAACGCGAAGGTGCGCGAGCCGGGGTGGTAGAGGAACTCGACAGTGCCGGCGCCGGCGTACCCGACCGCGTTCGCGAGCCGCTCGGCGGAGCCCTTGAGGTCGGCGGCCTGTGCGTCCTCCAGCAGCGGGGAGGCGGACTCCTCGATGACCTTCTGGTTGCGGCGCTGGACCGAGCAGTCGCGGACACCGATGGCCCACGCGGTGCCCTGGCCGTCGGCGATGACCTGGACCTCGACGTGGCGGGCGTCGGTGACGAGCTTCTCCAGGAAGACCACGCCGCTGCCGAACGCACGCTCGGCCTCGTCGCGGGTGCGCTGGTAGGCGTCGGCGAGCTCGTCGCCGGAGGTCACCTTGCGGATCCCGCGGCCGCCACCACCGGCGGTCGCCTTCAGCATCAGCGGGTAGCCGATCTCCTCGGCACTGGCCAGCGCGGCCTCGAGCGTGTCGACGCCGCCACGGCTCCACGGAGCGACAGGTACGCCGACCTCCTCGGCGATCAGCTTCGAGCCGATCTTGTCGCCGAGCTTGCGCATCGCGTCGGCGCTCGGGCCGATGAAGGTGACACCGAGGCGGGCGCACAGCTCCGCGAAGGCCGGGTCCTCGGCGACGAAGCCCCAGCCGACCCACGCAGCGTCGGCCCCGGTCCGGGTGAGCGCGTCCTCGAGGACGGCGAGGTCCAGATAGGGACGGTCGGCGGCGGCGCCGAGCAGGTAGGCCTCGTCGGCCTCGCGCACGAACGCGGACCCGGCATCGACGTCGGTGTAGAGCGCAATGGTGCGGATCGGGCGGTCCGGCGTCCCGTCCGGCGACGCGTGCCGGGCGTTCAGGTCGCGCACGGCGTGGATCAGCCGCATCGCGGCCTCGCCGCGGTTGACGATGGCGATTCGAGAGACCTCAGGCACGTTCTCGACAGTGCCAGCCAACGGCCTCCCGCCGACACAACGGATCCCACAGGATTGGGGCCGATTCGTTGTCGGCACCATCCAGCCACCGCCGCAGTCGCGGCGGCGGACGGCTCAGATCTGCCCGGTGGCGTCGTACACCCAGGAGACGTCGGCGGCCTGGAGTCCCTCCATCCAGTCCGGTGGCGCGCTGTTGGCGACAGCCCCGAAGTCCCAGTAGTCCTTCCACAGGCAGACGCGGCCGTCGCGGACCCGGTGGACGGTCACGAACGGCAGCTCGACGACCTCGCCCGTGCCGAACGTCCAGGTCTCCGAGTGCTCGTACATGACGACGTCGCCGTCGGCGGCGAGCAGCCCGTCGTGGTTCTCGTACGCCGCCAGGTCGCGCAGGCCGACCTGGAGCCGCTTCACGATGTCGACCGGCCCGCGGGCGGCGAGGGTGGGCCCGACCGGCATGTCCACGTAGATGCAGTCGTCGGTGACCCAGTCGGCGATGCCGTCCCAGTCACGGGCCGACAGGGTGCGCCAGAGACCGAGGACCGCCTCGGTCGGCGTACGGGTGCTCTCCATGGGCGAACACTAGAACGCGTTCTACCCGTCGGAAAAGTGAAAGGTCCGAAGTGGTGGGCGCTCGTACCCGTGTGTCCCTACGATCTCGCCATGACCACCTCGGACGCGTTGCCCGACGACGCGTCCCTGGTCGCCGGCGTGCTCGCCGGGGACCGGCAGGCGTTCGCCTCGGTCTACGAGAGGTACGCCGACCGCCTGCACGACTTCGCGTTCTCGATGCTGCGCAACCCGGTGGAGGCGCAGGACTGCGTCGCGGACTCCTTCGTGGTGATGGCCGAGAAGGTCGGCCAGCTGCGCGACCCGTCCCGGCTGCGGCCGTGGCTGTACTCCGTGGTCCGCAACGAGTGCCTGCGCACGCTGCGGGCCCGCGGGCGCGAGGCGCACGACGACGAATGGCTGGAAGCCATGCCTGACCAGGGACGGGGACCGGAGGACCAGGTCGCGGACGACGCGGTCCAGGCGGAGCTGCGCGAGCTGGTGTGGGCGGCCGTCGAGGGCCTCAACGACCGTGACCGCGCGCTGATCGACCTGCACCTGCGGCAGGGGCTCGAGGGCGCCGAGCTGGCCGCGGCGATGGACGTCACCCCGGCGAACGCCTACGTCATGCTCAGCCGCGCCCGTGACCAGGTCGAGCGCGCCCTCGGTGCCCTGCTGATCGCCCGCAAGGGCAGCGATGACTGCGAGGAGCTCGCGGCGCTGCTGAAGGACTGGGACGGCACCTTTTCCCCGCTCATCCGCAAGCGGGTCGCCCGGCACATCGACGGCTGCGCGGTCTGCGAGACCCGTCGCAAGCTGATGGTCAGCCCACTGGCGCTGTTCGCCAGCGTCCCCGCGTTCGCCGCCCCCGCGTCGCTGCGCGACCGGGTGCTCGGCGACGAGCGGCTGGTGGCGTTCTACGTCGACCAGCCGGTGCCCGGTGGCTTGCCGGCCGGTGGCGCCGGTGCCGACGACGACGGCGCCCGTCGGCGGCGCGCGCTGGTCGCCGTCGCCGCCGTCCTGCTCCTGCTCGCCGGCGTCGGGGTGCTCGCCGCGCTCTGGCCGGCCGACGGCGAGGACGACCTCGTCGCCGTCGACACCCCGACCTCGGCGTCGTCGACGCCGGCGGCGCCCGCCAGCACCCCTGCTGGTACGACGACCGCCCCCACCCCCTCCGCGGCGGCGACCTCGGCGTCCGCCGCCCCCAGCAGCAGCGCCGCGAGCAGCGATGCCACCATCGCCGCCCCCGGCGACCTGCGCGTCTCCACCCGCTCGATCGATCTCGGCACGGGGCGATCGGGCGACACGGTGCGGCTGTCCAACGTCGGCGGCAGCCCGGTCGACTTCACCGCCCGGGCCCGCGTCGGTTGGCTGTCCGTGTCGACCGGCGGCGGCACGATCGCCGCGGGCGAGGACACCGGGCTGCGGATCACCGCCGACCGCTCGGGGCTGTCCGAGGGCAGCCACCGCGGGCAGGTGGCCGTGACGTGGTCGGGTGGGACGGTGCTCGTGACGGTGAGCCTGAGGGTGAACCGGGCGCCGGTCATCGGCACCATCACGGCCGGCGCCACCAGCTGCAGCATCCCGGTCTCCGCCACCGTGAGCGACGGGACCGGAGTGCGGTCCGTCCGGGTGCGGTGGTCCGGCTCGGCCAACGGCCAGGCCACGGCGACCCTGTCCGGCGGGCGGTGGCGGGTGACTATCCCGGTCGCGGTCGGCGGCAACGTCAAGGTCACCTTCACGGCGACCGACGAGGCCGGCCTGCAGTCCAGCCGGTCGCGCACCTTCACCTTCGACCCCTGCCCCGGCTGACCCGGGAAGTTGCAAGGTCCGGGCCCCCCCGTGCTCCTACCCCCATGGAGCGCACCCGCAGGCTGATCGCCAACCTCGCCCTCGCCGCCGGCGTGCTGGCCCTCGTGGCCGGTCTGTTCCTCGGGCTCCGCGACCCGGAGCCCGAGCCGGCCGTCGTCGTACCAGCCCCGGTCCTGGGCCTCCCGCCGGCACCTCCGGCACCGCCGGTCCCGGCGGCGCCCACCCCGGTCGAGCGGGTCGCGGCGCCGACCCGGATCGAGGTGCCGGCGATCGGCGTCGACGAGCGGTTGACCGGACGCGGCCTGAAGGCCGACGGGTCGCTCGACACCCCGGACTTCGGCAAGGCGGCGTGGTACTCCCCCGGCCCGCGTCCCGGCGAGCCCGGTGGCGCGGTGGTCGTCGCGCACGTGCACGGACCGGACGGCCCCGATGTCTTCTGGGACCTCGCGGAGCTCGAGCCCGGCGACACCATCCGGGTGCACCGCCCGGGCGCCGTGGCGACCTTCGCGGTCGATGCCGTGGAGGACGTCCCGAAGGAGCGGCTGCCCTACGACCGGATCTGGCCCGCCGGCGACGCCGCCCTGCTGCGGCTGATCACGTGTGGCGGGACGCGCACCGAGAACGGGTACCCGGACAACACGATCGTCTTCGCCCACCTCGTTGGGACGCAGCCGGCCTGAGGTGGAGGGGTCGGCCGATGGTCGCCGACCGCCCCCACCCCCCCACCAGCAGCAAGCGGTCGTTGCCCACGACGCCAGCTTCGCTGCGACGTACGACGCCAGCGGGATGCACCGCGCCCTCGCCGACCTCGCCGACCTCGCCGTCCTCGCCGACCTCGTGGCCGAGGAGGCCGCCGGCCTCAGGGACGGTCCCGTGGCGCGGGCGGCGTACCGACCGCTGCTGTAACACGCTGTTCGCCCGACTCCCCGGCACCTTTCGGCACCGATCCCGGCCTGTCGTCGGCGTGTCGTGCGGAGAACCGCCCGGTAGTTCAGCGAACAGCGTGTTACACCCCGCCTGCCCAGCGCCCGGCACCACCCGAAAAAGAATCCCGAAAGAGAATCCCGAAAACTCTCGAGAAAATCTGCAAGGTCCCGAGCACCGGCTGCTCCTACTCCCAACGAAGGCCACCACGGCCCACCAGAAACCAGGGAGTAGTCATGAACAGCACCACCCGCACCGCCCTCCGCCTGCTGGTCGCCACCCCGATCGCCGTCAGCGCGATCGCGTTCGGCTCCGGCGTCGCCCACGCCGACGGCTTCGAGCCCAACGGCCCGATCGTCATCGCCAACCCCGAGGGCCCGAAGGGTCCCGGCGACATCGCCAACCCGGAGCCGGAGCCGCAGCCCGACCCGCCGGCCCCGGAGCCGCAGGGCCCCGGCGACATCGCCAACCCGGAGGACGACGGCCCCAAGGGTCCCGGCGACATCGCCAACCCCGAGGACGACCCGAAGCCCGAGGGCCCCGGCGACATCACCAACCCGGAGGACGACGACCCGAAGCCCGAGGGCCCGGACGACCTGGCCAACCCGGAGCCGGGCGACGAGCCCGAGGACAAGCCGGCCGACAAGGGCGGCAAGGACGAGGGCAAGGACGACAAGGACGTCGACGTCGTCAACACCGGCGGTCTGGTCCCCGACTACGACGACGCTGCCGACGTCTCGGTACCGACCCGGATCGACGCCGGCGCGGCGGCCTCGGCCACCGAGGACGAGCAGGGCCTGCAGCTCATGTGGGTGCTGGCCGGCGGCGGTGTGGTCACCGCCGCGGGCGCGGCGTTCGCCCGGCAGCGGCTCGCCCGTCGCTGACGTCCCCTCACCCGTGGGTTGTGGAGTGGGGCCGCAACCCATCGCAAGTACGACGGCCGCCCGGTCACCCGGGCGGCCGTCGTCGTTGTCCCGGGGAAACCCCGGAATGCGTCAGCGCCGCTCGAACGAGATCCCCGCCCGCTGCAGCCGGGCCAGCAGCGCGTCGCCCATCGCGGTCGCGGTGGTGACCTGGCCGGAGACGTTGGGGTTCTCGTCGAGGGCGAGGCACACGGCCGACTCGGCCAGCATCTTGGCGGTCTCCGTGTAGCCCGGGTCGCCACCGGACACCCGGGTGTGCACCTTCTTCCCGGCCGACTCGGCGACGAAGTCGACGGTGAACCAGGACTTCTCGCGCCGGCTCTCCGACGGCCCCTCGCCCTGCGGGACCCGCTTCAGCAGGGCGTTGCGCAACGGCGGCACCTGGGAGGCGACGGTCAGGCCGCCCACGCCGACCGCACCGCCGACGGCGTAGCGCAGGGTCTTCGTGCCGGCGTAGTGGGAGTACGTGAACGCCGGCCCGTACGACGCCAGGGCGGCCCCGCTGCGTGCCACGACGAACGGGTCGATGGTCGGCAGCGGCAGCAGCCAGTAGCCGAGGTCGTGGTCGCGGGTCGGCCTGCCCACCGACGCCCGCGAGCGGCGGCCCTCGGGGCGCGGCTCCATCCGGCGGCGGGCGCTCGAGGCCTCCTTCATCTGCCGGGCCCGGGAGAACGCCGTCAGCGCCGAGTGGAAGGTGCCGCCGGAGAAGCCGGCCTTCGAGCGGACCACGCCGCGCATCGTGACCGGCGCGGTGATCTCACCCCCCACCTCCCTCGCCAGCTCCTTGATCGTGAAGTAGGCGCCGAGGTCGTGCGGGATCGAGTCGAAGCCGCAGCAGTGGACCAGCCGCGCGCCGGACCCCTCGGCCGCGGCGTTGTGCTCGACGTAGGTGCGGTCGACGAACTCCGGCTCGCCGGTGAGGTCGACGTAGTCGGTGCCGGCCACGGCGCACGCGGCGACCAGCGGGCCGCCGTACTCGATGTAGGGGCCGACCGTCGTCGCGACGACCTTGGTGGTGGCGACGACCTCGGCAAGGGCGTCGGTGTCCTCCGCGTCGGCGACGAGGATCGGCAGGTCCTTCAGGGCCGGGTTGGTCGCGGCGAGGCGGTCGCGCACGCCTTCCAGCTTCTGCTCGTTGCGCCCGGCGATCGCCCAGCGCAGGTCACCTCCCTGCGCGGCGAGGTAGTCGGCGGTGAGGCCGCCGGTGAAGCCGGTGGCTCCGAAGAGGACGACGTCGTACGGACGGGAGCTGTCAGCCATGCCCACGAGTCTTTCATCACCGATGGAACCCCGCGCAAGGGTCGCCGCGTCGTACCTTCAGCAAGCAGCCAGCAGAACCGGAGCGCCCGTGGACCCAGAGCACGAGTCGGCCTACGCCGACTACGTCGAGCAGAGCTGGCCGTCGCTGGTGCGCGCCGCCGTCTTCCTCGGCGCCCGGCCCGACGAGGCCGAGGACCTGGCGCAGACGACGCTCGTGCGCTGCTACACCGGCTGGGACCGGGTCAGCAGCGCCGACAACCGCGACGCCTACGTCTACCGGATGCTCCTCAACTGCCTGCGCGACACCCGCCGCACCCGCTGGTGGAAGGACCGCCAGTACGACGCCCAGGCGGCGCTCGACCGGCCCGCGACCGACCACGGCGGCTCCGACGCGGCCGAGCGGGTCGCGATCGCGGACGCCGTGCACCGGGCACTCGGCGGTCTGACCAAGCCGAACCGGGACGTCGTGGTGCTGCGCTACTTCGTCCAGCTCAGCGAGAAGCAGACCGCCGAGGCGCTCGGCGTGCCGGCGGGGACGGTCAAGAGCCGGCTCTCGCGCGCACTGGCCCACCTCGCCGCCAACGACCACCTCCTCGACATCTCCGGAGGATCAAGGAAATGACCGACCTCGAGAACCTCTGGGACGACTACCCCGCCGGCAAGGCGCCGGTCACCGCGATCCTCGCGTCCGCGGCCGGCGAGCAGCGTCGTCGCCGGCGCCTGTACCTGCGCCCGGTCCTGACCGCTGGGGTCGTCACCGGCCTGGCTGGCGCGTTCGTCGCCGGCACCCTCGTCAGCGGCGGCTCGGGGCCGGTCGGCCCCGGCGGCATCCAGGCGCTGCCCCAGCGGGTGGCCTTCCAGGCCGATCTCGAGCCGGCGAAGTCCTGCGACGACCTGCTGGCGACCTACCGGGAGCGTGGGCGGAAGCTGGTGTCCGCGTGGGGGTGGGGCGGCGGACCGTACTACTACGGCCGGTACCCGCTGGACGGCCCGTTCCCGGTCGACGGCATGGCTGCTGCCCGCGAGCAGTCGGGCGCCTACAAGGACCTGTCCGCCAGCCCGCGCACCACCCGCGCCACCAACAGCGACACCGGCACCAACGTCCAGGAGGCCGGCGTCGACGAGCCCGACTCGGTCAAGACCGACGGCACGCTCCTCGTCACCGTCCGCGACGACGACCTGGTGACCTACGACGTCACCGGCACCTCCACCGAGAAGCTCTCCTCGCTCCCCCTGACCGGCATCGAGGACGCCGAGATCCTGCTGTCCGGCGACACCGTCGTCGCGATCGGCCGCGACGACGAGTCCACCGACGAGGACCCGGGCACCCGCATCCTCACCGTCTCCCTGGCGACGCCGGCCGAGCCGGAGGTCACCGCCGACCTCACCTACGACGCCGCGACGATGTCGGTGCGCCAGCACGGCGAAGCGGTGCGGATCGTGCTCGAGTCCGGCCTCCCGCAGCTCGACTTCGTGGAGCCGAACGGGAGGAGGACCGAGCAGCAGGCGCTGAAGGAGAACCGCGAGCTCGTCGCCAGGACCACGATCGAGGACTGGTTGCCGTCCGTCACCAGCGACGGCGACAGCAGGCAGCTGCTGGACTGCACCGACGTCGCGATCCCCTCCGACGACCTGCTCCTCGACACCACCAGCGTCGTCGGCTTCGACGCCGCCAGCCCGACGGAACTGGACGCGATCGGCCTCGCCGGGCACACCGGCATCGCCTACGAGTCCGTCGACCACCTCTACCTCGCGACGCAGGCCGGCGGGGGTGGTTGGGGCGACTGCCTCCGCTGCTTCGACGGGATCGGCACGCCGGTCATGCCCGGTCCGGCCGGTCCGGCCGGCGGGACGTCGTACGTCTTCGACTTCGAGCTCGACGGCACCGCCGCGACCCACGTCGCCTCCGGCGAGGTCGAGGGCGCGATCGCCGACCGCTGGTCGGTCGACGAGGCCGACGGCGTGCTGCGCGTGGCGGTCGGGCCGACGAGCGAGACCGGGAACTTCAACTCGGTCATCACCCTCGAGCGGCAGGGCAAGGAGCTGGTCGAGCGCGGTCGGCTCGACCGGCTCGGCGTCAACGAGGACATCAAGTCCGTGCGCTGGTTCGACGACCTCGCCGTGGTGGTCACCTTCCGGCAGGTGGACCCGATGTACGCGGTCGACCTCACCGACACGGCGCGGCCGAGGCTGCTCGGCAAGCTGAAGGTGCCCGGCTTCTCGACCTACCTCCACCCGCTCGGCTCGTGGCGGATGATCGGGCTCGGCGAGGGTCCCGACGGCAAGGGCGGCTGGGGTGCGCAGCTCGGCCTCTTCGACGTCCGCGACGTCAGCAAGGTGAAGCGGCTCGACGTCCACAGCTACGGCCCGTCCTTCCGCGCGCTCGCCGGCGCCGACCCCCGCGCCTTCACCTGGCTGCCCGGCGAGCGGACCGCGATCACCGTGCTGGAGCGGTTCGCCCGCACCCGCGTCGGCTACGTCTCGGTCGTGCACCTCGCCGACGGTGCGCTGCAGCAGCGCCTCGTGCAGGTCGAGTACGGCGACGACGTCGACGCCGTGCGCGCCGTACCCCTCCCCGACGGCCGGGTCGTGCTGGTCACCGGCGACAAGGCGCAGTTCTTCGAGCTCTCCTGACGCACTGGCCGGCAGGCCCGGTCAGGTGATCAGCCTGACCACGACGGCCACCTTCTCGGCGGCCCGTGCCAAGCGCTGGTCGGAGGTCAGGAGCGTCAGGTCGAAGCGACGGGCCAGCGCGAGATAGGGCGCGTCGTAGGCACTGACGTTGTGCCGAACCGCCCACACCTCCTCGAGCAGCCACGGCTCGGGGGCGATGACCCGGACGGTCATCCCGATCGCGTGGCGCGCGAGCTCCGTCGCCCGGCTGGCGTCCAGGTGTCCGCTGCGTTCGAGCCGGCTCAGCGTCCGCAGGACCTCGACCGGGGCATGGGCGGGCACGACGATCGCCGGGTCGAGGGCGAGCGCAGCCCGCGCCGACTCACCGCGGGTGCCCGCGTCGACGAGCGCGTGCACCCAGACGTTGGCGTCGAGGACGAACATCAGGCGCGGTCGACCTCGAACCCCTGGTCACGCCCCTCCCGGATGATCGACTCCACCGAGGCCGGGTCGTCCGGAGATGGCAGCTCGACGCGCAGGTGGGCCGTGGACCGGAAGATCTCGACGTTGCGCTGGAATCGGGCCTCTTGGGTCACCAGCTCGAGGAGCAGCGCCTGGAGCGACAGCCCGCGCCTCGACGCCTCGGCCGCGAGCGCGTCACGGACCGCCTCAGGGACATCGCGGATCTGGAGGGCGACCATGCATGCATTCTACATGCAACCCGCCGTTTCCCCGCTCCGTCGTCCCCAGCCCGGCGTACCGTGGAGGCATGTGCCGCAACATCCGCCCGCTCAACAACTTCGAGCCGCCGGCCACCACCGACGAGGTGACCGCTGCCGCGCTGCAGTTCGTGCGCAAGGTGAGCGGGACGACGAAGCCGAGCCAGGCCAACCAGGCCGCGTTCGACCGGGCGGTCCACGAGATCGCCCACATCACCCAGCACCTCCTCGACGACCTGGTGACGACGGCGCCGCCGAAGAACCGGGAGGTCGAGGCCGAGAAGGCGCGCGAGCGTGCGCGGCTCCGCTACGGCTGACCGGCCGGACCCACGGATCACCGCGGCTTTCGCGGCAGTCCCCCGCGCGCGCTTCCTGCCGCCGGACCAGCAACGGTTCGCCGGTGTCGACCGCGCACTGCCGATCGGGTACGACGTCACGAACTCCCAGCCGTCGACGGTCCGCGCGATGCTCGAGCTGCTCGCGGTCCAGCCCGGGGACCGGGTGCTGGACGTCGGCTGCGGCTCCGGCTGGACCACGGCCCTGCTCGCCCACCTGACCGGTCCCGACGGCCACGTCACCGGCGTCGAGATCGTTCCCGAGGTGCTGGCCTCCTGCGCCCGCACCCTCGGGGTAGTCCCGGGTCAAAAGCACCGAGATTCGCCGGAATCCGGTGCTTTTGACCCGGGACTACCGCACGTCGAGCTCCATCAGGCACTGCCCGGCGAGCTCGGCTGGCCGGACGGAGCGCCGTACGACCGCATCCTCGTCTCCGCCGATGCGCAGCACGTCCCGGTGGCCCTGGTCGAGCAGCTGGCCCCGGACGGGACCCTCGTCGGCCCGGTCCGCGGCCGGATGCTGCGGATCCACCGGCGTCCCGGGTCCACCCCGCAGGTCGAGGAGCACGGCCGCTACGTCTTCGTGCCGCTCGTATCCTGATCGGGTGACACTCGTCGGCCAGGGAGTCGGGCGGCAGGACCCCGCCCTCGAGCGTTGCGCCGCCGGTCCGCTCGTCGTCCTCACCGGGGCCGGGCTCTCCACCGACTCGGGCATCCCCGATTACCGCGGGCCGGGTGCGCCGGCGCGGATGCCGATGACCTACCAGGAGTTCGTCTCGGGCCCGGCGGCGCAGCAGCGGTACTGGGCCCGCAGCCACCTCGGCTGGTCCCGGATGAGGAGGGCCGAGCCCAATGCCGGGCACCGCGCCGTCGCCGCCCTCGGCGCCGGGCTGGTGATCACCCAGAACGTCGACGGGCTCCACGAGGCGGCCGGGACGCCCCGAACGGTCGCCCTGCACGGCCGGATCGCCGACGTCATCTGTCTCTCCTGCCGTCGTACGACGCCGCGCGCCGCCCTGCAGCAGCGGCTCGAGGACGCCAACCCCGGCTGGGCGGCGGCGCACGCCGACGTCGCCGTGCGCCCCGACGGTGACGTCGAGCTCGACGACACCGCAGGCTTCGTCGTCCCGCCCTGCGACGACTGCGGCGGCGCGCTCAAGCCGGACGTCGTGTTCTTCGGCGAGAACGTCCCCAGGCCGCGGGTCGAGCGCTGCTACGCCGCCGTCGACGCGCTGGCCGGCACGGACGGCTGCCTGCTCGTCGCCGGGTCCAGCCTCACCGTGATGAGCGGACTGCGCTTCGTCCGCCGGGCCGCCCAGCAGGGCACTCCGGTGGTGATCGTCAACCGGGGGACGACGCGCGGGGACGACCTGGCGTCGTACAAGGTCGAGGCGGGGACGAGCGAGTGGCTGGGCGCCTTGGCCGCGCTCAGAGCCTCTTGACGAAGATGTGGTCGGCGGCCTCGGGGAAGATCTCGGCGGTCTCGCCCCCGGAGCCCACGAGCACGCCGTCGGCAGTCGACTGGATGGTGATCGTCTTGTCGGGCAGCGCACCGACCCGGCGCATGGCGCTCATCAGCGCCTCGTCCTTCTGCATCTCCTCGGAGATGCGGCGCACGAGCGCCCGGGACGTGTCCTTCGAGGCGGCCTTGGAGAGCGGCTCGACGTCGTCCATGAAGTCCTGCACCGGCTTGGCCTCGCCGAGCTCGTCGAGGCCCGGGATCGGGTTGCCGTAGGGCGACTCGGTCGGGTGGTCGAGCAGCTCGAGCAGCCGCCGCTCGACGGTCTCGGACATGACGTGCTCCCAGCGGCACGCCTCCTCGTGGACCTGCTCCCAGTCGAGGCCGATGACGTCGACGAGCAGACGCTCGGCCAGCCGGTGCTTGCGCATCACGCGCGTCGCCAGGCGGCGGCCGCCGTCGGTGAGCTCGAGGTGGCGGTCGCCCTCGACGGTCAGCAGGCCGTCGCGCTCCATTCTGGCCACCGTCTGCGACACCGTCGGCCCGCTCTGGTGCAGGCGCTCGGCGATGCGCGCCCGCAGCGGGACGATGCCCTCCTCGATCAGCTCGTAGATCGTGCGGAGGTACATCTCGGTGGTGTCGATCAGGTCGCTCACCTGCTCATTCTTACCTATGTTGCTGGCAGGCTTGCGATCGTGACCACGCTCCTCGTCCCCCACCGGTTCAACGGCCCGCCCCGCTCCGGCAACGGCGGCTGGGTCGCCGGCGCACTGGCGGCGCAGCTGCCCGGCCAGGCACTGGGTCACGCGGTCACCGTGACCCTGCGCCAGCCGCCGCCGCTGGAGACACCGATGCCGGTCACCGCGACGGCCAACGGCGCCACGCTCAGCCACCACGGGCACCTGGTCGCGGAGGCGGCGTACGCGGAGGGATCGCCGACCCCGGTCGCGCCCACGCCGGCCACGGAGGCCGCGGTGGCGGAGGCGTCGTACCCCGGCCACCGCAGCCACCCGTTCCCGGGCTGCTTCGTGTGCGGGCCGGCGCGACGCCCCGGTGACGGACTGCGCATCTTCCCGGGCGCGGTGGGTACGGACCGGGTGGCGGCCACCTGGACGCCGTACGAGAGCACCGTGCCGATCACCTGGGCCGCCCTCGACTGCACCGGCGGGTGGTCGAGCGACCTGGAGGGCCGTCCGTCGGTCCTCGGCCGGATCACCGTCGAGGTGCGCCGGCTGCCCCGCACGTCGGAGCGCTACGTCGTCGTCGGCGAGCAACGCCGCATCGACGGCCGCAAGACCTTCACCGCCGCCACGCTCTACGGCCCGGACGACGAGGTGGTCGCCACGGCCGAGCACATCTGGATCGCCATCGACCCGGAGGACTTCCGATGA
>CAZAQE010000053.1:0-23823 GCA_964487275.1 uncultured Nocardioides sp. | reverse complement strand
TGACCTGCTGCCCGTGACCTGCTGCCCGTGACCTACTGCACGGGCGGCCAGCAGTAGCGGTGGCGCGGGATCTTGTCGAAGTCCGTCTTCTCCCAGCCCTCGCCGGTCACGAAGTCGCCCACGGCGTCCACGCCGCGCATCACGGCACCCAGGACCCCTCGGTCGAGCGCGCTCTGCCGGTCGACCGGAGCCCGCACCGCCGTACCGACGGACAGCTGGGCCTGCAGCACGTCACGCTCGTACGACGACCAGCGCGCCCGTCCGTCCGCGTACTCCGGCGCGTCCCGATAGGCGATGACGACCCGGCTGCCCCCGCGGAACCGCTTGCGCACCTCGCCGTCGGCGGCCGGCTCGGCCTCGGCTCCGGTCGTCACGACGTGCGCCGTGCCGCCGATCAGGTTGCCGGGCTGGTCCTGGGTCACCTGGGCGCTGTAGCAGTCGCGCGGGCGGACGCCGACGATCGACAGGTAGGCGTGCAGGAGCTCCTGGGGCGTGCCCGGCAGGTAGGGGAACGGTGAGGGCACCAGCGGTCGCCGGTCGGTGCGGGGCATCACCACCTTGCGGATCTCGAGCCAGTTCAGCACCGCCACGTGCACGTCCGGCGCGGGGACGACCTGCAGCGGGCGGGCAGCGCGCATCCGGTCCGCGGCGCCGACGGCGAGGCCCGCCGGGTGCAGGGCGACGACGCCGGTCACCCCCACCAGCACGCGCGGCTGCGTCCCCTCGTCCCCTCCGGCGCGCGCGTCCGCCGCGATCCGGCGGGCGATGCCGAGGCACTGCTCGGGCCCGAGGTCGGCGTTCCGGAAGAACTCGAGGCCGAGGTCCTCGTCGAGGATCGACGGCTCGCCCGGGCGTCGGGCCGCCCAGGTCTCGCGGGCGTCGAACTCCACGGCCGTGGCCGGCGGCGCGGGAGGCAGGGCGGCCTGCGCGGCATGGACCACCTCCCACTCGACGATCGCCGCCCGGGTGATGCCGATGCCGCCGGGCACGTGGTCGGGGACCCGCGCGACGCCGTACACGAGGTCGGGCCGACCGGCCAGGCCCGACGTGCCCAGCCAGGCGGTCAGTGCGTCGAGCGGCCGCTTCCGGTCGGCGGCCACCCGGGTGAAGGTGACCGGGCTGCGCCCCTCCGCGAGGTACGGCGTCCGCTGCTCGTCGCGCTGGGCCCGCTCATGCGCGGCCTGGACCACCGGGTCGGCGCTCCCGGGGGGCACGGGCGGAGTCGGCACCGGGCGCCCTCGCAGGGTCTCGCGCATGGCCTGCCGGAACCCGTCCCGGGCGTGCGCGACCTGGGCGCCGATGTCGAGCGTGGTCATCTGCTCACGGTCGGGCAGCGGGCCGTAGAGGTGGTCGCCCGCCGGACCGAGCAGCACCCGTCGCGCCTTCTCGTCGTCGATCGTCCGGTCGGCGGTGACCTGCACCTGCGCCATCGCCTGCTCGTACCGGGCCCGCGTCTCGGGCGGCAGGGCAGCCAGCTGCTCGGGACTGAGCCGGCCGCCGTTCGCCATGGCCTCGCGACCGTTCGCCAGGCCCTGCTTGAAGTTCTCCGGGCTGAACGCCTGGCCGATCTGCTTGAGCTTCCTGAACACGTGCCCACGGTCCTCCTGCGGGGGGCGTCGCGGCAACGAGCCGCCGCGAGGTGAGACCCGGGCGAGACGGAGCACCGATGAGAAAGTCGGTGGCAGGCTGTCGTATCGGGGCACCGCCCTTCGTGGTGGTGATGTGAGGCGGTCATCGGGGCCGCCCGGCACCCGACCCGACCGAGGAGAAGAGCAATGACGCAGTACCTGCTGGCCGTTCACGGCAACGAGGCCGACTACGACGCGATCACCCCCGAGCAGGCCCAGGAGATGTTCGCCGCCGTCGACCAGTTCAACGAGAAGCTCCAGGCCGACAACGTCTGGGTCTTCGCCGGCGGCCTCGAGGGCGTCGGCAGCGCCAGCGTCGTCGACGCGTCCGGTGACGCGCCGGTCGTCACCGACGGTCCCTACCTCGAGACCAAGGAGCACATCGGCGGCTTCTGGATCATCGACGTGCCCGATGCCGACACCGCCCTGCGGTACGCCGCCGAGGGCTCGCGGGCGTGCCAGGGCAAGGTCGAGGTTCGTCCGTTCCAGGCCGAGCCGCCGGCCGACGCGTGACCTCACGCACCGACTCCCATGCCGCTGTCGAGCGGATCTTCCGCGAGGAGTACGGCCGCCTGATCGCCTCCCTGGTCCGACGCTTCGGTGACATCGACATCGCCGAGGAGGCGGCCGGGGAGGCCCTGGTGGCCGCGCTGGAGAAGTGGCCCGAGGCGGGAGTTCCGCCCAACCCCGGCGGCTGGCTGACCACCACCGCCGGCAACCGGGCCATCGACAAGCTCCGTCGCGAGAAGGTCCGCGAGACCAAGCACGAGGCCGCCGCGATGATCCACGACGACACCCCGCACGAGCCCACCGGAGTGATCAGCGACGACCGGCTGCGGCTCATCTTCACCTGTTGCCACCCGGCGCTCGCGCCGGAGGCCCGGATCGCGATGACCCTGCGCCTGCTGGGCGGGCTCACGGTCGCCGAGATCGCCGCCGCCTTCCTCGTCCAGGAGACGACGATGGCCCAGCGGATCACCCGCGCGAAGGCCAAGATCAAGGGCGCCAACATCCCCTACAAGGTGCCCGACGCCGAGGACCTGCCCGCGCGGGTGGGTGCCGTGCTGGCCGTCCTGCTGCTGATCTTCAACGAGGGCTACCTCTCCACCGGCGACGGCGACCCGATCCGGGCCGACCTCACCGGCGAGGCGATCCGGCTCGCCCGCACGCTGCACGAGCTGCTGCCCGACGACCTCGAGGTGACCGGGCTGCTTGCACTCCTGCTGCTCACCGAGTCGCGCCGTGCTGCCCGGGTCCGCGGCGGCGAGCTGGTCACCCTCGAGGAGCAGGATCGTGGTGGCTGGGACCGGGCGCTGATCGCCGAGGGCCAGGACCTGGTCCGTGCCTGCCTGGCCGCCAACCGTCCCGGGCGCTACCAGGTCCTCGCCGCGATCAACGCCGTCCACACCGACGCACCGACCGGCGCCGCCACCGACTGGTCGCAGATCGCCGCGCTCTACGACCAGCTGTACCGCATCGACCCGTCGCCGATCGTCGCGCTCAACCGGGCGGTCGCGATCGCCGAGCTCGACGGGCCCGAGGTCGCCCTGGCGATCGTCGACCGGCTGCCGCTGGAGACCTACCACGCGTGGCACGCCACCCGGGCCGAGCTGCTGCGCCGGCTCGGCCGCTCCGACGACAGCCGCGCCGCGTACGACGCCGCGCTGGCCGTCTGCGACAACACCGCCGAGCGCGCCTACCTCACCCGGAAGCGGGATCAGCTGACCGGATGACCCGGTCACGCGGCGGCAGCCAGAGCACGAACCTCGTGGTCGGCGAGGAGGTGTCGAGCGACAGGTGACCGCCGCACAGGTCGGCCAGCTCGGAGGCGACGGCGAGCCCGATGCCCTCCGAGCCCGTGGAGCTGGTGCTCACGCCGCGACGAAACACCCCGGGTCCGAGCTGCCGGGTCCCCTCGTCGCCGACCACGACCTCGAGGTGGGTGCCGGCGTCGCGAACCTCGACCAGGATCGCCCCCTCGCCGTGCTTGCGGGCGTTGTCGACGAGCACGTCGATCACCTGCTCAACCGGCCCGCTCGGGACACGCGTGCGGGAGCGGCGGCCCTGCTGGCGGAAGCCGATCGTGCGACCTTCGGAGGCGAGTCGCCGCTCCCACCGCTCGACGCCGGCCCGGGCCACGGCGACGAGGTCGACGACCTCGTTCGCCTCGATCCGCCGCCCGCGGGCGAGGTCGAGCAGCTCGTCGATCGCGCCGTTGAGGCGGTCCAGCTCGGCGATCCCGCGATCCAGCTCCTCGCGCACCTCGGGTGCCGTCTCCGGCCACAGCGTCAGATCCTCGAGCCCGAGCCGCAACGCCGTCACGGGCGTGCGCAGCTGGTGCGAGGCGTTGGCCGCGAACTCGCGCTCGCGGCGTACGAGGTCGTCGAGCTGGGCCGCCGCACCGCGGAGGGAGGCTCCGATCTCCTCCGCCTCCGGGACAGCGTACGACGGCACGTCGAGGTCGAAGCGGCCGTGCCCCAGCTCGCGGGAGAGATCCGCCAGCTCCCGGAACGGGCGCGACATCCGGCGGGCGAGGGCGAACCCGAGGACGGCCGACACGACCGCGAGCACCAGGCCCAGCAGCACCAGGGGCGTGATCGCGTCCCGCACACCGGAGCTGACGGTGTCGCCGGAGACGCCCAGCTCGAGCGAGCCGCCGTCCGGCAGCGGGCGCTCCACGACGATGCCACCCTCGCCGTCGGCGCGCTCGCCGACCGCGACGGTGGCGCCGGACGCCGGGCGGTACTCGACCCGCTCGGCGCCGGTCAGGCCGTGCTCCAGCAGCGTGGCGTCGACCTCGCCGCCCGCGGACCGGCGCTCCTCCACGAGACCGGCGAGGGCGGCGGAGGTGCCGTCGAGGGTGGCCCGTTCCTGCTCGCGCACGAGGTCGGCGAGGAAGTAGGCCCGCGGCACCCCGTAGAGACCGATGACGGCGAGGGTCAGCCCGACGAAGGCGATGACCAGCCGTTCACGCATCGCGCGGGGAGTCCTCGAGCCGGAAGCCGACGCCCCGCACGGTTCCGAGGGCGATCGGCGCGAGGCTGTCCTGCAGCTTCTGGCGGAGTCGGCCGATGGTCGCGTCGAGCGTCTTGGTGGAGCCGAACCAGTTCTCGTCCCAGACCTCGGCCATCAGTGTCTCCCGGCTGACGACCGCACCCCGGTGGTGGTCGAGGAGGGCGAGCACGTCGAACTCCTTCGCGGTCAGCGCCAGCTCGGTGTCACCGGCCCACACCCGGCGGGCGGCACGGTCCAGCCGGAAGTCCGTCGGAGCCGGGGACCCGGAAGCCGTCGGCGCTGCCGCGGAGGGGGTCGGGGTGACGGTCGGGGTCGGCGCGTCGACGACGGCGGGGCGGTGCGAGCGGCGGAGCAGGGCCCGCACCCGCGCGAGCAGCTCGGACAGGCTGAACGGCTTGGCGAGGTAGTCGTCCGCACCGACGTCGAGGCCGACCACCCGGTCCAGCTCGCCCGCCCGGGCGGTGAGGATCACGATGCCGCCCGCGAAGCCGTCGGTCCGCAGGCGCCGGCAGACGTCGAGGCCGTCCATGTCCGGCAGCCCGAGGTCGAGCAGCACCAGGTCGACCCCTCCGGCCGCCACGGCATCGATCGCGGGTTGGCCCGCGGAGACCCGGTCGACGTCGTACCCCTCACGTTGCAGGGCGCGGAGCAGGGGCGCGGCGATGGCGTCGTCGTCCTCGACGATCAGGAGGCGCACTGGCACCTCACCGAGGATAGGCGGCGCGTGCCGCCGGGTCGGTCCGGGCGCGCGCACGTCGGTCGGCATCGAGGGCGACCAGGACTCCGGCGGCGGCCGCGAGGGCGACCAAGGTCCGGCCGTCGATGGCATGACGGTCCTGTCCGGGAAGGCCGAAGGTCAGGGCGAGGAGCGTCAGGGAGAGCTGTGCAGCCGCCACGACCACGGCCGGCAGCCTGGTCTCCAGGGCGTTCGCCCGGGACAGCGCCAGCGCCGAGAGCAGGCTCAGCGGCGCGAGGACCGCCGCGCTGACCGACGTCCGGTCCCCGAGGCCGCCCGCCCACCACAGCTGGCAGAGGCCGAGGAAGGTCAGCAGCAGGGTCGCGACCCGCCATCCGGTCGTGTGGCGGCCCATCACAGGTCCCGGTCCGCAGGTCCGGACTCCGTCACCGGCGTCGCCGCGCAGGCGCCGCCGCCGACCGAGGTGGCCGCGGTGGAGGGGGTCCACAGCATCGTCGCGGCGGCGGCGACCGTCTTCAGGCCGCTGCCCGAGGCGAGCGTGCCGACCACGATCGTGACCACCGTCCGGTTGACGCCGTCGACGGTCACGCTCGTGGCGGTCATCGTCGCGTTGAAGGTCGCGGTCTTGCGGGCCTTGATGAAGTCGTCGCGCAGGCCGATCGAGCCGAGCTGGACGGCGCTTCCGTTGCGGAGCAGGTCGAGCACGTCCGCCCGGTTGCCGGCGCCGACCAGGTTGCCGTCGCGCAGGCGCAGGCTGACCGGCAGTGCCGCCCCGCTCCACCCAGCGGTGATGCTGGCCGGGGCGACCGACTCGCTGTAGGTGAGCGTGATCGTGTCGCCGGCGTCGAGCCGTCCCGCCGTGCCTTCGCCGTTGGCAGCCTGGACGTCGACGGCACGCAGCGCGCTGTTGTCGACCTTGCGGGCGCTCACGATCGCCGAGGTGGTCGTCGCGCCACGGCCGTCGAGCAGGATCGCCCGCAGGTCGTAGCTGCCGTTGGCGACGGTCTTCGTGTCCCACGTGCAGGAGTACGGCGGCGTGGTGCTCGTGCAGAGGTCGGTCCAGGTGCCGCTGCCGGACGCGGCGCGCTGGATGAGCACCGAGGCGACACCGGCCGTCGAGCTGGCGTGCGCGGTCACGGTGACCGTGCCGGAGAGGAAGGCACCGGGGTCGTCGACGGAGACCGAGGAGATCGTGTTGTCGACGACGCGGCCGGTGACGCTCGCCGAGGTGGCGGTGTTGCCGGCGACGTCGGTGGCGACGGCCCGGAAGGAGTAGGTGCCGTCGACGAGCGCGGTGGTCGCGTAGCGGCAGCTGAACGGCTCGGCGGTGATCGTGCACAGCGTCTGCCAGGTGCTGGTGCCGCTGCGGAGGTGCTGCAGCACGACCTGCTGGACGCCGGAGCCGGTGTCGGTGGCGGTCGCGGCGAAGGTGACGGTGCCGCTGAGCGGGGTGCCGGGGTCGGTCATCGTCACGCCCGGGGCGAGGTTGTCGACCAGGACGTCGCTGATGACGGCCGAGGTCACCGTGGTGGTGCCCGAGGTGGCGACGGCCCGCAGGTCGAAGGAGTCGTTGGCGAAGGACGTCGTGGTCCACGTGCACCCGAACGGGGCGGACAACCCGGAGCACAGCGTCTTCCAGCTGGTTCCGCCGGCGGGGACGTACTGGATCGTGACGATCCACGGCAGCGCTCCGCCGTTGTAGACGGTCGCGCCCATCGCGACGTTGCCGCGGACGACGTCGCCCGGGTCGGCGAGCACCACGACGACCTTGTTGGCGACCGTCGTGCGCACCGTGTCGGAGAGGCTGGTGTAGCCGGCGCCGTTGACCGCGCGGGCGCGCAGGTCGTAGGTGCCGTCGGCGAGCGAGCCGGTCGCCCACGTGCAGGAGTACGGCGCCGTCGTGTCGGTGCAGAGCGTGGTCCACGTGGACGCACCGGGCGCGAGGTACTGCAAGGTCACCGACGTGATGCCGGACTCGGCGTCCGTGGCCGTCGCGGCGAGGGTCACGGTGCCCTGGACCGGCGTACCCGGGTGGGTCACGGCGACGGCCGGGGCGGTCCAGTCCGAGGCGGCGCGGACCGTGCCCGACGAGGCGCTCGTGCTGGTGAAGGTCGCTGCGGAGAACCCGCTGGAGAAGCGGCCGGCCAGCACCACGACGAGGATCCCGAGGAGCAGGATCACGGGCGTGCGGCGCATGGTCGGTCCTTCCTGGCGTGGTGCTGACGGGGTGTCGGGGAGATGCTTCAACGGTAGGGAGACGCGGACCACGGCCGGTCGACGCGAGCTCCACAGCCGTTCCACAAGACGGAACGCAGCCCGACGACGGACTGCGGGCAGACGAGAGCGGCTGCCCCCCGGCCCCACACCAGGAGACAGCCGCCGCTCGTCAGGCCGTGCGCACCCGGCCCGGTCCACCCCCCAGTGCGGGATCGGGACGGGTGCGGACGGCGGCCACCAGCTGGCCGAGGCTGAGCAGGGCGACGAGCCCTGCAGGGAGTCCGATGACGAGCAGTCGGACCTGCGGATCGGCCAGCGCGATGAGGACCCAGCCCGCGTGCGGGACCGAGAAGCTCACGACCGGCTGGGATTCGGAGGTCAGCGAGAACAGCCACGGATCGGGGTCCGGGTTGGCGTCCCCCTGCGTGCGCAGCACCTGCTCACCCTCCGGCGAGCGGCCGATCGCGATGATCCGGTGCGTGACCAGCGTGGTCACCCCGGACGACGGCGGCGGCTGGTAGGTGATCACGTCGCCCACCTCCAGGTCCGCCGCCGCGACGGGCTTCTCGAAGACGATCGAGCCCTTCTCGAAGGTGCCGGACATCGACCCGCCGGTGATCACGTAGCGCTCGTGTCCGAGCAGTGCCGGCAGGACGTAGGCCGCGCCGAGCAACGTCACGACCACGAGAAGGAGGTTGCCGAGCAAGCCGGTCGCGCGCTTGAGCCGGGGGAGGCGTGGTGCGGTCACGGTGCTCGTCTCCATGGTCTCGGGCCGTTTCTCGTGGGGTGACGTTGCTCAGCGCGGGGTCACTGGTTGGTGGTCTCGCCGTTGAGCTGGATCGAGTCCCACTGGTACGACGCCGAGGCGGTCTTGCCCTGGTCGGCGTTCGGGGTGGTCGTGGCGAGCTTGACCGTGAACTTGTAGGTGTTCGCGACGCCGGCCTCGACCACGCCGAGGTCGGTCTTGGTGCCGTCGACGAGGCCGCCGAAGGTGCCGTTGTAGACGGTGGCGCCGGTGGTCGTGTTGGTGATCGCCAGGGTCAGGTTGTCGCCCGTGAAGGCGTTGGTCGACGCCGTCTCGGTGAGGCTGAAGGTGGCCGGCAGGCTGCCCGTGTTGGTCAGGGTGAGCGAGCCGTTGAGCGTGTCGCCCGGCTTCATGTTGCTCAGGTCGAACACCGCGCCGCCGTCCTTGGAGTTGCTCTGCGACAGCGTGCCGGAGGTGACGGCGCTGACGGTGTTGTTGGACTGGGACGTGAACGTCGCACCCGATCCCACGGCGATGGCGCCGGCGGCGGCCATCGTGGCGAGCGGGAGGAGGACCTTCTTGGACATCTGCATGGCGTGTTGCTCCTGGTGTGCTTCTCGGTGGTCTCTGCGGGGTGTTTCCCGATGACCAGAACTCTTCCAAGGCGAGCGCCACAGGAGTTCGACGCGACTTCTCCACGACCTCCTCCGCTTCTCCACGTTTCTCTACATCGGTCCACGGGATCTCCACGACGGTGCGCTCGTAGGCTTGCGGCCATGACGCCCGCCCCCCTTGCGCTCCCGACCGCGCCCGACCTCTGGCCCGACTGGATCCGGGAGCGCTCGGCCTCCGAGCTCGCCCGCGCGACCGAGCTGGTCGACGGGCTCCGGACCGCGCCGCCGGCCGACCCGGTCGCCGTACTCCGGCAGTGGGACCGGGCCGCCGGCCACCTCGGCAACGTCGCCGCCTTCGGCTCCCTGTTCGGCAACGTGCACCCGCTCGAGGCGGCGCGCGACCTGGCCGACGCCGCCGAGCAGGAGGCCTCGCGGCTGGCCACGCAGTGGAGCCTGGACCGCGACCTGTACGACGTCTTCGCGGCCATCGACGACGCGTCGGTCGCCCACGACCCGCTCGCCGCCCGGCTCCTGGCCAAGGTGCGCGCCGACTTCCGTCGCTCCGGCGTCGACAAGGACGAGGCGACCCGGACGCGGATCGCGGAGATCCGGGAGCGGATCACCGAGCTCGACCAGGAGTTCAGCCGGGTCACCCGCGACGACGTGCGCACCATCCGGGTGGGGCCCGAGCAGCTCGCCGGCATGCCCGCCGACTGGCTGGAGGCGCACCCGGCCGACGACGAGGGCCTGGTCACCGTCACGACCGACTACCCCGACTCGGTGCCGGTGCGGATGTTCGCGCGCGACCAGGACGTCCGTCGCGACATCACCGTCGCCTTCCTCGAGCGCGGGTGGCCGACGACCGAGCCACTGCTCACCGAGCTGTTCGCGCTGCGCCACGAGCTGGCCACGACCGTCGGCTACGCCGACTGGCCGTCGTACGACGCCGACGTGAAGATGATCGGCACGGGCTCCGCCATCCCGGAGTTCATCGACCGGATCGCCGAGGCCGCCGAGGAGCCGATGCGGCGCGACCTCGACCAGCTGCTCGCGCGCTACCGCCGCGACTTCCCCGACGCGACCGAGGTCCCCGGCTTCGACTTCCAGTACTACGCCGAGCTGGTCCGCTCCGAGGAGTACGACGTCGACGCCCAGCGCGTGCGCACGTACTTCGACTTCGGCAAGGTCCGGCAGGGACTCCTCGACGTGACCGGCCGGCTCTTCGACCTGTCCTACCGGCCCGTCGACGTACCCGTCTGGCACGAGGAGGTCACCGCCTACGAGGTCGAGCAGGCCGGCCGGGTCATCGGGCGGATCTACCTCGACCTGCACCCGCGCGAGGGGAAGTACAAGCACGCGGCGCAGTTCACGCTGACCGACGGGGTGGCCGGCGAGCAGCTGCCCGAGGGCGTCCTGGTCTGCAACTTCTCCCGTGGCCTGATGGAGCACGACCACGTCGTCACCCTCTTCCACGAGTTCGGCCACCTGCTGCACCACGTGCTCGCCGGCCACGGCGACTGGTTCCGCTTCGCCGGCGTCGCCACCGAGTGGGACTTCGTCGAGGCGCCGAGCCAGATGCTCGAGGAGTGGGCCTGGCACGCCGACGTGCTGCGCACCTTCGCCAGCGACGAGGCGGGCGAGGCGATCCCGGCGGAGCTCGTCGCCGCGATGCGGGCGGCCGACGACTACGGCAAGGGCATCTACGCCCGCACCCAGATGTTCTACGCCGCCATGTCGTACTGGTTCCACGCCGACCGCGCCCTCGCCGCCAGCGGCGGTGAGGTGCCCGACCTGACCGAGCGGATGATCGAGCTCCAGTCCCGGTACGCCGCCCTCCCGTACCTCCCCGGCACCCACATGTTCGCCAGCTTCGGCCACCTCGGCGGCTACAGCTCTGCCTACTACACCTACATGTGGTCGCTCGTGATCGCGAAGGACATGTTCAGCGCCTTCGACGAGTCCGACCTGTTCGCGGCCGACACGGCGCACCGCTACCGCGACGCCGTGCTGGCCCGTGGTGGGGAGGGCGACGCCGCCGACCTGGTCGCCGACTTCCTCGGCCGGCCGTTCGCGTTCGACGCGTACGCCGCCTGGCTGGCGCGGTGAGCCGGGCGCGGTCGGGGTGTAACTCAGTGTTACGAACACTGCCACCGCGTTGAGTCGCTCCCGGGGCGCTATTGCGCTTCCTCGGCGTTGTTGCTGCTTGCCGGGCGTTGGCGACATCTCCAACGCCGAGGAAGCGGTCGGAGCCCCCGGGCAGTCTTCGTAGCACTGAGTTACAGCAGAGCTCCTTGCGTGGGGCGTCTCTCACCCGTACGCTTGCGATATATCGCGATACCAACACGAACTGTTCCCGCGATATCCCGAACTCACGAACGGGGCCCACGAGGCCCCCACGGAAGAAGGAGGTCCCGCCATGGGACGCCACAACAAGTTCTTCGGACCCGACGACTGCGGCCCCTGGGGCAACCCGGAGCTGCGCGGATTCCAGCGCCGCAACCGCGGCGACTTCGGCCCCGGCCCCTGGGGTGCCTGGGGCGGCGGCTGGGGTGAGCCCGGCCGCGGCGGGCGCCACGGCCACGGCGGCCACGGTGGTCCGCCGCCGTGGCTGGTCGGCCTCTTCGGCCAGGGCCGCCCCGAGCCCGGCCGGGGCCCGCGGGTACGCCGCGGCGACGTCCGCTCCGCGATCCTCGACGTGCTCCGCGCCGCCAACGAGCGCGAGGAGTCGCCGAACGGCTACCAGGTCATCCAGCAGATCACCGAGCGCAGCGGCGGCGTGTGGAAGCCCAGCCCCGGCTCGGTCTACCCGACCGTTCAGCAGCTGCTCGACGAGGAGCTCGTCGAGAACGACGAGGCCGGCCGCCGCGGCATGCGCCTGACGGCCAGGGGTGCCGCCTGGTGCGAGGAGCACGCCGACGAGCTCGCTGCCGTCTGGGTGCCCTTCGACCGCCGCAAGGAGGCCGAGGCCACCGGTGACGGCGGCCAGCCGGGCAGTGCCGACATCAAGGCCGAGATCGGCCAGGTGATGAGCGCCGTCTGGCAGATCGTGACCGCAGGGTCCGAGGGCCAGCGGCGAGCGGCCGTCGACGTACTCGTCGAGGCGCGCCGCAGCCTCTACGGCATCCTCGCCGACGGTCCGGACGCCGACCAGGCGCAGCCCGCCGACGACGAGGACGACGACGCCTGAACCCAGGTCGCGTCCGCACGGGCCCGTGGTCGGGGAGATCCCCCGGCCGCGGGCCCTCGCATTCTGCGCGGCGCGCGGGATTCGCCGGGGCTCCCCGCGGATAGGCTCGGCCCGTGCGCCGTCCCGTCCCCGCCGTCCGCCCGCTCCTGGCCGGCGCCTGCTGCCTCGCCTGGCTCACCGTCGCCACCGGGTACGCCGCCGCAGCGGCCGCGGCCCCCGACCCGATCGACCTCGGCGGCGAGCCGCTGGAGGGCGGCAAGGGCAGCACCAACCCCGCCGACCCGACCGTGCTCGGCCCGGGCCTGTGGTCCGACTCGCTCGGCGGATCGGACGCGCAGAACGTCCACCACTTCACCTACGACCGCCGCATCCGCGACAGCACGGTCCACGTCGGGGTGGTCAGCTCGCCGCCGAGCACCGACGCCGACGCGTTGAAGGTCGACGTCGGCTATGTCGACGACACCGGCAGCTTCACCTCCTGCAGGACCGACGACGACTCGATCACCTACGGCATCCCGCAGTCCGTGCTCGGCACGGCCGTGAGCATCGGCCAGACCGCGGCCGACTCGACCGACCGGCCGCCCTGCCTGACCGCCGCGTCTCTCGAGATCCAGGTCAGCCGCGGCTCGAGCAGCGTGACCACGCCGATGCCGATCGCGATCAAGGTCGTCGAGGAGGCCGGGGTCAGCGACCCGCTCTCGCTGCCGGAGACTCCGGAGGAGGTCAGCTTCGACATCCCGGATGCGGGAGAGGCCGAGGACCTCCCGGGCGCGACGTCCTTCGACGACGCCCCCGAGCTGGACTCCTCCGCCGAGGGCGTCACGGTGTCCACCACCGTGCCGCAGGGGACCGAGCAGCTGTGGCGGGTCGGTGTCGACTGGGGCCAGCAGGTCGTCGCCCGGGTCACCGCCGACCAGGCCGACGAGGCCGACTTCGAGGGGCGCTACTCGGGGGTGCCGGTCCGGGTGCGCCTGGTCGACCCCCGGCGCGCGGTCTACGCGCTCACCAACGAGGGCGCGAGCGACGAGAGTGCCGACGGGTCCTACCAGGTCGAGGAGGCGGTCGACATCGTCGCCGGGAGCAACCCGCTGCAGTACCGCAACCGCTTCGACGACGAGCTGCCGATCGTGCCGGGCGACTACTGGATCGCCGTGTCGGTCGGTCCCGTCGACCCGAGCTCCGACCTCGACCCGCTCGACGTCCCGGTCGAGCTCACCGTCGCCGTGACCGGGGAGCCTGCCGGTGCGCCGTCGTACCCGGGCGTCGTCACCTCCCCCGACGAGGGCGCGCAGATCGAGGGCTACTCGCCCGAGGAGCCCTTCCTCGTCGCCGAGGACACCTTCTCCGCCGTCGCCTCCGGCAACCCGGTCTCCGGCGACGGGTGGTTCAGCACCCGCCGCTGGGCGGGCCTCGGCCTCGCCGCCGCCAGCGTGCTGTGCCTGGGGGCCGGTGTGGTCCGGCTGCGCGCCCGCCGCTGACGTCAGCCGAGCAGCAGGAACAGCGCGACCAGCAGACCGACGATTCCCACGCCGAGCAGCACGAACGCGTCGACCGGCGCCCGTCCACCGGCTCCCAGGGGGACCGGGACGTCGGGCCGGGTCGGCGTGACGAAGGCCGACGTCGGCGGGGGCGGCGGCAGTGTCGACGTCACGGGTCGCGGCGCCGCGTGGCTCGGGGGCGGCGGCGGGTGCGGCGCCGTCGGCAGGTTCGTGGCCGAGATGTCGGGGGTGGCGGGGTACTCGTCCGGCACCACGAGGTCGTCGGCCAGCGCCGGGTCGTCCCAGCGGCCGACCAGCGAGCGCAGCGCCGGGTGGCCCAGGAGCGCGGTGGCGCTCGGCCGCTGCGCCGGGTCGTACGACGTCGCGGCGGCCACGATGTCGAGGACCGCGTCGTGCTCGGGGTTCCCGGTGCGCAGCGGACCGACGTCGACCGGGTCGGGCGCCCCGTCGCTGGAGGGGCGCTTCCCGGTCAGCATCTCCAGCACGACGATGCCGAGGGCGTAGATGTCGGCGCTGGGGTCGGGATCGGCGCCGTGGTACTGCTCCGGCGGCATGTAGCCCGGCGTCCCGATCACCATCGCGACGTGCGTCAGCCGCGGCTCGTCGCTCGGCACCGCGATGCCGAAGTCGGTCAGCCGCAGGTGCGGCCGCCCCGCGCCGGTGGGCTCGAGGAGCAGGTTGCCCGGCTTGATGTCGCGGTGCACGATGCCGGCCCGGTGGACCGCCTCGAGCGCCTGCAGGGTCTGGTCGGTCAGCACCGCGATCCAGCGCGGTGGCAGGGTCCCGCCGTTGCGCTTCATCAGACCCGACACGGATCCGCCGCGCACCAGCGGCATCGTGAAGAGCACCCGGTCGTCGACACCCGCCCACGACTGCGGCGTCACGACGTGGGTGTGGTCGATCCGTACCGACTGCTCGCGCACGAAGCGCAGCAGCATCGCGGCATCCGTCTGGCGCAGCATCTTGGCCGCCTTGACGTCACCGGCGGTCCGGTCGAGCACCCGCCACACCGTCCCCATGCCGCCGGCGGCAATCGGGTCGAGCAGCTCGTACCGCCCCGCGAAGACCTCGCCCATGGCGGTGAGCCTATCCGCGAACGGATTCCCAAAACGGCCCGAGATCCCTTCTGTGAACGTGTCCCCTCGAGCACCGACCAGCTCGGCACGACGTCGTACACCTGGGACAACGCCCGCCGGGTCACGAGCATCGACCCGCCCAACACTGCCGCCTCGACGTTCACCTACAACCTCGCCAACCCTATGACCCGGCCGGCCGCCTGAAGTCCGCGTCGCTGGCGCAAGGCACCACGACCACGGAGACCAGCTGGGGCTGGGACGCCGACGGCAACCGGACCAGCGCTACCCCCGGATCCGGACCGGGCGCTGGCGTGGAGGTGACCTCCACCTTCGACGCCGCCGGACAGATCACCAGCTCCTCGGACGGCACCAGCTACACCTGGGACGACAACGGGCAGCTCACCAGGATCGACCGTCCCGGCGCAGCCGACGACACCGATCTCGAGTACAACGCGTTCGGCGAGCTGGTCGGACAGGACCACGGAACAGCGTCGACCTCCTACGAGCGCGACGGGCTCGGCCGCGTCGCCGGCTGCGACCTTCGTCGCCGACGGCGACCGACGGGGTGACGGTGCCCTGGAACGGAGCGGCGACGTGGCCCTCGCGGGCCGGGTCGGCCTTCTCGGCGACGGGCACCTCGGCGGCGACCGAGCGGTCGCGTACGGAGACCGGGCGGAGCTGGCCGTTGATGGTGCACATGATGGTGCGGAAGCCGCGCTCCTCGAGCTCGACCTCGTACGGGCCGAGTGTGTCCGGGGTGTCTCATCCTCTGAAGAGTCGATATCAGCACACTCGGGATAAGCGCGGATATCGACCCATCCAGCCAATGAGCTAATATCAACTCGTCAGGAGGTGCTCCGAATGACCACCAGCCGTCCCATCCGTTCCCAGAAGGCACTCGGCGAGGCCTTGGCGCGCCTCCGGTTCGAACGCGACGTGACCCAGCAGGAGCTCGCCGAGACGCTGGGCATCTCGCGTCGCTACATCTCCGAGCTGGAGTCGGGGCGACCGACGATCTATGCCAGTCGACTGTTCGAGATCCTGCGCGACCTCGGAGCCCACATCGAGATCGTGACGAAGGACGAATCCCGCGGCGATCGACCATGAGCCGCGCTGCGCTCGACATCTGGCTCTACGGAACGCACCTGGCTTCCCTGTCCGAGGACGTCCGCGGGCGGATGGTCCTGACCTGGACCGATGCTGCACGCGACGACTTCGGTGAAGGCTCGCGCGTGCTGTCGGCCAAGATGCCGATCGGCGGTCGGATCGTGCCGGCCCTGGTGAGGAACTACATCGACGGCCTCCTGCCCGAGGGGAACGCGCGCGTCAACGCCGCGTTGGCAGCAGGCGCGCCGCCCGACGACTCCTTCGCGCTGATCCGCGCGTACGGGCGTGACACCCCCGGCGCTGCCCAGATCGTGCCGGAGGGGCACGGGGATCCGTCGCGCGCCGGCCACTACGAGCCGCTGAGCCTCAGCGAGGTCGCAGAGCGCGTCAAGAACGCCGACAAGTACTCCCCGGCCGATCCGACCGGCGCGACCGGGGAGTCATCGACCCTGCCGGGCATGGTTCCCAAGATCGTCCTCCACCGGGTGCGGTCCTCCGGTGAGCAGGGAGAGCGTTCTGCTGGGGAGTCAGGCTGGTACGCATGCCGGGACGGCGCGGCATCCACGTGGATCGTGAAGCGTGCCTGGTCCCCCGACTCCGGCATCGGCGATGTCGTGGACACCGAGGTCCTCAGCCTCACCCTCGCTCGACGTCTCGGCCTCACGTCGATCGAGGCCGAGATCCTCGAGCTCGACGGGGTTCGTGCGATTGCCGTGTCCCGCTACGACCGCGGCCTCGACGGACGCAACCCGCGTATCCACCAGGAGGATCTCGCGCAAGCAATCGGGCTCGACACTCGTGACCCCAACAGGAAGTTCCAGTGGGGCTCACGCATGCCGTCGTTGCGTCATGCCTACGACGTCCTCGTCGAAGGAGGCGGCGACCCCGCGCCACTGCTCCGCCTGGCGACCTTCTCGCATCTCGTCGGGAACACGGACCTGCACGCGAAGAACATCTCGTTCCTGCGGCTGCCGGACGGCAGTGTCGAGCTCAGCCCGGCCTATGACATCGCGATGCACCTGCACCATCCGCGCGAGAACCGGCGGAGTGCGCTCGACGTCAACGGCAAGCACGCCATGGCCGACATCGACGTTGCCGATCTCATCGCCGAGGGCGTCGGCTGGGGCCTGACGGAACGGCGAGCGCGAGCGCTCGTGCTCCGCACGGCACGCGACCTGGCTGCCGCCATCGAGACCGAGGACCCGGCCGATCACCCCGGGGTGTCCGAGGAAGCGTGGCGCGTCATCACGGAACGCGCTGGGGCGGCCGCCGGATCCATGCCGCTCACGCCGCACGCCGCGAAGGATGACGGGGGCCACGGGCGCACTCGCCGTCGAGGCCCACGTCCTCCCCGCTGACCGTCAGGCCCTCTCCTGGAGGACGCGGCCACGCCGCACGGGGAGGTCGGTCAGCCCAGCTCGAGCACCAGGTCCCCGCCCTCGACCGGCTGCGTACCGCTGATCGCCAGCCGCTTCACGACGCCGTCGACGGGCGCGGTGATGGACGCCTCCATCTTCATCGCCTCGATCGTCGCGACCGTGTCGCCGGCTGCGACCTTGTCGCCGACCGCGACCGACGGGGTGACCGTGCCCTGGAACGGAGCGGCGACGTGGCCCTCGCGGGCCGGGTCGGCCTTCTCGGCGACGGGCACCTCGGCGGCGACCGAGCGGTCGCGTACGGAGACCGGGCGGAGCTGGCCGTTGATGGTGCACATGACGGTGCGGAAGCCGCGCTCGTCGGGCTCACTGACCGCCTCGACGCCGAGCAGGAGCGTGACGCCCTCCTCGAGCTCGACCTCGTGCTCCTCGCCCTGGGAGAGGCCGTAGAGGTAGTCGCGGGTCGGCAGGACCGACACGTCGCCGTACGCCTGGCGGGCCTCCTCGAAGGCCCGGGTGGGCGCGGGGAACAGCAGCCGGTCGAGGGTACGACGACGCAGCGATCGATCAGCGGTCTCGAGCGCCTCAGCATCCTTCTCCGACAGCACCGGCTCGGGCGCCGTCCACGACTTGCCGGCCAGCGCCTTCGAGCGGAACGGCTCGGGCCAGCCGCCGGGCGGGTCGCCGAGCTCGCCGTTGAGGAAGCCGACGACGGAGTCGGGGATGTCGAAGCGGCCGGGCTCGGCCTCGAACGCGGCCGGGTCGGCGCCCGCGGCGACGAGCGACAGGGCCAGGTCACCGATCACCTTCGACGACGGCGTCACCTTGGGCACGTTGCCGAGGATCCGGTTGGCGGCGGCGTACATGTCCTCGACCTGCTCGAACTTCTCGCCCAGGCCGAGCGCGATGGCCTGCTGGCGGAGGTTGGAGAGCTGGCCGCCGGGGATCTCGTGCGTGTAGACGCGACCGGTCGGGGCGGGCAGTCCGGACTCGAACGGCGCGTAGAGCCGGCGGGTCGCCTCCCAGTAGGGCTCGAGCGCGTTGACGCCGTCGAGCGACAGCCCGGTGGTCCGCGACGAGTGGTCGGTGGTGGCGACCAGCGCGGACAGGGCCGGCTGCGACGTCGTACCGGACATCGAGGCACAGGCCGCGTCGACCGCGTCCACGCCGGCGTCGATCGCGGCGAGGAGGGTGGCGAGCTGGCCGCCCGGGGTGTCGTGGGTGTGCAGGTGGACGGGCAGGTCGAAGCGCTCCCGCAGGGCGGTCACGAGGGTCCGGGCCGCGGGAGCGCGCAGCAGGCCGGCCATGTCCTTGATCGCCAGCACGTGCGCGCCGGCCTCGACGATCTCCTCGGCCAGGCGCAGGTAGTAGTCGAGCGTGTAGAGCTCCTCGCCGGGCGAGGACAGGTCGCCGGTGTAGCAGAGCGCGACCTCCGCGACGGCGGTGCCGGTCGAGCGGACCGCCTCGATCGCGGGCCGCATCTGCGAGACGTCGTTGAGGGCGTCGAAGACCCGGAAGACGTCGATGCCGGTGGCGGCGGCCTCCTCGACGAAGGCGTCGGTCACCGCGGTCGGGTACGGCGTGTAGCCCACCGTGTTGCGTCCGCGGAGCAGCATCTGGAGGCAGATGTTGGGCACGGCCTCGCGCAGTGCGGCGAGCCGCTCCCACGGGTCCTCGGCGAGGAAGCGCAGCGCGACGTCGTAGGTCGCGCCACCCCAGGCCTCCAGGGACCACAGCTCCGGGGTGAGCCGGGCGACGTGGTCGGCGACGCCGAGCAGGTCGATGGTCCGCACGCGGGTCGCGAGCAGCGACTGGTGGGCGTCGCGGAAGGTGGTGTCGGTGACGGCGACGCCCTCGCGGGCACGGAGCTCGGCGGCGAAGGCCTCCGGGCCCACGGCGAGCAGCCGCTGCCGGGAGCCGTCCGGGACGGGGAGCGACAGGTCGAGCGCCGGTAGCTTGGACGCGGGCGCGATCGAGGCCCGCGGGGCGCCGTACGGCTTGTTGACGGTGACGTCGGCCAGGTAGGCCAGGAGCTTGCTGCCGCGGTCGCCCGAGCCGCGCGCCTGCAGCAGCTGCGGGTGGGTCTCGATGAACGACGTCGTGACTCCGCCTGCGACGAAGTCGGGGTCCTCGAGCACCGCCTGCAGGAAGGGGATGTTCGTGGAGACACCGCGGATGCGGAACTCCGCGACCGCGCGCCGTGCCTTCTCCGCGGCCTTCTCGAAGGTCCGGCCGCGACAGGTGAGCTTGGCGAGCATCGAGTCGAAGTGGGCGGAGACCTCGGCGCCGGTGTAGACGGTGCCGCCGTCGACCCGGACGCCGCCGCCACCGGGGGAGCGGTACGTCGTGATGACGCCGGTGTCGGGACGGAAGCCGTTCGCGGGGTCCTCGGTGGTGATCCGGCACTGCAGCGCGGAGCCGCGCAGCACGATCTCGGACTGGGCCAGCCCGAGGTCGGCCAGCGTCTCGCCGGCCGCGATCCGCATCTGCGACTGGACCAGGTCGACGTCGGTGACCTCCTCGGTCACCGTGTGCTCGACCTGGATGCGGGGGTTCATCTCGATGAAGACGTAGTTGCCGGCGGGGTCGAGCAGGAACTCCACGGTGCCGGCGTTCCGGTAGCCGATCTCGCGGGCGAAGCGCACGGCGTCGGCGCACATCCGGTCGCGGATCGCCGGGTCCAGGTTGGGCGCCGGCGCGATCTCCACGACCTTCTGGTGGCGCCGTTGCACGGAGCAGTCGCGCTCGTAGAGGTGGATCGTGCCGGCCTCGGTGCCGGTCCCGTCGGCGAGGACCTGGACCTCGATGTGCCGCGGGTCGACCACCGCCTGCTCGATGAACACGGTCGGGTCGCCGAACGCCGCCTCGGCCTCGCGCATGCAGGTCTCGATCGCCTCGCGCAGCTGGGCGCGGTCGTCGACGCGGCGCATGCCGCGGCCACCGCCGCCGGCGACGGCCTTGACGAACAGCGGTGCCGGGATCGCCTCGGCGGCCGCCACCAGCGCGTCGACGTCGGTCGACGGGTCGACGCTCTGCAAGGTCGGTACGCCGGCCGCCTTCGCCGCCGCGATCGCGCGGGCCTTGTTGCCGGTCAGCTCCAGCACTGACGAGTCCGGCCCGATGAAGGTGATCCCGGCCTCGGCGCAGGCCTCCGCGAGCGCCGGGTTCTCCGACAGGAAGCCGTAGCCCGGGTAGATCGCGTCCGCCCCGCAGGCCACCGCCGTCGCGACGATGGCCTCCGGGTCGAGGTAGGCCCGGACCGGGTGCCCCCGCTCACCGATCTCGTAGGCCTCGTCGGCCTTCAGCCGGTGCTCCGAGCCGCGGTCCTCGTGGGGGAAAACGGCGACCGTCCGGATCCCCAGCTCGTAGGCGGCGCGGAAGGCGCGGATCGCGATCTCGCCACGGTTGGCGACGAGGACCTTGCTGAACATCGGTGCTCCTGGGGGTGGTCGGAACCTCGGTGTGGAACGGTGCTGTCGATCGACGGGCGGTCCGTCAGAGGACCAGGCGACGCACGTCCGCGGCCAGGTGGGCCAGGTGCGCCGTGAAGCGGGCCGCGAGGGCGCCGTCGATCACGCGGTGGTCGTACGAGAGGCACAGTGGCAGCATCAGCCGCGGAACGAAAGCCTCTCCGTCCCAGACCGGTGCCGTCTTCGAGCGTACGACGCCCAGGATGGCGACCTCGGGTGCGTTGACGATCGGCGTGAAGTGGGTGCCGCCGATGCCGCCGAGGCTGCTGATCGTGAAGGTCGCGCCCTGCATGTCCGAGGCGCTGAGCTGGCCCTCGCGCGCCTTCTCGGACAGCTCGCCGAGGTCGCGGCTGAGCTCGCCGATGCCCTTGCGGTCGACGTCCTTCACGACCGGGACGACGAGGCCGTCGGGGGTGTCGACCGCGACGCCGATGTTGACGTAGTCCTTGAGGACGATGTTCTCGCCCGACAGCGAGCTGTTGAGCTCGGGGTACTTCCGCAGCGCGGCCGCCGACGCCTTCAGCAGGAAGCTGAGCAGCGTGACCCGGTAGCCCTCGGCCTTCGCCGCGGTGTCGAGCTCGCGGCGGTAGGCGTCGAGGTCGGTGATGTCGGCCTCGTCGGCGTGGGTCACGTGCGGGACGTTGAGCCACGACCGGTGCAGGTGCGGGCCGGACAGCTTCTTGATCCGCGACAGCGGGACGGTCCGGACCGGGCCGAACTTCGAGAAGTCGACCTCCGGGATCGGCGGGATCCCGGCGCCGCCGGTCGTCGCCGCGGCCGGCGTGAGGGACTTCTCGTAGTGGCCGAGCAGGTCCTGCTTGGTAATCCGGCCCTTCGGGCCGGAGCCGGTCACGCCGGCCAGGTCCACCTCGAGCTCGGTCGCGAGGCGGCGTACCAGCGGGGTGGCGCGGACCGCTCCGGTGGTCGAGGAGGGCGCCCCGGCGCCCGTCACGAGACCCGGTGAGGTGCTGCTGGGACTCTCGGTGGTGGGGTCCGGGGTCGAGGTCTGGGGGTCTCGTGACGGTTGCTGCGCAACCTCCTCGACCACCGGTGCGGGTGCGGCCTCCGCAGCGCCCGCGACCTCCGCGATCGCGATGACGCTGCCCTGGCTGACCTTGTCGCCGATGGCGACGCTGAGCGACACGATCGTCCCGTCGACGGGCGAGGGCACCTCCATCGTGGCCTTGTCGGTCTCGAGGGTGATGAGCGGGTCCTCGGCACGCACCACGGTGCCGGGGGCGACCAGCACCTCGATGACGGGTACGTCGGTGAAGTCGCCGATGTCGGGAACCTTGATCTCCACTGTTGCTGTCCTCACGCGTGGGCCGGGTCGGGCCGGTCGGGGTCGATGCCGTACTTCTCGATCGCCTGGGCGACGACGTCGCCGGAGACGGCGCCGTCGGCGGCGAGGCTGCTCAGCGCCGCGACGACGACGTGGTGGCGGTCCACCTCGAAGTGGTGCCGCAGGTTGCGCCGGTAGTCCGAGCGGCCGAAGCCGTCGGTGCCCAGCACCGTGTAGCGGCCCGGGACGAACGGGCGGATCTGGTCGGCGTACGACTTCATGTAGTCGGTGGCCGCGACGACCGGCACCGGCTTCGCGCCCAGGCACTGCTCGACGTACGACGTGCGCTGCTCCCCGAGCGGGTGGAGCATGTTCCATCGCTCGGTCGCCAGGCCGTCGCGGCGCAGCTCGGTGAAGCTGGGCGCGCTCCAGACGTCGGCCTTGATGCCGAAGTCCGCGGCGAGCAGGTCGGCGGCGGCCACCACCTCGTTGAGGATGGTGCCGGAGCCGAGCAGGTTGACCTTCGCGTTGCCGCGACCCTTGCCGGCCTTGAGCTTGTAGAGGCCCTTGAGGATGCCCTCCTCGACGCCCTCCGGCATCGCCGGGTGCTCGTAGTTCTCGTTCATGAGCGTGAGGTAGTAGAAGACGTCCTCCTGCTCGGCGTACATCCGGCGCAGGCCGTCGGCGACGATGACCGCCAGCTCGTAGGCGTAGGTGGGGTCGTAGGCGACGCAGTTGGGGATCATCGCGGCCTGGAGGTGGCTGTGGCCGTCCTCGTGCTGCAGGCCCTCGCCGTTGAGCGTGGTCCGGCCGGCGGTGCCGCCGAGCAGGAAGCCGCGGGCCCGCATGTCGCCTGCGGCCCAGGCGAGGTCGCCGATCCGCTGGAACCCGAACATCGAGTAGTAGATGTAGAACGGGATCATCGGGGTGTCGTTGGTCGAGTACGACGTCGCGGCGGCGATCCACGACGACATGGCGCCGGCCTCGTTGATGCCCTCCTGGAGGATCTGGCCGCTGGCGTCCTCCTTGTAGAACATCAGCTGGTCGGCGTCCTCCGGTGTGTAGAGCTGACCGCTCTGCGCCCAGATGCCGAACTGGCGGAAGAGTCCCTCCATGCCGAAGGTGCGGGCCTCGTCGGGGACGATCGGGACGACCCGCTTGCCGATCTCCTTGTCCCGCAGCAGCTTGGTGAGGATCTGGACGAACGCCATCGTCGTGGAGATCGAGCGGCCGTTGGAGCCGGCGGTCTGCCCGAACGCCTCGACGCCCGGGACCTGCAGCGAGGTGGACCTCTGCCGGCGCTCGGGCAGGTAGCCGCCGAGCTCCTTGCGGCGGGCGTGGAGGTAGGTGTGCTCCTCCGAGCCCTCCGGGAAGGAGAGGTAGGGCAGGTCGAGGAGCTGCTCGTCGGCGACCGGGATGGAGAAGCGGTCGCGGAACGCGCGCAGCGCGGGCTCGGCGACCTTCTTGGCCTGGTGGCTGATGTTCATCGCCTCGCCGGCCGCGCCGAGGCCGTAGCCCTTGACGGTCTTCGCGAGCACCACGGTCGGCGAGCCGGTGTGGGAGTTGGCGGCCGCGTAGGCGGCGTACACCTTCTGCGGGTCGTGGCCGCCGCGGGTGAGGCGCCAGATGTCGTCGTCGCTCCAGTCCTGGACCATCTCCTTGAGCACCGGGTCGGTGCCGAAGAAGTGCTCGCGGACGTAGGCGCCGTCCTTGGACTTGAAGGTCTGGTACTCGCCGTCGACGCACTCCATCATCCGGCGCTTCAGCGCACCGGTGGTGTCCTGCGCGAGGAGCTGGTCCCAGCCCGAGCCCCAGATCAGCTTGACGACATTCCAGCCGGCGCCGCGGAAGACGCCTTCGAGCTCCTGGATGATCTTGCCGTTGCCGCGCACCGGGCCGTCGAGGCGCTG
>CAZAQE010000052.1:0-25153 GCA_964487275.1 uncultured Nocardioides sp. | reverse complement strand
GGATTCCAGCCATCGAGTTGGGCGTTCTGGAAGCCGAACGCCCAACTCGGCGCGCGGAACGCCCAACTCGGCGCGCGGAACGCCCAACTCGGCGCGCCGAACGCCCAACTCGGCGCGCCGAACGCCCAACTCGCGGATCAGGCCCAGACGGCGACCCAGTACTGCACGCCGAACGGGGCGTCGTCGTACAGGACCTCGGCCCGGGCGAGCGGTGGCAGCCCGGCGAGGCACGCGGTGTCGGCCCACAGCGCCTCGGCGAGCCCCGGGTCGATGCCCTCGAAGGAGCCACGCAGCGCGTCGTCGAAGGCGGCAGCCCGCTCGTCGAGGTGGCCGGGGGCCTTCTCGGTGCGCGTCGCGGAGCCGTTGCCGATGACGAGGACGCCGGTCTCGCCGGAGTCGACGACGTCGGCGCCGGCAGCAGCCACCAGCGCGGCGCCGACCCGGGCGCCGGACCCGCCCGTGGCGTCCGAGGCGACGACGCGGACCCGTCGGCCGAGTCGGCCGACGGCGTCGAGGCAGGCGGCACGGAGGTCCGCGACCGGGTCCTCGATCGAGGTGTACGACGACAGCAGGGCCAGCACGCCCGGCACGAGAGCGGTGCTCACTGGAGCCCCCGGATCGCGCGCAGCGGCGGGCGGCGGCCGGCGATGGACCACACCATGTCGACGGTCTGGCGGGTCTCCACGACCTGGTGGACGCGGTAGATCCGGGCGCCGGCGAGGGCGCAGACCGAGGTGGCGGCGAGGGTGCCGACCAGGCGCTCGCCGACGTCGAGCCCCAGCGTCTCGCCGACGAAGTCCTTGTTGGACAACGACACCAGCACCGGCCACCCGGTCGCGACCATCTCCCCGATCCGCCGGGTGACCTCGAGCGAGTGGAAGGTGTTCTTGCCGAAGTCGTGGGCCGGGTCGATGACGATCGACTCCCGCGCGACGCCGGCGGCCAGCGCGCGCTCCGCGTAGGCCACGGTGTCGGCGATCGCGGAGGCGACCACGTCGTCGTAGTCGATGCGGTAGGGCCGGGTCCGTGGCGTGACGCCGCCGGTGTGGGTGCAGATGATGGCGGCGTCGTACTCCGCGGCGACGTCGACGAGCTCGGGGTCCGCCCCGCCCCACGCATCGTTGAGGACGTCGGCCCCGGCAGCGCAGACGGCGGCGCCGACCTCGGCCCGCCAGGTGTCGACGGAGATCACGAGGCCCGGGTACGACGACCGCACCCGGGCGACGAAGTCGACCACCCGCGCCTTCTCCTCGGCGGGCGAGATCTCGACGCCGGGCGCGGCCTTGATGCCGCCGATGTCGACGATCTCGGCACCCTGCTCGACCACCTCGGCGACCCGCGCGAAGGCGGCGTCCTCGGCCCAGGTCGCACCCTTGTCGAAGAACGAGTCGGGCGTGCGGTTGACGATCGCCATCATCAGCGCGTCGTCGTCACCGAAGCGCTGGCGTCCGAGTCTCACAGGTGGACCTCCGCAGGCGGTCGTTCGCGCGTGGGTACGACGTGCTCGACCGGCTCCAGGCCGCGCAGGTACTGCCGCAGCACCGCCTCCTGGTCGAGCCCCTCCATGCCGGAGCGGGCCAGCGCCGCGGCGATGATCTGGGTCGCCATGCCACCCAGGTCGCGCAGCGCCTGGTGCCGGTGCGCACGGACCCCGAGGTCGACCTGGGCGATCGCGGACGGGCCGGCGGCGCGGGCCGTGTCGACGAGCGCGGCCAGGTCGACGGCGTACCCGGTCGGGACGGACAGCCCGGCGAACCAGGACCGGCGCACCGCCCACTCGCCCGCGAGCGGTTGCACGAGGGCGCCGAGCTCCGGGAACAGCAGGGCGATCAGTGGTCGTGCGACGAGCTCGGTGACCCGGCCGCCCTCGAGGGGGCCGTCGACACCGGGGCGGTCGTAGAAGCCCTTGACCAGCTGGACCGCCGGGTCGGAGAGCAGCGGGCCGAGCAGTCCGGGCACGAAGTGGGTGTCCCAGTCGTGCAGGTCGGCGTCCATGAAGACGACGAGGTCGCCGGTCGTGACGAACAGCGACTTCCACATCGCCTCGCCCTTGCCGGGGTGGCTGCCGAGGTCGGGACGGATCTCGGCGGCGCGGTGCACACGGGCACCGGCCGACGCCGCGACGGCATAGGTGTCGTCGACCGAGTCGCTGTCGATGACGACGATCTCGTCGACGAGGTCGACGGTCTCCACGAGCGCCTCGCGCACCCGGCTCACGACGGCGCCGACGGTGGCGGCCTCGTTGCGCGCGGGGACGACCAGGCTCACCCGCTGCCCCAGCATCCCCTTGGCCCCCAGCAGCCCCTCGAGGCTCCAGTCGTCCCAGTGGGCGGCGCGGATCCCCATGCCCGTCAACCTACCGGGGGTCCGGGCGGGACCAACTTCGCAGGTTCGTTGTCAGGAGGAGGAGCGGGGGTTACGGTGAGGGCTCTCGGGATTCGGTGGGCGCTCCCTCCCCCCAGGAGATTCCTATGAGTCTTGGACGTTGGCGACGCAAGGTGCGTTGTCTGCTGAAGCACGGCCCGCGCGGCTGTCCGCACATCGAGCGGCACTCGCGACGACCACGTCGACGGCGACGGCAGGCCGAGGCCGCGGGCGGTCGTCACCGCCCGCCGGTCGAGATCGTCAGCCCCGCCGACCTGGTCCTCAACCGCCGGCCCGCGGGGCCAGGAAGGTCGTGACCGCGTCGGCGATGGCGCGACCGTAGCGGCGCCGCCCCGCGTCGCTCTCCATGAGCGCTGCGTCCCGCGCCGCGCGCATGTTGCCCAGCTCGGCCATCACGGCCGGCACGTCGGACAGGTTGAGCGTGCCGAGGTCGTCGCGCACGTCGATCCCCCGCTCCCCCCGGTACGACGACGGCGCGATCCCCTGCGCGACGAGGGCGTCGCGAAGGGCCCGCGCCAGTCGGCGTGACGGGCGCTCGATGTCGTCGGTCCATCCCTCGCGCAGCGCCGGACGGATGACGTGGAAGCCGGTCGCCTTGTCGTCGAGGACCCCGTCGGCATGGATGCTGACCCGCACGTCCGCGGTCGGCCCGCCCTCGCCGGGGTTGCCGATCCGGCCCCGCTCGTCGACGCACGGCCCCCACGCGTCGTCGGAGTCGGCGTCGCGGGTGAGCACGACACGGGCGCCGCGCTGCTCCAGCAGCCGCCGGGCGACGGCCGCCACCTCCCAGGTGAGGGTCGCCTCCGGGTAGCCCGCGTCGGTCGCGGTGCCCGTGGTGTTGCACTCCTTCTCGAAGCCGCCCGCATCGACCGGCTCGGCGATCTCGGCGGCGTGGTGGCGGTTGCCGAGCTGGTGGCCGGGGTCGAGCACCACGACCCGTCCCTGCAGCGGGGCCGACTCCGGACCGGGGGTCCCGGGTGCCACCGTGAGCGTCCCGGTGGGCGGCTCGGCGGGGCCCGCCTCGCGGGGGGCCTCGGCGGAACAGCCGGCGACGACCACGGCCACCGCCACGACCGCCGGCCAGGCCCTCATGCGTAGCCCAGCACGTCCCTGCGCTTCTCGCCCCATGCGAGCGCCGACGCGATCGCCTCGTCGAGCGAGAGCTCGGTCTGCCAGCCGAGCAGCTCCCGCGCCTTGTCGGCATTGGCGAACGCACCCGGGGCGTCACCGGGCCGCGGCGGCGCCTCGGTCACCGGCACCGGCTTGCCCACGACCCGCTCGACGGCCGCGAGCAGCTCGCGCACGGTGACGCCGTCGCCCGCGCCGAGGTTGATGTAGGTGAAGGTGTCGTCGACCTTCGACAGCACCGCGTCGAACTCCTCGACCGCGCGCACGTGCGCCCGCGCCAGGTCCCAGACATGGATGTAGTCGCGGATGCCCGTGCCGTCGCGGGTCGGGTGGTCGGTGCCGGTGATCGTGAAGGTGTCGCGGAAGCCGAGCGCGGTCTGCGCCATGAGCGGCACGACGTGCGTCGCGTCGCGCACGTGGTAGCCGGTCTCCAGGTGCGGGTCGGCACCGATGGGGTTGAAGTAGCGCAGGATGATCGCGCGCAGGTCGCTCGCCCGGGAGAGGTCCTCGAGGACCTGCTCCATCATCCGCTTGGTCCGCGCGTAGGGCGACGTCGGCTCGACCGGGTCCGCCTCGGTCACCTCGAACTGCGGCGTCATCGCGTAGAGCGAGGCCGTCGAGGAGAAGATGATCCGTGGCTTGCCGAGGGCGGTCAGCTCGTCGAACATCTCCAGCGACTTCGCGACGTTGTCGCGGTAGTACTCGTAGGGCTTCTCCACCGACTCCGGTACGACGATCCGGGCGGCCATGTGGATCGTCGCCTCGATGTCGGGGTGCTCGTCGACGATGCGGCGCAGCAGCTCCCTGTCCGCGACGTCGCCCTCGTAGAAGATCCGGTCGCCGACGTACTGGCGGGGGCCGGTGAGCAGCGAGTCGAGGATCACCGGGACGTGCCCGGACTCCTCGAGCGCCTTGGCGGTGATCGAACCGATGTAACCGGCACCGCCGGTGACGAGGACCTTCATGGCCGCGACGATACCCACCGCGACGACACCGACCTACCCGCCGTGCTTCTCGTCCAGCAACCCCAGCAGGTAGCGCCCGTAGCCGCTCTTCAGCAGCCCCTGCGCCAGGTCGGCCAGCCGGGCGTCGTCGATGAACCCGAGCCGCCACGCGACCTCCTCGGGCGCACCCACCTTCGTGCCCTGCCGCGCCTCGAGCGCGCGGACGAAGTTGCCCGCGTCGTTGAGGTCGTCGAAGGTCCCGGTGTCGAGCCAGGCGGTGCCACGCGGGAGCACCTCGACCTGCAGCCGCCCCTCCTCGAGGTACATCCGGTTGAGGTCGGTGATCTCCAGCTCGCCGCGGGCCGACGGCGTGAGCGACTTCGCCTTGTCGACGACGTCGGAGCCGTAGAAGTAGAGGCCAGGCACCGCGAAGGGGCTGCGCGGCTTCTCGGGCTTCTCCTCCAGCGTCAGCGCCCTCCCGGCGTCGTCGAACTCCACGACGCCGTACGCCGACGGGTCGGCCACGCGGTAGCCGAAGACCGCGGCCCCGTCGAGCTCCTGGAACCGGGCGAGATTCTTGCCCAGGCCCGATCCGTAGAAGATGTTGTCGCCGAGCACCAGGCCGGCTCCCCCGCCGGCGAGGTGCTCCTCGCCGATCAGGAAGGCCTGCGCCAGCCCGTCGGGCGAGGGCTGCACCGCGTAGGTGATCTCGATCCCGAACTGCGACCCGTCACCCAGCAGCCGGCGGAACTGGTCGGCCTCGTGCGGCGTCGTGATCACCAGCACCTCGCGGATGCCGGAGAGCATCAACGTCGAGAGCGGGTAGTAGATCATCGGCTTGTCGTAGATCGGCATCAGCTGCTTGCTGATCGCATGGGTGATCGGGTGCAACCGGCTGCCGGTGCCTCCGGCGAGGATGATCCCGCGCATGGTGGGGGTTCCCGTTCCTGTCGTTGTCGGGGACTGCGGCGCCCAACGTACCCAAGGAAGCGTTCGCTGGTGGCCGATCGCGCAGCGCGAACCGGCGACGGTCCCTACACTGCTCCGCGTGCAGCGCATCCTCGTCACGGGTGGCGCCGGCTTCATCGGCTCCAACTTCGTCCACCACGTCGTCCGCAACACCGACGCGACCGTCACGGTCCTCGACAAGCTGACGTACGCGGCCTCCCGCGCGTCCCTCGCGGGCCTGCCGGACGACCGGGTGCGCCTCGTCGTCGGCGACATCGCCGACGCCTCCGTCGTCGACCCGCTGGTGGGCGAGCACGACGCCGTCGTCCACTACGCCGCCGAGTCGCACAACGACAACTCGCTCGACGACCCCTCGCCGTTCATCCGCACCAACCTGATCGGCACGTTCACCCTGCTGGAGGCGGTCCGCAAGGCCGGCGTGCGCTTCCACCACGTCTCCACCGACGAGGTGTACGGCGACCTCGAGCTGGACGATCCCAAGCGGTTCACCGAGGACACGCCGTACCAGCCGTCGTCGCCGTACTCGGCCTCCAAGGCGGGCTCCGACCACCTCGTGCGGGCGTGGGTGCGCAGCTTCGGCGTGCAGGCCACCATCTCGAACTGCTCCAACAACTACGGCCCGTGGCAGCACGTCGAGAAGTTCATCCCCCGCCAGATCACCGAGGTGATCGACGGGCGTCGCCCGAAGCTCTACGGCTCGGGCGAGAACGTCCGCGACTGGATCCACACCGAGGACCATTCCTCCGCGGTGCTCACGATCCTCGAGCGGGGCCGGATCGGCGAGACCTACCTGATCGGCGCCGACGGCGAGAAGTCCAACCTCGAGGTCGTCCGGATGATCCTCGAGCTGATGGGCCGCGGCGCCGACGACTTCGAGCACGTCACCGACCGCGCCGGGCACGACCTGCGCTACGCCATCGACTCGGGCAAGCTGCGCACGGAGCTCGGCTGGGCCCCGCAGTACGCCGACTTCGCCTCCGGGCTCGAGCAGACGGTCCGCTGGTACCAGGACCACGCCGAGTGGTGGCGCCCGGCGAAGGCCGCCACCGAGGCGGCCTACGCCGCGAAGGGACAGTGACCGGGTGGCCGAGACCATCGAGACGACGCCCATCCCGGGCCTGCTCGTCCTGCGGCTCGCCGTCCACGGCGACGACCGCGGCTGGTTCAAGGAGAACTGGCAGCGCGAACGGATGACCGCGCAGGGCCTGCCCGACTTCGGGCCGGTCCAGAACAACATGAGCTTCAACGCCACCGTCGGCGTCACCCGCGGCGTCCACGCCGAGCCGTGGGACAAGCTGGTCTCGGTCGCCAACGGCAAGGTCTTCGCGGCCTGGGTGGACCTGCGCGCGGGTGAGAGCTTCGGGACGACGTACTGGACCGAGATCGACGAGCACGTCGCGGTCTTCGTGCCCCGCGGTGTCGGCAACTCCTACCAGTCGCTCGCCGACAACACCGTCTACTCCTACCTCGTCAACGACCACTACGTGCCCGGCGTCGCCTACCCCGCGGTCAACCTGGCCGACGAGACGGCCGGGATCCCGTGGCCGATCCCGCTCGCGGAGGCCGAGCTGTCCGACAAGGACCGCGACAACCCGCGCCTGGCCGACGTCACGCCGATGCAGCCGAAGCGCACCCTCATCACCGGCTGCCAGGGCCAGCTCGGACGCGCCCTCGCGCCGCTCTTCCCCGGCGCCACGCTGGTCGACCTCGACGAGCTCGACCTGACCGACCCCGCGGCGCTGGAGGCCTGGCCGTGGCACGAGTACGGGCTCGTCGTCAACGCCGCCGCGTACACCGCCGTCGACCGGGCCGAGACCCCCGAGGGTCGCGCCGCCGCCTGGGCCGCCAACGCCGCCGCACCCGCCGCGCTCGCCACCATTGCCGCGCGCCGCGGCATCACCCTGGTCCACTACTCGACCGACTACGTCTTCGACGGCGCCGCGGTCGAGGGCGGCCACCGCGAGGACGAGCCGTTCGCACCCCTCGGCGTCTACGGGCAGACCAAGGCCGCCGGCGACCTCGCCGTCGGCACGGCGCCCCAGCACTACGTGCTGCGCACGTCCTGGGTGATCGGCGACGGGCACAACTTCGTACGCACGATGGCCGGGCTCGCCGCCGACGGCGTCGACCCGGCCGTCGTCGACGACCAGGTCGGCCGGCTCACCTTCGCCACCGAGCTGGCCCGTGCCACGCACCACCTCGTCACGCGCGGGGCGGCGTACGGCACCTACAACGTCACCAACGGCGGCCGGCCCCGCTCGTGGGCCGACTACGCCCGCCGGGTGTTCGAGCTCACCGGGCACGACCCCGCACGGGTCAGCACCGTGACGACCGAGGAGTACGCCGCCGGCAAGGACCTCTCGCCGCGCCCGCTCCACAGCACGCTGTGCCTCGACAAGCTCGCCGCGACCGGCTTCGAGAGCGTGGATGCCGACACCGCGCTCGCGGAGTACGTGGCCCAACTAAGGTGATGTGGTGCTAGCGCTCACCTGTCCGACCCAGTCCTACGACTGGGGATCCACGCACGCCATCCCCGGGTTCCAGCGTCAGGAGGCCGACGGCCGTCGCGTCGCCGAGGTCTGGATCGGCACGCACCCGCTCGGGACGGCCCGGATCGCCGGACAGGACCGCCCGCTCACGGACGTCTCCGGAGACCTGGGCTTCATGCTCAAGGTCCTCGCCGCGGACCGACCGCTCTCGATCCAGGTCCACCCCGACGCCGCTCGCGCCGCTGCCGGCTTCGCCGAGGAGGAGGCCGCCGGTGTCCCGCTCGACGCGCCCCACCGCGTCTTCAAGGACCCGTTCCCGAAGCCGGAGATGGTCTACGCCCTCTCCACCTTCGACACCCTGGTCGGCCTGCGACGCACGTCGGAGATCGTGCGGATCCTGGAGACCATCGACCACCCGCTGATCGACGGCCTGCTGGCCAACCTGCTCCACAACACCGGCTTCTCCGGCATCGTGCGGCTGATCGAGGGCCTGCTCGCCGCACCGCCGGCCCCCGAGGTCGTGACCGAAGTCGCTGCCGCGTGCCAGAAGGCCCTGGACGGCGGCCACGACGTGAAGCGCGCCTTCGAGACCGCCGTCGAGCTGTCCGAGTCCAGCCCCGGCGACGTCGGCGTGATCATCTCCCTGCTGCTGAACCGGCTCACGCTGCAGGCCGGCGAGGCGGCGTACCTCGCGACGGGCATCATCCACGCCCACCTGCGCGGCCTCTGCCTCGAGGTCATGGTCTCCTCCGACAACGTGCTGCGCGCCGGCCTGACCACCAAGCACATCGACGCCCCCGGCCTGGTCCGCTGCCTCGAGGAGGGGACCTCCCGCGCCGCCCGCGTCGAGCCGATGGTCTTCAACTACTCGACCGACGTGTTCAGCCCCTGCGGCGACTTCGCCCTCTCGGTCACCCAGAGCTCCCCGGCCGACCCGGCCGGCGTCGTGCTGCCGGCCTCCGGCGCCCGGCTGCTCGTCTGCACGGGCGGCGAGGTGGCCCTGGCCAACGGTCGCGACGAGGTGCTGCGGCTCGGGCGCGGCGACGTCGCGTACGCCGACGACAGCGACGGCGAGCTGCGGGTGGCCGGCACCGGCGAGATCGCCCAGGCGTTCGTCCCCGCCGCCGACGCCCGCGGCCAGCTCTTCGACCTGCTGTAGCAGCGGGGTCGGCGCCGGAGGCGCCGGACGGGATCGGCCCCTGGGGCCAATCGGGGGTGCCGCCCGGCGCGAGGCAGCACGATCCCGGTTGCGGGCGAGGGTGCGCGCCGGTGGCGGGGTCCCCGGGTCTTGGTCCCACGGATCGATCACGGGAGGCGCCGCAGGCGCCGACCACCCACCAGTCCGACCGACCGCGTCTCGTGACGGTCGCTGCGCGACCTCCTCGACGACCGGGCTAGCGGCGGCGCAGGCCGGCGAGGGCGGGGCGCACGTCGGCCAGGTAGACCAGCGCCGCGATCAGCAGCGCCAAGTTCACGAACGGCAGCGGCACGGGCACCAGGTGGAGCAGCAGGCCGACCGCGAGGATCGCGCACCACGTCACCTTGTTGAGCTTGCCGGCCGCATCGTAGGACTCGTTGGAGTAGAGCAGGGCGCTGACGAGCGCGAACACCTTCACGACGAGCAGCGCGAAGCCGACGATGATGAAGATCCAGGCCTCGATCCGCCAGCCGAGCTCGAGGTAGGCCGGCAACTGGGGCAGGAAGGCATCGCGCATGGTGCCTCGAATCCTACGTGGTCACCCGACGTCGGCGGGCGTCGACGGGCGGCGACGCAGCGGGCGGAAATGACCGCGACCCCGGGGCCGGGGCCTCGGGGTCGCGGTGCACGGGAGCGGGTCAGCTCACTTGGCGGCAGCCTTCTTGGCCGGCGCCTTCTTCGCGGGAGCCTTCTTCGCGGCCGGAGCCTTCTTCGCGGGGGCCTTCTTCGCGGCCGGAGCCTTCTTGGCCGGCGCCTTCTTCGCGGCGGGGGCGGCCGGAGCCTCGCCCGAGCGGAGCTTGACGACGACGCCCTCGCCGCGCTTGGCGAGGTCGGCGTACAGGGCCGTCGCGGTGGCGACGTTCTCGTCGTAGGCGCCCTTGACGGTGCTCTGGACCTTGGCCGGGAGGGCCTTGGCGTCGGCCTGGAGCTCGGCGAGCTTGGCCTCGGCCTTGCCCTGCAGCGACTTCGGCTCGGGGAGCTCGAAGCCCTTCACGGAGGTCTGCACGTCGGCGACGCGGGTGGTGACGTCCTTGCGGACCTCGCTGACGCGGGCGGTCACCTTGGACTGCACGTCGGCGACGTAGGCGACGACCTTCTCCACAGCCAGGTCGGTCGCGCCGACGCCGGCGTAGATCGGCTTGGCGGCGGCCGGGGGGAGCTCCGGCAGGTCGATCGACTTGAGGTCGATGGCGGGGATCTCGAGCTTGGGGAGGTCAAGCTTCGGGAGGTCGAGCTTCGGCATTCTTCTTACCCTTCGTTGGTGACGCGGTGGTCGCTGTCGGGATCGATCTCGGTCGGGATCGAGGCGGTGCCCTCGGCATCGGCCTGCGCGTCGGCCGCGACGGCGTCATCCGCCGCCTCGGCCGCGTTCAGTGCCAGGAACGATGCGTAGACGTCGAGCAGCGACTGCTTCTGCCGCTCGGAGAGGCCGGCGTCGCCGAGGATGGCGAGCTCCACCGAGCCTCCGACACCATCGTCCGGGCTCAGGATCCCGGCCCGGATGTAGAGCTGCTCCGCAGAGATCCGCAGCGCCTTGGCGATCTGCTGGAGGACCTCGGCCGACGGCTTGCGGAGCCCGCGCTCGATCTGGCTGAGATAGGGGTTGGAAACACCCGCCTGGTCGGCCAGCTGCCTCAGCGAGAGCCGCGCACCCACGCGCTGCTCCTTGAGGTAGTCACCGAGCGACCCGACGGTCTTCCCGACCTTTCCCTTAGCCATGACTCCATGGTGCTAGCAATAGTTAGCAAGGTGCAAGCAACCAGCAAGTGAAGTCGTTCACATGAGCCGGCTTACGGTTCGCGCCGCGCGCAGCCGGGGCCGATGACAGGTCCCACCTGTCAGTCTTGAAATGGGATCAACTCACTCGACTCTGTACGATCGCGATCGTGTCGAGTCCTTCCGTCCCGCAGCACTGCCCCTCTCCCCGGGAGCTCGACGACCTGGAGCTGCTCACCTCGGGTGCCGCGGGCCCGATCGTCGGATTCAACGAGCCCGGCAGCCCGATCACCCTCGACCTGCCCGAGCCGCTGGAGACCCACCTCGACGAGGGCCACGAGGTCGAGCTCGTCGACCCCGAGGGCCTCCCCCTGGCCCGCATCTCCCGGACCCTGCGCGGACTGAGCGTCGAGCCGCTGACCCACGCCCAGTTCGGCGCGTTCCGCTCGCTGCACCTGCCGCCGGAGACCGCGCGGGAGCGCTACGCGGGCCGCACCGTCGTACCCGTCACGGACCTGGTCACCGACACCCAGCTCGAGCAGCTGCGCGGACTGGGCCCGGTGCTGCTCGCTGCGCTCGTCGGAGCCGGCACGCCCGCCGTCAGCCCCGTCGGCCTGCTCCGGGCCACCGTACGCGTGGCCGCCATGCTGGACGCGGCCGTCGTCGCGATCCCCCTGACCGACCACGGCTCCGAGGCCGACGCGGGCCTGCGCCAGTCGGTCCTGGCGTGGTACGCCGGCGCCGACGACCTCGTCGAGCTCGAGCCCGGCGGCCGCACGCTGCCCGAGCTCGCCGACATCGAGGCCCGGGAGCGCCCCGCGCCGGCCGACCAGGGCCTGGTCCTCTTCTTCACCGGCCTGTCCGGCAGCGGCAAGTCCACGCTCGCCCGGGCCCTCATGGACCGCGTGCTCGAGCAGGGCACCCGCTCCATCACCAGCCTCGACGGTGACGTCGTACGCCGCAACCTGTCGGCCGGCCTCACCTTCTCCAAGGAGGACCGCGAGACCAACATCCGCCGGATCGGCTGGGTCGCCGCGGAGATCGCCCGGCACCGCGGGGTCGCGATCTGCAGCCCGATCGCCCCCTTCGACGAGACCCGCCAGCAGGTCCGCGCCATGGTCGAGCAGGCCGGCGGCCGGTTCTTCCTGGTGCACGTCGCGACGCCGCTCGAGGAGTGCGAGCGACGCGACCGCAAGGGGCTCTACGCCAAGGCCCGACGGGGTGAGATCCCCGAATTCACCGGCATCTCCTCGCCCTACGAGGAGCCCGAGGACGCCGACGTCCGGGTCGACACGACCGGCCGCACCATCGAGGCGGCACTCGACGACGTGCTGGCGGGTCTGGCCGCCGCCGGGATCATGGACCTTCGGGGCACGTTGCCGACGCCGCCCCCGCCAGCCGGCCGCGGCCGCGCCCCCCGGCCGGCCCCGCGCGCCGTCGCGACCCCGCCCGTTGCCGACGGAGGACCGTTGCGCGTGCTGTTCATCTGCACCGCCAACATCTGCCGGTCGCCGTACATGGAGCTGCGGGCGCGGGCCATGCTCGCTGGGCACACGGACGTCGAGTTCACCAGCGCCGGGACGCACGGCTTCCGCTCCCACCGCGTGGACGCGACGATGGGTGTCGTCCTGGCCGACCGCGGGATCGACGACGAGGCCGCGGAGGCCTTCGCGAGCCGACGCCTGACGCGGGACATGATCAACGACGCCGACCTCGTGCTGACCGCCGAGGCCTCGCACCGGGCGTTCGTGCTGGAGGAGGTGCCCGGGGCGTTCCGCAAGGCCTTCACGCTCGGGCAGTTCGCCGAGTCCATCGAGCGGATCGACCCCGCCCTCCGGGGCGCCGCGCTGGTGACCGCGGTCGGCCACCGCCGTGCCGGCGCCGTCGACGCGCACGACGTCCGCGACCCCTACCGGCGCGGGCGCGCCGCTGCCGAGGCCTCCGCCGACCAGATCGACGCCCTGCTCGCGGCGGTGCTGCCGCGACTCACGACCCAGACGGGCCCCGCATGAACGACCTGATCACCCTCACCGCGCTCTCGATCGCCGCCGCCGGCTTCCTCGTCGGCATCGTCGTCGGACTGACCGGCATGGGCGGCGGCGCGCTGATGACCCCGGCGCTGATCTTCCTCGGCGTCGGTCACACCTCCGCGATCGTGACGGCCGACCTGACCGCGGCCGCGATCTACAAGACCGGCGGCGCGATCACCCATGCGCGGGAGGGCTCCCCCAACCTGCGGCTGGCCGGCTGGCTGATCGCGGGCTCGGTGCCGATGGCCTTCATCGGGCCGTGGCTGGTCAACGCCGTCACCGACGACCCGGCGGACCTCGAGAAGACCCTCAAGCTCTGCATCGGCATCGCGCTGCTGTTCGCCGCGTCGACGTACGCACTGCGGCTCTACATCAACCTCGGCCGGGTCCGCTCGGGCGGCGTGCTGCCGGACGACAACCCGCCGATCCGACCGGTGCCGACGCTCCTCGTCGGCATGCTCGGCGGGCTGCTGGTCGGCATCACCAGCGTCGGCTCCGGCTCGGTCATCATGATCGCGCTGCTGATGCTCTACCCGGGCCTGTCCGCCGTCCGGCTGGTCGGCACGGACCTGGTCCAGGCCGTGCCGCTCGTGCTCAGCGCGGCGATCGCCAACATCGCCATCCACGGTCTCGAGTGGGACCTGCTGATCCCGCTCGTGATCGGATCGGTGCCCGGCACGCTGCTCGGCTCCCGGATCGCGCCGCGGGTACCGCAGTCGATCATCCGCCGCGGCATCGTGATCGTGCTGACGATGTCGGGCGTCGCGCTGCTGTTCAAGGCGGGCCTGCACCCGTTCGGCGAGGGCCACGAGACCCTGGAGGCCATCCTGGTCGCCGTGATCGGCCTCGTGATGCTCTTCCTGGTCCCCTTGGTGTGGGGGGTGCTGCGCAAGCAGCACGGGCTGCCGATGTTCGGCGCACCGACGGTCAGCGAGATCGAGGCCCTGGGCGCGGACGGCAACCGCCGCGGCCGCCGGCAGCCGGCGACCGGGAAGCAGTAGGGCCTCTAGCGGGTCAGCACGCGGTCGTGGCCGAGCCGGAACGGCTCGGCCTCAGCGGCCGCCCGGCCGAGAGCGAGGGTCAGCGCCGTGGCGGCGGTGACCCAGAGGGCTCCCAGGGCGAGCAGTGTCTCCATGGACCAACGGTAGGCACGGGGCCCGACACAACCAACCCTTAGAACGGTTCATCCTGCCGGGACGTTGGTCCCTGGCGTGTCGCCTTGACAGGCGGCGGCGGTCAGTCGCGCCCGTAGATGTCGCGCGTGTAGACCTTCGCCGCGACGTCGGACAGCGCGTCCGTCTGCCGGTTCGCGATGATCACGTCGGCCCGCTTCTTGAACTCCCCGAGGTCGCGGACGACCTCGGAGTTGAAGAAGGTGTCGTCCTCGAGCTCCGGCTCATGGACGATGACCTCGACGCCCTTGGCCTTGATCCGCTTCATCACGCCCTGGACCGAGGACATCCGGAAGTTGTCCGACCCCGACTTCATCGTGAGGCGGTAGACGCCGACGACCCTCGGCCGCCGGGCCAGGATGTCGGCGGCGATGAAGTCCTTGCGCGTGGTGTTCGCGTCGACGATCGCGCTGATCAGGTTCTGCGGCACGTGGCGGTAGTTCGCCTGCAGCTGCTTGGTGTCCTTCGGCAGGCAGTAGCCGCCGTACCCGAAGGACGGGTTGTTGTAGTGCGTGCCGATGCGCGGGTCGAGGCCGACACCCTCGATGATCTGGCGCGCGTCGAGGCCGTGGATCGAGGCGTAGGTGTCGAGCTCGTTGAAGTAGGCGACGCGCAGCGCGAGGTAGGTGTTGGAGAAGAGCTTGATCGCCTCCGCCTCCGTCGCGCCCGTGAACAGCACCGGGACGTCGTCGTCGAGCGCACCGTTGAGCAGCAGCTTCGCGAACTGGTGGCCGGCCTCGGTGTCGGAGCCGACGACGATGCGCGAGGGGTGCAGGTTGTCGTACAACGCGCGGCCCTCCCGGAGGAACTCCGGGCTGAAGATGATCGACGAGCCGAGGTGGCGCTCGCGGAGCTTGCTCGTGAAGCCCACCGGGATGGTCGACTTGATGACCACGGTGGCCGCGGGATTCGCCGCGAGGGCGTCGGCGGTGACCCTCTCGACGGTGGAGGTGTCGAAGTAGTTGCTGACCGGGTCGTAGTCCGTCGGCGTCGCGACCACGATGTACGACGCGTCGCGGTAGGCCTCCTCCTTGTCCAGGGTCGCGGTGAGCGACAGCTCGCGGGTGGCGAGGTAGTCCTGCAGCTCGGCGTCGATGATCGGCGACTCGCGCCGGTTGACCATCGCGACGCGCTCGGGGTCGACGTCGAGCGCCCAGACGTCGTGGTGCTGGGCGAGGATGACGGCGTTCGAGAGTCCGACATATCCGGTGCCCACTACGGCGATCTTCACGACGCGAGCGTAAGGCCCGATCCTTAACCTGTCTGCACATCGGGGTGAACGGTTCGGTGGCCGCGCGGAGACCCCGGTCACTCCCAGACAGCGGCGATCGGCAGGCCCCACAGCCGCGGTCCGTAGCGGTGGCCGACCGTCGCCGTGTTGAGCACGACGCCGCCACGGAACCGGGCGCCCGCGCGCCGGGCCAGCGCCTGCAGGCGGGCGAACTGGTGCGGCCGGAGACCCGCGGCGGTGAGCACCTCGAGGCCGTAGAGGCTGTCGTCCGGAAGCTCGACCACGAGCCCGACCTCCAACCCGTTGCGCTCGCGCAGGTAGGACACCCGGTGCTCCACGACGCTCGTCTGCTGCTGGCGGAGCAGCTCGGCGGCGACCATCGTGCGCAGCAGCGGCGCCAGGAGCGGCCGGCCGGAGAACGCGGCGAGCTGCGCCGGGGAGTGTCCGGCGAGGTGCCGCGCCAGGGCGGGGTCCTCGAAGACCACCTGCGGGCGTCCGATCGCCCGTTTCGCCGCTGACGCGCGACACCCCGGCAGCAGGCGCACCACGCCGATCTCGACCAGCACGTCGACGTAGGGCTGGACGGTGGTGCGCGGGATCCCGGCCTCCGCGCCCAGCCGGGCGTGGTTGAGCTCGCCCATCGGCGGCCTGGCCAGGGCGGTGAGCACGGCGGCCAGGCGTCCCGGGTCGGTACGACGGACGGCGTTGGCCCGCCGAGCGATCCGCCGGAGCTCGTCGTCGGTCACGGAGCGGGACGTCGCGTCGACGTACCGCTCGAGGTCCCAGGCGGTCCGCACCTCGCCCGGGACGGTTCCCCGGGAGCCCAGACGGGCGACGAAGTCGGCGGCCACGGCCCACCACCCTAGGCGGTTCCCGCGCATAACTCGTCGATTTGTCTACAGAGACCGCGTGGATGTCCCGGTGCAAGGCCGCGCATGGCACGATGCAGCCCATGTCCCAGACCCACAGCGACTACCGGCTGAGCCAGCTGGACCAGCTGGAAGCCGAGTCGATCCACATCTTCCGGGAGGTGGCCGCCGAGTTCGAGAAGCCCGTGCTGATGTTCTCGGGCGGCAAGGACTCCATCGTCATGCTCCGCCTCGCGGAGAAGGCGTTCTACCCGGCGAAGATCCCGTTCTCGATCCTCCAGGTCGACACCGGGCTGGACTTCCCGGAGGTCATGGAGACGCGCGACCGCTGGGTCGCCCGCCTCGGCGTGAACCTCGTGGTGGCGAGCATCGACGACGCGATCAAGAACGGGATCATTCCCGACGCCGCGAAGATCAGCCGCAACCGCCTCCAGATCCCGACCCTGCTGAACGCGATCGAGGAGAACGGCTTCACCGCCGCCTTCGGTGGCGGCCGCCGCGACGAGGAGAAGGCCCGCGCCAAGGAGCGCGTCTACTCCCACCGCGACGAGTTCGGCCAGTGGGACCCGAAGAACCAGCGCCCCGAGCTGTGGAGCCTCTACAACGGCCGCCTGCACGAGGGCGAGCACATGCGGATCTTCCCGATCTCCAACTGGACCGAGCTGGACGTCTGGGACTACATCGGCCGGGAGGACATCGAGATCCCGAGCATCTACTACTCCCACCAGCGCCGCGTCTTCGTCCGCGACGGCATGCTGATGAGCGAGACCCCGCTCAACCCGCTGCGCGAGGGCGAGGTCGTCGAGGAGCGGACCGTCCGGTTCCGGACCTGCGGGGACATCACCCTGACCGGCTGCGTCGAGAGCACCGCGTCGACGATCGCCGAGATCATCGACGAGGTCGCCGTGGCCCGCAAGACCGAGCGCGGCGCGACCCGCGGCGACGACCGGTTCTCCGAGGCTGCCATGGAGGACCGCAAGAAGGAGGGCTACTTCTGATGGCCGGCACCAACTCTGGATATGGCATGGATCTCCTGCGCTTCGCGACCGCCGGCTCGGTCGACGACGGCAAGTCCACCCTCATCGGGCGCCTGCTGCTCGACTCGAAGTCGATCTTCGAGGACCAGCTCGAGGCGGTCGAGGCCACCAGCGAGGCGAAGGGCTACGACTACACCGACCTCGCGCTGCTGACCGACGGCCTGCGCTCGGAGCGCGAGCAGGGCATCACCATCGACGTGGCGTACCGCTACTTCGCGACGCCCAACCGCAAGTTCATCATCGCCGACACCCCCGGGCACGTGCAGTACACCCGGAACATGGTCACCGGCGCCTCCACCGCCGACCTCGGCCTGGTGCTCGTCGACGCCCGCCAGGGCCTGACCGAGCAGTCCCGCCGCCACGCGGTGATCCTGTCGCTGCTCCGCGTCCCGCACCTCGTGCTGGCCGTGAACAAGATGGACCTCGTCGACTTCGACCAGGCCGTCTACGACCGGATCTACGCCGAGTTCACGCAGTTCGCGACGAAGCTCAACGTGCCCGACCTCGAGGTCATCCCGATCTCGGCGCTGCAGGGCGACAACGTGGTGACGCGCTCGGAGAACATGCCGTGGTACTCCGGTCCCACGCTGATGCACCACCTCGAGCACGTCCACGTGGCCTCCGACCGCGACCTCATCGACGCGCGCTTCCCCGTGCAGTACGTCATCCGGCCGAAGTCCGACGAGTTCCACGACTACCGTGGCTACGCCGGCCAGGTGGCGGGCGGCGTCCTCAAGCCGGGCGACGAGGTCGTCGTACTGCCGTCGGGCATGACGTCGAGGATCTCGAGGATCGACCTCTTCGACCGGGAGATCACCGAGGCGTTCCCGCCCATGAGCGTGACCGTCCACCTCGAGGACGACGTCGACGTGTCCCGCGGCGACATGATCGCGCGGGTCAAGAACGCGCCGACCCCGAGCCAGGACATCGACGCGATGGTCTGCTGGATGACCACCGTGCCGCTCCAGCCGCGGCAGAAGCTGGCCATCAAGCACACGACCCGCACGGGACGCGCCCTGGTCAAGGACATCCAGTACCGCCTGGACGTCAACACGCTCCACCGCGACCAGGAGACCAAGGAGCTCGGGGTCAACGAGATCGGTCGCGTCACGCTGCGCACCACGGTGCCGCTGCTGGCCGACCCGTACTCCAAGAACCGCACCACGGGCTCGTTCATCCTGATCGACGAGGCGACCGGCGTGACCGTCGGCGCCGGCATGATCAACGGCTGACGCCGGGGTCGTACGCCGAAGACCCGCTCAATCCGTTCGATCGAACGGTTTGAGCGGGTCTTGCGCGTCCGAGCCTGCTCAATCCGTTCGATCGAACGGATTGAGCAGGCTCGGAAGCATCAGCGCTGCGGCCGGAAGTGCAGCCCGACCTCGGGATCGACCACGACCTCCTGGGCGGCCGGGATCCCGTCGACGACCAGCGGCGCGGCGACGTCGGTGTTGCGCTTGAGCACGGCGAGCGCGATGGGTCCGAGCTCGTGGTGGCGGGCCGAGGAGCCGACGAAGCCGACCGCGCGGCCGCCGTCGGCCGGGAGCACCTCGGTGCCCGCGGCGGGCAGGCGGTTCTCGGACCCGTCGAGGTGCAGCAGGGTGAGCCGGCGGGGCGGGCGGCCGAGGTTGTGCACCCGCGCGACCGTCTCCTGGCCGCGGTAGCAGCCCTTGTCCATGTGCACCGCCGCCCAGTCGGACGGTTCCCCGACGGCGAGCCAGCCGACCTCGTTGGGGATCGTCCGGTCGTCGGTGTCGATGCCCAGGCGCGGCTCGCCGCGCGCGATGCGCAGCGCGTCGTAGGCCCACAGGCCGGCGGCCGGACCCGCTGCCTCGGCGTACGCCGTGAGCTGCTCGCGGGGCACCAGGTCGTAGCGGCCCGGACGCCAGGCCACCGCGACCTCGTCGGTCACGTCGGTCACCTCGACGCGCATCATGAACCTCATCCGCTCGAGGAAGTCGATCAGGGCCGGTGCCCGGCCGGGCTCGGTGTGCGCCGTGAACGCCTCGCCGTCGTCGACCCCCGTGAAGGCGTGCTCGACGTGGCCCTGCGGGCTGAGGATCAGCACGGACACCCAGCGGCCGGGCTCGAGGCCCTCGACGTACTGCGTGGTCAGCGAGTGCAGCCAGGTCAGCCGGTCGGGGCCGGCGACCCGGACGACGTCGCGGTGCGAGAGGTCGACGAAGCCGTCGCCGGCCTCGAGGGCCTTCTGCTCGCCGAAGAGGCTGCCGTAGTGGGCGGCGACGGGCGCGTCGATGCCGTCGCCGGCGACGGCGCCCGGCAGGGCGAGCAGGGGGCTGGGCCGGCGGTCAGGGGTCGTGGTCATGTCAGGTCCCGGTAGTGCTCGAGCAGGCGGGTCAGGGTGCCGAGCGCGGTCTGCATCTCCTCGATGTGGACCGGGTCGAGGGTCCGGAGCATCTCCTTGATGTCGGTGCTCGAGACCCCGGACGTGCGCGGCAGGTACCTCACCTCGCAAACGTCGGAGAGGTCGTCGAACTTCCCGGCCCAGTCGTCGCCCATCACGAAGACGTCGACCCCGTGCTCGATGATGTCGGCGCGCTTCTGCTCCCAGGCCCGCTCGGGCAGGACCAGGTCGACACCCTTGATCGCGCCGACGATGGCCGCCCGGTCGTCGTACGAGACGACGGACTTCTTGCCCTTGCCGGCGTTGAACTCGTCGGTGGAGACGCCGACGATGAGCCGGTCGCCCATCGCGGCCAGCCGTTCGATGAGCCGCAGGTGCCCGATGTGGAACAGGTCGAAGGTGCCGTAGGTCAGCACAGTGGTCATCGGGACTCTCCTTCACAGTCGGCGCAGCGGCCGAACACGGTCAGGTGACCGAGGTCGGGCACGAAGCCCTTGCCCTCGAGCACCGCGACGAACGGGGCCGCCTCGGCGGCGTCGACCGACGTGACGGCGTGGCAGCCCCGGCAGACGAGGTGGAAGTGCTCGTGCCCGCGCACGGAGTGGTACGTCGGCGCGCGGTCCGACAGGTGGGCGTGGCGGACCAGGCCGAGCTCCTCCAGCACCTCCAGGGTGCGGTAGACCGTCGAGGCGTTGACCGTGCTCACGGTCTGCTGGACCTTCGCCAGCACCTCGTCCGGGGTGGCATGCCCGAGCTCGTCGACAGCGGCGAGGATCAGCTCGCGCTGCGGCGTGAGCCGGTAGCCCTTCTCGCGGAGGGCGGCACGCCAGTCCTGGCCGTCGGCGGCGGCCTCCCCCGCGTGGTCCGCCGGGTGATTATGCACGCTTGAGCCTCGCCCAGAGGTGGGGCTGCAGGGCCTGCCCCATGGCGGCCATGTCGAACGCGTAGAGCAGGTCACCCTCGACGTTGCCGTACAGGCGCTTGCCGGCGGTGTACTCCTTGGCGGTCTCGGTGCGGACCACCGCATCGGTGGTCCACTCGAACTTGCCGTTGTCGGCCTCGCCGTGCCAGATCTCCGCGAAACCGGTGTTGTGGGTCAGCAGGATCTCGAAGCGCCCCTCGCCCACCGCACGGATGAAGCCGGTCTCGATGGCCGCGTCGCGGACCTTGTCGCCGTTCTCGTCGATCACCCACGCGCGCGCCATGTAGTGGAAGAACGGGCGGCCGTCGTGGGTGAAGATCAGCTCCTGGCCGAACTGGAAAGGCTCGATCGTGGGGTAGTCGCCGTGGCCGTTGCCGCGCCACGTGCCGAGCATCCACGCGATGGGTCCGCAGTTGGGGTGCAGGTTGTCCGGGAGTTCGAAGGCCACGACCGGCCATTCTAGGCTGCTTCCCATGGCACGCTCACTCGTCGTCAAGGTCACTTGCGGCACCGACGAACCGGAGCGCTGCAACCAGGGCTTCACGGTCGCAGCGACGGCCGCTGCGTCCGGCGTACCGGTGTCACTCTGGCTGACCGGCGAGGCGGCCTGGCTGGCCGTCCCGGGGCGCGCCGCGGAGCTCGACCTGCCGCTGGCCACTCCGCTGGCCGACCTCCTCGACACCGTCGTCGCGAGCGGCTCGGTGACCGTCTGCGCCCAGTGCGCAGCCCGCCGGTCGCTGACGGTCGACGACCTCCTCCCGGGCGCCCGGATCGCTGGCGCCGCGGGGTTCGTCGAGGAGGCGCTCGGCGAGGGCGTCCAGGCGCTCATCTACTGAGCGAGCCCGCGCAACACCAAATTTTCGGGACCGGTCACCAACAGGGCGGACACACGCTTAGGGTGTGCTCACACCACCGTGCACCCCCCTCCTACGCTGCGGTGGTCCGGAGGCTCCCCCGACGATGTCCGTCACTGCTTGTCCGGCCTGTGGCTCCCCACGGCTGAAGAACTACCGACCCTCGCGACGCACCGGCCGGAGCAACTTCCGGTGCCGCGGCTGTGGGCTGGTCGGCTGGTCCGACCGCGCCGACCTCGTGCTCCCCGACACGGTCGGGCTCGAGGAGATCAGCGTCGAGGAGCGCGCGGCGTGGGTCGCCAGCAAGCGCGACCACGCCGCGGAGGCGGCCCAGGTCGAGGTCCTCGACGAACTCGGCGCCCGGCTGCAGGGCGGGCCCGAGGGCCGCCTGCTCTACGACATCGGCACCGGCGACGGGCAGTTCCTGGCGGTCGCGAGCAGGCGCGGCTACCAGGTGCGCGGCAACGACCTGATGGAGGCCAACGTCGTGCTGGCCGCCCAGTCCCACGGCGTCGAGGTCGACCTGGGCGACCTGACCACACTCGACGTACCCCCGCAGGACGCCGTCACCATGTGGTGCGTCCTGGCCCATGTCGCCGAGCCGGAGGTGCTGCTGCAGAGCTCGTTCGACCTCCTCAAGCCGGGCGGCACCCTGTTCCTGCAGACGCCGCGCCGCTCGAAGGTCGACAGCGCCGCGCTGGGTGTCAGCGCTGCCGCCGGAGGCCGCATGTCGCGCTGGGTCGACCGCCGCATCGCCCCTCACCACTGGCACCTGCACACGGCACGGAGCATGTCGGCCGCCCTGCGCGCCGTGGGCTTCGTCGACGTCGAGGTGATCCCGCGCGCCCGCTACTCCCTCAACTCCGGCGCCTACCTGGCCTCCCTCGGCGTCCCCGCCCGGGCCGCCGGCGCTGTCGGTCGTACGACGGACCGCCTCATCGACCGCGGCTGGGCGCCGCGGATCGTGCTCGAGGCCTACGCCCGCAAGCCCGGAACACTCGCCGCACCAGCCGCCGCACCCGCGGTCGAGCAGATCCCGGCCGCCGGCGCGCCGGGCAACGGGCCGAGGGACGACGGGCCGAAGCCCGGGGGCCTCGCCGCGGCGGGCTGAGCGCCCGGCAGGATGGGCGCATGCGCGCCGTCCTGCAACGTGTCACCTCGGCATCGGTGGTCGTCGAGGGCGCCGTCGTCGGCGCCCTCACCGCACCCGGCCTGCTCGTCTACCTCGGCGTGACCCACGACGACGGGCCGGCCGAGGTCGCCTGGATGGCGCGCAAGATCCGCGACCTGCGGATCTTGCGCGACGAGCGATCCGTGGCAGAGGAGGACGCCCCCGTCCTCGTCGTCTCCCAGTTCACGCTGTACGGCGAGGCACGCAAGGGGCGCAGGCCGAGCTGGACCGCCGCTGCCCCGGGACCGGTCAGCGAACCGATCTACGACGCCGTCTGCGCGGCCCTCGAGGAGGCCGGCACCCAGGTGGAGCGCGGCGTCTTCGGCGCCATGATGGAGGTGTCGTCGGTCAACGACGGCCCGTTCACCGTGCTCCTGGAGACGCCGTAGCCCGGAGCCACGGACGCGCCGCCACGCCGTGCACAGCAGGGGCACTGAACCCACCGGTTTGGTGGGGTGACCTGCGCCCGTTGCGGGCTCGTGGTCGGTACGGGTCTCAAGCGGCAGCGACGAGAGGGCTGGGGGGTGGGCGGGGTCCGGCGGTCGGCTTGCGGGCCGGCGGGGACGGGATCGGGACCGATTGCTGACGGATGTCGGCAGTGATCGGCCCCGATGACGCTGACGAGCCGTCCCGAGCGGGAGTGGGGAACTTTCGAGTCACCAGGTGACTCGGAAGTTCCCCACTCCCGCGAGATCCACCATGAACGGGGCGGCCGCGCCAGCGGCGGCGCGGGCGGAGCCCGTGCCGGCAAGCGCGCCGCCATCCGTCCGACCGGGACCCGCGGTCAAGGGCGCCGCAGGCGCCGCGCAGCGGGGCCGAAGGCACCCTTGACGGCGGGTGTCGGGCGGATAAGCGCGCGGCCGCCCGATACCGACCACGCAACAGATGAACCGGTGGGTCCAGCGCTGTCCGCTGCCGGTGGGACGTCAGGTGTGGGCGGGACGACCACGCAGGCGCAGGCCCAGCAGGTACATCTCGCAGCCGAGGCAGAACGCGAAGACGGCGTTGAGGAAGGCGGCCACGATCGCGAAGCCGGCGAAGACCTGGCCGAGCAGGACCCCACCCGTGGCGAAGCCGAGGGTCGCGACGACGGCGAAGACCAGGCCGACCGCCTGGGCGAAGCGCGGCGGGGCGGGGTCCTCGAGGTGGTCCGGCGGCGCCAGCCGCGGCCGGACGACCGAGCGGAAGAACAGGCCGGTCGGGGTCTTCTGGACGCCGAGGCCGGCGCCGATCGCGAAGAGGACCGCCTGGACGCCGGTCACCACGGCGGCGATGCCCGGCTCGGCGTCGGAGAGCAGCAGGGCCACGGCGAAGACCACGAAGGTCACCGTGGCCGTGAACCGCGGGCCGCGGGGGTCGATGCCGGTCGGTGCGTCGCTCATCAGGACTCCTGGAGGAGGGGAAGGGCCGCGAGCACCTGCTCGCGCCGCGGCGCGCCGGCCGCGCGGGTGACCTCGTGGCCGCTCCGGTCGAGCACCAGCGTGGTGGGGGTACGACGAACGTCCAGCTCCCGCACCAGCTCGAGGTGCTGCTCGGCGTCGATCTCCACGTGGGCCACGCCGTCGTACCGCTCAGCGACGTCGGCCAGCAGCACGCGCGTGGTGCGGCACGGGGCGCAGAACGCACTGGAGAACTGCACCAGCGTCGCCCGCTCCCCCAGCTCGGCGCCGGGGAGGGACGCCGACACGCTCGCCCAGACCGTCGACTCCACGCCCGCGGGAGCGGACGCCTCGGCGCCGGCGAAGCGGCCGTCGACGTTGCGGCGGTACAACCCGAATCCGGCCGCCACGACGACGGCAAGGACCAGGATCACGAGACCAGGGTTCACAGTTGTCCTCCAACGATGACGGCGGCGCCCGGATTCCGGGTGCCGCCGTCGTCGTACGTCACAGGCCTCAGATGGAGATGAGGACCTCGGCGACCGATCCGGTCTGCGCCTGCACGGCGCGGTCGACCGGGTCGGCCTTGGGGGCGAGCGTCCGCAGCGTCCACTGGCCGTCGCCCGCGAAGAAGCGGAAGTGGCCGGTGGCGGAGGTGGGGACCTCGGCGGTGAACTCGCCGGTCGAGTCGAGGAGGCGGACGTAGGCGCCGGAGACCGGAGTCGCGTCGTCACCCGTGCCCCGGACGACCTGGCCCTGGATCACGGCCTCCTTGGTCACGTTGATGCCCTCAGTGGAGAGGCCACCGACCGTCGCGCCGCACATCAGGCGTCACCGGGCTCGTCGCCGAGCGCGATCGGAACACCGACGAGGGAGCCGTACTCGGTCCACGAGCCGTCGTAGTTCTTGACGTTCTTCTTGCCGAGGATCTCCTGCAGCACGAACCAGGTGAGCGAGGAGCGCTCACCGATGCGGCACAGGGCGATGGTGTCCTTGGTCTCGTCGAAGCCGACCTCGTCGTACAGCGCGGTCAGCTCGTCGTCCGACTTGAAGGTGCCGTCGTCGTTGGCGTTCTTGCTCCACGGGACATTGACCGACGTCGGGATGTGACCGGCGCGCTGCGACTGCTCCTGCGGGAGGTGGGCCGGGGCGAGGAGGCGGCCGGCGTACTCGTCGGGGCTGCGCACGTCGACGAGGTTCTGCGTGCCGATCGCGGCGACGACCTCGTCCCGGAAGGCGCGGATCGAGCGGTCCTGCTCCTGGGCCGTGTACGACGTCGCGGCGCGCTGCGGCA
>CAZAQE010000051.1:0-25465 GCA_964487275.1 uncultured Nocardioides sp. | reverse complement strand
TCCGCACGCACGCCGAGTGGAAGGTGCTGACCCACATGATCCGGGCGCGGTTGCCGACCAGCTCGCTGACCCGCTCCTTCATCTCGGCCGCGGCCTTGTTGGTGAAGGTGATGGCCAGGATCGAGCCGGGGTGCGCCCTGCGCACCGCGATCAGCCATGCGATCCGCCGGGTCAGCACCCGCGTCTTCCCGGACCCCGCCCCGGCGACCACGAGCAGGGGCGTGCCCTCGTGCTTCACCGCCTCCTGCTGGGGGCCGTTGAGGCCCTCGAGGAGCGCTTCTGCGGTGAGGGCCGGGGGCGTGGTGCTCGTTGCGTCGATCATGCTCCGGCCAGCCTACGGCGCCGTACCGACGGTGGTTGTTCCGGGACGGGCCCTCGTTCGGCGGGGGCGCGAGAGCAGTAACACGCTGTCCGCCCGTCCACCCGCCACTTCCCGGCAGCGACACGCCGTCGGGACGCCGGATCTCTGCCGTCAAGCGCCGCCCAGTCGGGCCAACAGCGTGTTACTCAGTCCGGCGACCCGTAGCTGTCCACAGACCGCCAGCAGCGGGCGGTCATCCACAGCCCCGTCCGACGGCGTCGCGCGCTGCCGCCGCCAGGGCGCACCGTCGCCACCATGAACTCTCGGGTCGCAGCACAGATGAGCGAGCAATGGGGACTGATCACCAGGCGCCAGGCGCTCGCGGCCGGCATGTCCGACCACCAGGTCGACAACCTCGTGAAGTCCGGTACCTGGGTCGTCGTCCGGCGAGGCGTGTACGCCGAAGCGGTGTACCTCGCACTCCTCACCTCCGACCTGCAACGACGGGTCCTCGACGATCGAGCCGCCAGCCTCCGGATCGCAGAGCCCCACGCGATGTCCCACCATTCAGCGGCCGCCGTGCTCCAGCTCGAGGTGCTGCACGAGCCGACACGGTTCACCCATGTCGGACGACCGGGCATCGTGGGCTCCCACATCCGTCACGGCGTCAAGCACCACCTGGCGCCGTACTCCCCCAGCCAGGTCGTCCTCGCTCACGGTGTACCGGTCCTCGACAGCGCCCGGACGGCCCTGGACATCGCACGCGAGCACGGCTACCTCCACGGCCTCGTCGCGACCGACTCGGCACTCCGGGCCGGGGCCACGCGCGCCGACCTCGAAGCAGCTGCAGCCGTCATGACGCATTGGCCTTTCGCCACGATCGTGCGCGACGTCGTCGCCTCCGCCTCGCCGCTGACCGACTCGATCGCCGAGACACTCGGTCGCGACTTCGTGACCGAGCTGGGGTACGGCGTTCCCCAGCCTCAGTTCGGGCTCACCGCCGACGACCGAACGGCATGGTGCGACCTGAGGCTCGGACGTCACTTCTTCGAGATCGACGGTCGCCTGAAGCTCCGGCCTGTCGCGACGGGTGGGCTGTCCGCGAGGGCGCCGGAGGAGACCCTGTGGGACGAGAAACTGCGCCAGGACTTCGTGACGGGCTTCAAGACCGGAGTGTCGCGGCTGACCTGGGACGACTTCTTCAGCCACCGACGCAAGCGTGCGCTCGAGCGGTGTCGCCGCGAGTTCCTCGACACCTGCTCCCGGTTCGGTACCGATACCTCCGACCTCGCGCAGTTCCGTCCACGCGGCCCCAAGCCGCGGGTCGTCGTACCGAAGGCACCCTTGCTCCCACGGTGGTTGCCGTGAGGCGGGCGATCGGGGAGGGCCGCCGGACGGAGCAGTAACACGCTGTCCACCCGTCCACCCGCCACTTCCCGGCAGCGACACGCCGCACGGACGCCGGAACACTGCCGTGAACCGCCGGCCAGTCGGGCGAACGGCGTGTTACACCCGCGACGACGGCCGGCCTCAGGACACGCTGTGCGCCGACGACCAGAGCACCGCGACGCAGACCTCGGCGACCGACAGCACGAGCAGCCCGGCCCACAGGCCGTTCGGGATCTTCTCCTTGCGGAGGTTGGCCATGACGAGCACCAGCAGGACGAGGCCGATCACCAGCTTGACCGCGACCTTGGCGTGGTTGACCTCGACGCCGTCCATGCCCTCGAGCACGCCGACCAGGAGGAGACCGGCGAGGAACGCGGTGCCGACGCCGTCGCGCATGACGCCCGTGACCTTCTTGTCACCGGGACCGGCCTGCGCCAGCAGACCGCCGATCAGGGCCGAGAAGCCGAGGATGTGGGCGATGAGCAGGATCAGGCGAACGGTCTCCATGGGGCGCACTCTATGCAATCGCCGCCGCGCGCCGGCAGCAGGTCACCGGCCCGTCGCGGTGAAGTGCTGGTAGTCCTTCAGCGAGGTCCACGCCCCGCCCCACGACCACCCGATCCGGGCGAACTCCCGCACCACGAGGTCGCCGGCGTGGATGATGCCCGGCTGGGTGCGGGTGCGGTCGAGGTACGACGACGCCCGCTCCGGCAGCACGAGGTCGCCCCTGCGGTAGGGGTTCAGGAACGGGTTGACGTCGATCGCCAGCCCGTAGGCGTGGGCGGACCACGACGACTGGCCGCGGGCGGCCCGGCAGACCAGGCCGGCGGTGTTGTTGCCGTCGCCGGTCGGGGGCGCCTCCAGGTCGGCGGTGGTCGGGAGCCGCATCTCCTCGATCGGGTAGCCGGCCGCGAAGAGCGCCCGGAACACCGACACGACGCCCTCGGCCTGGTCGGCGGCGACGACGAGCTCGCCGGTGTGGGCCGCTGCGTCGAAGCCGCGGAACGAGACGGTGAGGTAGGCGAGGTCGGCCAGCGCCACGGGGCAGGCCGGCGACCAGGTCTCCCCCATCCGCTCGCGGATCGCCGGGGTCACCGGGCCGATCGTCGACCGGAAGCGGCCGTCGGCGGGCGGAGGCAGGAGGTCGATCGTCGGGAAGCGCCGTACCCGCAGCGGCCTGGGCGTCGGCCGGATCTCGCCGAACCCGTCGGCCGTGCGGGGCAGGACGTGGACGCCCAGCTCCCAGTCCGAGTACGACGGCCCGGGGGTCGCCGGCCCCGGCGTGGGGCTCGACGACGCGGCCGACGGCTCAGCCGACGGCTCACCCGCCGGCTCGTCGCTGCCCGAGCAACCGGAGACCAGCACCGCGACGACCACCAGCGCCGCGGCGAGCGACCTCACAGCAGCCGCCGGTCCGATGCCCAGCGGGTCAGCTCGTGGCGCGAGGACAGCTGCAGCTTGCGCAGCACCGACGACATGTGGGTCTCGACGGTCTTGATCGAGATGAAGAGCTCCTTGGCGACCTCCTTGTAGGAGTAGCCGCGCGCGATCAGTCGCATCACCTCACGCTCGCGCTCGGTGAGCCGGTCGAGGTCCTCGTCGACGCTGGCGAGGTCGGCGGACAGGCCCGCGCCCGCAAAGGCGTCCAGCACGAATCCCGCCAGCCGCGGCGAGAACACCGCGTCCCCGTCGGCCACGCGGCCGATCGCGTCAACCAGCTCGGGCCCGGTGATCGTCTTCGTGACGTAGCCGCGCGCGCCACCGCGGATGGTGCCGATGACGTCCTCGGCGGCGTCCGAGACCGACAGCGCGAGGAAGCGCACGTCGGGGTCGTTGACCCGGCGGATCACCTCGACCCCGCCGCCGCCGGGCAGGTGCACGTCGAGGAGTACGACGGAGGGCCGGTGTGTCGTGACCGCGGCCACCGCCTCGTCGACGTCGGCGGCCTCGGCCACCACCTCGACACGACCCGCGCCCGTGGCACCCAGCTCGGCGCTCACGCCGCGACGGAACATGGCGTGGTCGTCGACGACCACCACGCGCACCGGCTCACTCATCGTTCTCCTTCTGCCTGTGGTCCAGGTGGAGCCGGACCTCGGTGCCCTCGCCGGGTGCCGAGCGGACCTCCGCCCGCCCGCCGTGCCGCTCCATGCGGTCGATGATGCTGCGTCGTACGCCCAGCCGGTCCTCGGGGGTCGCGGCGGGGTCAAAACCGGCGCCGCGGTCGCGGACGAAGACGTCGATGCCGGTCGCGGTGATCTCGGCGTAGACGTCGACGCGCGGGACGCCGGCGTGCTTGGCGGCATTCGTGGTCGCCTCGCGCGCCGCCATCACGATCGGCCGGGTGTCCTCGTCGTGGTCGCAGTCCCCGACGGCCACGACGTCGACGGTGATGCCGTAGGCGTCCTCGATCTCGGCAGCGGCCGCGCGCAGCGCGCTCGCGACGGTGGCCTCGTCGAGGGACTCCCCCGCGTAGAGCCAGGCCCGAAGGTCGCGCTCCTGGGCGCGGGCCAGGCGGGCGGCGTCGGTCGGGTTCTTCTGGATCAGGGCGAGCGTCTGCAGCACGGAGTCGTGGAGGTGGGCGGCCACGTCGGCCCGCTCCTGGGTGCGCACCCGCTCCTCCCGCTCGGCGCTGAGCTCGGTGACGAGGCGGTAGACGAAGGGCGCGACCACGATCGAGATGCCGCCGACGCCGAGCGCGATCGCCAGGGTGGCGTCACGGGCGACCGTCAGCGAGCCGTCACGCAGGACCAGCCACAGCACGGCCACGCCGACCAGCGCGATGCCCGCAGCCAGCCGGCCCCAGGCCGCCCAGCCGCCCCCGCCGAGGACCACCCGGACCGGGTCGACCTTGCCGGTCGCATCGAGCCAGCGCTCGCGCTGGGCCTCGTCGGCCTGGCGCCAGAGCAGCGCGACGCCCGCGACGGCGATCGCGAGCGGCCAGACCCACCAGCCGGTGCCGAGCAGGGCGCCGGCCGCGAAGACCACCCCGACGCCGAGGGCCGCGAGCGTGATGACCGGGCCGATGTCCGAGAGCCGGCGGACGCGTCCGGGCCGGCGGCCGTCGCGGCTCGCGCTCTCCAGTCCGGGGGCGAGCACCGACGGCGGCGGCCCGGCGGGCAGCATCGCCCAGAGGGCGGCGTACGCGAAGACGCCCATGCCGCTGGCGAAGGTCGCCACCACGAAGGCCACCCGCACCCAGAGCACCGGGACCGCGAGGTGCGCGGCCAGGCCGGAGGCGACGCCGCCGAGGACCGGCTCCCGCAGGTCGCGCCAGGCGCGCCGGGTCTCCCGGGCCGCGGGGGCAGCCGGAGGCAGGGTGGTCGCAGTGCTCGTCATGGTGCCTCCATCGTCACACAGCGGAACCCGCGCGAGCAGGGGGAACGACCCTGATCGGACCCTGAGCCGCACCCCCGGGTGATGCGGCAGGATCAGGGCACTCCCCGATGGATTCCCTCCGCGGCGGACCTCAGGCTTGGAGACATGAACGCACCGAACGACACCGAGACCGGCCAGCCCGGACCGTACGGGCCCGAGCCCGGCGAGTCCGGTCCCCGCGTGACCCGCGACGAGGTCCGCGACCTCGCCCGGCTGCGGCGGAGCCGGACCGACCGCAAGGTGTCCGGCGTCGCCGGCGGCATCGCCCGCCACCTCGACATCGACCCGCTCCTGGTCCGGGTGGCGTTCGTGCTGCTGACCTTCTTCGGCGGCGGCGGCCTGATCCTGTACGGCGTCGCGTGGGTCCTGGTGCCCGAGGAGGAGACCGGCGAGACGGTGATCCGCACCGACGACGGCGTGCGGACGGCCGCGCTCATCATCGCCGGCGTCATCGCGGTCGCCTCGGTCATCGGCGACTCGGTCGGCGGCATGGGCTTCCCGTGGCCGCTGATGGTGGCCGGCCTGGTGCTGCTGGTGGTCTTCGGCAGCAAGCAGGCGAAGGAGAGGCGCGGCGCCGGGGCCGACTGGGTCGCGCCGCCCCCGTCGGGTGCCGAGGGGCCGACGTACGAGGGCTACCGCCCGTGGCAGCCGCCCCATCCGCCCCGCCCGGTCGACCCGCGCCGCCGCGGCCCCCTGCTGTTCCCGTTCACCCTGGCGCTCACCGTGCTCGCGCTCGGCGTGGTCGGGACCGTCGACCTCGCCGGCACCGACGTCGTGCCGTCCGCCTATCCCGCGACCGTGCTGGGCGTGGTCGGGCTCATGCTGGTCGTCGGGGCGTTCTTCGGTCGCGCCGGCGGGCTCATCCTCATCGGCCTGCTGGCTGCGGTGGCGACGGCCGTGACGTCCGTGGTCGACGACGACCACATCGGCGAGGTCCGGGAGACGCCGAGGTCCGCGGCGGCGCTGGACGCCCGCTACGACCTCGGCATCGGCGACCTGGTCATCGACCTGACCGACATCCCCGACGACCAGCTCGCCGCCCTGGACGACAGGAAGCTCGAGGTCGACAACCGGGTCGGCCACATCCGCGTGATCGTGCCCGACGAGGGACTCGACGTCGACGTGGACGCCCAGATCATCGCCGGCGAGGTCATCCTCTTCGACAAGGACAAGTCCGACAGCTCGGAGAAGGCGTCCCACGACGGCGGAGGCACCGGCACCCCGACCCTCAGCATCGAGGCCGACATGTTCCTCGGCCAGATCGAGGTCCTCACCCAGGAGCAGGCAGCATGAGCACCCACGAGAACCCCGCGGCCGGGCACGCCCCCGGGAACACCCCCGAGCACGCACCCGGGCAGGAGACCGCAGCGCCGCAGCGGCGTACCGGCTGGCACCCGGTCAACACCGGCCACCTGGTGATGGGCGTTGCCTTCCTCGGGCTCGTCGCCGCCTGGGCGCTGCTCATCAGCGACACCGTGGCCATCGAGGACCACGGCTGGGTGATGGGCGTTCCGTGGCTGGTCGCCGGCGCCGCCGGGCTGCTGGCCACGGTCCTGCGCGGACCGCGGCGGCACTGGTCGCACGACCACTGGCAGCACGGCAACCACGGATCGGGCAGCATGCACGGGTGGCACTGACCGACCTCCCCGAGCTCCCCCGGCTCCGCTCGCTCCCCGCGCTCGAGCACCCCGACCTCGTCGCCGCCCCCGTCGCCGCCGCCCTCGCGGACTGGCCGGGGGCGTCCGGCGTGGCGGTGGTCGAGATCGACCCCGAGCTCGCCGACACCGCAGCCATGAGCGCCGCCTACGACCTCCCCATGGAGGCGGGCGCCAACTGCGTCCTCGTGGCCGGCAAGCGCGAGGGCGAGGAGCGGATCGCGGCCTGCCTGGTCCGTGCCGACACCCGTGCCGACGTCAACCACACCGTCAAGCGCCTGCTCGACGTGCGCAAGCCGTCCTTCCTGCCGCTGGACCGGGCCGTCGCCGAGTCGGGGATGGAGTACGGCGGCATCACGCCGGTCGGCCTGCCCGCCGGCTGGCGCCTGCTGGTCGACGCGCGCGTGGCCGACATCGACGTCGCGGTGATCGGCTCGGGCGTGCGCCGCTCGAAGCTGCTCGTCCCCGGCAGCCTGCTCGTGCAGCTCCCGCGCGCCGAGGTCGTGGAAGGTCTCGCCGGCTGACAGTCTGCGCTGACAACCTTTCGGCACTCCCCACCGCTTTGGGAGGGTGAGAGGAGTGTCGAATGGAGCGAACGGTGGTGGACGCGATGCCGCGCGGTGCCGCGCCTGACGGGAGGCCCGACGACGGCTTCGACGGCTTCGTCGCCGCCCGCGGTGACGCGCTGTGGCGCTCGGCGTGGCTCTTGACCGGCGACCACCAGCTCGCCGAGGACCTCGTGCAGACGGCCCTCGCCAAGTCGTGGCGCGCATGGGAGCGGGTCGGCGCCGACGGCTTCGAGGCCTACGTACGGCGCGTCATGTACACCACCTACATCTCGTGGTGGCGTCGCAAGTGGCGCGGCGAGCGCCCGACCGAGCACCTGCCCGAGCGACCCGCTGCCGTCTCGGACAGCGACGCCCGCAACGACCTGGTCGCCGCGCTCGGCGGGCTGCCGCGCGGCCAGCGGGCCGTGGTGGTGCTGCGCTACTTCGAGGACCTCACCGAGCAGCAGACGGCGACGGCGCTGGGCATCGGCGTCGGCACCGTGAAGAGCCAGTGCTCGCGGGCGCTGGCCGCGCTGCGCTCCTCTCCCCACCTGCGACGAGAGGAGACCGGCGATGAGTGACGAGAAGTGGCTGCGCGACGGACTGGCCGACGCCGTACCGGACGCGCCCACCGTGCCGGACCGGGCCGACGGCGCCCGCGCGAGGGCCCGCCGTGCCCGTCGTACGACGATCGCGGCGGTCGGCGGCGTGGCGGCGTCCGTGCTGCTGGCGGCCGGCGTGGTGGCCGTGCTCGGCAACGACGGCCCCGACGGAGGCAACATCGCGGACGACGGCCGGGCGTCGCCGTACGACGCCCCGGCGTGCCCCGCCGCCCCCGTGGACACGGGGACGCAGACCGGCCCCGGCCAGGTGGAGGAGGGCGCGAGCTCGGTGCGCCTGTGCGGCGGCAACGAGATCGCGATCGACGTGCCGAAGGACGCGCTCGTCACCGACGTCGACGAGCTGGCCGAGGCCGTGAACGGCCTGGACGCCGCTTCGCCGGACCTGGCCTGCACGATGGAGCTCGGCCCCGCCTACCAGCTGGTGTTCAGCTATCCGGACGGGTCGACGATCGTCGCCTCCGGCGAGCTCTACGGCTGCCGGCCGGTCGTCGTGAACGGCGTCGAACGCACCGGAGCGGACGAGCCGTGGGAGAAGTTCATCGAGCTGCTGCGGGCGCAACGTCGGCAGCTCGAAGCGCCCGCCCCGGTCGATGCGTCGAGCATCGACTGCCCGGCTGCCACGGACATCAGCGCAGTCCAGAGCGTCGGCCGGGCGCAGGACCTGGCCGTCGCGGTCTACTGCGCGGAGCCGTACCTCGGCAGCGGGGGCTGGATCCGCGCCGAGATACCCGCCGCCGACCTGACGACGCTGGTGGCGGACATCCGGTCGAACACGGAGGAGAACGCTGGGTTCGTGGACTGCGACGTGTCGCCGCCTGTCCCGCGCATCATCGGGCTGACCGCGTGGGGCGACCGGGTCGACCTGCAGGCCCAGTGCACCAACGGCTGGTTCACCGTCGACGTCGCGACCAACTCCGTGTGGTCGCCGAGCGCCGGCGCCACCGCGATCCTGGAGAGGCTGTTCGGGGAGGCCCGCTGACGGGCCTCCCCGACCGGGGCTCAGTGCTCGCCGAGCCCGGTGACCTTGATGCCCGAGTGGGCCTTGTACTTGCGGTTGATCGAGATCAGCACCGCCGTGAACGGCTCCAGCACCCGCGCCAGGCGCAGCTTGCCACCGTCGATGCCCGGGTGACCGGTCACCGACGCGGCCAGGTCGATCGCGACCTGCTTGCCCTCCACCGAGTCGCCCACCACGATCACGTCCTCGTCGAGGAACTCGTCCTCGCCCCACAGGCCCACCGCCGACACGTTGTGGAAGGCACCCACGACCGTCGCCTCCGGCGCCAGCTCCGCAGCCGACTCGGCCGCCGAGCCCTCACCACCGTTGATGACCCGGCCGTGCGCACCGCGCTTGTCGAACGCCAGCGGATTCACGCACGAGATGACCGTCTTGCCGGCCAGCGCACCGGCCAGCGACGCGACCAGCTCGTCGTGGCCGTCGTACGGCACCGCCAGCAGGACCACGTCCGCCGCAGCCACGGCGTCCTCGTTGGCCGCGCCGCGAGCAGAGCCGGCTCCGGCAACGCCCGCCAGGCGCTCGGTCACCTCGGCCGCGACGGCCTCGGCCTTCTCCGCGGCACGCGAGCCCAGCACGATGTCGTGGCCGTGCCGGGCGAACCGGTAGCCCAGGCCCTTGCCCTGCGGACCGGTGCCACCGATCACGGCGACGGTGTAGCGGGTCTTCCCCTCGGGGGTCTCAGAAGTCACGCTTCCTCCTATCACGGCGGCGTCTGGCCGCTGCGGTGACGGTCTCGCCCACGGAGACCATGGACATTGTGACAGTATTACTGTCACAGTTGTACTGGCGGGGTCACTCCGCTCCCCTCACCGTCGAGTTCGGCCACCGCGCCGGAAGGGATTTCCATGAAGCTCTCGATGCCCCTCGTCTACGCGGGCAACCCGCGCGAGTCGGCCGACCAGGTCGTCGCGCTGGAGAAGGCCGGCCTGGACATGATCTGGGTCGCCGAGCCGTACGGCTTCGACGCACCGACCCTGATGGGCTACCTCGCCGCGAAGACCGAGACCGTCGAGATCGGCGCCGGGATCCTCAACGTGTACTCGCGCACCCCGGGCGCCCTCCTGCAGACCGCCGCCGGCCTCGACAACGTGTCCGGTGGCCGTGCGGTGCTCGGCCTCGGGGCATCGGGCCCGCAGGTCATCGAGGGCTTCCACGGGATGCCCTACGACCGCCCGCTCACCCGCACCCGCGAGGTGATCGAGGTCCTGCGCGCCGGCCTGCGCGGCGAGCGCCTCGACTACCAGGGCAAGACCATCCAGGTCCCCCTCCCCGAGGGGCAGGGCCTGGGCCTCGGCAAGCCGCTGAAGCTGCTCAACAAGCCGGAGCGCGCCGACCTGCCGATCTGGGTCGCGGCGCTGGGCGACAAGAACGTCGCGATGACCGCCGAGGTCGCCGACGGCTGGCTGCCCTTCCTCTACTACCCCGAGAAGGCGAGGGAGGTCTGGGGCGAGCCGCTGGCCCGCGGCGCCGCGAAGCGCTCGGCCGACCTCAAGCCGCTCGAGATCTGCGCCGGCGGCATGGTCGCCATCGGCGAGGGCCCCGAGACGAAGGCCCTGCTCGACTTCATGCGCCCGCTCTACGCCCTGTACGTCGGCGGCATGGGCGCGCGCGACAAGAACTTCTACAACCAGCTGGCCTGCGAGTACGGCTTCGAGAAGGAGGCCAAGGAGATCCAGGACCTCTACCTGTCGGGCAAGAAGAAGGAGGCCGAGGCGCTCGTCCCCCTCGAGTGGCTCGAGGCGGGCAACCTGGTCGGCCCGGCGTCGTACGTCCAGGAGCGGATCGCCGCCTTCAAGGAGTCCGGCGTCACCAATCTCTCCGTCTCCCCCGCGTCGGACGACCCCGCCGCGACCATCGCACAGATCAAGGAATGGGTGGCCTGATGCCCGAGCGTCCCAGCATCTACGAGACCGAGCACGAGGACTTCCGCACGACCGTCCGCGCCTTCCTGGAGCGCGAGGTCGTCCCCTTCCACGACCAGTGGGAGAAGGACGGCATCGTCGACCGCGAGGTCTGGCGCAAGGCCGGTGCTGCCGGCCTGCTGTCCTTCGAGGTCCCCGAGGAGTACGACGGCCCGGGCATCAAGGACTTCCGCTACAACGCGATCGTGGCGGAGGAGTGCGCCCGCGCCGGTGCGAGCGGCCCCGGATTCGCCGTCCACACCGACATCATCGTCCCCTACCTGATCGCGATCGGGAACGAGGAGCAGAAGCGGCGCTGGCTCCCCGGCACCGTCTCCGGCGACATCATCACGGCCATCGCGATGACCGAGCCGGGCGCCGGATCCGACCTCCAGGGCATCCGCACCACCGCCGTCGACAAGGGCGACCACTACGTCCTCAACGGCTCGAAGACGTTCATCAGCAACGGCATCCTGTCCGACCTGGTGATCGTCGTCGCGAAGACGAACCCGGAGGCCGGCGCACACGGCATCAGCCTCCTCGTCGTCGAGCGCGGCATGGAGGGCTTCACCCGCGGCACGAACCTCGACAAGCTCGGCCTCAAGGCCCAGGACACCGCGGAGCTGAGCTTCGACAACGTCGTCGTACCCAAGGCCAACCTGCTGGGCGAGGAGGGCCAGGGCTTCGTCTACCTGATGCAGAACCTGCCGCAGGAGCGGGTCTCCATCGCGTGCATCGCGATCGCCGCGATCGAGGCGGCCCTCGACATGACCCTCGACTACGTGAAGACCCGCGAGGCGTTCGGCAAGCCGATCGGAAAGTTCCAGAACACCCGCTTCACGCTGGCCGAGATGGCCACCGAGGCCTACATCGCCCGGGTCTTCGTCAACCACTGCATCGAGCAGCTCAACAAGGGCGAGGTCGACACCGCGCTGGCGTCGATGGCGAAGTGGTGGACCACCGAGCTGCAGAAGAAGATCGTGGACCAGGGCGTGCAGATGCACGGCGGCTACGGCTACATGATGGAGTACCCCATCGCGAAGGCCTACGCGGACACCCGCATCCAGACGATCTACGGCGGTACGACGGAGATCCAGAAGGAGATCATCGGCCGGTTCCTCGGCCTCTGAGCCCCTGGCACAGCCGCACCAGCAGGGCCCCGGGATGTCACATCCCGGGGCCCTGCGGTGTCTGGTGGGGAGCGGGACGGCAGAAAGTTCCCGCCGCGCGATGAATCCGGGGTGATCTCAGGGTCGGATCCGGAGAAATCCCGATGCCGTTGTCGGTCCTCACTGGAAGAGTTCCCCCCATGCACCGTCAGATCGCCGGAAAGCTGACCGGCCCCATCACCAAGTGGATCGTGCTCCTCGTCGTCCTCGTCGCGGCCGGTGGCCTGGGCGGGTTCGCCGGCAAGCTGCTGAGCGTGCAGGACAACGAGATGTCCTCCTGGCTGCCCGAGAGCGCGGAGTCGACGCGCGCGTTCGAGAAGCTCGAGACGTTCCAGGACCCGGACGACATGGGCACCACCGTCGTCTACTACAACGCCGACGGCCTGACCGACGCCCAGCTCGCGGCGATCGAGGACCACGCCGCCGAGATCGAGAAGATCGACGGCGTCACCGACGTGCTCAGCCCCGGCCGGGCCGAGGCCGCGAAGGTGCCGGTCCCCTACGTCTCGCAGGACGGCCAGGTCGCGAAGCTCGACTTCACCATCAACCGCGGCGACGAGATCTGGTACGAGATGCCCGAGGTCGCCGAGGACATCGCGGAGCTCACCGAGACCGAGGGAGTCGAGGTCTACGTCGCGGGCATCGGCGGCAGCACGGCCGACCAGGCCGCAGCCTTCGAGGGCTTCGAGGGCAAGCTGCTCGTGTTCGCGCTGCTGGTCGTCGGGGTCATCCTGCTCTTCACCTACCGCAGCCCGCTGCTGTGGATCCTCCCGATCCTCACCGCGGTGATCGGCCTGGGCATCTCGATGGGCCTGCTCTACTTCCTCGCGAAGTACGCGGGCCTCACCATCAACGGCCAGACGCAGTTCATCATGATGGTGCTGGTGATCGGCGCCGGGACCGACTACGCCCTGTTGCTGGTCGCCCGCTACCGCGAGGAGCTGCGGCGCCACGAGGACCGGCACGAGGCGATGGCCTTCGCCCTCCACCGGGCGGCACCGGCCATTCTCGCCAGCGCCGCCACCGTGGTCGTCGGCCTGCTGTGCCTGACCTTCGCCGAGCTCAACTCGACCGCCGGGCTCGGACCGGCCAACGCGGTGGCGGTGGCCGTCACGTTCGTCGTGATGGTCACCCTCCTCCCGGCGTTGCTGGTCATCTTCGGGCGCTGGATCTTCTGGCCGTTCGTCCCCCACTTCGGCACCGAGGAGCCGAATGCATCCGGGCTCTGGGCGAGGATCGGCGCCGGCATCGAGCGCCGCCCGCGGGTCGTGTGGCTGGTCACGGCCGGCGCCCTGGCCATCGCCTGCCTCGGCTTCCTGCGCCTCGACACCTCGGGCATCCCCTCCGACGAGATCTACACCGGTGAGGTCGACTCGGTGGTCGGACAGGAGCTGCTCACCGAGCACGGCCTGCTCGACGCCAGCACCCCGGTGCAGGTCATCACGAGCGCCGACGAGGCGCCCGCCGTGGCGGCGGCCCTGGCCGGCATCGACGGGATCGGTGACCCCCTCCCGCCGTTCGTCGAGGGCGACCTCGCGCTGGTGCAGGCACCGCTCCTCGAGGACTCGCTGTCGACGGCGTCCAAGGACGCCGTCCTCGAGGCCAGGGACCGCGTCCACGAGGTGGCCGACGACGCCCTGGTGACCGGCTGGACGGCGGTGACGATGGACATCGAGGACGCCTCCGAGCGGGACAACCTCGTGATCATCCCGATCGTCCTGGCCGCCGTGCTGATCATCCTGATCCTGCTGCTGCGCGCCTTGACCGCGCCGGTGATCCTGATCGGCACCGTGATCCTGTCGTTCGGCGCCGCGCTCGGCATCTCCGGGCTGGTCTTCGACCTGCTCTACGACCGCCCGCACGTCGACCCGGGCTTCCCGCTCTTCGCGTTCGTGTTCCTCGTGGCGCTCGGCATCGACTACAACATCTTCCTGATGACCCGGGTGCGCGAGGAGACCATCGAGACGGGCAGCACGCGCAAGGGCTCCCTGATCGCGCTGTCCTCGACGGGCGGGGTGATCACCTCGGCCGGGTTCGTGCTCGCCGCCACCTTCGCCGTGCTCGCCACCATGCCGGTCACCTTCGCGCTCCAGATCGGCACGGCGATCGCCCTCGGCGTCCTGCTCGACACGATGATCGTGCGTTCGGTCCTGGTGACCGCGATCAACCTGGACCTCGGAGGGAAGATCTGGTGGCCGAGCCGGCTCGAGCACCCGGCGCCACCCGCCGACGAGCCCCCGGCGGTCGACCTCGCCAAGGAACCCGTCGGAGTCTGAGCCGGGGACTCCCCCCAGCACCTACGATGCTCCCACGGACCGAATGGGCGGTCCGTGGGAGCAGAGGGTTGTCGCCACATGAACGACCAGTCGCCGATCTGGCCGCAGGAGGAGCCGACGAACCCGCGCGGCGAGCGTCCGCAGGGTCCGCCGCCGGCGAGCCCTCCCCCGGCCCAGCCGCCGACCGCACTGCCCCCGCAGTGGAGTCCCGCACCCCCACCGGCAGGCCCGCCCGCCGGTCCGCCCCCGATCGCTTCCCCGCCCGCGGGTGGTGGCTTCCCGCCGTACGGACCTCCGCCCGGCTTCGGTGGCGGCCCGGGCGGCCCCGGCTTCGGTGGACCCGGGCCCCGCAAGAGCCGCGTCGGACTCATCATCGGGTCGCTGCTCGCCCTGGTCCTGGTGGCCGGGCTCGCCGTCTCCGGGTTCCTCTACTTCACCGGCCGGCTCGGGTTCGGCCCGCTCAGCGCAGCCGACGAGGACGCGGCCGAGGCGATCGCCGACGGCGTCGAGAAGCCCGCCTGGGCCAGTGACGGCGACGTCGAGTGCGCGGTCGACGAGCTCGTCCACGAGCACCGGTCGAGCGGCCTCGAGGAGCGCGGCCTCGTCGACCGCAGCGGCGACGACTGGAGCTACACCGGCGAGTGGCGCGGCGACGACGCGACCGCCTACTACGAGAGCCTGCTCGACTGCACCGGCGACTGGGCCAAGAAGGTCGGCGCCGAGTGGAAGCTCGACGACACCGGCTGCCTCGACGACATCGGTACGACGACGATGGCCGCCTGGTTCGCCCAGGACTCGCTGACCCTCCAGGACGGCGAGGGCGCCGAGGAGGACCGCACGAAGGCGGTCGAGGAGCTCGACGCCTGCTACCTGCAGACGCCACCGGCACCGGAGGCGACCCCGGCGGCCGGCTACCGGTCGGTGCGGTTCACCTTCGCGGACGCCTCTGCCGAGGGCGACGTCACCATCAACACCGGCGGTGCGGGCAACTGGACCCCGCTCGAGGGCACGTCGGTGTCGGTCGAGACCGAGGAGGGGGGCGAGCGCGCCTGCCTGGACGCGCAGGCCGTGACGACCTACCCGTGGGGCTCGACCGCGGAAGCCGAGGAGCAGTTCTGCGGGACCGCCGAGCCGAAGCGGATCTGGTGGAAGAAGAAGGCGCGGTGCACGCTCGAGCCGGGCTGCTACTCCTTCGTCCTGAACTACGAGGGCTTCAAGGACTTCGCCAGCATCACCGCTCGCTACACCAGCAACGGCGGCGACTGCCTCGCGACCAGCGGCCGGTGCTCGGACACCGTGACCGCGGCGATCGGCGGTCGGGGCACCGTGGTCACGTGGAGCTTCCCGGGGTCCTACCGCGGCGACTTCGTCGCCCGGGTCGGCAACCTGAGGTCGAAGCTGCCCAACTGATCGCGCGTCCTGTCCACGGGCCGTCCGCAGTAAACTGGAACACGTTCTAATGCAGGGGTCCAGCAGGTAGCCTGAGTCCGTCATGACCGATGGCCCGACCCCCCAGCAGATTCGCCGCGCACTGGCTCGTGCGGAGCGTGGCGCCGCCCTCGACCCAGTCGAGGCCGAGGCACTGCTCGCCGCGACCGGCGAGGAGCTTGACCGGCTCTGCGCGGTCGCTGCCCGTGTGCGGGACGCGGGCCTGGTCGCGGCCGGCCGACCGGGGGTGGTGACCTACTCCCCGAAGGTGTTCATCCCGATCACCAAGCTGTGCCGCGACCGGTGCCACTACTGCACCTTCGTCGAGACGCCCAGCAGTGGACGCAGGCAGGCCGCACGGGAGGGCGGTGTTGATTGGGCGCCGTACCTCTCCCCCGACGAGATCCTCGACATCGCCCGCCAGGGCGCCGAGCTGGGCTGCCTCGAGGCGCTCTTCACCCTCGGCGACCGCCCCGAGGACAGGTGGCCCGAGGCGCAGGCGTGGCTGGACGAGCAGGGCTACGACTCCACCATCGCCTACATCCGCGCGATGGCGATCCGGGTCCTGGAGGAGACCGGGCTGCTGCCCCACCTCAACCCCGGCGTCATGAGCTGGGAGGAGCTCAACCGGCTCAAGCCGGTGTCCCCGTCGATGGGGATGATGCTCGAGACGACCTCGCGCCGCCTGCACGAGACCAAGGGCGAGGCCCACTTCGGCTCCCCCGACAAGGACCCCGCCGTCCGGCTCCGGGTCCTCGAGGACGCCGGCCGCCACGGCATCCCGTTCACCACCGGCCTGCTGGTCGGGATCGGCGAGACGCTGACCGAACGCGCCGAGACGATCTTCGCGCTCCGGGCGAACCTGCGGGCCTACGGCGCCGTGCAGGAGGTCATCGTCCAGAACTTCCGCGCCAAGCCCGACACCGCGATGCGCCACGTCGATGACCTCGACCTGGCCGAGTACCGCGCGGCGATCGCGGTCACCCGGATCGTGCTCGGCCCCAAGGCCCGCATCCAGGCACCGCCCAACCTGGTCGACCTCGAGGAGTGCAAGGCGCTGCTCGGCGCGGGCGTCGACGACTGGGGCGGCGTCTCCCCGCTCACCCCCGACCACGTCAACCCCGAACGCCCCTGGCCCTCGCTCGACCGGCTCCGCTCGATCACCACGACCTGCGGTTTCGAGCTCCGCTCACGCCTGACCGTCCACCCCGAGTACGTCGTCGGGTCCCTCCACCGCGGGGAGGCGTGGATCGACCCCCGGCTCCACGCCCACGTCGCCGCCCTCGCCGTGGCAGACGGACCGATGGCCGGCCTGGCGATCCCCGAGGTCCGCCCGACCGGGCTGCCCTGGCAGGAGCCCGACGTCGTCCTCGAGTCCTCTGCAGGCGGATGGGGAAGGACCGACCTTTTTGCCGCGGTCGACACCGAAGGCAGGACGGAGGACCGGCGCAGCGACTTCGCCTCCGTGTACGGCGACTGGGACGCCGTCGGCGAAGCAGCCGCCCGCACCGGACTGATCGACGGCGCGCCGGCGGTGCTGCACGCCGAGGGCGGCGCCGCGCTCCGGGCCGCCGAGGCCGATCCGGGCAACCTGTCCGACGAGCACGCCCTGACGCTGATGACCGCCGAGGGAGACCTGCTCCGCTCCGTCGTACGCCTGGCCGACGACCTCCGCCAGGACGTGGTCGGCGACGAGGTGACCTACGTGGTCAACCGGAACATCAACTTCACCAACGTCTGCTACGTCGGCTGCCGCTTCTGCGCCTTCGCACAGCGCAAGACCGACGCCGACGCCTACTCCCTGTCCTACGACGAGGTCGCCGACCGCGCCCAGGAGGCCTGGGACCTCGGCGCGACCGAGGTCTGCATGCAGGGCGGCATCGACCCCGAGCTGCCCGCCACCGCCTACTTCGACATCGCCGCCGCGGTGAAGAAACGCGTCCCCGACATGCACGTGCACGCCTTCTCACCGATGGAGGTCGTCAACGGCACCGCCCGCACCGGCCTGTCGATCGAGGACTTCCTCATCAAGGCCCGCGAGTCCGGACTCGGCTCCCTGCCCGGCACCGCCGCGGAGATCCTCGACGACGAGGTCCGCTGGGTCCTCACCAAGGGCAAGCTCCCCGCCCGCACCTGGATCGAGATCGTCTCCACCGCCCACCGCATCGGCCTGCCGACCACGTCCACGATGATGTACGGCCACGTCGACAACCCCCGCCACTGGGTCGGCCACCTGGGCGTGCTCAAGGGCGTCCAGGACACCGCCCGCGAGAACGGGTCGTCCGGGTTCACCGAGTTCGTCCCACTCCCCTTCGTCCACACCAGCGCGCCCATCTACCTCGCCGGCGTCGCCCGCCCCGGACCCACCCTGCGCGACAACCTCGCCGTCCACGCCATGGCCCGGATCCTGCTCCACGGCCGCATCGACAACATCCAGACCTCGTGGGTCAAGCTCGGCATCGAGGGCACCCGCGCCATGCTCAACGCCGGCGCCAACGACCTCGGCGGCACCCTCATGGAGGAGACCATCTCCCGCATGGCCGGCTCCGAGCACGGCTCCGCCAAGACCGTCGCCGAACTGGTCGAGATCGGCGCGGGCATCGACCGCCCCGTCCGCGAACGCACCACGCTGTACGCCGCCCCCACGCGCTGAGCCTGTCGTCACCCGCTACGGGCGGAGGCCGGTCGCCACCGTCGGACGTGACCGGACGGCGTGGCTCGTCCACCTCCACGACCGGCCCACCCCGGGGCCCGGACAGGCGTCGGCATCGTCCGCCGCAGAATTGTGCCGCTGCCCCCTTTACGTGACCGCCGTCACTCAATATGTTGTTCGGAACAACATATGGCCTCCCCGCTTCGGCGGAGTTTCGGCCAGGAGATCGCTAGGAGGCGGTTGGAAGTGAAGCGAACCTACGGAGCGCTCGTCGCGGCGGGCATCGGCCTCGCCATGACGCTCACAGCGTGCGGCGACGACAGCGGCAACGACGCGGGCGACGGCGACGGCGCCTCCAACGCCAAGGTCGGCGTCATCCTCCCCGACACCGAGTCCTCGGTCCGGTGGGAGGCCGCGGACCGCCCGGCACTGGAGGCCGCCTTCAAGAAGGCCGGCGTGGAGTACGACATCCAGAACACTGAGGGCGACGCCGAGAAGATGACCGCTCTCGCCGAGTCGATGATCGGCGACGGCGTCACGGTGCTCGCGATCGTCAACCTCGACTCCGCCTCCGGGGCGGCGATCCAGGAGAAGGCGGCCGCGGCCGGCGTCGCGACGATCGACTACGACCGCCTCACCCTCGGCGGCTCGGCGTCGGCGTACATCTCCTACGACAACGTCCGCGTCGGCGAGCTCCAGGGCGAGGGCCTCGCGGAGTGCCTCGGCGACAAGCCCGCGAACATCGTGTACCTCAACGGGTCGCCGACGGACAACAACGCGACCCTCTTCGCCGAGGGCGCCCACAAGGTGCTCGACGCCAAGGACAACCTGAAGGTCGTGGGCGAGCAGGCCGTCCCGGACTGGGACAACGAGCAGGCCGCCAAGATCTTCCAGCAGCTCTACACGGCGGCCGACGGCAAGGTCGATGGCGTCCTCGCCGCCAACGACGGCCTCGGCGGCGCGGCGATCAGCGTGCTCGAGGGCGCCGGGCAGGCCGGCAAGGTCCCGGTCACCGGCCAGGACGCCACCGTCGAGGGCCTGCAGAACATCCTCGCCGGCACCCAGTGCATGACCGTCTTCAAGTCGTCCGTGGGCGAGGCGAACGCCCTCGCCGACGCGGCGATCGCGATCGCCAACGGCGAAGAGCCGGCCACCACCGGGACCGTCGAGGACACCGAGGGCGGCCGCGACGTGCCGTCGGTCATCCTCGAGCCCGTGGCGATCACGAAGGACAACATCGCGACCGAGATCGCGAAGGTGTTCGCCGACGGCAGCATGACCTACGCGGACGTCTGCACGGGCACGTTCGAGAAGCTCTGCACCGACGCGGGCATCACGCCCTGACCCTGCCGGAGCCCGGATCGCGCCCCGGCTCGCAGCCGTCGAGCCGGGGCGCGACCCGCCACCCATTCGTTGATCCGACCAACAAAATCCCGCGAAATCGAGGAACCCGATGACAGCCGAGCCCGGCGCCCCGTTGCTGGAACTGCGCAAGGTGAACAAGAGCTTCGGTGTCGTGCACGTGCTGCACGACGTGGACTTCGCCGTCCATCCCGGCCAGGTCACCGCCCTCGTCGGCGACAACGGCGCCGGCAAGTCCACGCTCGTGAAGGTGATCGCCGGCATCTACGGCCGCGACAGCGGCGACTACTACTTCGAGGGATCCCCCGTCACCGTGCACGGTCCCCGGGACGTCTCCGCCCTCGGCGTCGAGATCGTCTACCAGGACCTCGCGCTCTGCGACAACCTCGACATCGTCGACAACATGTTCCTCGGCCGGGAGAAGCGCAAGGGCATCGTGCTCGACGACGAGACCATGGAGGCGATGGCCTGGGAGACCCTCACCTCCTTGTCCGTGCGCACCGTCAAGTCGGTCCGCCAGAGCGTGGCGAGCCTCTCCGGTGGCCAGCGCCAGACCGTGGCGATCGCCAAGGCCGTGCTGTGGAACTCGAAGGTCGTGCTGCTCGACGAGCCCACCGCGGCACTCGGCGTGGCGCAGACCCGCCAGGTGCTCGACCTCGTACGCCGCCTCGCGGACCGCGGCCTCGGCGTCGTCCTGATCTCCCACAACATGAACGACGTGTTCGAGGTGGCGGACCGCATCACCGCGCTCTACCTGGGGCGCGTGGCAGCCGACGTACCCGCCAAGGACCTGACCCACAACCAGGTGGTCGAGCTGATCACCGCAGGACGCTCGGGAGACCTGGGCATCCGCGACGTCGCTGCCGCGACCATCTGAGGTGAGAGTGATGACGACCGACATCGACATGAACAAGCAGGCGCCCTCCGACGGCGAGGGCTCCGAGCCGACCGGCCGGGCCTCGACGTGGGGCCGCCAGCAGGCGCACCTCCTGGGTGAGGAGCTCAGGACCTACGGCAACCGCCTCCGGGGCGGCGACATGGGCTCGCTGCCGGCGATCCTCGGTCTGGTCGTGCTCTTCGCCGTGTTCGCGAGCCTCCACGACCGCTTCCTCACGACGTACAACATGGCCAACCTGGTCATCCAGGCCGCCTCGATCTGCGTCCTCGCGATGGGCCTCGTGTTCGTCCTCCTCCTCGGCGAGATCGACCTGTCCGCCGGCGTCGCGGGCGGCGCGTGCGCGACGATCACCGCGCTGGTGATGATCGACCACGGCTGGACCTGGTGGGCCGCGACGCTGGCCGGCATCGGGGTCGGAGCCCTGATCGGGCTGGCCATCGGCGTGCTCGTCGCCTACCTGGGGATCCCGTCCTTCGTGGTCACCCTGGCGTTCTTCCTCGCCCTGCAGGCCGTGCCGCTCAAGCTGATCGGCGCCGGTGGCTCCCTCCGCTTCAACGACGAGGTCCTGCGCGGGCTGTCGATCAAGAACGTGCCCGTCACGGCCGGCTGGATCGTCGCGGTCCTGATCGTGCTCGCCTACGCCGGGCTCTCGCTCTGGCGGCACACCTCGCGCGTCCGCAAGGAGCTGACCCACAAGCCGCTGCTGCTCGTGCTGCTGCAGATCCTCGTCCTCGCCGCCGTGGTCCTCGGACTCACCGCGCTGCTGAGCAGCAACCGGGCCCCGAACCCGCTGATCTTCACCATCAGCGGCATCCCGTGGGTGGCGCCGGTCGTCATCGCCCTGCTCCTGTTCTGGACCTTCGTCCTGACCCGCACGCGCTTCGGACGTCACCTCTACGCCGTCGGCGGCAACGCCGAGGCGGCCCGCCGCGCGGGCATCAACGTCAACCGCATGAAGATCGCCGCCTTCGTGATCTGCTCCGGCATGGCAGCGATCAGCGGGATCCTCGCGGCGTCGTACACCGGGAAGGTCTCGCCCGGCTCCGGCGGCGGCAACGAGCTGCTGTACGCCGTCGGCGCGGCCGTCATCGGCGGCACGAGCCTCTTCGGCGGCCGCGGCCGGGCCATCGACGCCGTCGTCGGCGGCCTGGTCATCGCCACGATCCCGAACGGCCTCGGCCTGCTCAACCAGGCGAGCTACATCAACTTCCTGGTGACCGGTGGGGTGCTGCTGCTGGCGGCCAGCGTCGACGCCATCTCCCGGCGACGCCGCTCGTCGGCTGGCGTGTAGTGGAGATGATGTCCCGACCATGACTGCGACGACGCGTGGGGCCGGCGCCAACCAGGAGGGCGTCCGCCGCCACAATCTCGGGACCCTGCTGCGGCACGTCCACGACGCCGGCGAGGTCTCCCGTGCGGAGCTGACCGGCCGGATGGGCCTCAACCGCTCGACGATCGCCGCCCTGGTCAGCGAGCTCGACACGCTGGGCCTGATCGAGCACTCCTCGCCCGCCGCCGGGCGGCGGGGGGCCGGCCGGCCGTCGGCCGGGGTGCGGATCCGCGAGGACGGCCCGTACGTCGTCGCGGTCGACCTCGGCGTCGACCACGCGGTCGTCGCCCGTGTCGGCCTCGGCGGGAAGGTCTGGCACCGCGCGGCGGCTCCGATCCCGGCGGAGCCGGAGGCGTGGCTGGTGGGCGCGACCATCGCGACACTGGTCCGCCAGGTGGTGGCGCTGTCGCCGGCCGACGCTCCCCTGCTGGGGATCGGGGTCGGCGTCCCCGGCCTGGTCCGGCGCAGCGACGGGCTGATCAGGCACGCGCCGAACCTCAACTGGCACGACGTGTCGTTCGGGTCGATCGTGCTCGCGGCGCTCGGCCTCGACGTCCCCATCGCCCTCGGCAACGACGCCGACCTCGGCGCGCTGGCCGAGCACCGGCGCGGCGCGGCCGTCGCCGTCGACGACCTCGTGTACGTCTCCGGCAACGTCGGCGTCGGTGCCGGCGTCATCGCGAGCGGTCATCGGCTCGAGGGTGTCGCCGGGTACGCCGGCGAGGTCGGCCACCTCTACCACGACCCCCGCGGCCTGCCCTGCCACTGCGGGAGCCGGGGCTGCTGGGAGACGGTCGTCGGCGCCACCGCCATCGCCGAGGCGCTGCGCTGCCCGAGCGACCAGGTCGCCCGGCTGGGCGAGATCCTCGACGAGATGACGACCGCGCCGCGCGAGCTGCGGCCGATCGCCACCGACCTCGGCCGCGGCCTCGGCGCCGTGGTCAACATCTTCAACCCGAGCGTCGTGATCCTCGGCGGCTACTTCCTGCCGCTCTTCCGGCTGTGCCGGGCCGAGGTGACCGCCGGGGTCGGCGAGCGGGCACTGCTGCCGGCCCGCGACGCCGTACGCCTCACCCTCCCCGGTCTCGGCACCGACTCGGTCCTGCTCGGCGCGGCCGAGATGGCGATGGAGCCGGTCTTCGCCGACCCGGTCGCCAGCCTCGCTGCCGCCATCACCGACGCGCCGGCACGACTGGCAGGGTGACCGGGCGTCAGGAGATCAGGTCGACGGTGCCGGCGAGGACGCCCTCCAGGGAGCGCTCGGCCGCCCCGGTCGAGGCGGAGCCGGTGCCCAGCTCACCGAGGCGGAGGTCCGGCACGCCGAGGCTGCTGCTGGCCAGGCTCGCGGCCAGCTCGGCAGCAGCGGGCTCGAGCACCAGGTCGCCGAGGGGCGCGAAGTAGCCGCCCAGCACGATCGTGCCGGGGTCGACGACACCGGTGACGATGGCGAGGCCACGGCCCAGCCAGCGCCCGACCGACGCCACCCCCTCCCGTACGACGACCGCCGACTCCCCCGCCGACCGGGCCGCGCGTGCGACCGCCTCGGCGCTCTCCTGAGGCGTCCCGACCTCCTCCATGCCGACCGCGGCGAGCAGCGCGTGCAGCCCGACCGACGCCTCCCAGCAGCCGGTCCGGCCGCACCCGCAGGCGGCGCCGGGCTCCCCGACGGGCAGGTGGCCGACCTCGCCGGCGAACCCTCGGGCGCCGCGCAGGAGCCGGCCGTCGTCGACGATGCCGGCGCCGATGCCGACGGTGCCGGTGAGGTAGAGCAGGTGGCCGGCCCCACGGCCTGCGCCGTGGTGCAGCTCGGCCAGCGCCGAGCAGTCGGCGTCGTTGGAGACCCGGGTCCACCCGGCCCGGCCGAGGGCGGTGTCGACGGCCTCCGCGACCGCGCTGCCGGTGACGTCGAGGTTCGGCACCCACACCGTGGTGCGGTCGTCGCCGTCGACGAGGCCGGGCACGGCGACGGTCGCCCCGACCGGATCGAGGCCCGCTGCGGCGAGGTCGGCGGCGAGCTCTCCCGCCAGGCCGGCCAGCGCGTCGACGACGTCCCGCCCGGAGACCGGGCGGGTGAGCTCCAGGCGGACGGTGCCGGCGAGGTCGAGGGCCACCGCGGCGACGTACTCGACGTTGACCTCGAAGCCCAGGCCGACCGGGCGGCCGCCGTCCAGCGTCAGCAGGAGCCCCGGCCGGCCGCGCTCGCCGTTGCGGACCTGCTCGAGCTCGCGGACCACGCCGGCCTCCTCGAGGCCGGCTGCGATCGTGCCGACGGTCGCCTTGGCGAGCCCGGTCCGGGTCGCGAGGTCGGCCCGTGAGCCCGGGCCGTCCGCACGCAGGGAGCGGACGACGGCGGCGGCGTTGCGCCGGCGCAGCGACTCGGCACCTGCCGGCTCAGCCACGGACGCCGTAGAGGTGCTCGAGGGCGAGCTGGTCGAGCTTCTCCATCGCCACCTCCCGCTGCGCGAGCGCGTCGAGGGCGTCGGCGTCGGGCAGCGGCCAGTCGGCGAGCCCGCGCCAGCCCTCGCCCGGCTCCAGCGTCGGCCGGGCCAGCTCCGGCAGCTCGGCCTCGACCAGCGCGGCCTGCACCTCCGGGTCCGCGCGGAAGGCGGTCACCTTGTCGCGCAGGATGAGGTAGTTGTCGATGCAGGCCCTCGCCGAGGCCCAGACACCGGCCTCGGTCTCGGGGCGGACCGGCTTGTAGTCGAAGTGCACCGGTCCGTCGTACCCGCCGGCGAGCAGCGTGTCGACCACCCAGAACGCACCGCGCACGTTGCCGGCGCCGAAGCGCAGGTCCTGGTCGTACTTCGGGCCGTTCTGGCCGTTGAGGTCGATGTGGAAGAGCTTGCCGTGCCACAACGCCTGCGCGTAGCCCGCGGCGGCGTTGAGGCCGGCCATCTCCTCGTGCCCGATCTCGGGGTTGAGCCCGACCAGCTCGGGCCGGTCGAGGGTCTCGATGAAGGCGAGGGCGTGGCCGACGGTGGGGAGCAGGATGTCGCCGCGGGGCTCGTTCGGCTTCGGCTCGATCGCGAAGCGGAGGTCGTACCCCTGGTCGGTGACGTACTCGCCGAGGACGTTGAAGGCCTCCTGGTAGCGGTCCAGTGCGGCGGGCACGTCCTTCGCGGCGCCGTACTCGGCACCCTCGCGGCCGCCCCAGCAGACGTAGACCTTGGCGCCGAGCTCGGCGGCGAGGTCGAGGTTGCGCATCACCTTGCGGATCGCGAAGCGCCGCACGTCGCGGTTGTTGGAGGTGAACCCGCCGTCCTTGAAGACCGGGTGGGTGAAGAGGTTGGTCGTCGCCGTCGTGACGACGAGTCCGGTGTCCGCGAGGCCCTTGCGGAAGCGGTCGATGATGCCCGCGCGGGTGGCGTCGTCGGCGCCGAACGGGATCAGGTCGTCGTCGTGGAAGTTCACGCCGTAGGCGCCGATCGCGGCGAGCTGCTCGAGGGCGTGGACCGGGTCCATCGGCGCGCGGGTGGCGTCTCCGAACGGGTCGCGGGCCTGCCAGCCGACGGTCCAGAGGCCGAAGGAGAACTTGT
>CAZAQE010000050.1:0-25666 GCA_964487275.1 uncultured Nocardioides sp. | reverse complement strand
AACCCGAGATCGGAGCTGATGACCTGCCCGCGCTGACCGCCTGACACCTCATCGAGGAGAACGCAGCGCTACACCACTACGCGGGACTTGACCTTGATCGGGCCCCGCCGCGCTTCCTGAGCGTTCGAGCGAGGGCACTCCAACCAGGGGGAATGTTTCGAATGAGCACAACGCAACTTCAGTCGCGCCGATCGCTGCTGGCGATCGTGATCCTGGGGGCGATCGCGATCGCTCTCGGGTTGCAGCTGGTCGCGACACGCAGCGACGCCGGACCGCGGGTGGCGCCGGTGGCCAAGCCCGCCAAGACCTCGTCCATGGTGATGCAGACAACCGGTCGCGGCCGTCTCGAGGAGCACCCGCCGGGTGTGGTGGACGGTGTGCGTTTCGAGGGGCGGTTCGTCATCTGGGGCATGAGCAGCGCTGGCGGTCAGGTGTTCGGCGACGACGCCTCGCTCTTCGACGAGGACTGTGTCGAGCAGTACGGCCGCGGCCCTCAGTGTGCGCACCTCGTGGCCGTTCGCAGCGGGTCCATCCTCCACGGTTTCGTCACCGGAAACGGCGATGACCTGAAGGGAGAGAGCGTGGGCCGGACGACCGCAGCCAGTCGGTACCGGATCTTCTACGACGCCCACCCCGACGGCTCGCGGGACTATGAGGAGCGCGCGGGGTGGCTCCGTGGCGAGCTCGTCGCCATCTATACCTCCGACGAGTTCTTCTCGATCGCCGCTGCCGGTGGGGTGTTCGACACCCGCGTCGACTACTCGATCATCAGCAGCACGCCGTTCGAGCTGAATGGCGTGAAGGTCGACTTCGCGACGCTCGCGCCCCACATGACCGAGCTCGACCACGGGCACAACCCGCAGCCCGACCCGCAGCCCGAGCCCGTTCCGTACGACGAGAGCTGGTTCGCGAACAAGGGACCCGGGGAGTTCGCCAGCTACTTCCCTGTTGGGGGAGCTGTGCTCGCCGCGGACTGAACGGGGAGCGGCGGTTCTTCCGCTGAGAACCCCACGACGCCGAGGGGCGAAGCGGACATCTACCGTTTCGCCCCTCGTGCTGTTCTTCGGGCAGGGGACGCCCGTCGGTGACGCATGGTCATGATCTGTGTACGGAGCACACGCAAAGCGTGAGGGGCGCTGCGGATCATCCGCAGCGCCCCTCACCGAGTGGGTCAGAGAATCACTCGGCGGTGCTGATGAAGACGTTCTTCAGCTCGGTGTAGCCCTCGATCGCCGCGAGGCCGAGCTCGCGGCCGAAGCCGGACTGTTTGAAGCCGCCGAACGGCGTCTGGATGCGAACCGACGAGTTGGAGTTCACCGAGACGGTGCCGGTCTCCACGGCGCGCGCGACGCGGAGCGCACGGCCCACGTCGGAGGTCCAGATGGAACCGCTGAGGCCGTAGATCGTGTCGTTGGCCATCCGGACCGCCTCCTCCTCGCTGTCGAAGGGGATGATCGCCGCGATCGGGCCGAAGATCTCGTCGCGGACGATCCGCGAGCCCGGGTCGGGCGCGACGACCACACGCGGTGCCATCCAGAAGCCGGGGCCGTCGGGGGCGTTTCCGGCCAGTACGGCGTCGACGTCGTCGGTCAGGAAGGAAGACACGGTCTCGCGGTGGGCGGCGGAGACCAGCGGTCCGAGGTGCGTCGACTCCGACTCGGGGTCGCCGATCGTCATCGCCTGGGTCTGCTCGATGAAGCCGGCGACGAAGTCGTCGAGGACCTTGCGCTCGACGAGGATGCGGCTGCGTGCGCAGCAGTCCTGGCCGGTGTTCCCGAAGACGCTGCCCGGAGCCGCCTTGATCGCGCGCGAGAGGTCGGCGTCAGCGAAGACGATGTTGGCCGACTTGCCGCCGAGCTCGAGCGTGAGCCGCTTCATCGTGCCGGCGGCCGAGCGCATGACAGCCTGGCCGGTCTCCGTGGAGCCGGTGAAGCTGATCTTCGCGACCGACGGGTGGCTCGTGAGCACTGCTCCGACCACCCGGCCCGGGCCGGTGACGACCTGGACGAGGTTCTCCGGCAGGTCCAGCGCTGCGACCAGCTCGCCGAAGCGGATGGTGGACAGTGGCGTGAGCTCGGCCGGCTTGACCACGACCGAGTTGCCGGCGGCCAGCGCGGGCGCGATGTTCCAGGACGCGATCGGCAGCGGGAAATTCCACGGGGCGATGACGGCGACCACCCCGAGCGGCTCGCGGAAGGTCATGTCGACGCCGCCCTCGACCGGGATCGTGTCGCCCAGGATCTTGTCGACAACACCGGCGTAGTACTCGAAGCACTCGGCGACGCCGCCGATCTCGCCCCGGGCCTCGGCGATCGGCTTGCCCACGTCGCGGCACTCGAGAAGCGCCAGCTCCTCGACGTGGTCCCGCACCGTTCCGGCGATCGCGCGGAGCGCGTCGCGGCGCGCGGAGAGCGACATCCGGATCCATTCGCGCTGTGCGATGACGGACTTCTCGACGGCAGCCTCGGCGACTGCTGTGTCCGCCATCGGGATCTCGGCGATCACCTCCTCGGTGGCGGGGTTGATGACTCGGTTCAGATCGTTCACGGGAGGTCCTCACAAGGATCAGCAGGGTGTAGCAGGGGCCTGCAGAAGAGGTCTGCACAGCTCTGCTCGGGACCGTTCCATGCTCTGGCCGGACCGACCTCGCGACAACGTACGCAGTGCCCTCCCGGCCGGCGAAGCATGTGCACGACGGCCACAGTGGCGACGGTCTCCGACGCTTACGTTCGTGGCACACCACAGGGCGGAGCGCTCCCCGAGAAGAGGAACGAGCGAGGCCCGAGGACGAACAGCCGTCACGACCATCACAGGAGATGCCCATGTCCGTTCACACTGGCAAGTTCGCCGCCGTCACCGGGGCCGGCTCCGGCAACGGAAAGGCGATCGCCGAGACCCTGCTCGAGGAGGGTGCCTCGGTTGCCCTCATCGACATCGCCCCGGACTCGCTGGCCGAGATCACGGACAAGTACCCGGCGGCCATCGCCGTGGAGGGCAACGTCGCGGACGCTGCTTCGGTGCGGAAGGCCGCCGCCCAGATCCAGGAGCAGTTCGGGCGACTCGACATCCTCGTGAACAACGCGGGCATCGTCCGCGGCACCAACTTCGAGGAGCTCTCGGTCGAGGAGTGGGACCAGGTCTTCGCGGTCAACTCCACCGGTCCGTTCCTCATGAGCCAGGCCGCCATGCCGCTCCTGAAGGCCGGCGCCGAGGCGCGGGGCGAGAAGGCCACGGCCGCCATCGTCAACATCACCTCGGTCGAGGCCCACATCGTCATCTCGAGCAGTGGGCACCCGCAGATCCACTACAACGCGTCCAAGGGCGCGCTGCTCCAGCTGACCCGCGCCCTCGCCGTGGAGTGCGCTTCGAGCCGCGTCCGCGTCAACGCCGTCGCCCCCGGCTTCATCGAGACGCCGTTCACGAAGGCCGTGCTCGGCAACCAGGACGTCCTGAACTGGCTGCTCGAGCGCACCCCGATGGGGCGCGTCGGCCAGCCCGAGGACGTCGCCAACGCTGTTTCGTTCCTGAGCAGCGAGAAGTCCAGCTGGGTCACCGGCAGCACCCTCTTCGTCGACGGCGGCTGGACGGTCTACTGAGATGTCCCGCCCCCTGATCGCAGTTTCTGCGCCGATCGAGCTGGCGCCCACCGCCTTCGGTGAGCAGGACTGCACGAAGCTCACCACGGCGTACACCAACGCGGTCTATGCGGCCGGTGGACAGCCCGTCGTCATGCCGGTCGTGGTCGACCCGCCTGCGGGTCTCCTCGACCGCTTCGACGGCCTCGTCCTCACCGGCGGCGGCGACCTCGACCCGACCCTGTACGGCGAGGAGCCGGACCCGACCGTCTACGGCGTCCGTCCGGAGCGGGACGCCTTCGAGATCGCGCTCTACAACGAAGCGGTCGAGCGAGGTCTCCCCGTGCTGGCGATCTGTCGCGGCATGCAGCTGGTGAACGTGCTGCGCGGCGGCTCGCTGATCCTCGACATCCAGGACGAGGTGCAGCACTGGCAGACGATCCCCGCCCACGAGGCCTCTCACAAGATCGACGTCGTCGACGACGCCCGGCTGGCCGGGATCTTCGACCAGGCCTCGGTCGGTGTGAACAGCTACCACCACCAGGGGCTGAAGGAGCTCGGTGCCGGGCTTCGCGTCACCGCCACCTGTGGCGCCGTCATCGAGGCGGTTGAGGCGGACGACGCCAACCTCGTCGCCGTCCAGTGGCACCCGGAGCAGATGGCAGCCACCGACACCCAGCAGGCGGCGCTCTTCCAGGCCCTCGTCGCTGCAGCCGACTCCCGCACGAACAACAGCAAGGAGACCCACTGATGTCCGACCAGCAAGTAGAGCCCAAGGACTTCGACTTCCACGGTCCGTCGCTCGACAACATCTTCGACACGTACGACGACCTGCGTGCCCAGTGCCCGGTCGGGCGCAGCGACAAGCACGGCGGCTTCTGGTACATGATGAAGAGCGAGGACATCTTCGCCGCCGAGCAGGACCCCGAGACGTTCGCCGTGGCGCCGTCCATGCTGCTTCCCGCCTTCGGGACCGATGTTCCGCTCATCCCGATCGACATCGACCCGCCGGAGCACACCGACTACCGCCGGATCCTGCTTCCGCTGTTCACGCCGAAGGCGATCGCCAAGCTCGACGACGGCATGCACCAGACCTCGCGGGAGCTCGCTGAAGAGGTCGCCAAGCTCGACGTGGCGGACGCCTCCGCGATGTTCGCGCGGCCGATGCCGACCATCATCTTCAGCCGTCTCGCCGGCTTCCCCGAGGAGGACTGGCCGAAGTTCGACCAGTGGATCGACGACATCATCTACGAGCGAACCGTCGACCCCGAGCGGGCCTACGCCGCTGGTGACGCCGTGATGGCGTACTTCGACGAGCTGCTCAAGTCGCGCGAGGGCCAGCCGCCGCAGGACGACCTGATCGAGATCCTGACCAACGCGGAGATCAAGGGCCGCAAGCTCAACCACGACGAGCTGCTGTCGTACTGCTACCTGCTCTTCCTCGCTGGACTCGACACGACGGCATGGGCGATCCGGTCCAGCCTGTGGCACCTCGCGCAGGACAAGGAGGCGCAGAAGCGGCTTCGCGAGGATCCGGACCTCATTCCCGACGCAGTCGAGGAGTTCCTCCGGACGCTCTCGCCCGTCCAGGCGATGGCCCGGACCTGCATGAAGGACACCGTCGTCTCCGGCCAGGAGATCAAGGAGGGTGAGCGGGTGGTGCTGGTCTTCGGCGCCGGCAACCGCGACCCCGAGACCTACGACGAGCCCAACGAGATCCAGCTGGACCGGGAGAACAACCGGCACCTCGCCTTCGGCGGCGGCATCCACCGCTGCCTCGGCTCGAACCTCGGCCGCCAGGAGGTCGTGGTCGCGCTCGAGGAGTTCCTCGACGTCGTCGACGACTTCTCCCTCGCCGAGCCGGACCAGGTCTGGCACGGCGTCGGACCCCTGATGCTCAAGATCGGAGGATGACCATGTTCACCGTGACCGTCGACGCTGAGCGTTGCCAGGGCCACGCCCGCTGCCTCGCCTTCGCGCCCGAGGTGTTCGACTTCGACGACGAGGGCTACGCCTTCGTGCCGGAGGAGAACCAACGATTCGCCGAGCTTCCCGAGAACGTGCGCAAGGCGATCTCGAGCTGTCCCGAGCGCGCCATCCTCGTGGCTGAGGAACCGGCACCGTGACCGAGCGCGCCGCGGTCGTGGCCGTCGGCGCGTCGGTGGCGACCGCCGCCCTGGTGTCGCAGCTCCGCGAGAGCGGGCACCAGGGGCGGATCGTGGTCATCGACCGCGATCCCGACATGCCCTACGACCGTCCGCCGCTGTCCAAGGAGTTCCTCGCGACGGACGGCGAGCGCCCCGAGGCTCCGTGGTGGACCGACTCCTGCGAGCTCGTCCACGGTCGGGTCGAGGGGTTCGAGACCACGACCCGCACGCTCAGCGTCCGGATGCCGGGTGGCGAGCTTCGAGAGATCGCGGGGGATCACGTGGCCATCGCCACGGGTTCGACGCCGGTCAGGATCCCCGGCCAGCCCGAGGGCGTCCTCGAGCTGAGGTCGGCGTCGGATGCCCGCGAACTGCGTGTGCACGCCCGCCATGGGCAGCGCGTCGTCATCCTCGGTGCGGGGACCGTCGGAACCGAGCTGGCGTCCAGCCTGTCCACAGCTGGCGCCGATGTCTGCCTCATCGACCTCGCCGAGCGCCCGCTCGACCGCTTCTTCGCCGGTCACCTCGGCGTCGATGCGGCCAGCTGGATCCAGGACGCGGGGGTCGACCTGCGACTGGGGACGCGGGTGGCGGGAATCGAGCGGTCTGGTGATCGATGGCTCGTCGCAACCGATCGCGGCATCGTGGCCGGCGATGCGGTGGTCTGCGCGGTGGGGACGCGCCCCGCTGTCGGCTGGTTGGCCAACTCCGACGTCGCACTCGACAACGGTGTCCTCTGCGATGCCGACGGCCAGGTGCTCGACACCGCGGGGAATCCTGTTCCCGGAGTCCACGCCATCGGCGACGTCGCCAACTGGTTGTCGTACGACGGCACGCGACGCCGCCGGGAGGACTGGACGTCCGCGCAACGACAGGGCCGCCACGTGGCACTCGCTCTCGTTGGTCAGCAGAGTGATGACCTCTCAGCAGAGCGGGACTACTTCTGGACGACGCAGTTCGGGCGACGGATCCAGGTCCTCGGCACGCCGATCCGTGACGGGGTGCTCGTCCAACAGGTCGCAGACCCCGACCGGAACGCCGCGTTCTACACCGTCGAGCGCAACGGCGAGACCGTCGCCTGGATCTCCGTCAACCGGCCGCGCGAGTTCGCGCTCGCGATGCGCCAATCAGTCGTCGGCGCTTCCTGATCCCACTCGCGTCGTGGTCAGGGGGCTTCGACCCCGCTGGTGCCGGACCAGCGCGTGGCCCGGGTTCTCACCCTTCTGGAGGGAGTGAACCCGGGCCGCATCCTTTTTGGAGCTCAGTCCCCAGCGACGCCCGGCAGGACGACGGTGCCGAGGGCCGAGGCGACGACGGCCTGCGCGCGGTTCGACGACGTCCGCGAGACGGAACGCGCCTCCAGCGCCAGGCGGCGATGGCCGACCTCGGACGAGATCACTCGAGCCCTCACCTCGACGAGGGCGCCCATCTCCGGCGCGGCGTCGATGCTGACCTGCGAGCAGGAGGACAGGACGCCCTCCCCGCCGTCAGTCCGCCGCACGACGTCCGCGGCGACCTCCCTGAAGAGCTCGTCGACGACGCAGCCGAGGTCAAGGTCGAGCCACGCGGCGTGGAGCGCACCGTTGACGCGCTGACGCCGTCGCGCAGGGTGGTCCGCCGAGGTCATCGACCCGCCCCGGAGACATCCACCAGCACACGGACGCTGCGCGGCTCCTCCATGGCCTCGAACGCTTCGTTGATCCGGCTGAAGGGAAGGACGGTCGTGACCATCGCCCTGAGGTCCAGCCGCCCGAGACGGTACTGGCTGCAGTACAGGTCGACATCGCTCAGGAACCGGTTGGCGCCCAGGTAGGCGCCCTGGAGCCGACGATCGCCGTACACCAAGGCGGCGGCGGGGATGACGAGCTGCTCGCCGTCCGGCATGAGGCCGAGGATGGTCGCCGTTCCGCAGGGACCGAGGACCCGGAAAGCCAGTTCTGCCGTTTGTGGTCTCCCGACCGCCTCGATGGCGTGGGAGTAGCCGCTCGGCTCGAGGAGCCGGAGCGCCCGTTCTGTCGCGAAGGGGTCGGTCGAGGCCCGCACGACATCGGTCGCCCCGAAGCGGCGAGCGAGGTCCAGCTTCTCGGCCTGCAGGTCGACCGCGACGATTCGCCGCGCTCCCTTGAGCCGCGCAGCCTGGATGGCAGCCGCACCCACTCCGCCACAGCCGATCACGACGACGGTGTCAGCGGGAGAGATCGTGGTCCCGTGCAGCACCGATCCCGCGCCGGCGCTGATGCAGCACCCCAGGAGGCAGGCGACGTCCATGGGAACGTCGTCAGGAACGGTTGCGAGCGCAGACTCGTCCACCAGGAACGCGCTCGCGAAGGCGCCGATCCCGGCGAGCGTGCCGACGGGCTCGCCGAGGTTCGACACGAGCTTCGGCCGGCGCCGGTCTCGCGACAGGTCGAGGTTCGCGCACTGGGTCGGCCGTCCGCGGAGACAGAAGGCGCACTGTCCGCAGGCCGGGCTCACGGTCGCCACCACACGGTCGCCGGGCGAGAGCCGTCGTACGGCGCTACCGACGCGTTCGACCACCCCCGACACCTCGTGTCCGAGAACAGCCGGAGCCGGGATCTGGAGGGAGCCGGTGACGTACAGCGCATCGCTGCGGCACAGGGCCACGTAGTCGGTGCGAACGAGCACCTCGGTGCGAAGTGGGGAGTCCAGGAACAGGTCCTGCAGCACCAGTGCCTGGTTCGGCGCCGTCATCAGGGCGGCGGCGACGCGTGTGCGCACGAAGTCTCCTCGGGCCGGGCCGTTGCGGCCGACGGCGATGTCTCATCGTCGCTGCGGCGACGTGCGCGGACAACGTGCACCGGGCACTGCGTCGGTCCAGATCATGTGCTCCCGAGCCACCGCAACGCCCCCCGATTGTTCCTAGCGTGTTCCTCCACACGGTCGTGCTCGTCAACCCGTCGAGCCACCGTCCGGCACCAGGAGGAAGACCCCCATGACCTTCGTCATCACGCAGGGATGCTGCGACGACGCCTCCTGCATCGCCGTGTGTCCCGTCCAGTGCATCCGGCCGCGGCCGGGCGACCCCGACTTCACCACGGCCGAGCAGCTCTACATCGACCCGGCCACCTGCATCGACTGCGGGGCGTGCATGGACGAGTGCCCGGTCAGCGCGATCCATTCGGAGTGGGACCTTCCGGAGGAGTTCAGCGACTTCCTCCAGATCAATGCGGACTACTTCGCCACCAACCCCATCGAGGAGTCGTCCCCGGCCGACCCTGTACGACGGACGCTTCCGGCCGATCGCCCCGAGCTGTCCGTCGCCATCGTCGGCACCGGCCCGGCAGGGTGCTACGCGGCGGCAGAGCTCAGCGACATCAAGGGCGTCACGGTGTCGCTGTTCGACCGCCTCCCCACACCGTTCGGCCTCGTGCGTGCGGGTGTCGCTCCTGATCACGCGAACACCAAGCAGATCACGAAGCGGTTCAACGGGCTGTTCTCCCGGCCGAACGTCGACGCCTTCCTGAATGTCGAGGTCGGTCAGGACGTCACCATCGACGAGCTGCTCCAGCACCACCACGCCGTCATCTGGTCAGCGGGCGCTTCCGACGACCGCAAGCTCGGCATCGAGGGCGAGAGCCTCGCCGGATCGGTGTCGGCGCGCGAGTTCGTCGCCTGGTACAACGGCCACCCGGACTTCGCCGACCAGGAATACGACCTCAGCGGGAAGCGGGTCGTCGTGATCGGCAACGGCAACGTGGCCCTCGACGTGGCCCGAGTCCTTGCGCAACCGGTCGAGGCTCTGGCAAAGACAGAGGCGGCGGACCACGCCATCGACGCGCTGCGAGAGAGCTCTGTCGAGGAGGTCGTGGTCACGGCCAGGCGCGGGCCGGAGTTCGCGGCGTACACGACCGGCGAGATGATCGGGCTCCACCATGTCGATGGGGTTCGCGTCGCGGTCGTCGAGGACGAGGTCGCCAGCGCCGTCCGCGACGTCCCGCGCGTCGCGAAGGTACTCGGACCGGCGCTCGAGGCCGCTGGGGCGGGCGAAGAACGCAGCGTGACCTTCCGGTTCGGCCTCACTCCGACGAAGATCAACGGCAATGGTGCCGTCCAGTCCGTCACCTTCCAGCACGCCGACGGCTCGCTGGAGGAGATCGAAGCCGGTCTCGTCGTCCGTGCGATCGGCTACCGAGGACAAGAGGTCGAAGGCCTTCCGTTCGACGAGCAGGCAGGCGTGATCCCGAACGTCGCCGGCAGCGTGTGTGATCCCGAGACCGGTGAGTCGGTCGCCGGCATCTACTGCTCGGGTTGGATCAAGCGCGGTGCCACAGGGATCATCGGCACGAACAAGGCAGACTCCGCTGAGACCGTGGACTCGCTCCTCCGTGACTTCGGTGCCGGCCGGCTGCCCACCCCCGCGTACGACGCGGCACAGCTCGCGACCCTCGTCCGTGACCGGTGCCCGGACCTCGTCGATGCCGAAGGCTGGCAGCGCATCGACCAGGCCGAGCGCAAGGCGGGACGCCGCGCCCGCCGACCCCGCGCCAAGCTCGTCACCGTCGACGAGCTGCTCGCTGCGTCCCGGGCCGGCTGATCGGGCGCACCCGTGCGTGTGGCACGTGCCACACGCACGAGGTGTGCCCAGAGGCCATTCCAACGACCCAGTGACCCTCCTAGCATCGATGAAACACCCGTAGAAACGAGGTAGGACCCGTGTCCCAGAACCTTCCGGAAACGCCCACCGCCGAGGACCTCCAGAGGTTCGTCGAGGAGAACGGCATCAAGACCTTCAAGGTCGGAGCCGTCGACATCGACGGACTCTGGCGAGGCAAGCGGATCGCGGCGCCGTACTTCCTGGAGAGCGTCGCCACCAAGGGGACCAACATCTGCAACATCCTCTTCGGATGGGACATGCAGGACGTCTCGGTCGCCGACCTGACCTACACCGGCTGGCACACGGGGTACCCCGACATCACGCTGCTGCCCGACCTGTCGACCCTGCGCGTCGTCCCCTGGGAGCCGGGCACTGCCTCGGTCATCTGCGACATCTACTCGATGGACGGCACGCCGCTGGAGCTCTCGCCCCGCCAGGTCCTGCGTCGGGTCCTCGCGCAGGCCGAGCAGGCCGGCTACGCCGCGAAGTGCGGTTACGAGCTGGAGTTCTACCTGCTCAAGGGCACGCCGGACGAGCTCGCGTCACGCGGCTACCGCGACCTCGAGACCTTCACGCGCGGAAACCACACCTACAGCGTCTACCGCGACACCGCGTCGGAGCACATCCTCGGCGAGATCCGGGAGCAGCTGGCGGCGTACGGCATCTACATCGAGGCCAGCAACAGCGAGCACGGCCCCGGCCAGTTCGAGGTCAACATGCGCTACTGCGACGCGCTGCACGCCGCGGACGGTGCCATGCTGCTGAAGAGCTCCGTCCGCGAGCTCGCTGCCCGGCACGGCTACACCGCCTCGTTCATCGCGAAGCTGTCCTCCGAGTGGGCTGGCTCGTCGGGCCACTGCCACCAGAGCCTCGTCGGCCTGGACGGTGCGCGCGCGTTCGCCAACCCGGAGGACGAGGAGAACCTCAGCGCCGTGGGCGAGTCGTTCATGGCTGGTGTGGTGGAGCTCGCCAAGGAGATGACGGCCTTCTACCTCCCGACGATCAACTCATACAAGCGGACCGAAGGCGCCACGTGGGCCGGTTCGAGCGCGACGTGGGGCTTCGACAACCGAACGGTCGCGCTGCGGGCCATCCCCGGCTCGGGACCGTCTGCGCGGATCGAGAACCGGATCGCCGGCGCCGATGCCAACCCGTACCTGGTCATCGCGGCCAGCATCGCGGCGGGTCTGCACGGTGTCGAGAAGGGGCTGACCCCGCCGCCGCCGATCGCCGGCAACGGCTACGAGCAGGCGGCCAAGGACACCATCCTGCCGCAGACCCTCGAGGACGCCGTGCGGGTGCTGGAGACCAGCAACACGGTCCGTACCCTCCTGGGCGACACCTTCGTGGACCACTTCGTGGCCACTCGGCGCTGGGAGATCCAGCAGTTCCGAGCCGCTGTCACGGAGTGGGAGGTTGCGCGCTACCTCGAGCACATCTGACCATGCAGCTTCGCCGTACGCTGGTGCTGAGCGCTGATCACTGCGAACCTCAGTGGTCGGAAGGGGGCACGGTGGGAACGAGCAGCACGCCGCGAGAGGCAGATGTCGAGGCCCTGCGCCTGGCTCTGGCCGCCTCCGAGCGGCGCGCTGCGACGCTCGCCGAGCTCACCGCCCTGATGAGCGAGGGGCGCGATGCGCTGGCACTCGCCCAGCGTGCGGTGGAGCTGACGGCACGTGCCACCAAGGCGGCTGGCGCCTTCGTCTACCTGTGGGACAAGGACGACGAGCGCCTGGTGCTCCGGGTGGCGACGGACGGCTGGCAGCGACGGCATCTCGACACCATCCGGTTGCGGCTGGGTGAAGGTGTCACCGGATGGTCGGCGCTGATGCGGCAACCCGTGCTCGTTCCCAAGGACCCGTCGCAGGATCCGCGCTTCAAGGCGTTCCCGGAGCTGAGAGAATCGACGTTCAAGTCGATGGTGGCCGTGCCGATCGTGGCGCCGGGCGAGGAGGTGCTGGGGGTCTTCTCGCTCTACGCGCCGACGGAGGACGCCTTCAGCGCCAACGACGTGAGCCTTGCGACCGAGGTGGGTTCGCTCCTCGCCAGCGGTCTGGTCCAGGCCGAGACCCTGACCAAGCTCCAGGTGCAGTCGACCGCGGCCCGCTTCCTGCACGATCTGCCCGACCAGGCCTGGGGCTCCCTGACGGACTGCCTCCGCGTCATGGCCCAGCACTGCGCGGCGGATCTCGAAGCGGATCTCTGCTCTCTCGAGGTCACGACGGACCGGACCCATGGCCAGGGCTCCGTGCACGTCCTCGCGGCCGCTGATGCCTTTGGCGCAGCGCATGGTGACATCGTCCGTGCCGGGGAACAGGACAAGGCGACCTTGGCCCAGCAGGTGGCGCCGCTCAGCCTGTCGCGCCTGCGCATCCCCTTGGGGGTGGCGGCACCCATCGGCGCGGTCACGGTCTTCAGGCCTCGTCGCTTCTCTCCCGAGGACGAGGTCCTGCTCGAGGCCATCGGAGCGCAGATCGCCGCAGGTGCCTTGTCGTTGATCGGTGCCGAGGCGCTGCGGCCCGCTCGCGATCGCCTGCTGTCAGCAGCAGACGCGGAGGCGACGGAGAACCTGCTGCTCGGCCTGGGCTGGAAACGCCGGGCCACCACGCCTGTTGTGCTCCGGAGCACCGCAGCCGCCGGCACTGGTCCGGTCGAGGTGGACCGATTCCGGTCCACGCTGGTCGAGGCCTTGGCAGAGCCTGGGCGACGCGTCGAGCTGCTCGGCGACGCCGGGCACTTCCTGGTCCTCGCCGAGACGCCCGACGCGCAGGCGCGGTCTGTCCTGGTCGAGAGGCTGGCCGAGCTCGGCCGGCGGCCAGGCGTCCGGATCGCCGTTGGCGTCGGACCGGTGGCTGGCGCTCTTCGTGAGGTCCACCGCTCACTGAGGCAGGCGACTCTCGCCTCGCAGTGGGCAGTCATGGCCGGCTCGGAGGCGGGAGTCGTCCGGTTCGAGGATGTCGTCCATCTCCGCATGCTGCCGTCGGCAGCCCTCGACATGTCGGACTCGCTGCGTTCCGTGCTCGGGATGCTCGGCGCTGTGGTGACCTACGACCTCGAGAACGGAACGGACCTGGCGCAGACCCTGGAGGCGTTCTTCGCCAACAGCGGTTCGGTCGCCCGGGCGTCCGAGGCCCTCTTCATCCACCGCAACACCCTGCGGCAGCGGATCCAGAGGATCGAGGAGCTGATCGGCCAGTCGCCTGAAGCCTTCGATGACTGGATCTCAGCGGGGCTCGCGGCACGTCTCGTGCGCATGAGCAGGGCTGAGCTCGCCGCTGGCGGCCCCGCGCGGGGGTCGGCCCGGTGCCCGAACGGTGTCGCCACCATCGGCAAGGCGTGCTGCGGCTCGGCAGCAGCCTGCGTCATGATCCCGAAACGGGGTTGAGGTCCCTCCGAGACCGGGGGTGCGGCAGATCACATCTCCAGCAGCAACAGTGGTCACCGCGGCCATAACGGGTAGCGACCACCAGGGGTTGAATGACCGGTGAACGGCGATGGCCGAACAGCCGACCGACGTGGGGAGCTGAGGATGACGCTGGACGAGTTGAGCGCGGAGCTTCTCTCAGGGGATGACGCGGTTCCGCCTGCCGAGTACTGCCCGGTCTCTATCGGTGCAAAGCTCCTGGGCGATCGCTGGACGCTGCTGATCATCCGGGAACTGATCGCCGGTGCTCGAGGATTCAACCAGATCCACCGGGGCCTTCCCGGCCTCAACCGCAGTGTGATGTCCGAACGGCTGCGGAACCTGGAGCGGGCCGGGCTGATCGTGCGGACCGACGCCGATGGTTCGACCCGGCCCGAGTACAGCCTCACCGAGGCTGGTGAGGCGCTCACTCCCGTCATCATCGCCATAGGTGAGTGGACGATCGACTGGCAGTTCCCTGCGCCGCGGGAGGAGTTCGTGGACGTACCGCTCCTGCTGTGGCGTATGTATCAAGGCCTCGATCCTGAAGCGCTGCCGGGCCGTCAGGTCAGCATCGAGTTCCGCTTCCCTGACACCGACCCCTCCCGGGGCTGGATCCACATGGACAAGAAGTCGTCCGGCGCCTGTGTCGGGGCACCCGACCGGGAGGTCGACGTCGTCGTCTGTGCTCGACCGAAGGTCCTCTACGAGGCCTGGTACGGCTTCAGGAACTTCCGTACGGCGATCGACGACGGCTTGATCGAGATTGCCGGCGCGCGCTACGCCGAGAGCGAGTTCCCGAACTGGTTCAAGCGCAGCTACTTCGCTCCGAGCATCGAGGGCAGTAGCCGCCGGCTGGGCTGACTCGTCCCCCCAGGCCAAGCCAGCCGCAGCCCTGGGGCTCAGCTCGACGCGATGATCGCCCCGCCGACCGGGAAGTGGTCGGCGAAGACACCGGGGCCGCCAGCGAGGAAGGGCTCCTCCATGGGGATGTCCTCCGGGGAGGGGTCCGGCTCCGGGTTGTGTCCGTGTGACAACTCGACCATCACTGGTGCGAGCTCCGCGAAGTCGACCGTGACGCCCGCGTGCTCGAAGGGCTTGCTCTCGATGAGGGTGTAGTTCACGCGCGTGTCGAAGACACCCGCGCGCGAGTCCATCTGGAAGTACTCCTCGGCGCGGTAGGTCGCGACGAGCTCTCCGGCCATGAAGGCCTTCCGGTCGTCGAATCGTCGGGAACCGTCTGGCGCCGCGTCGTAGTAGATCCGGAGACGGGTCTGTGAGGACGAGCGGCCGATGGTCGTGCCCTCGATCGTGTCGTCGCCCGTGACGAAGCCCTCGAGGAGGAAGCCGCTCCGCATGGCGACCAGATGAGCGCTCTGGGGTCCGCGGCCGTACTCGGCAACGGCCCCCGCGTCGAAGAGCGACACGTCCTCGCCGAACAGCGGGCCCTGTGCATCGGCCAGGGCGTAGATGACGAAACGGCCCTCGAACCGGACGCCATCGACTTCGCCGGGCGGGTGGCCCTCGAGGCGGCCACGCCCTGCGATCTGCAAGGCCAGACGGGTGGTGGGAGAGGTCATCGGTGGGCTCCGTTCGAGCGAGATGGGCAGCGGTGCATCTCCGTCAAGGTAGGTCGATCGCCGTCGTTGTCCCACCGAAAAACGGTCCGGATTCCGTACTAGTGACCTTTCTCGCCGCAGAACTAGGTTCGCCGGAACATTCGACCCACCGGCGACCCATGCGAAGCCGGATGCCCGTCCTGGTGGGAAATCCGAGGAGTTCTGCATGACCCAGGCATCAACGTCTCCCAACTCGATGCGGCGCATCGCCGCAGCCGGTCTACTCGGGACCACCGTCGAGTTCTACGACTTCTTCATCTTCGGAACCGCGGCCGCATTGGTCTTCGGTTCCCAGTTCTTCCCCGCACTCGGTGACAACGCGGCCACCTTGGCTTCGCTCGCCACCTACGCGGTGGCGTTCGTCGCTCGCCCCTTCGGCTCGATCCTCTTCGGTCACTTCGGCGACCGGATCGGCCGCAAGGCGACCCTCGTCTCCACCCTGCTCCTGATGGGTGCCGCGACGGTGGCGATCGGTCTTCTGCCGACGGCCGCGACCATCGGTGCGGCCGCCCCGATCCTGCTGATCGTCTGCCGGATCCTGCAGGGCCTGGCGGTCGGCGGCGAGTGGGCCGGCGCAGTTCTGCTGACTGGCGAGCACGCGCCGCCGAAGCAGCGCGGCTTCTACGCGCTGTTCCCGCAGCTCGGCCCGGCCCTGGGACTCGCGCTCGCCATGGGCACCTTCCTTGCTGCCCACCTGATGATGAGCCCGGAGGCGTTCCTCGACTGGGGATGGCGTCTGCCGTTCCTCGCGAGCCTGGTGCTCGTCGTGATCGGTCTCGTCGTGCGGCTGCAGATCGAGGAGACGCCGAGCTTCAAGGCCATGACGCAGACCAAGACGGTCGCGAAGAACCCGCTGTTCGACGTCGTCAAGATGCAGCCTCTCCAGCTCATCCTCGGCGCTGGTTCGCTGTCCATGGTCTTCGCGCTGTTCCACACCGGCGCCACCTTCCTGACCAGCTACGGCGGCGCCACCCTGCTGCTGTCGCGGACGACGGTGCTGACGGGCGGCATCATCGGCGCCATCGTCTTCGCCGTGTTCATCGCCGGCTCTGCCGTGTACTCGGACCGGCTGGGACGTCGTCGGGTGACGATCAGCGCCTGCGTCATCGCCATTCCCTGGTCCCTCGTGCTGTTCACGGTCCTGGGTAGCGGTGGTGCCTTCGCCTACATCGTCGGCGTCTCGGTCACCCTCGCCATCGCCGGGATCGGGTACGGCCCGGTGGGAGCCCAGCTGCCGGAGCTCTTCAAGACCCGCTACCGGTACACGGGCGCCGGCATCGCCTACAGCCTGGCCGGTGTGCTCGGCGGTGCCATCCCGCCAGTGGTGGCCGAGGCCGCCATCCCCCACTGGGGAACCGGCTTCGTCGGCTACTACCTGGCCGGCTACGCCGTCCTCAGCCTCCTGTGCCTCCTCGCCATGAAGGAGACCCGTGAGGTGGCCATGGACGACTCGACCGACGCGGCGAGCGACGCCGCGGTGGTCGGGGTCTGATCGGTCGCATCGGGCGACCGCACAACAACCAGAGAGGCAATGCTCCCAATGAAAATCACCAGTAAGGTGCGGCGGCGCGCCGGGGTGCTGGCAACGGCCCTGCTCGTCACGCTCGTCGGCGCTCCTGTCGCCTCGGCGGAGGACGAAGCGCCGCTGACCGTCGAACAGGCTCGTACCAAGATCCTCGGCGAGGGCTGGGACAACCCGAACGTCATCCGATTCCGCAACCTCGGCAACACCACCTGGCTCGTGTCCTACGGCGGCACGTTGGTGATGCACGACTCGACTGTCGAGGACCAGCTCACCGACACGGGCGAGAACAGGAACACGAACGGCTACGTCAGCCTCGACGACGTGGTGGCGGCAAAGCCCGATGTGATCCTCCAGAACCACACCCACTTCGACCAGCAGCACAACGCGACGGACGTCGCGACGCGCGCGGGTACTCCCTTCGTGACCGACATGGGCGGTTGCCTGTTCACCAAGGTGACTGCCATCAAGAAGGGTCAGGACCCCGCGAAGATCAAGTGCAACCTGATTCGGGATGCCATGGGCAAGCCGTTCTTCACGCCGGACACCTGGGCCGGCGGCCTGCCGGGCATCTACTCGGGCCAGGGCCTGGACCTCGGCCTCGAGGACCTGCTCGGGCCGCTGCTGAAGAACATCCCGCTGACGATCCTCGGGCAGGACGTCGACCTCACTGCATTCCTCCGCTTCACGGACTACGGCGAGAAGGGGTGGCCGGAGACCAAGATCCCGGGCCTCGACAAGACCATGGCCATCCAGGTCAAGCACAGCCCGTCGTTCACGGGTCGGCCGTACCCCAACTCGCTCTCGGGTCCTCAGCTGAACCTCGAGCAGAACGTCAAGGACATCCTTGAGGACTACGCCGGGAATCCGCTCGCGATCGCGCAGAGCATCTACGAGCAGTACGCCCCGTTCGACCTCGAGGGCTCGAACGTCGGGTGGTACGTCAAGTACAAGGACTTCTCGCTCTTCCACCACGGCTCCACCGGCCCGACCTACGGGCTCGAGCCGGGCGCCAAGGAGATCCGTGCGGCGCTGAAGTCGCTCGGCGTGCTCGACCGCGTCGACGTCGAGGTCGGCGGGGTGGCTGAGATGACGTTCTTCACCGACGCCAACTACTTCGCCGACAACAAGGACTACTCGAAGGCGATCGGTGCGAAGAAGTTCTTCCCCACCCACCACTACAACTGGTACCCGATCTGGCTCACCAACCCGGCTGCGACGTACTGGCCCGGTGTGAAGAAGACCTGGGATGACGGCAAGGCCGAGGCTGGCGCCGCGTTCCCGGACCTCTGCTACCTCACCGAGGACAATTACGCCACGTTGTGGGACCTCAAGGCCAACCAGTGGGCGGGTGCGTCAAAGGGTCAGATGACCCCGCTGACGGGTCCCGGCTGCTACACGGGCTGACGCAATGGTGACCACTCAGTTGTGCCGAGCTCGACTGGGTGGGCACGTCCGTCGGGTGGGGGGACTGGTGGCGGCAGCTGCGCTCGCTGCTGCGCCGCTGCTGGTCCCCTCCCCGGCCGTCGCGCATCGCGACCCCACCATTGCCGTCCGGCTGTCCGGCATCTCGCCGGCGCAGCCGGACGGCGTGGTGGTGGACGTGCTCGACAGCGAGTTGAGCTACCTGGTCCTGGGCAACGCGGCCGCGGAGCCCGTGCGCGCCCTTGACCCGGACGGCCAACCGTTCCTGGAGGTGTCTGCGCGTGGCGTTTACGGCGACCTGGACTCGACGTACCTTGCTGCCTCGCCGCGCGCGCAAGCGTCGGGCGCAACCGTCCGGCTGGGCTGTTGCCCAGGTGGGACATGGGTGCGACTCAGTCGTCAGAGCATGTGGGTGTGGCCGGATCCTCGGTTGGACCCCGTCCTCCGGGATGACAGCAAGGACGATGGTCGGGGTCTGGGGCAGCTGAAGGCGGCAGAACCGCTCGCCACCTGGGAGGCAGCCTTCTCCGGAGCGGAGGGTGACTTCACCGCGAGAGGAGTCGTCGAGCGCAAGCAGGTCGGCAGCGTGTCGACCGAGGTCACTGCTGCGCCCGACGAGCTGGACGTCTCGATCATCGAGGCCCGTCCGCCGCAGATCAGGGTGGCCATCGACGGTGAGCACACAGTCGAGGTGCTCGACCGCGGCGACCAACCGTTTCTCCGGCTGACGGGTGGCGGCGCACTCGGCCGAGCCGACAGCGCCGACTACTCCGCCCATCTCCGCGCTGCCCGGCTCCCCGAGGAGGGTGGTGCTGGATGGGTGGCGCTGGCCGGCAGTGGTCCGGGCCGGATGACGTGGGCCGATCCGCGCCTCGACTACTCGAACAAGGTCCCTGCAGCAGGGACCGATGCCGAAGGACTCAACATCAACAGTTGGGTCATCCCTGTCCGCATCGATGGAGAGCTGCACGAGATTCGCGGCCACTCCGCCTGGACGTCCGTCGCTCCGCCTGTTCCTGAGGACCAGGTCGAGGGGCCGGGGTTCTGGCGCGGCGACAGGCGGTCCTATCTGGTTGCTGGCGGCATCACCATCGGCTTGGTGGGCGCCTACCTACTCGCGCGAAGGAAGAAGGAGATCTCATGAACCTGTTGAGGAAGAACCGGCGAACGGCCGGAAGCGCGGCTCTCGCTGTCGTGACACTCCTTGTTGCGCCCATGCTCGCGGCCTGCGGCGGATCCACCGACGCCGAACCGAAACCCACCATCACCGACACGTCACAGCTCGTGCAAGGCGCCGCCGTCAAGTACGAGGAGCAGGCTGACTTCCAGCCGCAGGACGTCCAGGCGATCAAGGGTCAGATGGTGTTCATCAGCGTGCTGAGTGACGTCACCGGGCGACTCGAGCTCGAGGGCGCTGAGGCGGTGCGCCAGCCGGTTAAGGCGGGCGAGCTCAGCACGGTGGTCATGGACGCAGCGGACGAGGGCACCTTCGACCTGACGCTGCTGAACAAGGGTGAGCGGACAAGGTTGGCGACGATCGAGGTGAAGCCGTGAATGTCCCCGCCGTTCGGGCACTCTCCGGAGCGGTGTGGGGCGCCTTGCTGCTCGTCGCCACGGCTTGGGCATGCTCCGTTGACGACACCGATGCTGCGGCACCTCCAGGTTCGGAGAGTCCTGCGGTCCATGCAGAGGGCGATCATGGCACGACAGTCTCGGTCCGAGTCGAGGACGGCGAAGTGGTCGGTGGCGTCGAGACCGTCGAGGTCGGGGTCGGGGATGAGGTCACGATCCAGGCGACGAGTGATGAGGCCGACGAGATGCACGTCCATGGCTACGACCTCGCCCGCGACCTCGAACCGGGAAAGGCTGGCGTCGTGACCTTCCAGGCTGACATTCCCGGCGAGTTCGACGTCGAGTTGGAGGGGCACCACCTCGGGCTGCTCGTGCTGCGTGTGCGATGAGCGTGCTGGCAGCGGGCGTCGATGGCAGCAGGCTGCTGGCGCACGGGATCGGTGGACGGTCGGACCTGCCCGTCGCGCCGTGGCTTGCAACGTATGCCGGCGTGGCGGTCGTCGCTGTGTCCTTCTTCGCCGCCACTGCACTCTGGGCTCGGCCGCGATGGGCGGGGGACACGGGTGAGCGACGTCTGGTTCGGCTGCAGCGGGTCGTCGACTCGCCGGTGGTCCGTGTCGGCGCGCGCGGCGCGGGAATGGCGCTCCTCACGGCCTTCCTGGTCGTCGGCTGGCTGGGGCCCGACGACTTCGGTCGGACGAATCCGGTGCCGACCTGGTTCTACGCATGGTTCTGGGTAGGGCTCGTGCCGCTGTCCCTTCTCCTCGGACCCGTCTGGCGGTGCATCAATCCACTCAGATCCATCGCGTGGATGGTCGGTCGCACATTCCGCATCACGCCCGTGGGTATCCCGACTGCTGTTGGGCTGTGGCCCGCCGTCGTCTGCTTGTCAGCCTTCCTCTGGCTCGAGCTCGTCTACGACGAGGCTGCTTCACCGCGGACCGTGGCCTGCTTCGTCCTCGGGTACGCGGTGGTCCAGGTGGCGGCGGGTGCCGTGTTCGGTGAACGCTGGTTCGCCTGTGGTGACGGATTCGAGGTCTACTCCACGATGGTCGCGCGCGCTTCGCCACTCGGGCGTGATGACTCCGGCACCCTTGTGCTCCGGAACCCTCTGCGAGGTATCGCCTCCACGCCGGTGTCGCCGCCGCTGACGGCGGTCGTGGTGGTGGTGCTTGGATCGACGGTCTTCGACGGCGTCAGCAGGTCGGGCTGGTGGGCCGACCGCATCGCGGGCACTGATCGTGCGGAGTATCTCATCGTCGGAACGCTGGGGTTGTTGGGCGCGATCGCCGTGATCGGCGCGTCCTTCGGTCTTGCGATGCTGCTGACCGGTCGGTTCGTCGACTCGCTCGAGCAAGCCGACCTCGCGGCGCGGTTCGCCCCTTCCCTGATTCCGATCGCGATCGGCTACACGGTCGCGCACTATCTGTCGTTCGTACTCTTCCAGGGTCAACAGGGCTATCTGCTGGCGAACGATCCGCTCGGCCGGGGCTGGAACCTCTTCGGGCTCAGCGACGCGTCGGTGGACTACACCGTGTTGTCCACGTCGGTGATCGCTTTCCTGCAGATCGGTGCGATCGTCGTCGGCCACGTCGTAGCGGTCCTGGTTGCCCACGACCGTTCCTTGGAGCTGCTTGTCCGCGGCGACGGCCTGCGTGGCCAGTACCCGCTGATCGTGGTCATGATCGCCTACACCGGTGGTGGGATCATCCTCCTCTCGGGAGGGTGATCCCACCACCGGTCCCTCACTCGAGGACAGCGATCAGGTCGTTGCCCTCGACCGACTGTGGGCTCCGGATCGCAATCCGCGCGACGGTTCCTGCTCGTGGAGCAGTGATGGCGGCTTCCATCTTCATGGCCTCGATGGTCGCGATGTGCTCGCCCGCTTCCACGCTGTCGCCCGCCTCCACGAGGAGGGTGACGACGCCCTGGAAGGGCGCGGCAACGTGCCCGGCGTTGGTGGGTTCGGCCTTCTCCGCCGCTGCTGTATCTGTGGCGATGCTCCGGTCGCGGATGCTCAGCCGTCGCAACTGTCCGTTGAGGCGGCACAGGACCGTGCGGTAGCCGCGCTCATCCGCTTCTCCGATCGCTTCCAGCTCGATCAGCAGGCGCCGGCCCTGGCAGAGGTCGATCGCGTGCTCCTCGCCCTGGGAGAGGCCGTAGAGGTACTCGCGAGTCGGGATGATCGACACGTCGCCGTGGGTGGCCCGGGCGGAGAGGAAGTCAGCGGTGGGGGCGGGGAACAGCAGCCGGTTGAGGGTACGACGACGCACCGGTCGATCAGCGGTCGACAACGCTGCGGCGTCCGCGTCGGACAGCACCGGCTCGGGTGCCGTCCACGACTTGCCGGCCAGGGCCTTCGAGCGGAACGGCTCGGGCCAGCCGCCGGGCGGGTCGCCGAGCTCGCCGTTGAGGAAGCCGACGACGGAGTCGGGGATGTCGAAGCGGCCGGGGTCGGCCTCGAACGCGGCCGGGTCGGCGCCGGCGGCGACGAGCGACAGGGCGAGGTCGCCGATCACCTTCGACGACGGGGTCACCTTGGGCACGTTGCCGAGGATCCGGTTGGCGGCGGAGTACATGTCCTCGACCTGCTCGAACTTCTCGCCCAGGCCGAGCGCGATGGCCTGCTGGCGGAGGTTGGAGAGCTGGCCGCCGGGGATCTCGTGGGTGTAGACGCGGCCGGTCGGCGCGGGCAGCCCGGACTCGAAGGGCGCGTAGAGGCGGCGGGTGGCTTCCCAGTAGGGCTCGAGGGCGTTGACGCCGTCGAGCGAGAGACCCGTGGTCCGCGGCGAGTGGTCGGTGGTGGCGACGAGCGCGGAGAGCGCGGGTTGCGACGTCGTACCGGACATCGAGGCGCAGGCCGCGTCGACCGCGTCCACGCCGGCGTCGATCGCGGCGAGCAGGGTGGCCAGCTGGCCGCCGGGGGTGTCGTGGGTGTGCAGGTGCACGGGCAGGTCGAAGCGCTCGCGCAGCGCGGTGACCAGGGTCCGGGCGGCCGGCGCGCGGAGCAGGCCGGCCATGTCCTTGATCGCCAGCACGTGCGCCCCGGCGTCGACGATCTCCTCGGCCAGACGCAGGTAGTAGTCGAGCGTGTAGAGCTTCTCGCCGGGCGAGGACAGGTCGCCGGTGTAGCAGAGCGCGACCTCGGCGACGGCTCGGCCGGTCCCGCGCACGGCGTCGATCGCGGGCCGCATCTGGGAGACGTCGTTGAGGGCGTCGAAGATCCGGAAGACGTCGATGCCGGTGGCGGCGGCCTCCTCGACGAAGGCGTCGGTCACCGCGGTCGGGTACGGCGTGTAGCCGACCGTGTTGCGTCCGCGGAGCAGCATCTGCAGGCAGATGTTGGGCACGGCCTCGCGCAGCGCGGCGAGCCGCTCCCACGGGTCCTCGGCGAGGAAGCGGAGCGCCACGTCGTAGGTCGCGCCACCCCAGGCCTCCAGGGACCACAGCTCCGGCGTGAGCCGGGCGACGTGGTCGGCGACGCCGAGCAGGTCGATGGTGCGCACCCGGGTCGCGAGGAGCGACTGGTGGGCGTCGCGGAAGGTGGTGTCGGTGACCGCGACGCCGGTGCGGGCGCGCAGCTCGGCGGCGAAGGCCTCCGGGCCCACGGCGAGCAGCCGCTGCCGCGAGCCGTCCGGCACGGGAACCGACCGGTCGAGCACCGGAAGCTTGGACGCCGGGTCGACCCAGTCACTCGAGGGGGCTCGCGCGGCGCCGTACGGCTTGTTGACGGTGACGTCCGCCAAGTAGTCCAGCAACCTGGCACCAGGGTCCCCCGTGACTCGTGCTGCGAGCAGCTCGGGCCGGCGTTCGATGAACGAGGTCGTGATGGCCCCGTTGATGAACTCGGCGTCGGCGAGTAGGGCGGAGACGAACGGGACGTTGGTCTGCACCCCGCGGATCTTGAACTCGTCCAAGGCGCGGCGGGCCCGGCGCACGGCATCGGTGAAGGAGGCTCCGCGACACGTCAGCTTCGCGAGCATCGAGTCGAAGTGGGGGGACACCTCCGCTCCAGCGTTGACGGTCCCCGCGTCCACCCGCACACCAGGCCCGCCAGGCGCTCGATACCCAGTGATGACGCCGGTGTCGGGGCGGAAGCCGTTGGCGGGGTCCTCGGTGGTGATCCGGCACTGCAGCGCGGAGCCGCGCAGCACGATCTCGGACTGGGCCAGCCCGAGGTCGGCCAGCGTCTCGCCGGCCGCGATCCGCATCTGCGACTGGACCAGGTCGACGTCGGTGACCTCCTCGGTCACCGTGTGCTCGACCTGGATGCGGGGGTTCATCTCGATGAAGACGTAGTTGCCGGCCGGGTCGAGCAGGAACTCCACCGTGCCGGCGTTCTTGTAGCCGATCTCGCGCGCGAAGCGCACCGCGTCGGCGCACATCCGGTCCCGGATCCCGGGGTCCAGGTTGGGCGCCGGGGCGATCTCCACGACCTTCTGGTGGCGCCGCTGGACGGAGCAGTCGCGCTCGTAGAGGTGGATCGTGCCCTCGTCCGTGCCGGTGCCGTCGGCGAGGACCTGCACCTCGATGTGGCGCGGGTCCACGACGGCCTGCTCGATGAACACGGTCGGGTCGCCGAACGCGGCCTCGGCCTCGCGCATGCAGGTCTCGATCGCCTCGCGCAGCTGCGCGCGGTCGTCGACGCGGCGCATGCCGCGACCGCCGCCACCGGCGACGGCCTTCACGAACAGCGGTGCCGGGATCGCCTCGGCCGCCGCCACGAGGGCCTCGACGTCGGTCGACGGGTCCACGCTCTGCAGGGTCGGTACGCCGGCCGCCTTGGCCGCCGCGATCGCGCGGGCCTTGTTGCCGGTCAGCTCCAGCACCGTCGAGTCCGGCCCGATGAAGGTGATGCCCGCCTCGGCGCACGCCTCCGCGAGCGCCGGGTTCTCCGACAGGAAGCCGTAGCCCGGGTATATCGCATCCGCCCCGCACGCCACCGCCGTCGCGACGATGGCCTCCGGGTCGAGATAGGCCCGCACCGGGTGCCCCCGCTCACCGATCTCGTAGGCCTCGTCGGCCTTGAACCGGTGCTCGGACCACCGGTCCTCGTACGGAAAGACGGCGACCGTCTTGGCGTCGACCTCCCATGCGGCACGGAAGGCACGGATGGCGATCTCGCCACGGTTGGCGACAAGGATCTTGTTGAACATGACACTCCTGAGCTGTGCGGCGGGCATGCAGAAGCGGCGCCGACGCGGCCCGTGACTGGAAGGGTGGCCGCGCCGGCGCCGCGAAGGCGTCGGCTGGGAGCCGACGCGGGCGACTCAGGCCAGAACCGAGTCGAGCTCAGTCGCCTCGATGCCGACGGCCTCGGCGACCGGCTTGTTGGTCAGCTGCGCCGCGTAGGTGTTGAGGCCGAGTGCGAGGCTGCGGTCGTCGCGGCACGCCTGCGCCCAACCCTTGTCTGCGAGAGCGACCGTGTAGGGGAGGGTGGCGTTCGTGAGCGCGTAGGTCGACGTGTTCGGCACCGCGCCGGGCATGTTCGCCACGCAGTAGAACGTCGAGTTGTGCACCTGGTACGTCGGATCGGCGTGCGTGGTCGCGTGACTGTCCTCGAAGCAGCCACCCTGGTCGATCGCGATGTCGACGAGCACGGAGCCGGGCTTCATCTGCGCGACGAGGTCGTTCGAGATGAGCTTGGGCGCGGCGGCGCCGGGGATGAGCACGGCGCCGATCACGAGGTCGGCCTGCTTGACCTGCTGCTCGAGGGTCAGCTTCGAGGAGGCGAGGCCGTGGACGCGGTTGTTGTAGCGCCAGAACGACATCCGCAGCTTGTCGAGGT
>CAZAQE010000049.1:0-27121 GCA_964487275.1 uncultured Nocardioides sp. | reverse complement strand
CGACGTCGACCCAGCCGGTGAAGAGGTTCTTGGCGTTCCACTCGCTCTCGCCGTGGCGGAGCAGCACGAGGGTGAACGTCATCAGTGCTCGCCCTCGGGGGCCGGCGCCTGGTCGGCGCAGTTGAAGGTGGCGTCGCCGCCCTCCTCCGCGTGGCCGTCCTCGGCGTGCGCCTCGTCGCCGGCGTGGGCCTCCTCCGCGGCAGCCTCGCCCGCGTCCTCACCGGCCGCGCCCTTCGCGGCCTCGGGGGTCGGGACCTGGGTGTACTGGAAGCAGTTCTTGACGACCGGTACGTCGAGGCTGGCGGTGTCGCCCGTGCTGAAGGTGAGGTCGAGGGTGATCACGTCGCCGGCGGTGAAGTCGCCGGTGAGGTTGATCGGGTCGACGGTCTCGAGGTTGACGGACCCGCGGCCCGCGACCTCGATCGCCTCGAAGGCAGCCGCCCGGGCGGTGCCGTCGGGGGAGGAGACGGACTCCAGCGACGCGTCGTCGTCGAGGTTGTTGGCCAGCGCGCCGATCAGGAAGCCCTCGCCCTTCGCGGTGGCGAGCACCCGGATGCCGAGCGCGTCGACCGAGTGGTCGCGGTTGTTCGCGCCCGCGGCGATCGTGTTCACCCGGTCGGTGGGGTAGTCGAAGCCGCAGGACGAGAGCGTCGCGGCAGCGGGCACGAGGGCCAGCATCAGTCCGGCGATCGCGGTCGGGCGCAGGTGGGGCATGTCGGCAGGCCTCCGCTGGTCTGTCGTGGTCGGCCGCCGGGGCGGCCGGTGGAACCGGGTGAGCGGCCACACTCTAGCGGTCCGCGATGGCTGCTACTTGCTCAGGCCGACCTTGGCGCCCATCACCGCGATCAGGATGGCGATGATCGCGGTGTAGACCGTGGACAGCGCCAGCAGCCGGGTCGCGCCGAGCTTCAGTCCCAGCTTGAGCGGGAGGTAGGTCCAGCCGTCCTCGTGGTCGGCCACCAGGCCCCACACCGCCCGCATGAAGTGCACGCCGATCCCCAGCAGCGCGGCGAGGACGAGGATGACCGGCTCGGGCGGGTTGCCCTCCGCCTGGCCGCCCCAGCCGCCGAACGACAGGTAGGCAGGAAGCAGCGCGTACGACGCCGCCCACGACCACCACGAGAAGAACCCGGTGCGCAGCACGACGTTGCCGAGCAGGCCGACGGCGACCGAGGCGAGGTAGAGGCAGCCGGCCTTGATGCCGGTCGTGATCGCGAGCGGGACGAGCAGCAGCGCCGCCACGAACAGGGCGTACCAGAGCGTCTCGGTGGTGATCCGGCCCATGGCGACGGGCTTGCCGGTCAGGCCGTGGGCCTGGTCGCGCTGCCGGTCGACGATGTCGTTGTGCCACCCCAGGATGGTCTGGCCGACCAGCACGGTGAGCAGCACGACGGCCGTCTCGCGGGCCGGCCGGCCCGAGACGGCGGCGGCGAGGGCCATCGCCAGCGCGGTGGTGATCGCCTGCTTGGCGTGCGCGGCCTGGAGGAGATGGATCGCGAAGAGGCCACCGCCGAAACGGCGGTCGCTGGCGCTGGGCAGGAGCGGGCGGTCGTCCCCGGGCAGCTCGTCGAGCTCGTCCTCCAGCGCGTCCGCGGTTTCCTCGTCGGCGTGGTCGCCGAGCTCCGTGTCGGGGTCGAGCTCCGTGTCGGGGTCGAGCTCCGTGTCGGGGTCGAGGTCGCCGGCGAGCTCGTCGTCGAGGGCGGTCGGCGCGGATTCCCGCTCGTCCTGCCCGTCGGCGCCCACGGGCGCGTCCGGATCCTCGCCGGGACCGACCTCCCCGTCAGTCCCGTCGACCTGCTCCATGGCGGTCTCGTCGACCTCCGCGTCCGGGCCTGTTCCCTCCCCGGCAGAGCGACTGCGCTTCCAGCGCTGCATCCTTGCCATGGCGAGCAGTATTGACCACCGGCCGCCCGCATGGGTGCGGGCCCGCCGATCGGGCTGCCAATCCCACAAGGGGCCGGATCGCCGGCGCCGGGGCGGCCGTCGTACCCCCTCCGGGTGATCTGCCCCACAGGCAGGCTGGGCGCGGGACGCACACCTCACCCGGGTTGTCAAGCCACCGATGTCGCGCTGATTGCCGTGCTGACCTGCGCAAACGCTTTCTGGTGAGCCGTCAGGGCGTGGTAGGATAGGTGACCCTAGGAAGGGGTTTTGCTCATATGACTTTCACCGTCGGCGAAACGGTCGTCTACCCCAATCACGGGGCCGCGGTCATCGAGAACATCGAGATGCGGACGATCAAGGGCCAGGAACGGCAGTACCTCGTGCTTCGGATTGTCGCCCAGCAGGACCTCGTGGTCCGCGTTCCGGCCGACAACCTCGATCTCGTGGGTGTTCGGGATGTCGTGGACAAGGACGGGCTGGACCGGGTCTTCGGAGTGCTGCGGGCCGAGCACGTCGAGGAGCCGACCAACTGGTCGAGGCGCTACAAGGCGAACCTCGAGAAGCTCCACAGTGGCGACGTCATGAAGGTGGCCGAGGTCGTCCGCGACCTGTGGCGCCGCGAGCGCGACCGCGGCCTGTCCGCGGGTGAGAAGCGGATGCTGGCCAAGGCTCGCCAGATCCTCGTCTCCGAGCTCGCCCTGTGCGAGAACACCAACGAGGACAAGGCCGAGACCATCCTCGACGAAGTGCTTGCCTCGTAAGCACCTCCTCGCCAACCACCGAGGGCGTCATACGGTGGGGCCCTGATGAGCCCCGAACCGTATGACGCCTTCGACATTTCCGTCCCCGCCGCAGGGGTCGTCGTCGACGAGGGCCGTGGCGCCCTCCCGTTCCACCTGATCCACGGCGAGTCCCTCGTCGCCGCGGCGGCCTGGGCGGCCGGCGAGGCCGGGATCGACCTCGTCGACCTCACCGTGTCCTGGTCGGTCCTCGCCGAGCGTGGCGATGCCCTCGTGCTGCACGACCCGCTGTGCCCGATGACGCCGCCGGCCTTCCTCGCGGCCTGCGCCGACGGTGCGGCCGTCGAGGACCGGGTCGTGGTCGGCGTACGGCCGGTGACCGACACGGTCAAGGAGCTCGCTCCGGCAGCCGGCGGCGAGGTGCTCGGTGCGACCGTCGACCGGGACGGGCTGGTCATGGTCTGCTCGCCGGTCGTGCTGCCGCCCGCCGTGGTCGCCGACCTCCTCGGCGACGGGGCCGACCTGCCCTCGACCGACTTCGCCACCCTGGTGGCCCTGCTGCGGGAGCGGTACGGCGAGGACCGGGTCGCCCTCGTCGAGGCGCCCCCCGAGGCCCGCCGGGTCGCCTCGGACGACGACATCGCCGTGCTCCAGGCCCTCACCCGCCCGCGCTGAGCGGTAGTCCCGGGTCAAAAGCACCGGATTTCGGCGCATGCCGGTGCTTTTGACCCGGGACTACCTCCCCAGCAGGCGCTCGGCGACAGGCAGGTCCTCGGCGAAGGTCACCTTGAGGTTGCGGGCGCTCGACGGCACGGCGCGCACGACGAGGTCGGTGCCCGGCGCGAACGCCGCGAACGCGGCGGCGGTGTCGGTGCCGTCGAAGCCGGCGGCTCGGGCCGCGGTGTACGCCGCCAGCAGCGGGGTGGCCCGGAACGCCTGCGGCGTCTGCACGCCGGCCAGCCGGGCGTCCGGGGCACCACCGGGTCGGGCCCGCGCGGGGGTGCGGGGGAGCAGGCCCGGCAGCTCGAAGGCGGGTACGGCGCCGCCGTACTCCCGTGCCACGGCGATCGTCTCCTCGAACAACCCGGCGTCGGCCAGCGGGCGGGCTCCGTCGTGGATGGCGACCACGTCGACCGTGCCGTCGGCGACCCGGGGGGCCAGCAGGTCGAGAGCGGCCTGCTCCGAGGCCTGACGGGTAGCGCCGCCGTCGATGAGCAGGACCTCCCGCTCGCCGACCACGGGCTGCACGGCGGCGGCCACCAGCGCTCGCTCGCCGGGGCGGCACACCACGACGACCGGGTCGACGCCCGGCACCTCCAGCGCGGTGCGGACCGACCAGGCGACGACCGGCAGCCCGCGCAGCGGCAGCAGGACCTTGTTGACCTCGGCGCCGACCCGGGTGCCGCTGCCCGCGGCGAGCACGACGACGGCGGCAGTGGGACTCGGCACGGCGGCAGCCTAGCGACCCGCCTGACGCAGCCGAGAGGACCTGTTTTCACGCCCGTTACACGGCGAAACGTCACTGAGAACAGACGCCGCCTACGTTCGCTGCATGACGGGACGCCCGGGTCACCGCGCCGCGGAGGAGTGGCAGCCGGTCTGCCGGATGGCCGAGCTCGAGGTCGATCGCGGCGTGACCGCGCTGGTGCACGGTCAGGCCATCGCGATCTTCCGCACCGGTGACGACGCGGTCTACGCGCTCGGCAACCACGACCCGTTCGCGCGGCACACCGCCGGCGGGATCTCGCGCGGCATCGTCGGCCGGCGGGGAGAGACGCCGTTCGTCGCCTCCGTCGCCCACCGCCACGCCTTCGACCTGCGCAACGGGCGGTGCCTGGACGACCACCACGTCACCGTCCCGGCGTACGACGTCAAGGTGGTCGAGGGCGTCGTCCTCATCGGCAGCCGGAAGGTCCCCGCGGCCTGATCCGGCCGTGCCTCGAGGGCGTCAGGCGCGCGCCCGGTGCTTCCCGCGTGATGCCTTGCGCTCGGTGGTCGGCTGGGCCGCGGCACGGGCCAGTGCCCGGTCGATGAGCACGCACAGCTCGTCGGTGACCAGCTCCCGGCGCTCGAACGGCAGGTAGTGCCCGGCGTCGGGGGCGACGAGGAGCCGGGCGCCGCGGATGCCCTGGGCGATCTTGCCGGCGTGCTCGGGCGGGGTCAGCAGGTCGCGGCTGCCGACGAGCACGGTCGTCGGGATGTCGTCGAAGGCGGCGAGGTTGCCGATCCGGTCGTGCTCCATCATGTCCTTGAAGAAGCCGGACATCGTCTCGGGCCATGCGTGGATGAGCTGGTCGACGACGTGGCCGACGTCGCGCGGGCGGGCCGGCCGGCCGAAGAGGAAGCGCTTGACGATCTGCCGCTCCATCACCGGGAACCGCTCGCGGCGGCTCAGGCTCAGCATCCGCGAGCGGCTGGCGAGGACGAAGGGCAGCCGGTCGCGCAGGATCGGTCCGGTGGCCGCGGGCAGGCCCAGGGTGACCTTCGAGAGCTCGCCGCTCGTCGTACTCACGAAGACCACGCCGACGATGCGCGGCATCAGGTCCGGACGCTCCTCGGGGAGGGCCGTGATCGTCATGCCGCCGACCGAGTGGCCGGCGATGACGAGCGGGCCCTCCGGCGCGTAGGTGTCGACGACGAGTCCGAGGTCGCGCGCGAGGAGCGGGATCGTGCAGGCCGCCTCGGGTGCACGGTCGGAGCGGCCGTGGCCGCGGTGGTCCCAGGTGATCAGCCGGATGTCGTGGCCGTAGCGGGCCAGCAGGTCGGTCACCTGGTAGTGCCAGTCCGACTCCTCGGCGGTCCAGCAGTGGGACAGCAGCACGGTCAGCGGCGCATCGTCGCGGCCGCGCACGGTCACGTGGATGCGGAGCCCGTCCTCGGTGATGACGTTGCGCTCGCTCATCGGGTCCCCCTCGACATCGGTGTCGGGGGTCCACCCTGCCACGACGGCGGCCCCCTGCGACAGCGTGTCGCAGGTCAGGATGCGGGTGGGCGAGGCGCGCGCCTACGACGTCAGCAGCGCCGTCGCGATCGCCGCGACCCCTTCGCCGCGGCCGGTGAGCCCCAGCCCGTCGGTCGTGGTCGCCGACAGCGACACCGGCGCGCCGAGCACGGCCGACAGCGCCGCCTCCGCCTCGGAGCGGCGCGGACCGACCTTCGGCCGGTTCCCGATGACCTGGACGGCGACGTTGACGATCCGGAAGCCTGCCGCCTCGACCCGACGGCGCGTCTCGCCGAGCAGGACCGCGCCGCTGGCGCCGGACCACTCCGGCTCCGCCGTACCGAAGTTGCTGCCCAGGTCGCCCAGCCCGGAGGCGGAGAGCAGCGCGTCGCACGCCGCGTGGGCGGCCACGTCGGCGTCCGAGTGGCCCTCCAGGACGACGTCCTCGTCGGGCCACTGGAGGCCGCCGAGGGCGAGCGGCGGGGCGTCCGCAGGGCGGGGGACGAGGCGGTGGACGTCGGAGCCGATCCCGACGCGCAACCCGGTGGTGTTCACGCGCCGATCATGCCTGAGGAACAATCGGGGGTGTGAGGACCTCCCGCGCCTGGTGGGCGCTGTCCGGCCTGGTGGCCGGCGCGCTCGGCCTGGCCATGAGCTACGCCGCCGCGGCGCTGTTGCACGTGCGGGAGTCGCCGGTCGTCGCGGTCGCCGAGGGCTTCACCGCGCTCACGCCCGGCCCGGTCGTGAAGTGGGCGATCAACACCTTCGACCGCGACGACAAGAAGGTGCTCGTCGTCGGCATCCTCGTCTTCCTCGTGGTCGCCTTCGCGCTGCTCGGCCGGCTCGCGCGCCAGCGCTGGTGGGCGGCCGTCGCCGGGTACGTCGTGCTGGCGGGGATCGCCGTCGTCGCGGTCGCCACCAAGCCGACCCCGTCCCCGATCGACTTCGCGCCGATCGTCGTCGGGCTGCTGGTCTGGGTGGTGGCACTCGCCGTCCTCGCCGAGTGGCTGCGCAACTGGGAGCTCGTCGGGAGCGAGGACCCCGCCGCGGAGCCCGCACACACCCGGCGGCACTTCTTCGTCGCGATCGGCGGCGCGGCGGCGCTGGCCGCGGCCGGCGGCCTGGTCGGCCGGATCGCCGGCAGCGCGCGGCGCCGGGCCGAGGAGAGCCGACGCCTGCTGCGGATCGAAGGTGTCACCGCCCCTGCGGTGCCGGACGGTGCGGAGCTCGGCATCGAGGACGTCCCGCCGTGGCAGACACCGAGCGACCGCTTCTACCTGATCGACACGACCTTCATCAAGCCGGCCATCGAGCCGGCCGACTGGTCGCTGCGGATCCACGGCATGGTCGACCGCGAGATGACGCTGACCTACGCCGACCTGGTCGACGGCCAGCGCTACGAGCTGACCCAGGACTGGATCACCCTCAACTGCGTGTCCAACGAGGTCGGCGGCAACCTGATCGGCAACGCGTGGTGGAGCGGCGTCCGGCTGGCCGGCCTGCTGGCCGAGGCAGGAGTGCAGGAGGGCGCCGACGCCGTACTGCAGACCTCCGAGGACGGCTGGACCTGCGGCACCCCGCTCGCCGCCCTGACCGACCGGAGCCGCAACGCGATGCTGGCCGTCGCGATGAACGGTGAGCCGCTGCCGATCGAGCACGGCTTCCCCGTCCGCACGATCGTGCCGGGGCTCTACGGTTACGTCTCGGCCACCAAGTGGGTCGTCGACCTGGAGGTCACCCGATTCGACAGGATCACGGCGTACTGGACCGACAAGGGGTGGGCCGAGCAGGGGCCGGTCAAGCTCGCCTCGCGGATCGACCTCCCGCACGACGGCGACGACGTGCCGGCCGGCGAGGTGCTCTGCGCCGGCACCGCGTGGCTGCAGCACACCGGCATCTCGGGCGTGCAGGTCCAGGTCGACGGCGGGGCGTGGCAGGACGCCGAGCTCGCGACCACCCCCAACATCGACACGTGGGTCCAGTGGCGGACCACGATCAGGGTCGACGAGGGCGACCACCAGGTCCGGGTCCGCGCGATCGACCTCGACGGCGAGGTGCAGACCGGCGCCGTCGCCGACGTGCTGCCCGACGGCGCGACCGGCTGGCACACCATCGACATCACCGCGAAGGGCTAGACGCACGGATGAACGACTTCACCGGCCGCGACGGCGGCGCCCTCGTCGTCGGCGGGTCGGGCGGTCTCGGCCGCGCGATCGCCGAGCTGCTCGAGGAGCGGGGGGCCAGGGTCGCGGTGACCCACCGAACCCGTCCGGTCGACATCGGCGTGGCGTCGTACGGCCTCGACCTGGCGGAGACGGCCGACGTCCCGCGGGTCGTCGACCACGCGGCCGCCGAGCTCGGTGGTCTCCACACCGTCGTGTACGCCGCCGGGCCCCACGTGCCGATGGTCCACCTCTCCCGCGTGGCGCCCGCCGACATGGCCACCCAGCTCGCCGTCGACGCCGCCGGCTTCTTCGCGGTCGCGCACGCGGCGCTGACCTACCTGCGCGAGGCGCGGGGCTCGCTGACCGCGGTCACCACCGCCGCGACCGCCCGCTTCCCGATCCGCGACGGCCTCTCCTCCGCCCCCAAGGCCGCCGTCGAGGCGCTGGTGCGCGGGCTCGCCGTCGAGGAGGGCCGGTACGGCGTCCGGGTCAACGCCGTCGGTCCCGGCATGCTGACCGACGGCATGGCCGAGCGGCTGATCGGCAGCGGCGAGCTGGACGAGCGCGCGCTCGAGATCACCCGCGGCAACATCCCCCTGCGCACCTTCGGCTCGGCCGCCGACATCGCCGAGGCCGTCTGCTTCCTCGCCTCACCCCGCGCCGGGTTCATCACCGGGCAGAAGCTGGACGTCGATGGCGGCTACGGCTGCTGAGCCCGCCCGCAAATCGTTCGATCGAACGGATAGCGCGGGTTGTTGTAGCAAAAGGCTGCGCAAACCGTTCGATCGAACGGAACGAGCGCCCACAGCGACGATGCCGGACCAGCCCCGCCGGATCCCTAGACTGGCCCGGTGACGATCCGGCTGTACGACACCGCGACCCGCGAAGTCCGTGACTTCGTGCCCCTTGTGGACGGCAAGGTCGGTCTCTACGTCTGCGGCCTGACGGTGCAGAGCGAGCCGCACGTCGGGCACGTGCGCTCCGCGGTCAACTTCGACGTGCTCCAGCGGTGGCTGCGCCACCGCGGCTTCGAGGTCACCTTCATCCGCAACATCACCGACATCGACGACAAGATCCTCATCAAGTCGGCCGAGCAGGGTCGTCCCTGGTACAACCTCGCCTACGCGATGAAGATCGAGCTCGACAAGGCCTACGCCGCGCTCAACGTCGCGCCGCCGACCTACGAGCCGGCCGCCACCGGGCACATCCCCGAGATGATCGTCCTGATCGAGCGGCTCATCGAGCGCGGGCACGCGTACCCGGCCGAGGACGGCTCGGGCGACGTCTACTTCGACGTCCGCTCCTGGTCGTCCTACGGCGAGCTGACCCACCAGGGCGTCGACGACATGGAGCCGGCGGCCGACGCCGACCCGCGCGGCAAGCGCGACCCGCGCGACTTCGCGCTCTGGAAGGGCCGCAAGGACTCCGAGCCAGTGACCGCCAGCTGGCCGAGCCCGTGGGGCGCCGGCCGACCGGGTTGGCACATCGAGTGCTCCGCAATGGCCGGCAAGTACCTCGGCGACGCGTTCGACATCCACGGCGGCGGGGTCGACCTGCGGTTCCCGCACCACGAGAACGAGCAGGCGCAGTCGCGGGCGGCGGGCGGCGCCTTCGCGTCGTACTGGATGCACAACGCGTGGATCACCACGGCCGGCGAGAAGATGAGCAAGTCGCTCGGCAACACGCTCTCCATCCCGGCGATCCTCGAGCGCTACCGCGGCGCGGAGCTGCGCTTCTACGTCGTCGCGGCGCACTACCGATCGCACGTGGAGTTCTCCTTCGACGCCCTCGACGAGGCCGCTGTCGGCTACCGCCGCATCGAGGCCTTCCTCCAGCGCGCCGGCTCGCCCCCGTCCGGTGAGCTCCCGGAGGCGTTCGCCGCCGCGATGGACGACGACCTCGGTACGCCGGCAGCCGTCGCCGTCCTCTACGACACCGTGCGCGAGGGCAACCGCCAGCTCGCTGCCGGGGAGGACGCGGCCACGACCGCCGCTGCGGTCGGCGCGATGCTCGACGTGCTCGGCGTGCACCCGGCCGACCCGGCGTGGTCCGGCGTCGGCGGCTCGGACAGCGAGGAGCGGCTCAGCGCCGCCGTCGATGCCCTCGTCGCCGGGCTGCTCGAGGAGCGCACCCAGGCGCGTGCGGACAAGGACTGGGCCCGGGCGGACGCGATCCGCGACCGGATCAAGGCGGCCGGCATCGAGGTCACCGACACCCCTGATGGACCTACCTGGACGGTGAACTGACATGGCAGGAAATTCGAGCCGCAAGGGCGCGATCCGCAAGTCGAGCAAGAGGCCGCAGGCCGGCTCCGGTGGCCAGGTCCGTCGCGGACTCGAAGGCAAGGGGCCGACGCCGAAGGCGGTCGACCGCGAGTACCACAAGGCCCACAAGATCGCCGAGGCCAAGAAGCGCGCCGAGGCCAAGCGCGGCCGTGGCGGCCCGCGCCGCAAGCCCGGTGACGCCGAGTGGATCGCCGGGCGCAACTCGGTGCTCGAGGCGCTGCGCGAGCGCGTTCCGGTGACCTCCGTGTACGTCGCCGAGGGCGCCGAGCGCGACAACCGGCTCCGTGAGGTGTTCAAGCTCGCGGCCGAGCACGGCGTGGGCCTGCTCGAGGTCAGCCGCGGCGAGCTCGACCGGCTCACCGACGGTGCGGTCCACCAGGGACTCGCCGCGAAGATCCCGGCCTACGAGTACGCCCATCCCGACGACCTCCTGGCGCTGGCCGAGGAGGCGGGGCAGGCGCCGCTGGTCGTCGTGCTCGACTCGATCACGGACCCCCGCAACCTCGGGGCGATCGTCCGCAGCGCCGCCGGGTTCGGCGCGCACGGCGTCGTCATCCCGGAGCGCCGTGCGGCGTCGATGACGGCCGCGGCGTGGAAGACGTCCGCCGGCGCGGCCGCCCGTTGCCCGGTCGCGCAGACCGTCAACCTGACCCGGCAGATCCAGGCCTACCAGGACGCCGGCTGCTTCGTGGTCGGGCTCGCTGCCGACGGCGACCTGACGCTCCCGGAGCTGGTCGCCGATGCCGACCTGGCCAACGGTCCGCTGGTGGTCGTGGTGGGCTCGGAGGGCGACGGACTGTCCCGGCTCGTGTCCGAGAACTGCGACCGCCTGTTGTCGATCCCGATGGCCGGCGTGCTCGAGTCGCTCAACGCCGGCGTCGCCGCCTCGGTTGCGCTGTACGCCATCTCCGAGGCCCGCGCGCGCCGCTGAGTCGGACCGGCTCGATGACGCGCGCGTCGCAGCTCCGCCTGCTGGGGATCCTCCTCGGCGTGCTGGCCTGGGCCGGCCCGGCGCTGGTGATCGCGGCCGTCATCTTCACCGGCAGCGAGCGCACGATCGACCTCGCCAGCCACGAGGCGACGGTCAGCCCGGACTTCTCCGGCGACGTGGTGCTGCGCACGGGACCGGTCCTGCCGGACCTGCGGGCGCCGTCGGGGTCCCGGCTGGGCCTGGAGGTCGAGCTCGGCAAGACCGACACCACCTCGCTGCAGGAGCTCACCGCGCGGTACGCCGCCATCGCGTCCCAGCCGGAGGGACAGATCGCCGTCGTGATGCGGTCGGTGCGCACGATGGCCTGGGCGGCGCTCGTGCAGGGCGCCGTGCTCGCCGCGCTGCCGTTCGCGCTGTGGGTGCTGGTGGGCAGTGAGCGCCGGGGCGCGCTGCTCGCGCGGCTGCCCTCGGCTCAGGGCGTGATCGCGGTCCTGGCGGTGCTGCTGGTCGTGGCGACGCTCCTCGCACCGCTGACCTGGGGTCGCCACGACCCGCTTCCCGAGGAGTGGACGTCGCTCTCCGACTACGTCGGCGACGAGGTCCCCCTGCCCGACGAGGCCCGGGACGTGGAGATCATCGGCGACGCCACCACCCTGGAGACCAAGCGCCTGATCGCCAGCGCGGTCAGCAGCTACCGACAGGGCCAGGCGTTCTACTCGCGGGCGGCCGAGGACGCCGAGGAGCTGGAGCTGCGCGAGCCGGAGGACGACGAGACCGTCGCCGTGCTCGTCTCCGACCGCCACCTCAACGTCGGCATGGACGCGGTGGCCCGGGCGATCGCCGACCGCGCGGGCGCGACGGCCGTCCTCGACGCGGGCGACGACACCTCGACGGGGGAGCGCTGGGAGGCCTTCTCCCTCGACTCCGTCTCGGCGGCCTTCGACGATCTCGACCGGTGGGCGGTCGCCGGCAACCACGACAACGGCACGTTCGTCCGCAGTCACATGACCCAGCTGGGGTGGCGCTACTTCGACGGCGAGGTCATCGACGGTCCCGGCGGATCGCGCATCCTCGGTGTCGACGACCCGCGCTCCAGCGGGCTCGGCAACTGGCGTGACGAGAAGGGCCTGACGTCGGCCGAGGTCGCGGCCCGGCTGACCGAGGCCGTCTGCGACGCGGACGAGGACGGCGACCGGGTCGGCACCCTGCTCGTCCACGACGCCGACTTCGGCGACCAGGCCCTCGAGCGCGGCTGCGTCGACCTCGTGGTCGGCGGCCACGTCCACGTCGAGGAGGGCCCGAGCGCCGTCACCGCGACGGACGGGCGCGTGGGCTGGACCTACACGGTCGGCACGACGGGTGGGGCGGCGTACGCGATCGCCATCGGCAGCAAGCTGCGGCGCGCGGCCAACGTCGCGCTGATCACCTACCGCGACGGCCGTCCCGTCGGCATCCAGTCGGTGACCCTGCAGACCAACGGGCGCTTCGACGTGGCGGCCTGGACCGAGCTCACCTACTGACGAGGGTGGCGATCCGCGCCAGCCGGACTAGGTTGCAGGCATGGCCACCACCGTCGACCGCCTGCTGCCCTCCGAGGAGGCCGAGGAACTGCTCGCCCTCGCCCGCGAGATCGCCACGAAGGAGCTCGCGCCGCAGGTCGCGGAGGCGGAGGAGGCGGCGGTCTTCCCCGAGGCGGCGTACCGCCTGCTGGGCAAGTCGGGCCTGTTGAGCCTGCCGTTCGACGAGGAGTACGGCGGAGGGGGCCAGCCGTACGAGGTCTACCTCCAGGTCGTCGAGGAGATCGCCACCGCCTGGCCGAGCGTCGGGGTGGGCACCAGCGTGCACGCGTTGACCGCGACCGTGGTCGCCGCGAACGCCTCGGTCGAGGTCCGCGACGCCTGGCTGCCGCGGATGCTGTCCGGTGACTGGCTCGGCGCCTACTGCCTGTCGGAGCCGCAGGCGGGCTCCGACGTCAGCGCGATCCGCACGGCGGCCGTGCGTGACGGTGACGACTACGTCCTCAAGGGCACCAAGCAGTGGATCTCCAACGGTTCCTGCGCCGACTACTACATCCTCTTCGCCCGCACCTCCGAGGACCCGAAGCGTGGTCTGTCGGCCTTCGTCGTGCCCGACGGCACCGCGGGGATGACCTTCGGAGCTCCCGAGAAGAAGATGGGCCTGCACTGCGACGTCACCACGCAGGTGCTCTTCGACGGCGCCCGGGTCCCCGCCGGCCAGCTCATCGGCGAGGAGGGCGCCGGCATGCGGGTCGCCCTGTCGGCGCTCGACGCGGGCCGTCTCGGCATCGCGGCGGTCGCGACGGGGATCGCCCAGGGTGCGCTCGCCCACGCGGTGGACTACGCGAAGGAGCGCGAGCAGTTCGGCCGGCCGATCGGCGAGTTCCAGGGCCTGCAGTTCCTGCTCGCCGACATGGCGGCGGAGGTCGAGCGCGCGCGGGCGTCGTACCTCCACGCGGCGCGGCTCAAGGACGCCGGCCGCCCGTTCTCGCGCCAGGCCTCGATCGCGAAGCTGACCGCGACCGACGCGGCGATGCGGGTCACGACCGACGCCGTGCAGGTGCTCGGCGGCAACGGCTACACGCGGGACTACCCCGTCGAGCGGATGATGCGGGACGCCAAGGTGACCCAGATCTTCGAGGGGACCAACCAGATCCAGCGGATGGTCATCGGTCGCGACCTGCTCCGATGAGTTTGGCGAGGCTTCTCTGTGGAAGGGTGTTCCTGAAAATTCACTGAGGGCGACTCGGGACCGCCCTCGACTCGGAAAGGGACACCCCGTGGGAAAGAGCCTGTTGGGCAAACTGGGTGGGATCGGCGTGGCGATCATCGTCGCGATCGGCTTCTACTTCGTACAGAACAAGGGCGAGGAGAAGCTCGAGCAGGCCAAGGCGCCTGATGTGGGCGAGTGCGTCTACTTCGTGGAGACGGCCACCGGAGACGAGGCCAAGAACGCCACGTGCGGCGACGCCGGGTCGAGCCACAAGGTCGTCGGCGACGACGGCAGCTGCGGCACCAATGAGACCACCTACAAGGTCACCTCCGGGTCGAACAACGAGCTGGTCAGCCTCTGCCTGGTGCTCGACGCCAAGAAGGGTGACTGCTTCGACATCAACGAGGAGGCCAAGGTCGTCTGCGCGGACACCAAGGGTCAGCCGACGAGCGTGAAGATCGCCTCCGTCGGCAAGGCCGGCGGCAAGTGCGCGAACCCCGGCCAGCCGGTGGAGTACGAGAAGCGCGACACGCTGCTGTGCATGGTGCCGAACGTCTGACCGGCACTCGCCACCAGTTCGACGAGCCGGCCGGGACCGATGCGGTCCCGGCCGGTCCGTCTTCTCCGGGGCCGGTCCGCAGCGTCGTACCGGACATCCCGGTCGCGATCGGTGCCGATCCGGAACCGTTTCGTCCGGTACGACGGGCGCGCCCTAGGCTGTTCCCGCAATCCCCGGTTGGTCTGCCGGCAGGGCCCGCCTGACTTTGAATCAGGACAAGCGACGTAGGTTCGACTCCTACCCGGGGAGCTCGTCGAGGATCGCCGCGACCTCGGGTGAGGCGTAGAACGGCGCGAGCCGCTCCCGCACCAGCCGCTCGAGGTCGCCGCGGTCGTGGGCGACCGAGACCGCGACGGCGGCCATCGAGGTGGCCTGGCCGATCAGGGCGTCGCGGTCGAGGCCGAGGTCGTCGGCGAACGCGGTGGCCGGGTGGTCGCCGTAGATCCTCCAGAACGCGTCGACGAGGGCGTCGGCCAGGGCCAGCGCCGGCTCGCTGGCGGCGCCCGAGATCGCGACGTCCTGCAGCAGGCCGGCCGCCTGGTGCACGTCCTTGCGCTTTGCGGTGTCGCGCACGTGCGGGATCGGGCGGTCGGCGTACAGGTCGTAGACCTCGAGGACCGCGGCGCGGGCCGCCGGGTCCCTGAGGGTCTCGACGAGCACCCGGTTGAGGCGTCGGGTGGCGAAGGTCGCGCCCATGCCGAGGACACCCTCGATCTGCTTGTCGGCGGCGCCGGCGACCACCCCGGCGGCACCCACGCCGAGCGCCACGAGGGCGCCGAGGCCGGGGATCTTCTCCGCCGCGGCACGGTTGGACTGCAGCACCTCGCCGACGAGACGGCCGACGAAGCGCGACGCCAGGGTCGAGGCGAGCGGGCTCGCGCTGATGTCGTCCAGGACCCGCGCGACGAGGTCGGTACGGGACAGGGCCGCCTCCGCGATCCGCTCGACGTCGTCGCGGGAGACCAGCTCGCCCAGCGTGTACGACGCCTCCGGGCCGTCGTACACGACGTCGGCCACCATCGTGACGATCGTGCTCGCGCCGGTGCTGGGCGGGACGGTGGCGAGGGCCTCACGGACGATCCGCTTCGCGCGCTCGGCGTCGAGCAGGTCGGCCAGGGTGATCCGGGACTCGAGGTCGAGCAGGGCCCGGAGGTCGCGCTCGACGATGCCGGCCAGCTCGTCGCCGGTCAGCCGGCCGACCAGCCAGGCGACCTGGGCGTCGAGGAGCCGCTCGGCCAGGGAGGCGTTCGTCATGAGGCGAGGGTAGTGCGGGCGTGCTTGACTGCCGCCACACTGGGCAGGCCCGACCGGGCCTGCAGGAGGGAAGCTGACATGACGACCCTGGAGATCGCCGATGGCATCGCCGTGCTCACCATCGGTGACGACGAGAACCGGTTCACGCTGGCCCGGCTGGACGAGGTCGAGGCGGCATTGGACAAGGTCGTCGAGGCCGGCACGCCGCTGGTGACCACGGGCAGTGGGAAGTTCTTCTCCAACGGGCTCGACCTCGACTGGGCGATGGCGAATCCCGAGGGTTTCGGCGACTACGCGCAGCGGGTCGAGCGCCTGCTGGCACGCTTCCTCGCACTGCCGGTCCCGACCGTGGCGGCCGTCAACGGGCATGCCTTCGGTGCGGGCGCGATGCTCGCCCTCGCCCACGACTGGCGGGTGATGCGGGTCGACCGGGGCTTCTTCTGCCTGCCCGAGGTGGACATCCGGATCCCCTTCACGCCCGGTATGGCGGCCCTGATCCAGGCCCGGCTGTCGCCGCGGTCCGCGGTGGACGCGATGACGACCGGCACCCGCTTCGGGGGCCCCGAGGCGCAGGCGGCCGGGATCGTCGATGCGACCGCCTCCGCGGAGGACCTGGTGGCCGATGCGGTCGCCCGGGTCGCCGACCTGAGGGGCAAGGACGTCGGCACGCTCGGCGCGATCAAGTCGACGATGTTCTCGTCGGTGCTGGACCTGCTGCGAGGACCCGCAGGGGAGTAGCGCTTCGGACCGGGCGTCGGGATCAGTGGTGGCCGGCGGCGACCATCCGCATGATCCTGGCGCTGAACGCGACGAAGCGCAGGGCCTGTCGCCACAGGCTGCGGCGCCGGCGCACGGTCTCCGGCGTCGGGAGCGGTGCTGCGCTCAGGTCGAGGAACGGTTGGTCCTCGCCGTGCCGGGCCGTGGTGAACGTGACGGACGTTGCCGAGGGCTTCGGGTGCTGGTTCACGGCGATCACTCCGGGATGAGGTGCCAGCCCGGGCGGGCCTTGGCCTTGTAGAGGAACAGGTGGTGGAGCATGAGCTTCACCCAGTGGCCGCTCAGGCCGATCTCGCCCTTCGTCTTCGACAGGTCGCGGCCCGTGGTGAAGCGCCCGTAGTCGGGGACGACGGGGAGCATCGTCATCGATGCCGCGGAGCCCTCGCGCAGTCCGGCCCCGGCCGAGGCGACGCACGCGGCCCCCATCCGGGCCATCGACGCGGTGTGGGCCGGCCGGACGTCGCCATGGGCGATCCGGTCCGCGATGGTGAGCGCGGCCGTCTTGCCCATCACGCCACTGGGCATGCCGGTGCGGGGCGGGGACGGAGTGATCACGGTGCCGTTCGGGGAGACCCGCGGACGCGAGATCTGGTGGGGCGGCGCGAAGGCGATGCCCACGGCGAAGATGTCGTCGTGGCCGGGCACCAGGTAGGTCTTCGGCCAGTCGTCGGCGCTCCACTCCTCGAACGGCTTGGCGGCGTAGTCCGCATCCACCCGCATGAAGCCGCTCGGCAGGAAGAGCTGGTCGGTGATGTCGTTGCCGTCCCGGTCGTAGGCAGCCAGCGGCACGCCGCCGAACGGGGGCAGGAGCATGGCGAAGTCGAACGCGAGGGTGTGCTCGGACCCGTCCAGCGTCTCGTAGGTGATCTCGTCCTCGTCGACGCGACGCACGTGCGCCCCGACGATCGCCTCGACGCCACGCTCACGGAACAGCGAGGCCGTCCAGAGCTCGCTGGTGGTCTGGAAGCCGTTCTCCTCGAACACCATGCCGCCGACGCCGAAGTCGCCCAGCGCTGCCTCGTTGGTCAGGTAGACCAGGCGGGCCAGGTCCCGCACGCCGGCGCGGCGCAGCTCGTGGTCGACGTTGAAGACGTACTCGAACGCAGCGCCCTCGCACGTGCAGGTCCCGTGGCCCATGCCCACGACCAGGGTCTGGGGCATGCCGGACCGCATCCGTTCGATGCTCGAGGCGAGGGCGCGGGCAGCCTCGACGGCGTGGTCCGCCGTGCACACCGACAGGGAGTTGCCGTGGGGCCCGAGTCCATCGGTCGCCTCGAACCGGAGGCGCGGCCCGGTGGCGTTGATCAGGTAGTCGTACCGGATGCGCTCCTCCCGGCCCTCCGTGGCCGCCTCGGTGGACACGATGTCCACCGCTCCGCGGGGGGCCTCGGTGTCGCCGCTCGGCCGGAGCGCGACGGCACGGGCCTGCCGGAACCGGATGCCCTTGCGGCGGTAGACGGGCGCCAGGGGGAAGACGACGGCCTTGCGCGGCATGCGTCCGACACCCACCCAGATGTTCGAGGGGATCCAGTTCCAGTCGGCGTTCGGCGACACGACAGTCACGGTGTGCTCCCGTCCGAGCAGCCGGCGCAGGTGCAGGGCTGCCGTGTGCCCGCTGATGCCTGCGCCGAGGACCACCACTTCGGCCATGACGGCCACCTCCTTCGTCGTCGGCCTCGTTCGCCGTCCCTCGGAGGTCGGACGACGCCTCAAGCCTCCCCGCCGTGGCTCCGAGCCCACAGAGCCGAAGGTCCTGTGCCCGCGGGACCTGATCCGCGGGAACCGGACCGCGGGCACCGGACCGCGGGAACTGGACAGTGCCCGGTGTCCGCGTAGGTTCGACGCATGGTTCAGCGCTGGGTACGCCGGTCGTTGTGGGACGTCGTACCCCGCGACCACCGTGAGAGCGCCGCCGCCCTGCGCCGTCGCCAGGTGGTGACCGCAGCCGTGGTCCTCGTGGGTGCGGGCATGCTCGCCGTCTCCCTGCGGATCGAGCCGGGGAGTGTGTGGTTCTACCCGGCGACCTTCGCGATGGCGGCGATCTGGACGGGCGGCGCGTTCCTGTCGGGGCCGCTGCACCTGGGGCGGATCGCCACCGCCCGCGACAGCTCCACCCTGGTCCGGCCGCTGCTCCCGCCGGTCGTGCTCGGCCTGGGGCTGGCCGCGGTGTTCGTCGTCGGTGGCCTCGTCGTCCGGGAGATCCCCTGGCTGGACCGCCAGGTCCGGTCGGTGACCGACTTCGCAGACCAGGGCGCGCTGCCGCTGCTGGTCGTGATCACGGCCGTGAACGGGGTGGCCGAGGAGCTGTTCTTCCGGGGCGCGGCCTATGCGGCGGTGCCGCGCCACCCCGTGGTGTGGACCACCCTCGCCTACGTGCTCGCCACCCTGGCGACCGGCAACGTCATGCTCGCCTTCGCCGCGGTCATCCTGGGGGTCGTGGTCGGGCTGCAGCGCCGGGCGTCCGGTGGCATCCTCGCGCCGGTGCTGACGCACTGCTCCTGGTCGCTGGCGATGCTCTTCGCCCTGCCCCTGCTCTTCGGCTGAGGCAACCGGCAGCTCGGCGGGCGGAACCGGCAACTCGGCTCAGACGCTCTTGCCGTCCTGCAGGCGCTCCGCGGCGGCGCGTCGGACTGCCTCCCGGTAGTCGAGGGGCTCCCCGGGGACCACCTCGCGGATCCGGTCGTCGTGGACGACGACCTCGGTGCTCATCGAGTCGATCAGGTTGCGTCCGGTGGTGACGTCGACGTCGGTGACCAGCGCGAGCCAGTACGACGACAGTCGCGGCGTCAGGACCGGCACCCGGACGAGCGGCACGGGCCGGCCGTTGATGACCTCGGCGGCGATCTCCAGCATGTCCACGTACGTCATCGCCTCGGGCCCGCCGACCTCGAACACCTCGCCCAGCGCCGCGTCGTTGCCCAGGACGCCGGCGAGGTAGCGGACGACGTCGTCGACAGCGATCGGCTGGGTGCGCGTGCTCGTCCACTTCGGGACGACCATGGCGGGGAGGTTCTTCACCAGCTGCCGGGTCAGCTCCCACGAGATGCCGCCGTGTCCGACCACGATCGCGGCGCGCAGCACCGTGACGGGGACGCCCGCCTCGCCGAGCAGGCCCTCCACCTCGCGGCGCGAGCGCAGGTGCGGGGACAGGTCGTCGCCGTCGGCGCCGAGTCCACCGAGGTAGACGATCTGGCGCACGCCGGCGCGTGCGGCGGCGCGGCCGAAGGAGCGGGCCGCCGCGGCGTCGCGCTCCTCGAAGTCGGCATGGTCGAGCGAGTGCACGAGGTAGACGGCGAGGTCGGCACCGTCGAGCGCGGCGTCGAGCGATGCCTCGTCGGCGACGTCGGCGCCGACGGCGGTGCCCGCGCCGTCGTACTTCTCGGGACGGCGGGTCATCGCGCGGACGTCGAACCCGCGCGACACCAGCTCGGGGACCAGGCGGCGGCCGATGAAGCCGGTTGCGCCGGTCACGAGGACGGTCGGGGCTGCTGCCATCCCCCGAGCCTACGGGCGATGGCCGAGCGGCGTGCTCATGCGGAGCGGCGCAGCTCCATCGGGCGTCCGTCGGGCGTCAGGTAGGCGCCGTCGTCGAACAGGATCACGCCGTTGCACAGCCGGCACCAGCCCTGCTCGCTGTGGTCGGCCGTCACGTGGGCGGTGCAGCAGTCGGCGTCACCGGCGGACGGGCACTGCGGGGTGTGGTCGCACATCGTCGTGCTCCCTTCGGTCGGTCGTGGTGTCTCTCTTCCGTGATACGCCTCATCGGCCGCGAATGCACCGGCTTTCGCCGAACTGTGGAAAGGGCGTGACCGAATGTGGTCCCACAGCCGCCTGGACGGGCGCTGACCCGGGCCGATTACTGTGACCGGGTGACTGAGCAGCTGACCGTCATCGTCCTCGCCGCCGGCGGGGGCACCCGGATGAAGTCGAAGACCCCGAAGGTGCTCCACCGCATCGGCGGGCGCAGCATGATCGGCCACGTGCTGACGGCGGTCGGCTCGCTGGAGCCGAGCCGGGTGGTCACCGTCGTCGGCCACCAGCGCGAGCTCGTCGCCCCGCACGTCACCGAGGTCCGTCCCGACACGGTGCTCGCCGTGCAGGAGGAGCAGCTCGGCACCGGCCACGCCGTCCGCGTCGCCCTCGAGGCCCTCGACGCACCGCCCAGCGAGGGCACCGTCCTGATCGCGTACGGCGACACGCCGCTCCTCGCGGGCGACACGCTCCGGGCCTTCGCCGAGTCCCACCGGGCAGCCGGTGCGGCGGTCAGCATCCTCAGCGGCATCGTCGCGAATCCTCACGGCTACGGGCGGATCGTGCGCGACGAGACCGGCACCGTGCAGGCGATCGTCGAGGAGAAGGACGCCTCCGACGAGCAGCGCGCGATCACCGAGATCAACTCCGGCATCCTCGCCTTCGACGCGGCCTTCCTCGCCGACGCCATCGGCCGGATCGGCAACGACAACGCGAAGGGTGAGTACTACCTCACCGACGCCATCGGGCTGGCCCGCGCGGCCGACCTCACGGTCGCCGCGCACGCCGTCGAGGACGCGCTGCAGACCGAGGGCGCCAACGACCGCGCCCAGCTGGCCGAGCTCGGCCGCGAGCTCAACCGCCGCATCGTCGACCGGTGGATGCGCGAGGGCGTCACGGTGATGGACCCCGCCACCACCTGGATCGACGCCGACGTCGTCCTGGCACAGGACGTGACGATCCTTCCCGGCACACAGCTGCTCGGCGCGACCGTCGTCGCCGAGGACGCCGTCATCGGGCCCGACACCACCCTCGAGGACTGCGAGATCGGCGCCGGCGCTCGTGTCGTCCGCGCCCACGGGCAGCTCGCGGTCATCGGCGCCGGTGCGACCGTCGGCCCCTTCGCCTACCTGCGCCCCGGCACCGAGCTGGGGGTGAAGGGCAAGATCGGCACCTTCGTCGAGACGAAGAACGCGACGATCGGTGCCGGCGCGAAGGTTCCCCACCTCTCCTACGTCGGCGACGCCGAGATCGGTGAGGGCAGCAACATCGGCGCCGGCACGATCTTCGCCAACTACGACGGCGTGGCCAAGCACCGCACCAGGGTCGGCCGGCACGCGAAGACCGGCTCCAACAACACCTTCGTCGCCCCGATCGAGATCGGCGACGGCGCCTCCACCGGGGGCGGGACGGTCGTGCGCCGCAACGTCCCCGCCGGGGCGCTCGCGGTGAGCACGTCCCCCCAGCGCAACCTCGAGGGCTGGGTGCTCAGCCGCCGCGCCGGCACCGCTCAGGCGGAGGCCGCGGCCGCCGCGGTCGCGGGCCAGGACGATGAACTGTCCGAAAACGCGCAGGGACTTGGGGACGACCGCGCCGAGCGGGCAGAATCCTAGGGACCACCTTCGTCGACCAGGGGAGTCACGCGCGTGAGCGGTCTGAAGAAGACGACAGAGAAGAACCTGATGGTCTTCTCCGGACGGGCACACCCCGAGCTGGCGACCGAGGTCGCGACGATCCTGGGCCAGCAGCTGGTCCCGACGGACGCACGCGAGTTCGCCAACGGCGAGATCTACATCCGCTACGAGGAGTCGGTCCGCGGGTGCGACGCCTTCGTCATCCAGAGCCACACCACTCCGATCAACGAGTGGATCATGGAGCACCTGATCATGGTCGACGCGCTCAAGCGCGCCTCCGCCAAGCGGATCACCGTGGTCATGCCGTTCTGGGGCTACAGCCGCCAGGACAAGAAGCACCGCGGCCGCGAGCCGATCTCCGCCCGTCTCATGGCCGACCTGTTCAAGACGGCCGGCGCCGACCGGATCATCACCGTCGACCTGCACGCCGACCAGCTCCAGGGCTTCTTCGACGGCCCCGTCGACCACCTGATGGCCCTGCCGCTGCTGACCGACTACATCAAGGACAAGTACGGCGACCAGGAGCTCGCCGTCGTCTCCCCGGACGCCGGCCGGATCAAGGTCGCCGAGCGCTGGGCGGCCCGTCTCGGCGGCGCCCCGCTGGCGTTCATCCACAAGTCGCGGCGTACCGACGTCGCCAACGAGGTCGTCGCCAACCGTGTCGTCGGTGACGTCAAGGGCAAGATCTGCGTCCTCACCGACGACATGATCGACACCGGCGGCACGATCGTGAAGGCCGCCGACGCCCTCGTGGCCGACGGCGCCGCGGGCGTGGTCATCGCCGCGACCCACGCGATCCTGTCCGACCCCGCCGTCGACCGCCTGAAGAACAGCGTCGCGACCGAGGTCGTCATCACCAACACGCTTCCGGTCCCGCCGGAGAAGCAGTTCGACAAGCTGACCACGCTGTCGATCGCGCCGCTCGTGGCACGGGCCATCCGCGAGGTGTTCGAGGACGGGTCCGTCACCTCGATGTTCGACGGCCACGCCTGACCCGCGGGTCAGGAGACCCGCGGTCGAACGTGGTCAGGCGTCGTCCAGGCTCCGGACGAACGCACCGAATCCCGGCAGCGTGAAGCGCACCAGCCCGTGGCCGACGGGCTCGATGACGCCCTTCTCGATCAGCCGCTCGCGCGGGACGCTGATCGCGCGGGAGTCGACGCCCATCCCGGCCGCGATGGCGGCCCGGGTGACGTTGCCGTCACCAGCGGCGGCCATGGCGGCGAGGAACTGCTGCTCCAGGCGTGAGGCCGCGCCCCAACGGGCGCGGTGCATGGCGGCGAGCTGGTCGCGGGCCACCGGCAGCCCCCGCTTCACGTCCGCGACCGTGAGGCGGTCGCCGCGCGCGGGGTCGGCGGCGTTCCAGGTGGTGCTGCCGAGGAGCTGCAGCAGGTAGGGATAGCCGTGCGACTCCGCGACGATCGCGGCCAGGGCCGCATCGGTCCACCCGACGCCCTCCACGTCCGCCGGCTGGACGAGAGCGGAGCGGGCGTCGTCCTCCGAGAGCACGTCGAGGGAGACGAAGGTGCTGCGCTCGCCGAAGGTGGCTGCCCGGGTGAGCGCCTCGGGAGTGACGGGGAGACCCGCGGCGACGGCGGCCAGCGGGTTCTCGGCGCGCTCGCCGTCGAGGTTCTGCAGCGTGTTGAGGAGCACCGACATGTCATCGGCCGACGCCGTGTGCAGCTCGTCGAGCATCAGCAGCAGGCCGGCGCCGCCGTGCTCCCGCACCGCCGTCGCGGCGTCGTGCAGCAACGTCTCGAGGATCCCGATGGCGGCTTGGGGGACCGCCGACGCCTCCCGGCGACCGACCTCGGCCTGCACCTTCGCGCCCGGCAGCCCGACCTCGACCGTGAGCCGCTCGAGCTGGCCGCGCCAGCGGTTGCCGGCGGTGCCGGAAGGGATCGCGTCCGCCCGCTCCAGCGCTCGCCCGATGCTGTGGGCGATCTCCGGCAGCACCGGCCGCTGGCGGGAGCACGCGACCCACGCGGTCACGAAGCCGGACTCAGCCGCCCGGCGCTGGCCGGCCCGCAGCAGCGACGTCTTGCCGATGCCACGGGGCGCGTGGAACACGAGCAAGGGGCCACCGAGCTCGCCGTAGGTCGCGACGCGCGCCAGCAGGCCCTCGATGCGCCGCATCTCCGCGGTTCGTCCGGCGAGAATCCGCGGCACCTGGCCGGGGGTGTACGGGTTGCTCGGCATGCATGCCTCCGCAGCGTGATACGTCTTTATACTTCGCGAAAGTATAAATCTGTATCCCGATCCAATCCCCCCCTCCGTCCCGGCCGAGCCGTCGGTGTGCCCGGGGTGGACCGTCCGCGACGTCGCCGCGCACGTGATCTCGGTGCCGCAGATGACCTGGCGACGGCTCGCGGGTCTCGACCCCGTTCACCGGTCACCTCGAACCGCTCATCGACGTGCTCGGGCACATCCAGGACGCCGCCCGTCCGCTGGTGCGGCTGGCAGTGATCAGGCGAGCGTGGGCACCAGTGCCGTCCCCTCGCCGGAGACGAGCGTCGGATCCGGTCGTCGTCCCGAGGCGATCATCAGCAGCTCCTGCATCGGTCCCTCGACCGGGGGCCCGTCGCCGCGGCTCCACTCCACGTCGGTGGCGACCAGCCGGACGCTCCGGAGCAGCTTCCGGGTGCCCATCAGGGGCGCGAGGCGTCGTACCCGGTCGGCGGCGACGGCGGCCGCCTCCGGTGGCATCTCGCGGGTCCGCCCCAGCGGGCGGACGATGTCCTGGTGGTGCAGGAGGGCGTCGATGAGTGGCTCCACGGTCGTCGTCGTCGGCACGTGGCGCATGCTCGTGGCGAAGCGGTCGAAGTCGGCGAGGATGCTCTCGCGGGTCTCCCGGGCGCCGAGCCGCTTCACCTCCCGGAAGATCATCGCGTTGTAGCCTCGGCCGAGGTTGCGGGCCATCAGGCCGCCCATCTGGCCCCATCCGATCTGCGGGTTGGAGATCACGTGGGCTGCGACGTCCTGCACCGTCCAGCCTGGGCAGAGCGTGTCGTGCGCCCACTCCTCCGGGCCGAGCTCGGCCAGGGTGACGGCGAGCGCCGCCCGCTCGGTGTGGATCCAGGTCCACAGGGTGGCCTTGTCCATCGCGCGCCCCCTGGTCCGAACTGGTCAGCCTTCCTGACTGATATGGTCAGCCTTGCTGACCATTGAGTCAAGCCCGTTCCGTGAGGAGGAGTCGTGGCCCGCCCACATCCCGGACTGCTGATGTTCATCGGCGCCCGCTACGTCGAGCAGCGCGTCTCCGACGCCGTCCTCGCGGCCGGGTACGACGACCTGACGCCGGCGATGGCCCGAGCTGCGGCCCGGCTCAGGGAGGACGGTCTGCGGGTGACGGAGCTCGCCGAGCAGGCCCGGATCACCAAGCAGAGTGCCAGCGCCCTGGTCGAGCAGCTGGAGCGGTGCGGGTACGTCGAGCGAGTGCCGGACCCCTCGGACGCCCGCGCCCGTCTCGTCGTCATCGCCCCCCGTGGCCGCGAGGTCCAGCGCGTCGCCCGCCGGGAGGAGCGCGCCATCGAGCGCGAGTGGGAGAGACACCTCGGCGCGGAGCGGATGGCCGCCCTGCAGGACGCGCTCGAGTCGCTCCGTGAGATCACCGACCCGTACGCCGGGTAGGGCCGAACGGGCAGGGCGCGGATTTCGCCCGGCCGACCTTCGTTGGGTAGCCTCTTCCGGTTGCCTCGGCGAGGGAGCACCCGCTTCTGTGACTCCGTGATCGACTGGGCCGGCTCGTCCTCGTGACGCCGCGCGCCCTGCCGATCATCGGGCCAGGGAAGCGCGGCGCTTCTGTCTCCGGGGTGATCACACCCGACAAGGACGACCCAGGAGTTCCCCATGAGCACCGAGAAGATCACCGCCGAGCTGCGCACCGAGTTCGGCAAGGGCGCCGCCCGCCGCATCCGCCGCGAGCACAAGATCCCCGCCGTCGTCTACGGCCACGGCAACGACCCCGTCCACCTGACCCTCCCGGGCCACGACACGATGATGGCGATCAAGCACGGCGGCGCCAACGCGCTGCTCGAGCTCGACATCAACGGCGAGAGCCAGCTCGCGCTAACCAAGCAGGTCCAGGTCGACCCGGTTCGCCGCGTCCTCGAGCACGTCGACTTCGTCGCCGTGAAGCGTGGCGAGAAGGTCACCGTCGACGTCCCCGTCGTCGTCGTGGGCGACGCCGCCCCCGAGACGCTGGTCGTCACCGAGAACACCACCGTCCAGGTCGAGGCCGAGGCCACCCACATCCCCGAGCAGTTCGAGGTCAACATCGAGGGCGCCGAGGCCGGCACCCAGTTCCTCGCCGGCCAGCTGGACCTGCCCAAGGGCACCACGCTGCTCACCGACGCGGAGACCCTCGTCGTCAACGTCACCGAGCAGGTCGCCGCCGAGCCCGCCGCCGAGGAGGCCGCCGAGGGTGAGGCCGCCGAGGCCGCCGAGGCTGGCGAGGCCGCCGAGGGCGAGGCTGCCGAGGCCGGCGACAGCGAGTGACCTTCAGCCGGCTCAGGTGGTTCCTGGGCCGACTGATCTCCCCGGCACGGTCCCACGTGCCGGGGAGTTCCGCGTCTCCGGACGCATCCGGCGCGACCGACGACACCGAGACCTGGAGCGATGACGTGAGCGACACCGACGTCTGGCTGGTCGTCGGCCTCGGCAACCCCGGGCCGTCGTACGCCGGGCACCGGCACAACATCGGCCACCTCGTCGTCGATGAGCTGGCGCGCCGGATGGGCAGCGGCTTCCGCGCCCACAAGACCGGTCGCGCCGACGTGGTCGAGGGTCGGATCGGTGGCCCCGGCGCGGGCTCGCCACGCGTCGTCCTCGTGAAGTCCCGCTCCTACATGAACGAGTCCGGCGGCCCGGTGAAGGCGCTCGCGACCTTCTACAAGGTGCCGCCCAGCCGGATCATCGCGATCCACGACGAGCTCGACATCGACTTCGGCACGCTGCGCTCCAAGCTCGGCGGCGGCGACAACGGCCACAACGGCCTGAAGTCGATGCGCTCCTCGCTCGGCACCGGCGACTTCTACCGGGTGCGCGCCGGGATCGGCCGCCCCCCGGGGCGCCAGGAGGTCGCGGACTTCGTGCTGTCGAACTACTCGACCACGGAGCGCAAGGAGCTCCCCTTCCAGGTCGACACGGCGGCCGACGCCGTGGAGTCGCTGATCATCGACGGTCTCGAGAAGACGCAGCAGCGGTTCAATTCCTAGGCGCGAGCGTGTCGCCGGTCGTGCTCGCCGCGCGGCCGCTCGCTCCGAGTTGGGCGTTCGGCACGTCGAGTTGGGCGTTGTGCGCGCCGAGTTGGGGGTTCCGCGCTTCGACTTGGGTGTTCGTACGTCGTCGGGAGGTCCGACCCCCGACTCGACCGCCGAAATGCCCAACTCGGCGGTCCGAACGCCCAAGTTGGCAGTTCGAACGCCCAAGTCGGCGGTCCGAACGCCCAAGTCGGCGGTCCGAACGCCCAA
>CAZAQE010000048.1:0-28317 GCA_964487275.1 uncultured Nocardioides sp. | reverse complement strand
CCTCGGCCGCGAGGACCTCGGCCGGCTTGTGGCGGTTCTCCTCGTCGAACCCGGGCGTCAGGGTGTTGGGCGGGCACAGCACGAGCACCCGGACGCCGTACGGGCGGGCCTCGCGGCGCAACGCCTCCGAGAAGCCGATCACCCCGAACTTGGTCGCGCTGTAGACCGTGTAGCCGAACACTCCCGCCAGTCCGGCCATCGACGACGTCGTCACGACCGTCCCGCCGCCGCCCTCCCGCAGGTGCGGCAGCACCGCCCGCGCGACGTTGATGGTGCCGAGCAGGTTGGTCGCGACCATCCCGGTCACGTCCTCGGCGGGCAGGTCCTCCAGCCAACCGGGCCGCGCGTACCCGGCGGTGTTCACCACCAGGTCCGGTACGCCGACCTCCGCCACCAGCGCGTCCACGACGTTGCCCACGGCGTCGGCGTCGGTGATGTCGACCGCGCGGGCGAGGGCGGCGTCGCCGAGCTGCGCCAGCGCCGCACCGAGCTTCTCCTGCGAGCGGGACAGGACGACCACCTCGGTGCCGGCGGCCGCCAGTCGCCCGGCGACGGCCAGCCCGATCCCCTCCGACCCTCCGAACACGTACGCGCGCTGGTGCATGGGCTCAGTGTCCCGACAACCGGCCCGTCACGCGGCCGATCAGCCGGGTCCGGCCGGGCGCGACCCGCGACGCGAGGTCGATCACCCGGGCGTCCGGGCCCACCACCGCCCGCGGCTGGTCGCGCTCGATCGCCTTCACGATGCGGCGCGCGACGAGGGACGGCGGCGGCATCAGCACCGACAGCGGGCCCTGGGAGACCTTGGCGATCCGGGCCCCGTCCGCGCCACGGGCCGTGGCCGCGATACCGGTGCGGTGGGTGCCGGGGAAGACGACGGAGACGCCGACCGTCGTACTGGCCAGCTCGCCGCGCAGCGCCTCGGAGAACGCCTTCACGGCTCCCTTGGTCAGCGCATAGGTGGCCGTGTGCGGCAGGCCCATCAGCCCGGCCATGCTGGAGACGTTGACGATGTGCGCCTCGTCCTGCTGCCGCAGCACCGGCAGGAACGACCGGCAGCCGTGCACGACGCCCCACACGTTGACGTCGACGAGCGTCCGCATGTCCTCGAGGTGCTCGTCGGCGAACGCGCCCACCGAGGTGATGCCGGCGTTGTTCACGAGGATGTGGACGACGTCGTGGCGCTCGCGCACCTCGTCGGGCAGGGCCTCCATCCGCGCCGCGTCGGAGACGTCGGCGAGGTGGGTCGTGGCACGGCGGCCGTGGGCCGCCACCAACCGGGCGGTCTCCGCCAGGCCCTCGGGGCGCAGGTCGACGAGCGCGAGGTGGCAGCCCCTCGCCGCGAGCCGCTGCGCCGTCACCCGGCCGATGCCGCTGCCGGCGCCGGTCACCACGGCCACGCGTCCGTCGAAGGTCTGCACGAGAACAGGTTATCGACCGGGTCAGGACGGGTTGACGTGCTCCTCGAACACCAGCACCGTCTGGGTCGCGACCACCTCGGGCAGGGCCTGGATGCGTTCGAGCACGAGCTCGCGCAGGTGGTCGGCGTCGCGGGCGCGGACCAGGATCACGCAGTCGAAGTCGCCGGTGACCAGCGCGACGTGCGCCGCCTCCTCCAGCTCCCACACCTTCTTGCGGAAGGACTTCCACGAGTTCTGCTTCGTCCGGACGTGGACGTACGCCGACAGGCCGAGCCCGATCGCGACGTGGTCCACGTCGACGGTGAACCTGCGGATGACCTTGGTGTCGACCATCCGCTTCACCCGCGCGTAGGCGTTGGCGCGGCTGATCCCCACCTGCGTCGCGACATCGCGGATCGACGTCCGGGAGTCGGCCCGCAACACGTCCAGAATAGCGCGGTCGACGGCATCCATGCGAGACATGTTGCCACGAATCGTCGTACTTGAGGACCAATCGTCCGAGCACACTGGCATTTGCGTGGATCAGGTCACACACTGCAGCCATGTTCGAGGAAGGTCAGTACTTCGCGCCCGTCACCGCCAACGAGGACGGAGCGCTCGAGGTCCATCTCGGCGCCGACCACCCGGGCTTCGCCGACCCGGAGTACCGCGCCCGCCGCGACGCGCTCGCCACCCTCGCCAACAACTGGCGACCCGGCACGCCGGCGCCGATCGCGCCGTACACCGACGACGAGCACCGCGTGTGGCAGGTCGTCAGCGAGGCGCTGGTGACCAAGCACCGCAGCTACGCGTGCCGCGAGTTCCTCGACGGCAAGGAGTCGCTCGGCCTGCCGATCGACCACATCCCCCAGCTCGCCGAGGTCAGCGAGTGGCTGGCACCACTGACGGGCTACCGCTACCAGCCGGCTGCAGGCCTGGTGCCGCTGCGGGAGTTCTACGGCTCACTGGCCGACAAGGCGTTCTGGTCGACCCAGTACGTCCGCCACCACTCCGTGCCGCTCTACACGCCCGAGCCGGACGTGCTGCACGAGGTCGTCGGCCACGGCAACACCCTGGCCAACCCGCGCTTCACTGCCCTCTACGAGCTCGCCGGTCAGGCCTCGCGTCGCGTCGAGAGCGCCGACGCGCTGGAGTTCGTCAGCAAGACCTTCTGGTTCACCCTGGAGTTCGGCGTGCTGTGGGAGGCGGGCGAGCTGAAGGCGTACGGCGCCGGCATCCTCTCCTCCCCCGGCGAGATCGAGGCCTTCCGCGGCATGAACATCCGACCCCTCGACATCGCCACCATGGGCACCCAGGTCTACGACATCACCGACTACCAGGACGTGCTCTACGTGGCCGACTCGTTCGCCCAGGTCGAGGACGTCGTGGGCGGCTTCTGGGCCGACTGCACCGATGACTCGATCGCTGCGATCCTGGCCCGCACGCCGGCGCACGCGTAGGGCGAGGTGCAGCGTCATGGCTTGACTGTGACGCAGATCACCACGAGGGTGAGGGACGCGGACCATTCCTTCCACCCATGAAGCAGAGGTCGATCTCGTGCGCACCCTCCCCATCACGCTTGCCCTGACCGCCCTGACCGCCGGGCTCCTCACCGCCGGACCACCGGCCAGCACCAGCCCCGGCCGCGACGACCGAGGAGGCGGAGGCCTCGAGGTCTACGTCGTCGAGGCGTCCCCCGGCGAGCTCGACGCACTCGAGGAGGTCGGCGTCGACACCCATCACGTCGCCCTCGAGGACGCGGGCCGGGGCAACGTCCGCCTCGACGCGGTCATCACCGCGGCCCAGGCCGCGCAGCTGCGCAAGGACGGCCTCACGGTGACCGTCAAGCGGGTCAACGGCCGCAAGGCCTCGGAGGCGGCACGCCTGCAGAACCTCGCCGGCTACGACGCCTACCGCTCCTACAGCGAGGACGGCGGCATCGCGGACGAGCTGCGCGAGACGGCGGCGGCGTACCCCGACATCGCCAAGCTCGTCACCCTCGGGCAGACGATCAACGGCCAGGACATCCTCGCGCTCAAGGTGACCAAGAACGCCCGCGTCCTCAAGGACGGCAAGCGGCCCTCGGTCCTGTACGGCGGCGCGCAGCACGCGCGTGAGTGGATCACCCCCGAGATGGTGCGTCGGCTGATGCACCACTTCCTCGACAACTACGGCGCCGACCCGCAGATCACCGGCCTGGTCGACACGACCGAGCTGTGGTTCCTGCCGGTCTCCAACCCGGACGGCTACGACTTCACCTTCACCGCGGACAACCGCCTGTGGCGCAAGAACCTGCGCGACAACAACGGCGACGGCACGATCACGCCGGGTGACGGCGTGGACCCCAACCGCAACTTCGCGGTCAAGTGGGGCTGGGACAACGAGGGCTCCTCGCCCGAGCCGGCCAGTGAGACCTTCCGCGGCTCCGGCCCGAACTCCGAGCCGGAGACCAAGGCGCTCGACGCGCTGATGGGCCGGGTCGGGTTCGAGTTCTACATCAACTACCACTCCGCGGCCGAGCTGCTGCTCTACGGCATCGGCTGGCAGGTCAGCACGCCCTCGCCCGACGACGTGATCTACGAGGCCATGGTCGGCGATGACGCCAACCCGGCGGTCCCGGGCTACGACCCGGACATCTCCGCCGAGCTCTACACCACCAACGGCGACACCGACACCCACGCGCAGGTCGCCCACGGCACGCTCGGCTTCACGCCGGAGATGACCACCTGCGAGACGGTCTCCGACTCCATCCCCGACGACGAGTGGGAGGCCGAGGACTGCCTCTCCGGCTTCAACTTCCCCGACGACGAGGAGCTGATCCAGGCCGAGTTCGAGAAGAACATCGCCTTCGCCCTGTCGGTGGCGAAGTCGGCCAAGGACCCCGACGACCCGGTCTCGGTCGTCCAGGACGAGGGCACGCCGCGGACGGCGGCCGACCTGGTCCCCGACCCCTTCTCGGTCTCGCACGGCACCAGCCAGCCGGTCGCGGTCACGGCGAAGAAGGCGATCGAGGACCTGCGCCTGAAGTACTCCGTCAACGGCGGGCCCACGAAGTCGGTCAAGACGGCGCTGTGGAACGGCGGTGAGCGCTACGGCGACACCCACCACGACTACTACGGCGAGTTCCGCGGCACCGTCACCGGTACGAAGGCCGGCGACTCGGTCAAGGTCTGGTTCACCGGGGTCAAGCCCGGAAAGGGCCCGGTCAGCAGCAAGCCGTTCACCTACGAGGTCGCCGACGACATCGGCGGCGACGTGCTGGTCCTGGCCGCGGAGGACGTCACGGGCATCAGTCCGGCCCAGGGCGTCACCAGCGCGAAGTACGCCGACGACTACGCCGCGGCCCTCACGGCCGCCGGCTACACCTCGGACGTGTACGACGTCGACACCAACGGCCGCGTCGCCCCGCACCACCTCGGCGTGCTGTCGCACTACGACGCGATCGTCTGGGAGTCCGGCGACGACATCATCACCCGCGCCGCCGGCCAGCCGGGCGGCACGGCGGCCAAGGTGGCCCACGACCTGGAGCTCACGGTCCGCGACTACCTCAACGAGGGCGGCAAGGCGCTGGTCACCGGTCAGTACAACCAGTTCGCCCAGGCGACCGGGGCGACCTACTACTTCTCACCGACGGCGCCGCCGGAGTGCACTGTCCGGGCCAACCCCTGCCTGACGCTGGAGAACGACTTCCTCCAGTACTGGCTGGGCGCCTACAACTACGTCAGCGACGGCGGGACCGACGCCGAGACGGGCAACCCGTTCCCGGTCGCGGGCGACGCCGGTGCGTTCGACGGCTTCGCCGGCACCTTCAACGGTGGCGACGGCGCCGACAACCAGGACCACACCGCCTCGTTGCTCACCACCTCGAGCTTCCTGCCCGAGGCCGAGTTCCCGCAGTTCGCGAGCTCGGAGCCGATCGAGTGGGACCGCCCCGGCGGCGCTCCCTTCGACCCGCACACCGGTGAGTGGTACATGTTCAGCCAGACGGCGGACCAGGGCTGGAAGCGGCTCAGCCGGACGGTCGACCTGACCGGCGCCACGTCCGGCGCCCTGACGTTCCAGATCTCGCACGACACCGAGGCGGACTGGGACTACGTGGTCGTCGAGGCCCGCGAGGCGGGCACCGACAGCTGGACCACGCTGCCAGACAGCAACGGCCACACCACCCAGGGCACGGGCGAGTCGTGCGCGGCCGGCTGGGACGCGATCCACCCGTTCGTGGCCCACTACCAGGGCGCAGGCTGCTCCCCCACCGGCACGACGGGCGTCTGGAACGCCGCGACCGGCAGCAGCGGTGGCTGGCAGGAGTGGGACGTCGACCTGACGGCGTACGCCGGCAAGCAGGTCGAGGTGTCGATCTCCTACCTCACCGACTGGGGCACGCAGGGTCTCGGCGTGTTCGTCGACGACACCCAGGTCCTCGTCGACGGCGCGGTGACCGCGGAGACGTCCTTCGAGGACGGGCTCGGCGGCTGGACCCCGTCGGCTGCTCCGGAGGGCTCGCGCACCACCAACAACTGGGCGCGCAGCCAGACCGCCTTCGAGGAAGGAGCCGGCACCGTCACCGAGGACACCGTCTTCACCGGCTTCGGCATCGAGGGCCTCAGCACCACCGCGATGCGCAACGACTTCGTCGCGGCGGCCATGGAGCACCTCCTGGACTGACCACCCCAGGCACCACGGATCAGCAGGCCCCCGGCACCGCCGGGGGCCTGCTGCTCTCCCGGTCGTCGAGGAGCTTGCGCAGCAAGCGTCACGAGACGCCCGGGACACGCGCGACTGTTCAGCGGCGGGCCGCCCAGGCCACCAGCTCGCGGGCCGGGCCCTCCGGCGGGTGCGGCCCGCCCTTCCAGACCGCGTGCAGGCGGCGGGTCAGGTCGAGCCCGGTCACGGTGACCCGGACCAGCCGCCCGGTGGCGAGGTCGTCGCGGACGGCGTGGGCGCCGACGGCGGCCGGGCCGGCCCCGGCGGCGACCGCTGCCCGCACGGACGCCGTGCTCGAGAGCTCGAGGACGGGCGCCGCCATCGGCAGGTCGGCGAGCGCCCGCTCCAGGACGGTGCGGGTGCCCGACCCGGCCTCGCGTACGACGAGCGGCGTGGCCGCGAGGGTCGCAGCGGTGACCCGGCGGCGGGACCGCAGCGCCCAAGGGTGCCCGGGTCCGACGACCACGACGAGCTCGTCGGTGCCGACGAGCCGGTGCCGCAGGCCCCGCGGGGCGTCGGGGCCCTCGACGAAGCCCAGCGTCACCTCGTCGGCGGTGACCATCTCCACCACCCGTTGGGTGTTGGTCGCGGTCATCGTGATGTCGGTCGGCTGCTGGCCGCGCTGGACCTGCTGCGAGCGCAGGCCGACCAGCCAGCCGGGCAGCAGGTGCTCGGCGATGGTGAGGCTGGCGGCGATGTCGAGGTGGCCGCGACGGTCGGCGCGCAGCGCACCGATCCCGGCGTCCAGCTCCTGCGCCGCGTCGAGCACGCGGTCGGCCCACTGCACGACCAGCTCGCCGGTCGGGGTGAGCTCCGAGCCCCGCTTGCTGCGGGTGACGAGCGGCTCGCCGACGAGCGACTCCATGGTGCGGACCCGCGACGACGCGGCCTGCTGGGTGATGCCGAGCTCGGCCGCAGCGGCCCCCAGCGAGCCCGTGCGGGAGACCACGACGAGCAGCTCGAGCGCCCGGAGATCCGGGACGTGCGGTCCCAACATGGTCACAAGCCTATCTTGTGACTACCCAACCACAACCTCGTTCTGTGAGTCGCAGCCGATCAGCAGACTCATCAGCATGACTCTTCGTGTGGCCATCGTGGGCGGCGGACCGGCCGGCATCTACGCGGCCGACATCCTGACCAAGTCGGAAGCCGACGTCTCGGTGGACATCATCGAGCGGCTGCCCGCGCCCTTCGGGCTGGTCCGCTACGGCGTCGCCCCCGACCACCCGCGCATCAAGGAGATCATCAAGGCGCTCCAGCGGGTGCTGGCCAAGCCGGAGGTCCGCTTCCTCGGCAACGTGGAGTACGGCGTCGACGTGAAGCTCGAGGACCTGCGCGAGTTCTACGACGCGGTCGTCATCGCCACCGGCGCCATGGCGGACCGCGACCTCGGCATCCCGGGCGAGGAGCACAGCCTCGGCGCCGCCGACTTCGTGAGCTGGTACGACGCCCACCCCGACGTCCCCCAGACCTGGCCGCTCGAGGCGACGAGCGTCGCCGTCCTGGGCGTCGGCAATGTCGCCCTCGACGTCGCCCGGGTCCTGGCGAAGACCGGCGACGAGATGCTGGTGACCGACATCCCCGCACACGTCCACGCGGCCCTGGAAGCGAAGACGATCACCGACGTGCACGTCTTCGCGCGCCGCGGCCCGGCGTACGCGAAGTTCTCGCCGCTCGAGCTGCGCGAGCTCAACCACTCGCCCAACGTCGAGGTGATCGTGCACCCGGAGGGCTTCGACGTGGACGCCCACGGCATGGAGCACATCGCCCAGCACAAGTCCCAGAAGATGGTGCTGAACACGCTGACCAGCTGGGTCGGCGCGGAGCCGGTCGGCAAGCCGCACCGGATCCACCTGCACTTCGCCGAGGCGCCCGTCGAGATCGTCACCGACGCCGACGGCAAGGTGACCACGCTGCGCACCGAGCGCACCCACTCGCCCGACGAGGACGGCACCGTCGTCGGCACCGGCGAGGTGACCGACTGGGACGTCCAGCAGGTCTACCGCGCCATCGGCTACCGCAGCACCGCACTGCCCGGCCTGCCCTTCGACGACCGCGCCGCGGTCATCCCGAACGACGGCGGCCGGGTCCTCGACCTCGACGGCAACCCGATCCCGGGCACCTTCGTCACCGGCTGGATCAAGCGCGGCCCGGTCGGCCTGATCGGCCACACCAAGAGCGATGCCGCCGAGACCGTCGGCCACCTGCTCGCCGAGACGGTGGAGACCGCGCCGGCCCGGCGACCCGAGGACGTCGACGCCTACTTCGCCGAACGCGACGTGGAGGTCGCCACCCACACCTCGTGGGAGCTGCTCGACGCCCACGAGATCGCGCTCGGCGAGGCGGAGGGCCGGACCCGCGTCAAGGTCGCGACCCGCGAGGAGATGCTCGCCGCCGGCCGCCGCTGATCAGTAGCTGAAGCTGGTCGCGCCCTCGTCGCCGATCCACTGCCACATCGGCACCGTGCCGCCGATCTCGGCGCCGGCGATCAGGTGCTCGGGGTCGAGGGCCTTGGCGTTGAAGCAGATCGGGCACACGAGGTACGTCCCGCCCGCCGCCTCGTAGCGGGCCAGCAGCTCGGGCAGCGACGGGCAGCCCTCGCAGGCCCGCCCGACCGCCGTACCAGGGACGGCGAGGCGCACGGCCTCCTTGGTCAGGAACATCAGCGTCGGCCGCCCGTGCTCGGCCGCGCCGAGCGCGACGAGGAACGCGACGGTGACCTTCTCGGGGTCCTCGAGTCCGGTGGTGAGGCTGATGACGGCCTTGTTCGACATGACGATCTCCTTCGGGTCCCGGCGGTGTCTCCGCCGATGCCCGAAGCCTCCGCCCGGGGCGGCCTGCGCCGGATCCGCGCCGACGCGCAACCTTCGGGCCCCCCGTGGCGGCCGACGCGTACGCGTCGGTGGTCGAGGAGGTCGCGCAGCGACCGTCCACCCGGTGGTCGAGGAGGTCGCGCAGCGACCGTCACGAGACCCCCGCAACCCACGCACCCACCGGCCCAGCACCCAGACCGGCCCACCGGGCCTCGTGACGGTTGCTAGCGCAACCTCCTCGACCAACGAGCACCCACCGGTGGTCGAGGAGGTCCCGCAGCGACCGTCACGAGACTCCCGCAGCCTCTCCACCCTCGTCGCCCAGCGGCGGCTCCCAGACGCCCGGAGCGCCTCGGGCCTGGGCCTCCTGCCGCGCCGCCGTACCGGCGTGTCCCCGGCTGGCGAGCTCCGCCAGTACGTCGATCCGCCCCTCGATGAGGGCGATCCGCTTCGCCCGCCCCCACCCTGGATGCGTTTCTCGAACAGGAAGGCGAGATCGACCCGCTCGAACCAGTGCGCCCACACCAGCTCCACCGGTCGACGGCCCCGCCGTCGGGTGTAGGTGGAGCCGGCGCCGAGGTTGTGCTCGTCGACCCGGCGTTGCAGGTCGACGGTGCTGCCGACGTAGAAGGAGCCGTCGGCGCAACGGAGGATGTAGGTCCAGGCCATGGCGAGACCCTCGCCACCTCTCCGACGATCCGCAACGAAGGTGATCTCCGCCTGTGGAAACGAGCGTGACGAGAGGTACACCGGTCGTCGAGGAGGTCGCGCGGCGACCGCCCCACCGGTGGTCGAGGAGGTCGCGCAGCGACCGTCCACCCGGTGGTCGAGAAGGTCGCGCAGCGACCGTCCACCCGGTGGTCGAGGAGGTCGCGCAGCGACCGTCACGAGACCCCCGCAACCCACGCACCCACCCCGCCCCCACCGGCCCAGCACCCAGACCGGCCCACCGGGCCTCGTGACGGTTGCTAACGCAACCTCCTCGACCAACGGGGCGCAACCTCCTCGACCAACGAGGGCGCAACCTCCTCGACCAACGAGGGCCGTCAGGTGAGGACGCGGGCGACGGCGGCCGCGCGGGCGGTGCGGCCGGAGAGGCCGAGCTTGAGGTAGACGTTCTGGAAGTGTCGCTCGACCGTGCGCACGCTCAGGGTCAGGCGGTCGGCGATGGCGCTGTTGTCGAGGCCCTCGGCGGCGAGGAGCAGGATCTCGCGCTCGCGGTCCGTCAGGTGCGACACCGGTACGACGGCCCGGTCGGCCCCCACGAATGCCGCGACCTCGCTCAGGAACACCGGCCACGCGGGCTCGTCGGACAGCAGGACGTGGTTGCGGGACTCGAGCATCACCAGGCGAGCGTCGGGGATCGCGGCGGCCAGCCGGGGCCCCCAGTCCGGCGCCACCCGGTCGCCGGCGGCGTGCAGGACGAGGGTCGGCATCGCGATCCCGGGCAGCAACGCACGAACGTCGGTCTGGTGGCGGGCGATCCGGCTGCAGACGGCGTTGTCGGTGTTGGTGGACGTGCGCTGCAGCTCGTCCATCCACTCCATCTGCTGCTCGGTGGCGTCGGGGATGAAGGAGTTCGTGAAGACCCGGCGGAACAACGGGTCCGGCCGCGCCCAGCCGGCGCGGATCATGGCGAGGAAGGCCTCCTCGGCGGCCTCGTCGTCCTGCTGGATGCCTCCCCCGGCCATGCCGCCGTACAGGACCAGCCGCGAGACCCGGTCGGGGTGCGCGTGCGCGTAGGCGAGCGCCACCGGCGCGCCGCCGGACATGCCGAGCACCGCGAACCGGTCGAGGCCGGCCGCGTCGACGAGTGCCTCCAGGTCGGCCAGCCGACGGTCGAGCGAGAAGTCGGTGACCTCCCACTCCGAGAGCCCGAACCCGCGCTCGTCGTACCGGACGACGGTGGCGATGTCGCCGAGGTCGTCGAGGAAGTGCCGCCACACCGGGCTCTGCCAGTCGTGCTGAAGATGGCTGAGCCAGCACGACACGATGAGCAGTGGCGGGCCGGCGCCGTGACGCGCCCACGCGATCCGCACCCCGTCGTCGGCGCGGCAGAAGCGCACCTGCTGGTTCGGGGCCTGACCGGGGACCACGACGTCAATGTACGCCGCCGCTGCGGCCACCCACCCGGCTTCGTGGCGAGTCCTTGGCCTGTCCACACCGAACCCACAGGTTCGCCCCGCACGCTCGATCCCATGAGCAGCGCGACTCCCCCGCCCCCGCCGTACCTGCCGCCCCCGCCGCACCAGCCGTCCTCGCCGCCACCGGGCCAGCGGCGCAGCCGCCGCCGGATGGTCGCCGCCGGCGCCGCGGGGGCGGTGCTCCTGGTCGGCACCGGCGCCGCGACGACTGCTGTCGCGCTGGAGCTGCTCGACCGCGGCGGCACGGCAAGCGCGGGCACCGGCCTCGTGCCGTCGACCACCACGCAGGACGACACGGCCACCCTCCCCGACCTCCGGCAGCTGCCCCGGCTCGCGCCGTACGGACGCGGGAGCGGGACGGACCCGGACGCCGGCGGGAGTGCGACCGACGCGAGCGAGGAGCAGTCGACCGGCATCGTGCAGATCAGCACCACGCTCACCAACGGCACCGGCGCGGGGACGGGGCTGGTCCTCGACGCCGACGGCACGATCGTGACCAACCACCACGTCGTCGACGGGGCGACGAAGATCGAGGTGACGGTCGTGTCGACCGGCCAGACCTTCAGCGCGACCTACGTCGGCGGCGACGCGGTCGCCGACGTCGCGGTCCTCCAGCTGGAGGGTGCCGACGGCCTGACTCCCGTCGACCTGTCCGACGACGCCGCCCGGGTGGGCGACGAGATCACCGCGGTCGGCGACGCCGGCGGTGACGGCGGCTCGCTGACGGCCGCGCCCGGCACCGTCTCCGCGCTCGGCCAGGACATCACGGTCGACTCCACCGACGGCTCGTCGTCGCGGTTGACCGACCTGATCCAGATGGATGCCTACGTCGTGCCCGGCGACTCCGGCGGCGCGGTCCTCGACGAGGACGGCGACGTCGTCGGCATGAACGTCGCGGCCTCCAGCGGCAGCCGCGACGTCACCGGCTACGCGATCCCGATCAAGACCGTCGAGTCCATCGTCGACCAGATCGAGTCCGGCGACGAGAGCGGCAACGTCGAGCTCGGTTACAGCGGCTACCTGGGTGTCGGCCTCGACCCGTCGGCGTCGTCTGCCCTCGTCGCGCAGGTCATCGACGACACCGCGGCCGACGAGGCCGGGCTCGCCGTGGGCGACACGATCACCGCGGTCGACGGCGACGCCGTCCGCGGCGCCGACGCGCTGCGCTCCGCGATCGCCGCGCACGACCCCGGCGACCGCGTGACGATCACCTGGACGACCTCCGGCGGCAGCTCGGAGTCGGCCACGGTCACCCTCGGCGAGGGACCCGTGTCCTGAGCCTTTCGCTCAGGATCGCGGCGGCGGCGCCGACGAGGAGTGGATGCGGCGCCTCACCGTCCTCGGCACCCTGCTGGTCGCGCTGGCACTGGCCGCGTGGCCGGCGGGGGCCGACCCACTCAACCCCACGAACCCGCTGCAGGACAGCCGTCCGTGGCAGTACTCGACCATCACCACCAGGGCCAACCCCGAGCTGCTCAACCACCGCGCCGAGACCGACCCCGCGCGCAAGGCGCTGCTCGGCCGGATCGCCCTGACGCCCCGCGTGCGCTGGTTCGCGAACTGCGACGCCTGCAATGTCGACCGCGTGCGGCAGTCGGTGGCGTCGTACGTCGCCGACGCACGCCGCAACCACCCCGACGGCGTCGTCCAGCTGGCGATCTTCGGCCTGTGGCCCGACGGCGAGGTCGTCAACGGCAAGCGACCGCGGATGTCGTGGTCGATGACCCGCTACCAGGCGTGGATCCGCCAGATCGCCCTCGGCATCGGCGACGCCCGCGTCGTCATCGTCCTCGAGCCGGACCTGGCGATCTCCGCCAACCACGGCGCCGACGGCCGCACGATGCCCGACCCCACGCCGGGCACCCGGATGAAGATGGCGGCCTGGGCGGCGCGCTACCTCGCGACCACGCTGCGCCGCGAGACGCTCTACCTCGACGCCGGCTCCGCCGACTGGCTGTACGTCGACGAGGCGGTCCGCCTGCTCCGGGCGAGCGGCATCCAGTACACCCGCGGCTTCGCCCTCGGCGCCACGCACTACGACTCGGTCGCGGCCAACGTCGCCTTCGCGGCCAAGGTCTCGCAGGCGCTCGCCCGCACCGGCATCACCGGCAAGCGGGCGATCATCGACACCGCCGACAACGGCACGCCCTTCACCTGGGCCCAGTGGAACGCCCGTTGGGGCGACCGCTTCCGCGCCACCGGCAACGAGTACTACCAGTTCGACAACACCCCCACCTGCGGCTCCCGCACCGAGCGGGTCTGCCAGACGATCGGCCACCGCCCGACCCGCACCCCGGTCGACGCGGAGGCCGCGAAGCTGGGTCTCGGCACCGACCATCCGGCGCTGCGCCGCCTGGCCCGCGTGTACGTCGACGGCTACCTCTGGTTCGGCCGCGGCTGGCGCTGGATGCAGCAGGGCGGCAACGACAGCCGGACCGACGGCCGGATGGTGCGGATGGCGGCGTACAGCCGGTTCCGCTGACCGGCGGACCGGGCGATCAGCCCATGTGCGGGTAGCGGTGGTCCGTCGGCGGGACCAGCGTCTCCTTGATCGACCGCGGCGACGTCCACCGCAGCAGGTTGAGCGCCGAGCCGGCCTTGTCGTTGGTGCCCGACGCCCGGCCGCCCCCGAACGGCTGCTGGCCGACGACCGCGCCGGTGGGCTTGTCGTTGACGTAGAAGTTGCCCGCCGCGAAGCGGAGCTCCTCGCTCGCCCAGTCGACCACCCGGCGGTCGGTCGCGAGGATCGAGCCGGTCAGCGCGTACGGCGCCGCCGACTCCGCCTGCTTCACGACGGCCTCGAACGCGCCGGACCGGCTGTCGTCGTACACGTGGACGACGAGGATCGGGCCGAAGTACTCGGTCGAGAACATCTCGTCCGACGGGTCCTCGGCGACCACGATCGTGGGCCGGACGAACCAGCCGACACTGTCGTCGACGGTGCCGCCGGCGACGACCTGCAGGCCGTCGGTGGCGTGGGCGCGCTCGATCGCGGCCTTGTGCTTGGCGAAGGCGCGGGCGTCGATGACCGCACCGGCGAAGTGGGAGAAGTCGGTCGGGTCGCCGACCGCGAGGGCGTCGGTCTCGGCGGCGAGGTCGGCTCCCATCCGCGCCCACAGCGATGCGGGCACGTAGGCGCGCGAGGCGGCGGAGCACTTCTGGCCGGAGAACTCGAAGGCGCCGCGGATCAGGGCCGTGCGCAGCACGTCCGGGTCGGCCGACGGGTGCGCGATGACGAAGTCCTTGCCGCCCGTCTCGCCGACCAACCGTGGGTAGGAACGGTACGACGTCAGGTTGTCGCCCACTGTGCGCCACAGGTGCTGGAAGGTCGGCGTCGAACCGGTGAAGTGGATGCCCGCCAGGTCGGGGTGCGACAGCGCGACCTCGGACACCGCGAGCCCGTCGCCGGGGAGCATGTTGATGACGCCGGGCGGGAGGCCGGCCTCCTCGAGCAGCTGCATCGTCAGCGACGCGGCGAGCTGCTGGGTCGGCGACGGCTTCCAGATCACGGTGTTGCCCATCAGGGCCGGCGCGGTCGGCAGGTTGCCGGCGATCGCGGTGAAGTTGAACGGCGTGATCGCGTAGACGAAGCCCTCGAGCGGCCGGTGGTCGGTGCGGTTCCAGATGCCGGGGCTGTTGGCGATCGGCTGCTCGGCGAGGACCTGGCGGGCGAAGTGGACGTTGAAGCGCCAGAAGTCGATCAGCTCGCAGGCGGCGTCGATCTCGGCCTGGAAGGCGGTCTTCGACTGGCCGAGCACGGTGGCCGCGTTGAGCCGCTGGCGCCACGGGCCCGCGAGCAGCTCGGCCGCCCGCAGCAGCACGGCCGCCCGCTCGTCGAAGGGCAGTGCGCGCCACTCCGGCGCGGCCTCGTGGGCGGCCGCGATCGCGGACTTGGCGTCGTCGGCGGTGCTGTTGCGCAGCACGCCGAGCACCTTCTGGTGCGCGTGCGGCTGCACGACGGCGATCTCCTCGCCGCCACCGGTCACGCTCTCGCCGCCGATGCGGGCGTCGAGCTGGTGGGTCGTCGACGTGAGCCGGGTGATCTCGGCGGCCAGCGCCTCGCGCTCGGGGTTGCCGGGCGCGTAGGTCAGGTTGGGCTCGTTGACGGGAGCCGGCGGGGTGGTGATGGCGTCCATGTCAGGTCCTCTCGTGGGGGCTTCGGGGATCAGGCGGGTCAGCGGTGCGTGAGGGCGCGGAGGAAGAAGGCGACGTTCGCGGGACGCTCGGCGAGCCGGCGCATGAAGTACCCGTACCAGTCGGTGCCGAACGGGAGGTAGACCCGCATCGTCCTGCCCCCGTCGACCATCCGCTGCTCGAGGTCGGGCCGGACGCCGTACAACATCTGCGCCTCCCACCGGTCGTCGCCGCGGCCCGCGGCGACGGCCTTCTCGACCGCGCGGTCGAGCATCGCGGGGTCGTGGGTGGCGATCATCGGGTAGCAGTCCGAGGCCATCAGGGCATCGATCGCTGCCTCGTAGGCGCGGTCGACGTCGTCCTTGCGCAGCAGCGCCACCGTGGCCGGCTCGCGGTAGGCGCCCTTGACCAGGCGGATGCGCGCGCCCGTGCCGTCGAGCGCCGCGATGTCGCCGGGGGTACGACGCAGATTGGTCTGGAGCACGTTGCCGATCCACGGGTACGACGCCCGCAGGTCGGCCCCGATCACGAGCGTGGAGTCGACCGTCGTGTGGTCCTCCATGTCGAGCGTGACGGTGCAGCCCAGGCCGGCGGCGGCGTCGCAGATCTCGGCAGCGTGGTCGGTCGCGATCGTCGTACCGTCGGGGAGGGCCTGGCCCAGCGCGGACAGCTTGAGGGAGACGTCGGCGCCGTCGGCGCAGCCGGCCTCGGCGAGGGCCACCAGCAGACGGCGGTAGGCGTCACGGGTGGCGCGGGCGCCACCGATGTCGAGCACGTCCTCGCCCAGCACGTCGATGGTCACCCTGCGTCCGGTGGCGATGAGCGCGGCGCTCGCCTCCACGGCGTCAGCGGTGGTCTCGCCGGGCACGAAGCGGTCCACCACCTTGCGGGTCACCGGGAAGGACTCGACGGCACGGCGCGCGCGGGTGCTGCGCGAGGCGCGGTTGAGGGTCTGGCTCAGCATGCTTCCACGCTACGAGTGGCCCGAGCCACAGCAAACCGACATCTGTCACGACCTGGGGCAGCGATCGTGAGACATTTGTCCAGTGACGACGCTGGACGACCTGACCGAGGAGATGGCGCGGCTGACCGACGCCCCGTGCACCCTCGAGGATCCGGAGTTCCGGCTGATCGCGTTCTCCGACCACCGCACCGACGACGCCGTCGACAGCATCCGGCAGCGCTCGATCCTGCAGCGCCACTCGAGCGAGGACGTGCGGGCGTGGTTCCGCGGCCAGGGCATCGAGGACAGCGCGGGCCCGCTGCGCACGCCGGCCGACGCCGCCCTCGGGATCGTCGCCCGGCTCTGCGTCCCGGCCCGCCACCTCGGCCGGGTCCAGGGGTACTTCTGGCTGCTCGACCCGGACGGCCGGATCGACCCGGCGACCTGGCCCGAGGCGGGCCGGATCGCGGAGTCGGCGGCCCACCTGCTCAACGTGGCCGAGCGGCGGCAGGCCCGGCGCGACGCCTTGTTCCGCGAGCTCGTCGAGGGTGGGCGCCTGGCGGCGCGGGAGTCCGCCGCCGACCTCGCCGACGCGGCCGGGCTCGACCTCCACGAGCCGCTGGCCTGCGTGCTGGTCGACCGTCCCGAGCTCGCCGACCAGGTCGCCAGCCGCCCGGCCCGCTCCGGTGTGGCCTGGGCGCGGACCGGCGACGCCGTCGCCGCCGTCGTCCGCGCACGTCTGGTGGCCGACAGCGGTGGGGCCGCCGGGACCGATGCCCTGCTGACCGCGCTCGGGATCGGCCGGCGCCTGGACAGCCTGGACTCCGTCACGCGTGCGGCGGTCGGACCCGTCGTACCGGACATCGACAGCCTGGCCACCACCTTCCGCGGCGCCCGGGTCGGGCTGCGGGTGGCGCGCACCCGCCCGCCGGGCGAGGTCGTCAGGTGGTCCGCCCTCGGGCCGCTCGCCCTGCTCGGCGTCGCTCGCGACGACGACCTCGCGGCCGCCGTGGTCGAGCCAGCGGTGCGACAGTTCCTCGCGACGGCGACCCCCGACGTGGTCACCACACTGCGGGTCTGGCTCGACGAGGCCGGCAGCGCGTCACGCACCGCCGAGCGGCTCTCGGTGCACCGGCAGACCGTCTACCACCGCCTCGCGCAGGTGGAGCAGGCCACCGGCTGCGACCTCGCCCGCGGCCGGGACCGGCTGCGGCTGCACCTCGCCGTCGAGCTCGCCCCTTTCCTCCACGGCTGAGAACTCCCGGGACACCGCCGTCGCGGCGGCGTACCGTCGAGGCGGGGTCGCGCCCAGTGGCCTCCTGCATTTCACGCACTCGTGGCCGTCCGGAAACACCGGAGGACGACGGGGGATCCACGATCGGCCAGGAGCGCGCGACCCGGGCCCGTGGAAGGAGGCTGCCATGACGACCGTCATGCTGCTGAACGCTTCCTACGAGCCACTCGGGACGGTGACCTTCCAGCACGCGGTCCGGATGCTCTTCCGCGAGGTGGCCACCGTCGAGGAGGCCCACGAGGACCGCATGATCGGGCCGCACCCGTGGCCGCGCGTGATCCGACTGGTCCGCTACATCGCGGCGAAGTGGATGTACCGGCCGGCGGCGTACTCCCGCTCCGGCGTGCTCAGGCGCGACCGTCACCGCTGCGCCTACTGCGGCCGGCACGCCGCCACCGTCGACCACCTCCTCCCCCAGAGCCGCGGCGGGAGATGGACCTGGCTCAACACCGTCGCCGCCTGCAGCCCGTGCAACGGCCGCAAGGCCAACCGCACCCCGTTCGAGGCCGGGATGCGCCTGCTCGTCGAGCCCTACGCACCCACCCGCGCCCAGCTCGCCGCCACCCGCTGACCGGCGCACGCGCGACTCCGACAGCGCTAGATTGCGCCCGTGCGTAGGACGACCCGGCTCAAGCTCGCCTACGGCGCCCTCGCGATCACCGACACCCTGCTGGCCGGGTCCGGCAGCCGGTGGGCGCACCATGCCCGCTTCGTCACCAAGCCGTTGCTCATGCCGGTGCTCGGCGCCTCGCTGGCGACCGACCCGCGCGCGCAGGGCTCCCCGCTGCGCACCAGCACGCTCGCCGGGCAGGCCGCCGGCTGGGCCGGTGACGTGCTGCTGCTCGGCGAGGGCCCCCGGGCGTTCGCCTCCGGCGCCGGGTCGTTCGGCGTCGGCCACCTCGCCTACCTCAGCGGGATGCTCCGCCAGCGCGACCGGACCTCGCCACTGAGCGCCAACCGCGCGGCACGGGCCATCGCGGCGACCTGGGCCGTGAGCGGACCTGTCATGGCCGTCGCCGCCGGCCGCAGGGAGCGCTTCCTCGGCCCGACCGTGCTGGGCTACTCCGCCCTGTTGAGCTCGATGACGGCCACCGCACAGCACCTCTCGCCCGCCCTGCCGCGCGACGCACGGATGCTGACGGCGGCAGGCACGGGCCTGTTCCTGCTCTCGGACTCCGTCCTCGGCTCGCGGACCTTCGTGTTGACGGACCCGCCCCACCGGCTGGAGTCGGTCGTGATGGCGACGTACACGGCCGCCCAGCTGCTGATCAGCGAGGGCGCGGCGCGGGCCTGAGGGTCACCGGCCGGCCGAGCGCCGGACCTCCCGCGGCGACGTCCCGAACCACCGCCGGCAGGCCCGGGACAGCACGCTCTGCTCGCTGAAGCCGAGGTTGCCCGACAGCTGGCCGAAGGGCATGTCGGTGTCCCGCAAGAAGCGCTCGGCCTCCTCCCGCCGCACGCCGTCGACGATCTCGGCGAAGCTGGTGCCCTGCGCCGCCAGGCGGCGCTGGAGCGTGCGCGGGTGCTGGGCGAGCTGCTCGGCGACCAGCTCCAGGCTCAACCCGCCGGTCGGCAGCATCCGGCGCACCAGCCGGACGACGCCGTCGGTGGTCCCGCTGCCGGTCTGGACCGCGATCGTGTCGAGGTAGTCGCGCACGACGGCGTGCACGGCGCTGTCGGCGTCGAGCCGGCGCGCGAGGACCTCCGCGCGGAACCGGAAGCCGTAGTGCCCGGCACCCGGCTCGGCGCGGCATCCGAAGTCGCGGCGGTAGTCGGCGTCCGGGGTCAGCCGCGGGTGCCGTAGCTGGACCGACGTGGGCCTGAAGCTCGGACCGGCGAGCAGCTGGAAGACCTGCAGCGAGACGCCCAGCGCGAGCTCGGCGGCCTGCCGGTGCGCGGGCGGTCGGGGTACGACGAGGCGCCACTCGAACTGGGCGAGGCCGTCCTCCGCCGGAGGGTGCACGGTCACGGCGATGGCCGGGCTGTAGACCGCCATGAACTGCTCGATCGCCGCCAGCGCGGCGCCGACGGTCGGCGCCGTGCGTGCCGCGACGCCCAGCGGGCCGAGGATCTCCAGCCCCTGGCGGGCGCCGAGGCGCCGGCCGAAGTCTCCGTGCCCGGTCACTGCTGCGGTGGTCTCGAGCACCGCAGCGACGCTGCGATAGCTGATGAAGGTGTCGTGGTCGCCGACCACCTCGGGCGTCAGGCGCACGGCAGCGAGGAGGGCGACGGGGTCAGCGCCCAGCTCGGCCGCCAGCGCGGTGTACCCCTGCAGCGAGGTCCCGCGGATCAGCGTCATGTCGCCCAGCGTCAAGAATCGGTCGCGTGCTGTCAAGCATCGGTCGCCGAAGGTTGCGACGGTGGTCGCACCGACCCCGAGCCCTGGAGGACTGATGAGCCGCTTCGACATCACCCGCACCAATATCGCCGTCGAGCGCCTGCTCGAGACGACGGAGAACCCGCGGCACCGCTATCTGCTGCACGCCTACAACCGCCATCGCTACCTCGAGATGGCCGGCCGGTGGAAGGAGATCTTCGCCCCGGAGATGACCGTCGACCACCCCGTCTACCACTTCAACGTCTTCGGCATCAGCACCGTGCTGGAGGGCGCCGAGGCCGTGCAGGCGGTGTACGCCGAGTGGTCCGAGACGGCCCAGTGCGTCTTCTACACCGACGACGAGGTGCTCGCGGTCGGCGACAACATGATCTGCTCGACCGCGACGATCTACCAGCAGACGCCGGGCGCGGTCCTGGCCGCCGCGGGCGCGCCGGTCGACCCGGAGGCGCACTACCTGGTCGCCAACGTCGAGCACATGATCTGGCCGTACGACGACGAGGGGCGCCTCATCGGCGAGGACGTCTGGGAGATCGACGAGTCGAAGCGGCAGGTCATCGCGCTCGACCCGTCCGAGGTGCTGACCGTCGCCCGCGCGGCCGAGCTGCTGGACCCGCTGATCAAGCCGCTCCCGGAGCGCCCCTTCTGAGCACTCCTCTCCGCAGCCCCGCAGGGCCGGTCGTCACCAGGCGACCGGCCCCGCGGCGTCCACGAAGGTCCCTGTCGGGTCGTCCACCGACAGCGTGGCCGCGCGGGCGACGACCTCGGCTGCGTCCTCCGGCGTCAGCGGCGCCTGCTCACGGTTGCCGGGCGCCAGGTCGGTCTGAACCCAGCCGGGACACACCGAGGTCACCTTGATCGGGGTGTCGGCGAGAGCCTTGGACAACACGATCGTGAAGGCGTTGAGCGCCGCCTTCGACGACTGGTACGCCGGCACCACCATCGCGTGCCACGGCGAGGCCGGGTCGGTCTGGTGAGCCAGCGAGCCGACCGTGCTCGAGACGTTGACGATCCGGCCCGCGGTGCTCCTGCGCAGCAGCGGCAGGAAGGCCTCGACGACGGCGACCGGCCCCAGCACGTTGGTGGCGTACGTCAACTCGAACATCGTGAGGTCGACGACCTCCTTCGCCCCCTCGTGGATCGCCTCCGGGAGGATCCCGGCGTTGTTGACCAGCACGTCCAGCCGCCCGAAGCGCACCGCGACCACGGCGGCCGCGGCGCGCACCGACGCAGCGTCGGTGACGTCCATCAGGACGCTGCTCGCGGCGAGGCCATCGGCCCGGATGACTTCTGCGGCCTGCTCGGCCGCAGCCCGGTTGCGCGCGGCCACGACGACGTGGTGCCCCTCGCGGGCCAGTCGTCGTGCGGTGGCGAGGCCGATGCCCCTGCTTGCTCCGGTGACCTGCGCGATCTTCACCTTGTGCATCCTCTCCCGTGTCCCGTTGCCGGCGGTCGGGCGGCAACAGGGACCAGCACACCAGCGCGGACGGCCGGTCGCTGGCGGGAATCGGACGCCACGACGACGGCCCGGCCGCGGCCGCGTGGGCCGGTCCGGGCGCCCCGGATCCCGGACCGCCAGCCGGGGTGCGGACGTGATGGCGTCGGTCCCCCGCGGAGTTACTTCCCGGTAGGTAGTGACGAACCCTCACCAGAACCGATAGAACACGTTCTTGTTCTTTCTCTTGTGATGGAGGTCACATGCCGAACCCCACCCCCCACCAGGCCCGCTTCACCCGTCGTGGGTTCCTCACGACGACCGGAGCCGCCGCCGGCGCCGCCGCGCTCGCCGGACCCCTGCTCGGCGCCGCCCCCGCGCGGGCCGCCGCGATCAGCAACGGCGCCTCCGTGCCGGCCCTGGTCATCGGCACCGGGTACGGCGGCGCCGTCGCCGCACTCCGCCTGGCCCAGGCCGGCGTCCCGGTCGAGATGGTCGAGATGGGGATGTCGTGGAACACCCCCGGCTCCGACGGGAAGATCTTCCCCAAGGTCACCTCGCCCGACCACCGCGCCTACTGGCTGCGCACGAAGACGAAGGCGCCGGTCAGCAACTTCTTCGGCTTTCCGATCGACTCGAAAATCACGAAGTACACCGGCGTCCTCGACGCCGAGGAGTTCGCCGGCATCACCGTCTACCAGGGCCGCGGCGTCGGCGGCGGCTCGCTGGTCAACGGCGGGATGGCGGTCACGCCCAAGCGCGAGCGGTTCGCCGGGGTCCTGCCGTCCGTCGACGCAGGCGAGATGTACGACGTCTACTACCCCCGCGCGAACGCCGGCCTCGGCGTCGGCTCGATCGACCCGGCGTGGTTCGAGACGGCCGCGTGCTACCAGTACGCGCGGGTCGGCCGGAAGCACGCGCAGCGCTCGGGCTTCGCGTGGACGTTCGTCCCCGACGTCTACGACTGGAACTACATGAAGGCAGAGCAGGCCGGCACGGTCACCCGCTCGGCGCTCGACGGCCAGGTCATGTACGGCAACGACCACGGCAAGAAGTCACTCGTGCAGACCTACCTCGCCCAGGCCTTCGCCACCGGCCGGGTCAACGTGTCGACCCTGCACCGCGTCACCAACGTGACACCCGCCGCAGGGGGCGGCTACACGGTGGCGATGGAGCAGATCGACACCGCCGGCAATGTCATCGCCACCAAGACCGTGACGGCGTCGAAGGTCTTCTTCGCCGCGGGCAGCGTCGGCACCAGCAAGCTGCTGGTGAAGATGAAGGCCACCGGCGCACTGCCCGGCCTCAACAACGAGGTCGGCAAGGGCTGGGGCGACAACGGCAACGTCATGTGCGGTCGCGCCAACCACATGTGGGACGCGACCGGCACGCTGCAGTCGACGATCCCCTGCTCCGGCATCGACAACTGGGACGCCGGCGGCGCCTTCGCCGAGGTCGCTCCGTTGCCGACCGGGATCGAGACCTACGCCTCGCTCTACCTCTCGATCACCAAGACCACGCGGCGCGCGGAGTTCAGCTGGAACGCCGCCGCCAACAGGGTCGACCTGTCCTGGCAGACCGCGTGGAAGCAGGACTCGATCAACATGGCGAAGACGATCTTCGACAAGATCAACAGCAAGGAGGGGACGATCTACCGGACCGACCTCTTCGGCGGCTACAAGATCTGGCAGGACGGGCTGACCTACCACCCGCTCGGCGGGGCCGTGCTCGACAAGGCGACCGACAACTACGGGCGCCTGCACGGGTACCCCGGGCTCTACGTCATCGACGGCGCGCTGATCCCCGGCAACACCACGGTCAACCCGTTCGTCACGATCACCGCGCTCGCGGAACGCAACATCGAGAAGATCGTCGCGACCGACCTGCTCTGACCGGGTCCCGGGATTCCCGGGGCCCTCGGATCCGCTTGTTCCGGGACGGGCACCGGAGTCCCACCGTCGAGGTGGGAGAGCAGGCCTCGGTCGCCACCCGCTCTCCCGCCTCGATCGCGTCGGCCGCTGCGTCCCCCATCTTTCTGGGAGCACGGATTCCCCGCAGGTACGGGATGTTCCAGGCAGGTACGACGACCGGATGCTTCTCGCACCGAACCCACCCACGCGAGAGCGAGTCCCGACGATGAATCCCACCACCCGTGCCCTCCACGCCCGACGCGCCCGACGTCGTCGCACCGTCGCGGTCGCCCTGGCCGGCCTGCTGGCCCCGCTGCCCGCCGTTGCGTCGACCCTCGCGCCGACCGGCGCGCAGGCGGCATCGGAGCCGAGGACGAAGCAGGGAACCGTCGCCACCGTCCGCGCCGCGACGGCGAGGTACCACGACGTCGCGGTCGCGGAGGCCGACGGCTACCTCCCCGTCTCCGACTGCGTCGAGAGCCCGGCCGGGGCGATGGGCATCCACTACATGAACCCCGCCCGGGCGGCCGCGCCGATCGACCTCCGTGCGCCCGCCTTCCTGCTGTACCTGCCGGTCGACGGCGAGCTGCGGCTCGTCGGCGTGGAGTACTTCCGGGCCGACGCCGACCAAGACCTCGGGACCGACGACGACCGGCCGTCGTTGCTCGGCCACGACTTCGACGGACCGATGCCGGGCCACGGCCCGGGGGCTCCCGTGCACTACGACCTGCACGTGTGGGCCTGGTCGCACAACCCGGACGGAATGTTCGCCGAGTTCAACCCCGCTCTCTCCTGCTGAGCCCGCGCCCACCCCCACCTCGGCGGCTGGTCCGGGCCTGACCGGCCCTCCGGACCCGCGTCAGATGGTCACGACGACCTTGCCGCGCGCGTGCTCCACCTCGAGGTGCCGGATGGCCGCGGCGGCGTCGGCGAGGGGGAACGTCCGCTCGATCACCGGTCGCAGCTCGCCCGCTGCGGCCATCGCAGCGAGCTCGGCCAGGCGGACCCCGTCGGGCCGGGCCATCGGGATCTGCACGCGGAGCCCCAGCAGCCGACCGAACAGGCCGCCCTTCGCCATCAGCCCGACCGGCCCGAGGATGCGGCCCTCCCCCGGGTTGCCACCGCCGGAGAGCACCAGGGTGCCGCCCTTCGCCACCACCCGGCGCAAGTCGCGCAGCCGCCGGTTGCCGACGAGGTCGACCACGACGTCGTACGACGCACCCGTCCGGGTGAAGTCCTGCTCGGTGTAGTCGACGACGGCGCTCGCGCCGAGCGAGGTCACCAGCTCGACGTTGCGGGTGCTGCAGACGCCGGTCACCGTGGCGCCGAGCCGTACGGCCAGCTGGACGGCGAACGTCCCCACCCCGCCCGACGCCCCGATCACCAGGACGCGGTGGCCCGCGCGGACGGCGCCGGCGGTCAGGCAGAGGTCGGCGGTGCCGGCCGCCAGCGGCAGGGCCGCGGCCTGCTCGAAGGACAGGCCGGCCGGCTTGCGGGCCAGGCAGGAGGCCGGGACGGCGGCGTACTCGGCGAGCGTCGCCTCGTCCTCCCCCATCACCTCGTCGCCCACCTGCCAGCCGACGACGCCCGGGCCGACGGCCTCGACGGTGCCGGCGAGGTCGCGCCCGCGGATGCGCTCGCGGGGTGCCGTCCGGCCGAAGATCTTGCGGTCCATCAGGCGTGCGACCCGCGGCTCGCCCCGCATGATGTGCCAGTCGGCTGCGTTGATCGATGCAGCGGCGATCCGCACCAGCACCTCGCCCTCGCCGGGCACCGGGTCCTCGACGTCGTCGAGCCGGAGCACGTCGGACGTGCCGTAGATGTCCTGCACCAGCGCCTTCATGGCTTCCCCTTGCTCGGTCGGCCGGCGGGTCCGGCGCTCCCTCCGGACGCTAGGCAGTCCGGGGCGTCGCGACCATCGGGATCACCCCTGAGCCGACCCCGAGGCTGGACTCGTAGGCGAGGACGACGATCCGGGTCCGACCCCCGCCCCTTCCGCCTCCTCACCTCCGCGTCTCCCGCGTGCCTCAGACGTGATCCGGGAGCCGGCCCAGCTGCGGGTACAGCGCCTCGAGGGGGCCGGCGAGCCCCGCCTTCACCCGGGCACTGAGGTCGTCGGCGAGGATCTCGTAGGCGCCGGACTCGAGCCCGTCGTACGCCGTCCGTACGACGTCCGCCGGGTCCAGCTTCGGCGCGTCCACATCCCGGGTCATGGGCGTGTCGGCGTACCCGAGGTGGAGCGCTGCGACGTGGACGCCGTACGGCAGGAGCGTGATCCGCTGGGTGTTGGTGGCCTGCCACAGCGCTGCCTTGCTCGCACTGTAGGCGTCCCCGACGCCGAGCCAGCTCAGCACCGAGAGCACGTTGAGCAGGCTTCCGCCCGACGCTCGCAGGGCCGGAGTGAAGGCGTTCGCCACGGTGAGCGCGCCCCAGAAGTTCGTCTCGAAGAGCTCCCGCGCCGCCGACAGGTCACCGAGGAACGTGGAGCCGTTCGCCGCGCCGGCGTTGTTGACCAGCACCGTCACGTCGGTCGCGACCCGAGCGGCGGCGGCGATCGACTCGTCGGAGGTGACGTCGAGGACGAGCGGTACGACACGGTCGTCGTCCCATTCCCTGGGGTTGCGCGCAGCGGCGTACACCCTGGTCGCGCCGCGGGACAGGGCCTGGTGGACGAACTGCGTACCGAGGCCGCCGTTGGCACCGGTGACCAGGACGACGGAGCCTGCGATCCCCGGCATCGTCAGATCCTCTCGATGATCGTGGCGTTGGCGAGCCCGCCGGCCTCGCACATCACCTGCAGGCCGAACCTGCCGTCCTGCTGCTCGAGCACGTCGATCAGGCTGGTCACCAGCCGCGCGCCGGACGCGCCCAGCGGGTGGCCGATCGCGATCGCGCCGCCGTTGACGTTGACCTTCGCCAGGTCGGCACCGGTCTCGGCCTGCCAGGCGAGGACGACGGAGGCGAACGCCTCGTTGACCTCGAAGGCGTCGATGTCGCCGAGCGACAGGCCCGCACGATCGAGCACCTTCCGGGTCGCGGGGATGATGCCGGTCAGCATGAGGATCGGGTCGTCACCGACGACGGCGAAGGAGTGCACCCGGGCGCGCGGCTTCAGGCCGAGGCGCGCCGCCGCCTCCTCGCTCGTGACGAGGACCGCAGCGGAACCGTCGTTGACCGGCGAGCTGTTGCCTGCCGTCACCCGCCAGTCGATGGTCGGGTACGCCGCGGCCCAGTCCTCGCTGAAGAACGCCGGCCGCAGGCCGGAGAGGGTCTCCGCCGACGTGCCCGGACGGATGGTCTCGTCGGTGCGGAGATCGTTGACGAACACGACCTGTCCGTCGAGCAGGCCGTCCTTCCAGGCGCGGGCGGCGCGCTCGTGGGACATCGCCGAGTACTCGTCGAGCTGGGCCCGCGAGAGGTTCCACTTCTGCGCGATGAGCTCGGCGCTGATCCCCTGGGGCACCAGTCCCCCGCCGTAGCGGGCGCCGACCTGCGGCCCGAAGAAGTCCTTGCCCTGGAACTGCGAGCCGATGGGGATGCGGCTCATCGACTCCACGCCGGAGGCCACCGCGACGTCGTACGCACCGGCGATGACGCCCTGCGCCGCGAAGTGCAGCGCCTGCTGGCTGCTGCCGCACTGGCGGTCGACGGTCACGCCCGGCACGCTCTCCGGGTAACCCGCTGCCAGCAGCGCCCAGCGCGCCGTGTTGCCGGCCTGCTCCCCGACCTGCCCGACAGCGCCGCTGATGACGTCGTCGATGGCAGCGGGGTCGATGCCGGTGCGGTCGACGAGCGCGCGCAGGGCGGCCGCGTGGAGGTCGACGGGGTGGATGTCGGCGTACGCACCACCCGGCTTGCCCTTGGCGAGCGGCGTGCGGACGGCGTCGACGATGACGGCTGCAGACATGGCAAGCTCCTCAGTCAGTTGGTTTTCCGAACTGACTGCATCCTGACGCGGTAGGTTTGAAAACACAACCGTCTTCACCGAGAATGTGACCATGCCGACAGCTCCCGCCGACCGGACCCCGCGGGACTGCACCATCGCCGATGCGCTCGAGGTCGTCGGTGACCGCTGGAGCCTGCTCGTGGTCCGCGAGCTCTTCTACGCCCAGCGCCGCTTCACCGAGATCGCCCGCAACACCGGCGCCCCGCGCGACATCCTCACCACCCGCCTGCGCAAGCTCGTCGAGCACGGCGTCATCGCCCGCGAGCAGTACAGCGAGCGCCCGCCTCGCTACGAGTACCGGCTGACCGCGATGGGCCGCGCCCTCTCCCCCGTGCTGCTGACCCTCAAGCAGTGGGGCCACGAGCACGTCCGCCGGGGCGAGGACCCGGTCCGGTTCGCCCACACCTGCGGGCACGAGTTCGTCGCCGCGCTCCACTGCGCGGCGTGCGGGGACGTGCTCGAGCCGGGTCAGCTGACGCTGGAGGGGTGACGGGAGTCCTCAGCTGGCCGGAAAGCGCGTGGAGCCCGCCACGATCATGGTGACCACGAGGCTGCCGACCGCCGCCATGAGCAGCACCTCGCGAGCGACCCGCCGCAACGTCGGCGCCGCCAGGAGGAGCGCTCCGGCCACCGCTGCAGCCGCGGGCAGGGCGAAGAGCGGCAGCAGTCCGTCCAGGCTCGCCGCCAGCACACCCAGGGCGACGCCGAGCAGGCCGACACGCACCGGGGAGACAGGTGGGTCCGCCCGGCGCAGGCCCACCACCGTGACCGGCCCGCCCTCCACGAGCTGGCCCGGCGCCAGGACCCGTAGCAGCAGCGTGAGCGTCGCGGGGTCCGCGACGACGACCACGTCGCGCAGGCGGTCGCGCAGCGCCTGCTCCCGCACGAGGGCGTCGAGCCGGTGCCCACGATCGGCGTCGGGGAAGCGCACCGGCGCCAGCAGGACCTCCGGGCGCACCTCCCCCGAGACCGCCCGTACGACGGCCTCGGCCACGGGCTTCGCCTCACCTGTCGGCGCCGTGAGGACCAGCGCACCGCGGCCCACCTCACGGCCCGGCCCGCGCAGGTCGTCGGCAACGGCCGTCGTGCTCACGACGACGATGCGCTGGTAGCCGGGCACGCTGCGACGATAGCGCCCCGGCTGACGCCGCACCTGATGGCTGGGCGGGCGGTGGCTGAATGCATCAGGCCCGGAATCCTGGGGATTCCGGGCCTGATGATTGGTAGCGGGGGCAGGATTTGAACCTGCGACCTCTGGG
>CAZAQE010000047.1:0-28492 GCA_964487275.1 uncultured Nocardioides sp. | reverse complement strand
TCTCCGGCGCCATCGGCGCGATGAGCGGGCCACTGCACGGCGGCGCCCCGTCACGGGTGCTCGGCATGATCGAGGAGGTCGAGAAGTCCGGCGACGCGCGCGCCTACGTCAAGGGCCTCCTCGACTCCGGCGAGCGGCTGATGGGCTTCGGCCACCGCGTCTACCGCGCCGAGGACCCGCGGGCGCGGGTGCTGCGTCGTACGGCGAAGGAGCTGGGCGCCGCCCGCTACGAGGTCGCCGAGGCGCTCGAGCAGGCCGCCCTGACCGAGCTGCGCGAGCGTCGCCCCGATCGCGTGCTCGAGACCAACGTCGAGTTCTGGGCCGCGATCGTCCTCGACTTCGCCGAGGTCCCGGCGAACATGTTCACCTCGATGTTCACCTGCGCCCGTACGGGTGGCTGGTCGGCGCACATCCTGGAGCAGAAGAGGACCGGTCGCCTGATCCGCCCGTCGGCGGTCTACACCGGCCCCTCGACCCGCCCCGCGAGCGACATCGAGGGCTGGAACCCCGACTGGGCGAAGTGACGCCCTGACCGAACGGTCCCGTGCGACGGGGGAGCTGCCTGCGGGCGGCTCCCCCGTTGCCGTCTCCCGGCCCTCGTCAGAGGCGTCCCACGAACCAGGAGGTGTGCCCGGCCGCGGCACCGCGGGTGAGCGACACGTGCACGTGGTCCAGGTGGCGCAGGGTGCGCGAGCAGCGGCGGAGGGACGGGCAGGACGAGCTGCGGTAGGGGCGCGGCTCGAAGCCGTCCCAGGCCGACCAGATCCGGTCCGCCCAGATCAGGTACATGATCCCCATCCGCCGGGCGAGCGCGTCCGGCGTACCGGCCGCGTCGGTGGCGAACAGGTGGCGCAGCAGGCGGGCGACGCGGACCCGGTCGGCGGGACGTCGCGCGTCGACGGTCCAGTCGAACGCGCGGCCCTCCTGGTGCTCCGAACGACGTCCGCCACAGGCGCGGGAGATGCTGCCGAAGCGGCCGCCGTACCTCGTCACCGTCCAGCGGGCGAGGACGATCGTGCCCGGCTTGGCGGCGGGCGCGCAGCCGGTCGCGGGCTGGTACGACGCGTAGTCCTCCACCGGCGCGGCGACGGCCGGGCGGGCCAGCGCCAGCGAGGTCACGACGACGAGCAGGACCAGGGACAGGCGGCGCACGGTTCCTCCAGGCGGGACGACAGGTCCGTCCGATCGGCACCGCCGACGGGCACCTGAGCGCCGGTCAGACCGCGATGCCCAGCTGCGCCAGGAGTACGGCGGCCGCCGGCGCCGGCCCGAACGGGCTCCACGCCACGTGCTCGGCCCGGCCGGGAGCCCCCACGACCGCGATCGAGACGAGGTCCGGGAGCTGGTCGACGAAGGTCGACGGCAGCAGGGCCACGGCGAGGCCGGCGCGCAGGATCCGCGCCATCAGCAGCATGTCGGTCACCTCGAACGCGACCTCCCGCGCCAGCCCGGCCTGCTCGAACGCGAGGTCGCTCTGGAGCCGGCCGGGGCTGGTCGCCGGGAAGTCCACGAAGGTCTCGGCGGCCAGCCGGTCGAGCCGGAGGCGTCGACGGCCGGCCAGCGGGTGGTCGGGGGCGACGACGGCGCGGTGCCGGTCGCGGGTCAGCAGACGGCTGGCGACCCCGGCGACCTCCTGGCCCTCGGGCAGGCCGAGGAAGGCGAGGTCGAGCCGGCCCTCGGCCACGCTCCGGACCAGCTCGTCGCTGCTCCCACTGGTGAACCGGACCTGGACGCCGGGGTGCTCGGCGCGGAAGGCGCGGAGCGTGGCGGGGACGTCGACCGCGGCGACGGTCGGGATCACACCGACGGACAGCGGCCCGCGGATCTCGCCGGTCGCGGCGGCGACCTCCGCGGCTGCCCGGTCGGCCGCGTCGAGGCACTGCCGTGCGACGGGCAGGAAGGCTTCCCCCGCTGCGCTCAACCGGACCTGGCGACTGGTGCGGTGGAACAGCCGCGCACCCAGCTCCTGCTCGAGTCGCGCCACCTGGTGGCTGAGGGCGGACTGGACGACGAAGCACCGCTCGGCAGCGCGAGTGAAGCTGCCCAGCTCGGCGACCGCGACGACGTACCGCATCTGCTGCAACTCCATCCATCAATCGTGAATCACGATCGATCGGATGACAAGCATGTGTTGGACTCATCAATGACGTCGGCGCAGGCTGGATGCATGACCACCGCCACTGCACCCGCACCCGCTCCGTCAACACCCTCCGTCGCGACGGGCGGCACGCTCGCCGGGCTGACGGTGACAACCGCACTGGCGCCCGTGGTGTGGGGGACGACCTATGTCGTCACCACCGAGCTGCTGCCGCCGGGACACCCGCTCTTCGCGGGCCTCCTGCGGGCACTCCCGGCCGGCCTGGTCCTGCTCGTCCTGCTCCGCCGGCTGCCGGACGGCGTGTGGTGGTGGCGTGCGCTCGTGCTCGGCGCCCTCAACATCGGGCTCTTCTTCCCCCTCCTGTTCGTCGCGGCGGAGCGGCTTCCCGGCGGCGTCGCGGCGACGGTCGGCGCCATCCAGCCGCTCCTCGTCGTCCTGCTCGCGCTCCCCGTCCTCGGTGAACGGCCGACCCGCTCGCGGGTCGGCTGGGCGCTGGCCGGCGCCGCCGGCGTGGCCCTGGTCGTGCTCGACCCGGCCGCCGAGCTCGACGCGCTGGGCATGGTGGCGGGCGCCGGCGCGGCGCTCTCGATGGCGGCCGGGATCGTGATGACCCGACGCTGGGGTCGGCCGAGCGGCGTCTCCTCACCCGTGCTCGTGAGCTGGCTGCTCACCGCCGGCGGGCTGGTGCTGCTGCCGGCGACCTTCCTGGTGGAGGGCGCGCCCCCGGCGGTCGACGGGCCCGCGGCTGCCGGCTACCTGTGGCTGGGCGGGGTCGGCGGGCTGGCGGCGTACCTGCTCTGGTTCCGTGGGGTCGGCCGGCTCCCGGTCGCCGCCACCGCACTCCTCGGCCTGCTGTCGCCGGTGGTGGCCGCGACCCTGGGCTGGCTGGTGCTCGGCGAGGACCTGCGGCCGGTCCAGCTCGTCGGCTTCGCCGTCGCGCTGGTCGCGATCGTCGGCGGCCAGCTGGCGGGCCGTCGGGTCAGCGGGTGACGTGGTCCAGCAGCTCGGCACTCGCCTCCGCGGCGCCGTCGGCGTCGCCGCGCCGGATCGCCTTCAGGACGGCGTCGTGCTCGGCGTGCATCGGCGGGTAGCCCTGCATCGGGTCGTCGATGCTGGCGCGCAGGGTCTCGACGAGGCCGTCGTAGAGCTCGCTCAGCAGCGGGTTGTGCGCCGCTGCGACGACCGCGACGTGGAAGTCGACGTCGGCGTCGACGAAGCCCGCGCCGTCACCGGCGTCGAGGGCAGCCAACCTTCGGGCCGCGGTGGCGTCGAGGACCCCCAGGTCCGCCTCCGTACGACGACCGGCGGCCAACGCCGCAGCGCGTACCTCGATCGCGTGCCGGACCTCGAGCAGGTGCTCGATCTCGACCCGCTCCGCCTGCCGGCGGATCAGCGCCTGGACCTCGGTGGTGGCGGCGACGTAGGTCCCGTCGCCGCGACGGACCTCCAGGACGCCGACGTGGGCGAGGGCCTTGACCGCCTCGCGGACGGTGTTGCGGCTGACGCCGAGGGCGGCGGCGAGCACCGGCTCGGGCGGGATCCTGGTACCGATCTTCCACTCCCCGCTGGCGAGAAGGGCACGCATGCCCTCGATGGCCTGGTCGACCAGGGAGGTGGGGGCGGCGGGAGCCAGCGGCATCATTCGTCCAATCATCCGATGTCTGTCATGCTAGGGGACATGGCCACCGTCGTCCATCCGATCCCCACCGGTGCCACGCCATCATCCCCCGCGCCCGGCGCCACCGCGCGCCGCCGGGCGGGAGCCGGACTGGTCCTCGCCGTCCTGCTCGTCGCGTTCAACCTGCGGATCGCCGTCACCAGTCTCGGTGCGTTGCTCGACCGCCTCGGTGACCTCGGCGTCTCCCCCACCACCCAGGGGCTGCTGACCTCGCTGCCCGTCCTGTGCTTCGCCCTCGTCGGCGCCACCGCGATGGCCGTGACCCGGCGGATCGGCGTCGACCGCGGGCTGGGGCTCGCGCTCGTCGTACTGACGGCCGGGCTCGTGCTGCGCGTCCTCGACGGCACCCCCGCCCTGATGGCCGGCACCTTCGTCGCCTGCTCCGGCATCGCGCTCGCCAACGTGCTGATCCCCGCCATCGTCAAGGAGCACTTCCCCGGCCGCGTGGGCGCGATGACCGGCGCCTACACCGCCGCGCTCTCGCTCGGCTCCGCCGCGGGAGCCGCGCTCGCCGTCCCCCTCACCAACGCCACCGGGACCTGGCGCCTCGGCCTCGGCCTGTGGGCCGTCGTCGCCGTCATGGCGGCCCTGGCCTGGGCACCCTTCGCCCGGGGCCACGCCGTCGCCCGCCGCAACGAGCGCGGCGCGTCGATGTGGCGCAGCCCCACCGCCTGGGCGGTCACCGTCCTCTTCGGCACGCAGTCGCTCTACGCCTACGTGATGATGAGCTGGCTCCCGAGCCTGTACGCCGACGCGGGGTTCAGCGACGAGACCGCCGGTCTGCTGCTGGCGATCAGCATCATCATCGGCGTCCCGTTCTTCTTCCTCGTCCCGAGCCTCGCCGGCCGGCTGCGCCACCAGGGCCACCTGATCGCAGGCCTGACCCTGCTCACCGTGATCGGCTGGGCCGGGCTGTGGGCGGCCCCCGAGGGCGGCGCCTGGGTGTGGGCCGCCCTGCTCGGCGCGGGCGGCGCCGTCTTCCCGGTCGTGCTGCTCTGCTTCGCGCTGCGCACCTCGACCTCCGCCGACACCGCCGCGCTGTCCACGATGGGCCAGAGCGTCGGGTACCTGATCGCCGCGGGCGGGCCCTTCCTGGTCGGCGCCCTCCATGACGCGACCGGCGGCTGGGCCGTCCCCTGCGCCCTGCTGGTGGGCGTCGGCGTCGTCCAGGTCGGCGCCGGTTACCTCGCCGGGCGGCCGGTCGTCATCGGCTCGCGCGGAGCGCGCTTGTAACTACGTGTTCTTGTCGTGAAACAGGTGGTTGGATCGTTCCAACCGAACGCGAACACTCAGCTGCAAGCGACGTCGCCCCCACCGAGCGCGCCGACCAGCACCGCCAGCGCCCGGTCCAGCTCCTCGTCGGTCGGGCCGCCGAACCCGACCACCAGGCCGCTGAGCCGCGCCGTGCGGCAGTAGTCGCGCAACAGGTTCACCCGGAAGCCGGCTTCCTCGGCGGCCGCGCGCGCCCGGACGGCCCGGGCGTGCGGGAGCAACCACGTCGAGTACATCCCCGCGACCGGCCCGGCCAGCTCGGCGTACGGCGACAGCGCGGCGACCACCCGCGGCGCCCGCTCCGCGTAGACCCGCCGCGCGGAGCGGACCACCGCGTCGACGTACCCGTCGCGCAGCAGGGTCACCAGCGCCCGCTGGACCGGCCACGGCGGTGCGTCGTGGAGGAGCTCGCGGTGCTGGTCGAAGGCGTCGAGCAGCCGGTCCGGTACGACGGTCCAGCCCAGCCGGAGCGACGGCAGGATCGACTTCGACGCCGTCCCCAGGTAGGCGACCTGCTCGCGGTCGAGCGTGGCGAGCGCGGGCACCGGCGCGACGTCGTACCGGAACTCCGAGTCGTAGTCGTCCTCGACCACCAGCGCCCCGTCGCGGCGGGCGGCGGCGAGCAGCGCGAGCCGGTCGGCCGCGGGCATCACCCGGCCGAGCGGGTGCTGGTGCGCCGGGGTGCAGTACGCCGCCACACAGCCGGCGAGGTCGGGCACCGGCTCCAGCGCGGGCAGGTCGCGCACGGTCCGCCCGGACTCCTGCACGGTCGCCACCGCGGCGCGGTAGCCGGGGTCCTCGACCGCGACCGGGCCCCGCGGGAGGACGGCGAGGAGGTGCCGGAGGCCGGCCCCGGTGCCGCCGGTGATCCGCACCCGGTCGGCGTCGACGGCGAGTCCCCGGGTGCGGCCGAGGCGCTCGGCGACCAAGGTGCGAAGCTCGGGGAGTCCACGCGCGTCGTCGTACCCACGCGGCGGGGTGGCGGTGGAGACCTCGCGCCATGCCCGGCGCCACACGGCGCCGTGGCGCGGATCGATCCACGGCGTCCCCGCGTCGAGCATGACGAGCGGCCGCGTGGGCGCGGGTTCTCGTCGCCGCCGCGGCCGCGCCGCCCCGGCACCCGCAGGGCCGCCGGCGACCCAGGTACCGGCCCCCTGCCGGGCCTCGAGCCAACCCTCGGCGAGCAGCTGGTCGAAGGCCTGCTCCACCACCGACCGGGAGACCCCGAGGTCGGCGGCGAGCCGCCGGGACGCCGGCATCCGGTCACCGCGGCCGAGCACCCCGTCGAGGACCAGCCGACGCACCTGGTCGGCGAGCTGGGTGCCGAGCGGGCGGGGGTCGGCGCGCTCGAGGCGGACCGGAAGCGTGGGCATTGGCCTGTCCAAACTGGTGGGAAATGGCCCGTGCACACAGGCCACTTGTGACCCACGATGGTGCCATGAGCACGATCACCGACGCCAGGATCGACCCCCTGGAGCCGACCCCGCGCACCCGGGTCAACCGCGGCCGCAACCGCGCGGTGGCCGAGCGCGCGGACCTGCTGGACCTGCTGGCCGACGCCCTGGTCGCCCACCTCGGCGTCCAGGTTCCGGGCCGCGACGACCGGGGCGGCGGGCCGAGCCACCCGGTCGTCCTGCCCACCGCCTACGCGGTCGACGTGGACGGCCCCGACGAGGGCGGCACGCTCTACGTGCACGGCTCCGTCGCCGCCCGCTGGCTGCTCGAATCGGTCGATCGAACGGTTTGCGTGACGGTCACCGAGCTCGACGGGCTGGTCGCCGGCCGCTCGGCCTTCCACCACTCGATGAACTACCGCTCGGCGGTCGTCATCGGGCAGGCACGCCTCGTCGACGACTCCGACGAGCGGCAGCACGCGCTCGACCTGATCGTGGACCACATGCTCCCGGGCCGCGCGGCGACGCTGCGCCCGAGCACCCGCAAGGAGCTGGCCGCGACGGCGGTGCTCGCGGTCCCGCTGCACGAGGCGTCGATGAAGGCGCGCGCCGGCGGGCCGGTCGACGAGCCCGAGGACGTCGCGGCCGGGGTCTGGGGCGGACACGTGCCGGTGCGGCGGGTGATCGACGCGCCGGTCCCGGCCGAGGACAACCTGCCCGGTCTGCCCGTGCCGGCCGACGTCAGCGGCGCAGGCCGGACTCGATAGCGAAGACCACCAGCTGCGCCCGGTCGCGCGCCTGCAGCTTCACCATCGCCCGGCTCACATGGGTGCGCACCGTGTCCGGGCTGACGACCAGCTCGGCAGCGATCTCCGCGTTGGACCGCCCCGTCGCGACCCAGCCGAGGATCTCCCGCTCACGCTCGGTGAGGTCGCCCACCCGCGGGTGAGGCTTCTGCGCGCGAAGGGCGCCGAAGTGGTCGATCACCCGGCGGGTGACCGACGGCGCGAGCAGCGACCCGCCCTCGGCGACGACCCGCACCGCGTCCAGCAGCGCGGTCGGCTCGGCGTCCTTGAGCAGGAAGCCGCTGGCGCCGTGGCGCAGCGCCTCGAAGACGTACTCGTCGAGCTCGAAGGTCGTCAGCACGATCACGCGCACCTCCGCGAGCGCCGGGTCCGCCGCGACCTCGGCCAGCAGCGCGAGGCCGTCCAGCACGGGCATCCGGATGTCACAGAGCACCACGTCGGGCGTCGTACGCCGCAGCAGCGCCAGGCCCTCCCGGCCGTCGGCGGCCTCGCCGACCAGCTCGAGGTCGGGCTCCGCGTCGACGAGGGTGGCCAGGCCCATCCGCACGAGCGGCTGGTCGTCGACCAGCGCGACCCTGATCGGCCCTCCACCACTCATGCCACCACTCATGCCACCACTCATGCCACCACTCATGCCGGCAGCACCGCGGCGACCTCGAACCCGCCGTGCTGCAGCGGCCCGGCACGGAACGTTCCGCCGACGGCGCTCACCCGTGCCCGCATGCCGCCGATGCCCATGCCCTCATCCTGCACCTCGCCGCCGCGGCCGTCGTCGCTGACGCGCAGCGCGACCGAGTCGCTCCCCCGCTCCCACACGATCGTCGCCGTGGTCGCGACCGCGTGCCGGAGCACGTTCGTCAGCGCCTCCTGCAGCACCGCGTACGCCGCCTCACCGACCGGCTCCGCCAGCGTGCCCGGACCACCGATCACCTCGACCCGGAGGCCGGCCGAGCGCACCCGCTCCACCAGGGCGGGCACGGCCTCGACCCCCGCCACCGGCCGGCGCGGCGCCGGCTCCCCCGCGATCGTGGCGAGCTCGGAGCGCAGCGAGGCGAGCGCCTCGCGGCTGGTCGCGCGGATCGCCTCCAGGCTCTCGCGCGCCTTGGCGGGATCGCGATCCAGCACGTGCAACGCCACGCCCGCCTGCATCGCGATCACCGCGAGCCCGTGGCCGACGCCGTCGTGCAGGTCCTGGGCCATCCGCAGCCGCTCCTCGGTGGACGCCCGCTCGACCCGCTCGGCCCGCGCCTCGAACCGGTTGCGGGTCGCGGTCGCCACCGCACCTGCGGCGAGCACGACGCCGAGCATGCCGATGGCCTGCCAGAGGCTCTTGTGCGGCTCGTCGGCGAACCAGTGCCAGCGGCCCGCCAGGCCGGCGGCGAGCAGCCCGGCCCCCGCCAGCGCGCCGGGCAGCCAGTCGCGGACGGCCACGACGGAGGCGATCAGGAAGGTCGCGGTCGGCAGCGCGAGGAAGACAGGCCCGTCGGCGTACCCGAGGGCGAAGTAGGCGCCGCAGAACGCACCGGCAACGACCAGCGGAAGCGACGCCAGCCGCCCGGGCAGCGACGGCAGGACGGCCGGCACCGTCGCGAGCGCGGCCAGCAGGACACCGAGGACGACCGGGTTGTCGACGTCGTTCTCCTGGTTCGAGGCCGCCGTACCGAGCAGCACGATCACCAGCACCGCCCACGGCCACCACGAACGGTGGGCGCGGTGCATCTCGGCCAGGGAGTGGTTCATGGCACCGAGGCTAGGTGTCCCGCGCCCCGTGCGTGTACGACGACCGGCGCCGTCGGCGTACGCAGTCCTGCGTACGCCGCAGCCGCGTCCCGGCGGACGCGCGGACGGCTGACCCGCAGCACGCTGGAGGACATGAACGCACACGACACGGTGGCCTCCACCGACAACCTCACGAAGGTGTACGGCGACCGGGTCGCCGTCGACAAGGTGACGATGACCGTGCGGCGCGGCGAGGTCTACGGCTTCCTCGGGCCCAACGGCGCCGGCAAGACCACGACGCTGCGGATGCTGCTGGGCCTGGTCCGTCCGACGTCCGGCGCGGCGTACGCGTCCTCCCCGGTCGGCGCGCTGATCGAGGGCCCCGGCTTCTTCCCCTACCTGTCCGGCCGCGCCAACCTGCGCGCCCTCGCCCGGCACCGCGGCTTCGACGACGCCGAGGTCGAGCGGGTGCTCGAGCGGGTCGACCTCGCCCACCGCGGCGACGACAGGTTCAAGGGCTACTCGCTCGGCATGAAGCAGCGCCTCGGCGTCGCGGCCGCCCTGATGGGCGACCCGGACCTGATCATCCTCGACGAGCCGACGAACGGCCTCGACCCCGCCGGGATGGCCGACATGCGCGCGCTCGTGGTCGACCTGGCCCGCGGCGGCCAGACCGTGCTCCTGTCCAGCCACCTGCTGGCCGAGGTGCAGGAGATCTGCCACCGCGTCGCCATCATCCACGACGGCCGCCTCCTGCTCGAGGGAGGCGTCGCCGAGCTCCGCGGCGCCGTCTCGATCCGGGTCCGGGCCACCCCCGAGCCGGAGGCGCTGACGGTCGCGATGCGGCTGGCCGGAGACGACGGCGTGCAGCGCACCACCGACGGCGCCCTGCAGCTGACCCTGTCGCCCGACCAGGCGCCCCGGGTCACCCGGGAGCTGGTCACCGCCGGCATCGACGTCCACGAGATCACCACCACCGAGCGCAGCCTGGAGGAGGTCTTCTTCGACCTCACCTCCGGCACCACCGTCCAGAAGGAGGCCGTCCGATGAGCACCACCACCGCACCCCGCGCGCACGTTCCGTCGAGCGGCCTCGTCGCCGGCACCCTGCGCAGCACCCGCGCCGAGCTCGCCCGCCTGCGGGCCTGGCCGGCCGTGTGGATCACGCTCGGCGCCTGGCTCGCGCTGAGCCTGATGTTCGGCTACCTGTTCACCTACCTCTCCTACACGACCGGCGACGCGGGCTTCGCCGACGAGGGCACCACCCGGGCCGAGCAGCTCGCACGACTGCTGCCGGACGCCGTACCCGACGTCTTCCTGCAGGGCATGCCCATGTTCGGCGGTGCGCTGATGATGGTGCTCGGCGCGCTGGTGGCCGGCAACGGCTACGGCTGGGGCACCTGGAAGACCCTGTTCTCCCAGGGAGTACGCCGCAGCTGCGCAGTGATCGGGTCGGTGGCCGCGCTGACCGCGTTCGCCGTCGCGACGCTGGTGGTCACCCTGGCCTTCGACCTCGGCATCTCGCTCGTCATCACCGCGACCGAGGGCCAGGCCGTGGTCCTGCCGTCGCTCGGTTCGACGGCGGAGGCGTTCGGCGCCGGCTTCCTCGTCCTCGAGATGTGGGCGGTGCTCGGCTTCGCGCTGGGCACGCTCGCCCGCGGCCCGGCCCTCTCGGTCGGCCTCGGCCTGGTCTGGGCGCTCGTCGTCGAGAACCTGCTGCGTGGTGTCGGCCAGCTGCTCTCGTGGGTGGAGGCGCTGACCGAGGTGCTTCCCGGCACCGCCGGAGGCTCGCTGATCGGCTCGATCGTCGGGGTCGGCGAGGGCGACGCGACTCCCGGCGTGCTCGACACGGTCCCGGGCACGCAGGGAGCGATCACGGTGGCGGTCTACATCGTCGCGGCCGTCGCGCTCAGCCTCGTGCTGGTGCACCGCCGCGACGTCGGCTGAAGTCTTTACCTTCACCCCATGTTTGGGGGCGGGTGGGCCCGGGCATGGAGCGTTCGGGAGAACTGAGCGGCCATCTCGGGGCCGCTCAGCCCTTTTTTGACGCTGTCGACGACCCATGGGGTCGGGAGACCACCATTGGTCACCGGTTCGTCGGAAGCTCCTGCGCTCGCCCGCTGTCGGGTGTCGGCTGACGCTGGGACGTCATACGAATCGAGCGCCATAGCGGCCGTTTCGTATGACGCTCGGGGATCCGCGCAGCCAAGGCCGGTTGACGTCATGCGAATCGAGCGCTCGGACGACCGATGCGCATGACGTCCCGGGGCCTGTCCTCCGCGACGGCCGTCTCGAAACCATCACCTGGTTTCGAGACTCGCTGGCGCTCGCACCTCAACCGCCGGGGACGATCTGCTTCCCGAAGCAGCGCGAGAGCGTGTGCCCCGCGTAGAAGCCGAAGTCGGGGATCTCCACGTAGCCCTCGCTGAGGTACAGCGCGATCGCCTCCGGCTGCTTCAGCCCGGTCTCGAGGACGGCCAGGTCGTGGCCCGCCGCGACTGCGGTCGCCTCCAGCTCGGCCAGCACGGCCCGCGCGAACCCCCGCCCCCGCCGCTCCGGTACGACGAACATCCGCTTCAGCTCGACCGCGCTGGACCCGCCGAGGGCGTGGACCGGCGAGCGTCGCCAGGCGCCGGTCGCGACCGGGTCAGCGCCGTCGTACCCGACGAGGAAGAGGCCCTCCGGCGGGTCGAACACCGCCGGGTCGACGGGGCTCTCGTCGGGCGAGCCGTAGCGCTCGACGTACTCCTGCTGGACGCGGGCGACGAGGCTCGTCGCGTGGGGGTGGAGATAGCCGACGGGGCGGAGCTCGAGAGGGGCTTGCATGGCGAAACCGATTGAACATCGCCGCAACTCCCCTGTCACAATGAGGACATCTCTGACAGCGTCGTCAGCCTCCCTCCGCTCACCCCGATGAGAAGGTTGACCACGTGACCGACATCCAGATCCCCGCTGACCTCAAGCCCGCCGACGGCCGCTTCGGGGCGGGACCGTCGAAGATCCAGACCAGCCACCTCGATGCGCTGGCCGCGACCGGTGACGCGCTCATGGGCACCTCGCACCGCCAGGCCCCCGTGAAGAACACCGTCGGCCGCGTCCGCGAGGGCCTCGCCGACCTGTTCTCGCTGCCCGAGGGCTACGAGGTCGTCCTCGGCAACGGCGGAGCGACGGCGTTCTGGGACATCGCGGCGTTCGGCCTGATCGAGCAGAAGTCGCAGCACCTGGCGTTCGGCGAGTTCTCGTCGAAGTTCGCCGCGTCGGTGAAGGCGGCGCCGTGGCTCGACGAGCCGTCGGTCGTCACGGCCGACCCGGGCTCGCGGCCGGTCGCCGCCGCCGAGGAGGGCGTCGACGCCTACGCCTGGGCGCACAACGAGACCTCGACCGCCGTGATGGCGCCGGTCGTGCGCCCCGAGGGGACCGAGGGCGCCCTCGTCCTGGTCGACGCCACCTCGGGTGCGGGCGGACTGCCGGTGGACCTCGCCGAGTCGGACGTCTACTACTTCGCCCCGCAGAAGTGCTTCGCCTCGGACGGCGGCATCTGGTTCGGCATCTTCAGCCCCGCCGCGATCGAGCGCGCCGAGCGGATCGCCGCCTCGGACCGCTACATCCCGCCGTTCTTCGACCTGAAGACGGCCATCGACAACAGCCGGCTCAACCAGACCTACAACACGCCGTCGGTGGCGACCCTCTTCCTCATGGCCGAGCAGCTGGACTGGATGAACGACCAGGGCGGCCTCAAGGGCATGGTCGAGCGGACCACCGCGTCCTCGGACGCCCTCTACGGCTGGGCCGAGCGGACGTCGTACACGACGCCGTACGTGGCGGATCCGGCCCACCGCTCGCTGGTCATCGGCACCATCGACTTCGACGACGCGATCGACGCCGCGCAGGTCGCGAAGGTGCTGCGCGCCAACGGGATCGTCGACACCGAGCCCTACCGCAAGCTCGGCCGCAACCAGCTCCGGATCGCGATGTACCCGGCCATCGACCCGGCCGACGTCGAGGCGCTGACCCGGTCGATCGACTACGTCGTGGAGCAGCTCGGCTGACTCACGCCATCACGTCCACCCGCGGGGCACCGAGCGCGACCATCAGGTCGCGCCGGGCCTCGCCGGTGACGGCGCCGGGGGTGGAGAGCGCCTCGGCGACCGAGCGGCGCAGGTCCTTGTGCTCGTGGAAGTGGTGCAGCGCAGCGGAGCGCCACTCGTCGGCGCTGGCCGCACCGCCCGGCACAGCGGGCACGGCGGCCAGCTCGATGACGTCGCGACCACGGGCCAGGCTGCCGGCGCAGACGACGGCGACGACGACCAGCAGGGCTGCTGCAAGGAGCTCGATCGACATGGTCCGCACCTTTCGTCGGGGCTGGTTGGTTCGGTGACGGACCAACGACACCCGGGCGGACGCGGTGACGACCGGTCGGCGGAATCGGGACGAAGTCCCGGGCGGTGCCGTCAGAGCCGCCCGGTGATGAGCTCGTACGACGACCGGCCGAAGGCCACCATCCGGGCGAGCTCCACCTGCGTGGGCGTCCCCCGCAGGACCTCGAGCGCGGCGTCGACCGCGTCCTCCTTCGGCCAGCCGTAGACGCCGGCGCTCACGAGCGGGAAGGCGACGCTGCGGGCGCCGAGCTCGTCGGCGACCTCCAGGGCACGTCGGTAGCAGGAGGTCAGCAGCGACCGGTCCCGCTCGCCGCGGGTGTGGTTGGGGCCGACCACGTGGATCACCCAGCGGGCGGCCATCTCGCCGGCCGTCGTCCACCCCGCGTCTCCCGTCGCCAGGCCGTTCGGGAAGCGGCGCACGCAGTCCTCCAGCACCGCGGGCCCGCCGGCCCGGTGGATCGCGCCGTCCACGCCCCCGCCCCCGCGCATCGCCCGGTTGGCGGCGTTGACCACCGCGTCCACCTCTTGCGCGGTGATGTCGCCCTCGACGACCTCGATCTCCATCGGACCTCCTCAGACCGTCCGCAGCCGCACCCGGCAGGGCCCGCCCTCGACCAGCCCCTCGGCCGTGCGCACCGCCTTCTTCACGGGCAGCACGAAGGTCTTCTCCTCGGCGCTGGGGAAGACCGACGTGCGCCAGGTGCTGGCCCCGACCGTCACCTCGACGCGCACGCTCCCGAACCCCGTGCGGGGCCCTGCCTCGTCGATGGCGTCCGACACCTCGAACGGCAGGCTGACGAAGAACCAGGCGCCGCCGCTCTCCTCATCGCGCGCCCGCCAGCGCCACAGGTCGGCGGTGAACTCGTGCTCCACGCCACCAGCATCTCAGCGACCGCCGACCAGCCGGAGCGTCGCGCGCTCCAGCGCCGCCCGGCGGGCGTCGGCGTCCACCTCCCCCGACGTACGTCGCACGGCGGCCCGGATCGTCCGGTCCTCCTCGTAGGCGTCCACCACCCGGGGATCGACGTACGACGAGCGCGCCAGGGCCGGCGTGTTGCCGAGGAACTCCGCGACCTCCCGCATCGCGCCCGCCACCGTCCGCTTGCGCGCGGTCTTCGACGACTCGGACGCCAGGGGGGCCTGTGCCAGCGCCGCGGCGGCCAGCACGGTCCCGTGCCAGGTGCGGAAGTCCTTGGCGGTCACGTCCAGCCCGCTGACGCCCCGCAGGTACTCGTTGACGTCCGCCCCGACCACGTCCAGGAGCCGCCGGTCCGAGCGCCGGCGACGCCGCCGCCGGTCGAGCGCCTCCACGGCGACGAGGTCGTCGATCTCGACGTGGTGCTCCACGCCGGACTTCCCCGTGAACTCGAAGACCAGCACGTCCCCGGAGCGGCGCACGTGCTGGCGCTCCAGGGTGGTCAGCCCGAACGAGCCGTACTCCTCGGCGTAGATGTCGTTGCCGATCCGGAAGCAGCCCAGGTCGATCAACCGGACGGCGAGCGCGCAGGTCGCCTTCTGTCCCAGGTCGTCCTCACCGAGGTCGGCGAGGACCTCCTCGCGCACGCGCGGCAGCCGACGGCCCAGCCCGACCACCCGCGCGTGCTTCTCGTCGCTGCGCCGGGAGACCCAGTCCGGGTGGTAGAGGTACTGGCGCCGGCCGGCGTCGTCGGTGCCGACCGCCTGCAGGTGCCCGTTCGGGAACGGGCAGATCCACACGTCGCGCCAGGCGGGCGGGATGACCAGCGCCCGGCAGCGCTCCGCGTCCTCGGCCGGCAGCGGCTGCCCGGACTCGTCGAGGTGCACGAAGCCGCGGCCGGCGCGCCGCCGGGACCAGCCCGGCTGGTCGGGAGAGCTGCGACGAAGACGGGCCACGGAGTCGTCGGTATCCCGACCGGCCCGGATCAGACCCTCGGACTGCGCTGGTCAGCGCGGGCGGAGCGAGCGGAGCAGCACCGCGATGATCGCCAGGCCGGCCACGCCCCCGAGCGCCCAGGGCCACCACGAGCCGTCCTCGGCCTCCACCGGCGCGGTCTCCTGCTGCCCGTCGTCCGGGCCGTCGGGCGAGGCCGAGGGGGACCCGGACTCCCCCGCCATCTCCGCCCGTACGTCGTCGGGGAGCTCCACCCGCAGCACCTCGGCCTCCTGCCCCTCGGAGCTGAGCAGGATCTCGCCGTCACCGCTCACCGCGACACCCTCGCCCTGCTGCTGCGCGGGCAGGTCGAGCAGGGCGACCCGGTCGAGGTCGGGCCACGTGTAGACGGCCGCCTGCGTGTAGTTGCGGATGATCACGTGCTTCCCGTCGGGGAAGAACGCGCCATCGGTCGCGATGCCGAGCACCTCGTCGACCGGCGTGAGCCGGTTGACCCTGGCGGGGTCGAGCTGATCCGGCGCCGCGTAGACCCGGCCGAACACACCCTTGGTGACGACGTGGAGCCGGCCGGTCGCCGGGTCGGTCAGCAGCGTCTCGGCGTCCTGCGCCCCGGTGCCGTAGGAGAGCTCGTACGACGTCGCGCGGACCTCCCGGTCGCCGCGCCCGAAGGGCACCCGGCTCACCGTGATGGTGCCCCGGGCGTGCTCGTTGTCGCCGGTGTCGCCGACCCACACGTGTCCGGCACCGGCCGGCGCGAGCGCCTCGATGTCGTCGGCCTCGCCCTGCCACCGGGTCACCCCCACGGTGTCACCGGTCTCCGGGTCGACGGTGAAGATGCGGTTGCTGTCGCCGGAGTCGTTGACGGTCACGACCAGCCCGTCCTGGGCGACCAGCCCGCTGGACTCGACGATCTCGGGGTCGGTGAACTGGAAGGCCACCTCCGAGGCGATCGGCTCCTGGGCGGGGCCGGGCGCGAGGAGGCCGATCCCGAAGGGCACGGGTAGCAGCGCGAGCAGGAGCTTCTCCACTAGTGCGCCCCTCCCGGACCGCGGCGATGGCGGCCCGTGCTCCGGGTGCGTGCATCGCAAGGCGGAGGTGCGAAGGCATGCTGGATCGCACGTCGAGCGCCGACAACGCAGCGAGGTGCGTGCCCGGGGTGCGGGACGCGCGGCGCAGGCCGGGAGGGGCGCACTGGGGCTCACTCCCCCGACCGGACCGGGCCCAGCAGCTCGCCGAGGCGGGGGTGGATGCCCCACGTGGCCACCAGGTCGTCGTACTCGGTCAGGGGCTGGGCGCCGCCGGTCCGCACCGCGCGCAGCAGCGTGTTGCGCGGCGTGTGGGCGCTGTCGACGAACTCCATCACGTCGACCCGGTAGCCGCGGCTGCGCAGCAGCTGGGCGCGCAGCGCGTCGGTGAGCGTGTCCGCGAAGCGCTCACGGAGGATGCCGTCGCGCACGAGTGCGGTGTACGGCGTCGGGGTCTCCGCCTTGCGCAGCTGGGCCGCGATGTCGTGGTGGCAGCAGGGCGCGGCCAGCACGAGCGCGGCCTCCCAGCCGACGGCGCGGGCAAGGGCGTCGTCGGTGGCGGTGTCGCAGGCGTGCAGCGCGAGGACGACGTCCGGCGCCTGCTCGAGGACGGCCTCGCCGATCGTGCCGGCGACGAAGGTGGCGTCGATGCCCAGGCCGGCGGCGACCGCGGCGTTGTGGTCGCGTGACTGCTCCTTCACGTCGACGCCGGTCAGGTGCACCGGCAGGCCACGCCGGTCGGTGAGGAAGCGGTGCGCGGCGAAGGTGAGGTAGCCGTTGCCACAGCCCAGGTCGACGATCCGGAGCGGGTCCTCGGGTGTCGGCCTGCGCAGGTGCCCGCGGGCCCGGGCGTCGGCGACGGAGCGGTCGAGGATGCGGAGGAAGTCCTCGACCTGGCGGTACTTCGCCATCCGGCTGGGCTTGATCCGGCCCTGCGCGTCGGCGAGCCCGAGGGCGGCGAACAGCGGGTCGTCCTCGGCCAGCATCCGCTCCTTGGCGCGGTCGTGACCGCGGTCCGGGACCGTCTCCTGCGGCTGGACGCGGGTCGAGGTGTGCAGTGCGGCATCGCCCTTCTTGGTGACCCGCAGCGACAGCAGGTGCGCGGTGGTCTCGACGGTCCAGTTGCCGAAGGGCTCGGCGAGCAGGCCGTCGACCTCCGCAGCGGCCGCGTCGCCGGCGAGGTGGTTGGAGGTGTGGGCCTGGGTGGCGTCGTACCGGACGACCTGGAGGTGACGACCGGCCTTGAGGTCGACCCAGCGCAGCTCCACGCGCCGCCAGTCGGGCGTGGCCGCGCGGCGGCGCCCCGACCCGACCGCCCGGACGAGCCGGTCGTCGGACAGCAGGTCCGCGCGCACCCGGGCCAGGCCCTGGTCCAGCGTCTCCGTGCGGCTCGCCATCAGCGCCTCACTTCATGAGCGCGGCGACGACCACGATCAGGAGCAGGACCACCAGCGCAGCCGGGATGACGAGTCGACGGTGGCGCGGGTTCACGGTCCGATCCTACGGGCCCCGGGTCCGTGCGGAATTTCGGGCGAACGGCAGAAGCACGCGCGGTCCGGCGACTACCCTCGGCCAAGGTCGACCCTGGGGAGGGAGACAAGGAGATCGCTGCATGCGCACGGTCCTGCGCATCGCGCTGGCCATGGTCCTGACCTGCGTGCCGGTCGGCCTGGCGACGGGGCTGGTCCTCGCGCCGCCCGCCGCCGCGGCGACCCTGACGGTGCAGTCGGTGACCGTGTTCCCCCAGGTCGGCGGCGAGCTCACCCTCCTCGGCTCCCTGGCCGGCGAGGGCGCACCCCCACCCGCGGACGTCACCGTCGAGCGGTGGGTCGCCGGCCCCGGCTGGACCGTCGTCGATTCGACCGCTCGGCCCCTCGACGACGGCCGGATCGCGCTCACGGTCCCGCTCGACCACGGCCCGATGGCCGTCGTGGGCGCCGCCTCGGTGCGGCTCGTCGCTTCCGGCGCGACGAGCGTGCCCTCGGACGGGCTCGGCGTCTACGTCTTCGCGGACGCCACGCCGCCCTTCACCGCCGCGCCCGTGCCCACCGTCACCGGCGAGCTCACCGTCGGCTCGGTGCTCCACGCCTCGACCGGCGCCTGGTCACCCACCCCGGGCACGATCGGTCTCGAGTGGAACCGCGACGGCGTGCGGACCTCCGTCACCGGGGCCTCGTACCCGCTCACGGGCGCGGACCTGGGTCACGTGATCACCGTGTCCGCCACCGCGTTCCCCGGCGACGGCTCGTCGGCGGGCTTCGTCGTGCGCGACAGCCGGCCGACCGGCGTGGTCCGGGAGGGCACCTTCGTCGCGCCGCAGCCTGCGGTGATCGGGCTGCCCCGCCTGGGCGATGAGGTCCGTGTCGACCTGGACGGCTGGCGTCCGACGCCGACCACGCTCACCTACCAGTGGTCCCGCGACGGCGTGCCGCTCACGGACGCCACCGGGGCGTCGTACACGCTGACGGCGGCGGACGCCGGCACCAGCCTCACCGTGGCCGTGCACGCGGAGGCGGAGGGGGTCGCGCCCGTGGACCGTACGACGGCGCCCTACGCCGTCCCTACCGACCTCCACGGCCGCGGGCCGCGGCTCGCCGAACTGATGAAGCCGAGCAGCACGACCCCGCTGACGAGCTCGCAGGTCCGCATCGGCATCACCACCACCCGGCCTGCCTGGAGGGACCTGCGCCGACGGTGGTGGTCCGACAGCACGGCGTTCACCCATGCCGCACGCCCGGTGCCCTTCCGCACGCTCGCCAGCGCCAAGACCGGGACGAAGATGGCGAACGCCTCCCAGGGCGGTGAGTACGTCGGCACCAACGCGAGCGTCAAGAACGTCGACGTCACCTTCACGATCACCGCCCGCCGGTTCGCGATCGCCTTCCGCGGCACGCGCAAGCACGACGCGATGGTCTGGCTGAACGGCCGGCCGGTCGCGGCACGGCCGCTGCGCGCGCTGAGCCCCGACGACATGACCTACCGGCTCAACTGGATCGTGGTCACGCTCCCGGCCCGGGCCACCACGCGCGTCCGCTTCGCCGGCCCCCTCACCTTCACCGGTGTCGACACCGCGGCGGCCGAGCGAGCAGTCGTCCGGGCGACACCACCGCCCTTCACGGTCGGCGTGGTCTCCGACTCGATGCTCGACAAGTGCACCCAGGCGGTGTGCCTGAGCCGCGCGGCCGCCCCCACGCTGGGCCGGATGACGGGCTGGCGGGTGTGGAACCTCGCCGAGGGTGGCACCGGCTACCTTTCGAACTCGTCCGCCCCGTCGTTCGGGAGCTTCGTGTCGAGCCGCTTCGGCTCGGACCGGCGCCTGGCCGCCGTCGCGCGGGCACCGCTCGACCTCCTCCTGGTCAACGGCTCGTTCAACGACGCGCCCGTCGCGTCCTACAGCCCCGAGGCACACCGGGCCGCGGTCGACGACTACCTCGACGACCTGGCCCGGATCCGCCCCGACCTCCCGGTCGTCCTTGTCGGCATCGAGCCGCTCGGGCGCTACCAGGCCAGCTACTGGGACACACGGTCGCGGACGATGAACGCCACGCTGGCCGCGACGGTGGGGCGGCACCCGAACGTGATCGGGTTCATCGACCCCTACACCGACCGCTGGCTCACCGGGACCGGGTCGATCGCGGCGCCGAAGGGCGACGGCAACCAGGACGTGTACGTCGGCACGGACGGGGTGCACCTCAGCGCGGCCGGCGTCGGCTACTACGTCGGCCGGATCGTCGCCGGTCTCCGCGAGGTACGGCTGCCCTGACCCCCGAGGGAGCTCACCAGTGTTCGAGGGAGGCGCCGATGATCCCGGCGAGGTCCTCGCCGGTGACGTCCTTCGGAGCCGTGGCGAGAAGGCGCTGCTGCTTGAGCGCACCGTCGACGAGGTCGTCGACGTCCGCCTCGCCGTAGCCCACCGCGCCGAGGCCGTTGGGGATGCCGATGTCCCGCATCAGCCGCGCGAGCACCCCGGGCAGCACGTCGGGCCCGGTGCCGGTCGCCGACGGGTCGAGCAACCGCGCCGCCCGCAGGTGCCGGTCGGGGGCAGCGTCGAAGGTGAACCGGAAGGCCTCCGGCGCGGTCAGCGACACGGCCATCCCGTGCGGCACCATCGGCTCGTCCTGCGGGTAGTCCGCGGGAGTGAAGTCCCGGACCCGCCCGGCGATCGGGTAGGCGTTGGCGTGCGGGATGTGGACACCGGCGTTGCCGAAGCCGAGGCCGGCGAAGGTCGCCGCGAGCGCCATCTCGTCGGCTGCGGCCGCACCGGCCGGGTCGGCGGGGTCGCGGTGCACGGCGGCCCGGAAGGCCGTGGAGAGCAGGCCCAGCGCCTTCTCCGACCACAGGTCGGAGATCGGGTTCGAGCCGCAGTAGGGCACCCGCTGTTCCGGGGTCTTGGCGTCGAAGTCGGCATACCAGCGGGCGGTGTAGCTCTCCAGTGCGTGGCAGAGGATGTCCATCCCGGCCGCGGCCGTGACGCCGGCGGGCTGGGTCGCCGAGAGGGCAGGGTCGACGACGGCCAGCCGCGGCCGCAGCGCCGCGTGGCTGATGCCGGTCTTCACCTTCAGCGACAGCACGTCCATGACGCAGATCGTGGTCGACTCGCTGCCCGTCCCCGTCGTCGTCGGTACGGCGACCAGGGGCAGCACCGGGTGCTGGGGCGCCCGTGCCTTGCCCACCGGCGCGTTGACGTAGTCCATCAGCTCGCCCGGGTTGGTGACGAGGAGCGCGACGGCCTTCGCGGTGTCGATCGACGACCCGCCCCCCACGGCGACGACCGCGTCGAAGGGCCCCTCCGAGCGGGCGAACGCGACCGCCTCCTCCAGCGAGACATCGGTCGGCTCGACCCGTGAGCGGTCGAAGACGACGACCTCGATCCCGCGCGCCCGCAGGCCGCCCGCGACGTCGTCCGCGTGCCCCGCGGCCGCGACCCCGGGATCGGTCACCAGCAGGACCCGGCGCGCGCCCCAGCCGCTGACGTCGTACCCGATCTCACGGGCGGCGCCGCGGCCGAACTTCAGCGCGGGAGCGGCGTAGGTGAAGACGGTCTCGTGGCTCACCTGGTCACCGTAGGCCATCCCGGCGAGGGTTCCGTCGGACGCCCGCCCTACCGTCCGGTCGTCGTACCCGTCCGACCGGAGGTTCCACCCATGTCAGTCCCCGCCCGGAGGCTCGTCCTCCTGCTCGCCACCCTGGCGTGCGTCTCGGCCGTCCTGGCCGTCGTGTCCACGCCGGCGCGCGCCGCGACCGACCCCGTCCTCGTCGCGCCGGTCGACGGCAGCCAGGTCGAGCTCGGCTTCACCGGACCGGTCCAGCTCGACATGGGCGACTCCGGCGACTGGTTCGACGTGCGCGTGGCCGGTCCGAGCGGCGTGATCGCGGAGACCACGCTCCACGGCTATGACCACGTCGAGGAGTTCAGTGTCCCCGCCCTCGTCGAGGGTGGCGACTACCGCGTCCAGGTGTGGTCGTACACCACCGACGGCTGGACCACGATCGGCACCTTCAGCGCGCCGTGGGCGCCCCTGACTCTCGGCGACCCGGTCGCCTCGCCGACGACCTTCTACCCGATCGTCCGCGACGGCTACCGCGACCGCGTCGGGTTCACCGTCACGCTCAACCAGCACGCCGCGGTCACCACCATCGTCCGCAACTCCGCCGGCCGCGCCGTGCGGATCCTCTCCCAGGAGCTGCACCGCGGTCGTCGCACCGTCTACTGGAACGGGCTGACCGGTTCCGGCGCGAAGGTGCCGGCGGGCCGCTACCGGATCACCCTCGAGGCGCAGAGCGGTGCCGGCGAGTCCCGGTCGGTCAGTCGCGTGGTCACGGTGGCGACGGCGGTCGTGACCCGGACGGCCACCAAGCGCCGCAGCGCCACCCAGGGCTCCCCCGCGACCCGCGGCAGCTGCTACATCACCTGGGAGGACGGCTCGGCCGAGCTCGACTGCTGGGGCGGGCGCTACGCCCGGTTGTCCTTCGGCTTCGCGATCCCGGCCAGCGCCTGGGACCTCACCTGGTCCGTCAGCGGCGAACGCTCCGCCCTCGACCGCTGCTGCAGCGGCTCGATCCGCAAGAGCGGATCACGCCCGAGCCAGACCCGCTACGTCGTGGCCACGACCGTCAACGGGTGGCGGGCCTACTGGGTGCACTCCGCGACGGTGCGCTACAAGTACCGCGCGCGGATCTGACCCGGCCCCCGGCTCCGGCGTCGCCGGCTCACACCTGCACGGTGTCGCCGGCGACGTCGATCGCGGCGCGCACCGAGCCGTAGACCTTGAGCCGGCCGGCCGCGATGTCGGCGAGTGGCACCCAGGCGACCGCGTCCGTCGTACCACCCTCCTCGACGACCCGCGGCTCCCCCGGGCCGACCTCGGCGCGGTAGATGATGCCGATCGCGTGGAAGTCCTCGGCGCGGCCGTTGGGCGCGGTGCCGGTGAAGTGGTGGTCGAGCACGGTGAGCAGGCTGGTCGCCTCGCCCTCGAGACCGGCCTCCTCCCACAGCTCGCGGCGGATGGTGTCGGTCGGCGACTCCCCGTGATCGATGCCCCCGCCCGGCAGGTGCCAGGTCCCCGGGTCCGGCGCGAGGTCGGACGTGCGGGTCAGCAGGATCGCGCCGTCGCGGACGACGTAGGCGTAGGCAGCCGTGCGCTGCCGCTGCCGGACCGCGTACGACGCCAGGGCGTCCCCCACGAGGCTGACCGTGGGCACGGTGCCGTCCAGCACCTCGGCCACCGGCTTCCAGGCCGCCTCGGCCGTGCTCCCGTCGACCTCGGTCACGTGCGGCTCGGGCGCGTCCGCCGGCACCCAGCCCTCGTAGACGATCCGCACCGAGTGGGCGTCGACCCGGCGCCCGCGCCGCCACGAGTCCTCGACGTGCAACGAGTGGACCTGGGCGGTCCGGTCGATGGTGGCGCGGAGTCCGGTCTCCTCGTAGACCTCGCGCACGACCGCGTCGGCGGGGTCCTCACCGTGGTCGACGCCGCCTCCCGGCAACGACCACAGCTCCTTCCTCGTCACCCGCTCGGAGAGGCGGGAGAGCAGGATCTGGTCGCCCCGGACGATGACGGCGTACGCCGCCAGTCGCTGCACCCGCTGCGCCATCACCGCCTCCTGTCCGTCTCCGTCCACCCTAGGGGGTCGCACCGGACGCTCAGGAGAAGGGCGGGCGGGAGTCGCGGGCGAGCGAGCGGCGGCCCGCCCAGCGCCACACCCGGGCGGAGCGGTCGCGGTCCTCGTCGGTGACCAGGTTGCCCATCCACCGCAGGGCCAGGGTCATCAGCAGGTCGGAGCGCATGCCGACCGGGCCCAGCGCCGGCAGCAGGCGCGGCACGGTCACCAGTCCGGCGAGGCGTCGGGCGATCGAGAAGGACTCGCCGTAGTGCGCCCGGAGGATCTCCGGCCACACGGTCGACAGGTCCACGTCGGGGGTCTCGGCGAGCAGCTCGGCGACCAGGCGGCCGGTCTCCAGGCCGTAGTCGATGCCCTCGCCGTTGAGCGGGTTGACGCAGGCTGCGGCGTCGCCGATCAGGGCCCAGTTGCGGCCGGCGACGTTCGAGACCGCACCGCCCATCGGCAGCAGCGCGGAGGTCGGCATCCGCAGCTCGTCGCCGAGGCCGAACTCCTCCCGCAGGCGGTCGGCGTAGAGCTTCATCAGCGGCTTGATCGCCACGTCGGCGGGACGCTTCGCCGTCGCGAGCGTGCCCGCGCCGAGGTTGACCTCACCGGCCCCGGCACCGAGCGGGAAGATCCAGCCGTAGCCCGACAGGATCTCGTCCTGCTCGCCGCGCAGCTCGAGGTGCGAGCTGATCCACGGGTCGTCGGCTCGCGTCGACTTCACGTAGCAGCGTCCCGCGACGCCGTAGACCGTGTCCCGGTGCCACTCCCGCCCGAGCACCTTGCCCAGCGGCGAGCGGACACCGTCGGCCACGACCAGGCGCTGGCAGGCCACCTCCCGGCCGTCCTTGAGGACGACGGCGGCGACCCGGTCGCCGTCCATCCGCACGTCGACGGCGCGGGCGTCCTCGAGACCGATCGCGCCCGCGTCGAGTGCGGTGGTGCGCAGGTGGTCGTCGAGCTCGGTCCGGGCGACAGCGCTGCCCCAGTCGGGGAGGTTGCCGCCCGGCCAGGGCAGGTGGAGCGTCTGGCCGAAGCCGTGGGCGCGCAGGCCCTGGTTGACCGTGTGCGAGCGCACCCAGTCGCGCAGGCCGAGCCGCTCGAGCTCACCGATGGCGCGCGGGGTGAGCCCGTCACCGCAGGTCTTGTCGCGCGGGAAGACGGCCGCGTCGGCGAGGACGACGTCGGCCCCCGACCGCGCCGCCCAGGCGGCCGCGGCCGATCCGGCGGGGCCGGCACCGACGACGAGGACGTCGGTGCTCAGGGAGGGCGCGTCACTCATGGGGCCATTCTCTCAGCCGCCGCCGACGGCTCGAAAAGCGGTCCGCCCGCCCCTCCCCGGAGGGAGGAGCGGGCGGAACCGACGTGTCTTGCCGCCGGACGGACTCAACAACAGGCGACGTCGACTACGAGCGCGGCAGCGTGTCGCCAGCGGCGAAGCCGCGTCGTGAGCGGACACGGGCCCGAAGGGTCCTGCCCGCTCACGACGAGCGACACGCTCGCGCCATCCAACTCAGTTCTGGTAGGAACCGAAGTCGAAGTCGTCGAGGGCGACGGCCTGGCCGGCCGCGTTCCCGAACTCGTAGTCGTAGGACTCGTAGCCCGTGACGGCGTACGCCGCGGCGCGCGCCTCCTCGGTCGGCTCGACGCGGATGTTGCGGTAGCGCTCCAGGCCGGTGCCGGCCGGGATCAGCTTGCCGATGATCACGTTCTCCTTGAGGCCACGCAGGCTGTCGGAGCGGCCGTTGATCGCGGCGTCGGTGAGCACCCGGGTGGTCTCCTGGAAGGAGGCCGCCGAGAGCCACGACTCGGTCGCGAGCGAGGCCTTGGTGATGCCCATCAGCTCCGGACGACCCGAGGCCGGCTTGCCGCCCTCGGAGACCACGCGGCGGTTCTCCTCCTCGAAGAGGACGCGGTCCACCAGGTCGGAGGGCAGCAGGTTGGTCTCGCCCGACTCGAGCACCGTGATCCGGCGCAGCATCTGCCGCACGATGATCTCGATGTGCTTGTCGTGGATCGACACACCCTGGCTGCGGTAGACCTCCTGGACCTCGTCGACGAGGTGCTGCTGCGTCCGGCGGACACCGAGGATGCGGAGCACCTCCTTCGGGTCCGGCGTGCCCTTGGTCAGCATCTGGCCGACCTCGATGTGGTCGCCGTCGCCGACCAGCAGCGCCGAGCGGCGGCTGACGACGTACTCGATGACCTCGCCACCGTCGTCGGGCGTGACCAGGACCTTGCGGGCCTTGTCGGTCTCCTCGATCTCCACGCGGCCGGCGGCCTCGGAGATCGGCGAGACACCCTTCGGGGTGCGGGCCTCGAACAGCTCGACGACGCGGGGCAGACCCTGCGTGATGTCGTCGGCCGACGCCACACCACCGGTGTGGAAGGTACGCATGGTCAGCTGCGTGCCCGGCTCACCGATCGACTGGGCGGCGATGATGCCGACCGCCTCACCGATGTCGACGAGCTTGCCGGTCGCCAGCGAGCGGCCGTAGCACTTCGCGCAGGTACCGGTGCGGGCGTCGCAGGTCAGGACCGAGCGGACGGTGACCGTCTCGATGCCGGCCTCGATCAGCTCGGCGATCTTGACGTCGCCCAGGTCCTCACCCGCGACCGCGAGGATCTCGCCGGTCCCGGGGTGCGCGATGTCCTTGGCAGCGGTCCGGGCGTACGCCGCGGTCTCGGCGTTGTCGTCCTTGACGACCACGCCGTCCTCACCCCGGACACCGATGACCTTGGGCAGGCCACGCTCGGTGCCGCAGTCGTCCTCACGGATGATGACGTCCTGCGACACGTCGACCAGACGACGGGTCAGGTAACCCGAGTCGGCGGTCCGCAGCGCGGTGTCGGCCAGACCCTTGCGGGCACCGTGCGTCGAGATGAAGTACTCGAGCACGGAGAGACCCTCGCGGAAGTTGGCCTTGATCGGCCGCGGGATGATCTCGCCCTTCGGGTTCGCCACCAGGCCTCGCATGGCGCCGACCTGGTTGATCTGGTTGAAGTTGCCCGAGGCACCCGAGTGCACCTGCACGTAGATCGGGTTGGTCGGGTTGGCCTCGAACGTCGACCGCAGCGCCTTGCCGACCTCCTGACTCGCCTTGGTCCAGATCTCGATGAGCTCCTGGCGGCGCTCCTCGTCGGTCACGAGACCGCGCTCGAACTGCTTCTGGATCTTGGCGGCCTGGGCCTCGTACTCGCCGAGCAGCTCGGCCTTGTTCTCCGGCGTGATGACGTCGTCGATCGAGACGGTGACACCCGAGCGGGTGGCCCAGTGGAAGCCGTTGTCCTTGAGGGCGTCCAGGGACGCCGCCACGACCACCTTGGGGTAGCGCTCGGCGAGGTCGTTCACGATGGCGCCGAGGCGCTTCTTGCCGACCTCCTCGTTGACGTAGGGGTAGTCGGCCGGGAGCGCGTCGTTGAAGATCGTGCGACCCAGCGTGGTCTCGAGCAGGACGGCCTCGCCCTGCTCGTGGCCCTCGATGGCGTAGTCGGTCAGCAGGATGCGGACCCGGTCCTGCAGCGTGATCTCGTTGCGGTCGTAGGCCATGATCGCCTCGGCCGGGGACGAGAAGGCACGCAGCTGGGTCTGTCCGTCGACCTCGACCGTCGCCTCGCCACGCTCGGTGGTGAGGAAGAACAGGCCGATGATCATGTCCTGGGTCGGCATGGTCACCGGACGGCCGTCCGACGGCTTGAGGATGTTGTTGGTCGACAGCATCAGGATCCGGGCCTCGGCCTGCGCCTCCGCGGAGAGCGGCAGGTGCACGGCCATCTGGTCACCGTCGAAGTCCGCGTTGAAGGCGGTGCAGACGAGCGGGTGCAGCTGGATGGCCTTGCCCTCGATCAGCTGCGGCTCGAACGCCTGGATGCCGAGTCGGTGCAGGGTGGGCGCACGGTTGAGCAGCACGGGGTGCTCGGTGATGACCTCTTCGAGGACGTCCCACACGACCGGGCGGCCACGCTCGACCATCCGCTTGGCGGACTTGATGTTCTGCGCGTGCGACAGGTCGACGAGCCGCTTCATGACGAACGGCTTGAAGAGCTCGAGCGCCATCTGCTTGGGCAGACCACACTGGTGCAGCTTCAGCTGCGGACCCGACACGATGACCGAACGGCCCGAGTAGTCCACGCGCTTGCCGAGCAGGTTCTGGCGGAAGCGACCCTGCTTGCCCTTGAGCATGTCGGAGAGCGACTTGAGCGGGCGGTTGCCCGGACCGGTCACCGGACGGCCGCGGCGGCCGTTGTCGAACAGCGAGTCGACGGCCTCCTGGAGCATCCGCTTCTCGTTGTTGACGATGATCTCCGGCGCGCCGAGGTCGAGCAGCCGCTTGAGGCGGTTGTTCCGGTTGATGACGCGGCGGTACAGGTCGTTGAGGTCGGAGGTCGCGAAGCGGCCACCGTCGAGCTGCACCATCGGGCGCAGGTCCGGCGGGATGACCGGGACGGCGTCCAGGACCATGCCGACGGGCTTGTTGCCGGTCTTGCGGAAGGCCTCGACGACCTTGAGCCGCTTGAGGGCGCGGACCTTGCGCTGGCCCTTGCCGGTCGCGATGGTCTCGCGCAGGCTCTCGACCTCGGCGTCGAGGTCGAAGTCCTGCAGGCGCTTCTGGATCGCCGTGGCGCCCATGTGGCCCTCGAAGTACTTGCCGAACCAGTTCTTCATCTCGCGGTAGAGGACCTCGTCGCCCATGAGGTCCTGCACCTTGAGGGTCTTGAACGTGTCCCAGACCTCCTCGAGGCGGTCCAGCTCGCGCTGGGCGCGGTCACGCAGCTGCTTGAGCTCGCGCTCGGCGCCGTCGCGCACCTTGCGGCGCTGGTCGGCCTTGGCACCCTCGGCCTCGAGGGCCGCGAGGTCCTCCTCCAGCTTCTTGGTCCGGTCCTCGAGGCCCGCGTCGCGGCGCTTCTCGATGGACTGGCGCTGCAGGCCGATCTTGCCCTCGAGGTCGGAGAGGTCGCGGTGGCGCGCCTCCTCGTCGACGGAGGTGATCATGTAGGCCGCGAAGTAGATGACCTTCTCGAGGTCCTTCGGGGCCAGGTCGAGCAGGTAGCCCAGCCGCGACGGCACGCCCTTGAAGTACCAGATGTGGGTCACGGGCGCGGCGAGCTCGATGTGGCCCATGCGCTCGCGACGGACCTTGGAGC
>CAZAQE010000046.1:0-28578 GCA_964487275.1 uncultured Nocardioides sp. | reverse complement strand
CCGCCGGCACCACCCCACTCGACGGCTACTGACCACCCCGCCCCACACCCCGCCTGTCGGCGGGGCCTGTGGCATGTCCGTGAGTCACTGCGATGAACGTCCGCGGGCGTGCTGGGCTGCCGGCAGTCGCATTCCGCTCACTTGATCAGGTAGGCGGGGTGGTCCTCGTCCATCAACCAGTCCTGGGTGATGTGGATCTTCGTCAACCGCTCGAGCAGGGTCCACGACGCCGGCCCGGTGTCGTTCTCCAGGTCGAGGCCCTTCTCCTCGGGCAGGTGCTTCGTCTTCAGGTAGTCGTGGTCGAGGAACGGGTCGAAGCTGCGGACGACCTCACCGTCGCGCGCGACGAGGACGTGGTCGTCGCCGTTCACCGTGTTGCCGTACGACGCGGCGAGGCCGCCGATGCGGCTGAGTGCGACGACCTGCTCCTCGCTGAGCAGACCCCAGGTGAACAGCACGACCCCATCGGCGTGCTCGGCCACCCGGATCGCCCAGAAGCGCTCGTGGCTGACCTTCCGACGGTTCGGGCCCAGCGCGGCGAGGGCCTCGGCGGCGCCGGCGTCCGGTACGACGACGACCTGGTAGCCGGAGGAGAACGTGCCGTCGGTGGCGACCCAGCTGTACGGGCGCCCGGGTTCGCGGGCGAGCTCCTCGTTGAGGTAGTCCAGCTCGTCGTCCGAGAGCGTCCAGCGCCCCGAGCCGATCTCGACGTACGCCGGGGCACGGCACTCCGTGAGCGGTTGCCCGTCGTCGCCCGGCGGGATGAGGAGCTCGACCCCCACGCCACCCGTACCGCCGACAGTGACGTCGTTCCGGCGCGCCTGACCGACGCCGTCCGACTGCGCGCAGTGCAGGGTCGCCCGGTCGAGCCGCAGTTCCGCGCCCGTGCGGTTGTCGTAGTCGACCCTGACGTGCAGCCAGGCCTGTCGTCCGTCACCGCCGACCGATTCCACCACGACGTCGATCAAGAGCCCGGGGGAGATCTCCTGCTGCCCGCCCAGCGGATCAGGCGGCCGGCGCTCGTTCAGGTCGTCGACGACGTCCTGCGGCACCGCCCACGCCTGCCTGGTGCTGGAGGAGTCCGCCGAGTCCAGGGTGAGGTCGATGGTGACCTCGCCCGTGCACTTCGGGATCGACTGGCCCGTCCGGCCCCCACCCGCCATGGCGAGTCGCTCCTGGTACTCGACCGAGTCGTTGCCGGGCACGCGGGTCGGACTCGGCGCCGCGCCCTCGACGAGGGCCGGGAAACCGCTCTCCTGCCCGTCGCAGGACAGCTCGACGTAGGGCAGCGCGCGCGGCTTCGATCCCGTGTTCTCGGCCCGGACCGCCACTGTCAACCACGCACCGCCGTCGTCGCCGTCGACCTCGACGACGTCCGCCCGGATGCGCAGCGTGTCGTCCCAGTCGACGTACTCACCAAGGGGGTGCTTCCCCTCCTCGAAGACCACGGGTGACCCCGTCACGAAGACAGGGTCGTCGCCGTCGTACGCCCCTGCGGTGGTCGGGTCGTTGGTCCCACAGCCTGCCAGCGTTGCCGCCGTGCACAGCACCAGCGCCGGCACCGCGCCCCGCGTCCACCTCATGGCCGCAGACCGTAGCCGTGAACCCGCTCCCGCCGGGGTCGAATGACGAGAACCGGGACCCTCGCCGGCCGCACAACCATCTGCCAACCTCACCCTCCCTAGCGTGAGCCGCATCACAGGTCCCTCGCGCTCAAGGGAGAGTCATGGCCCGGATCAACCTCACCGTCGACGGCCAGCAGGTCGCCGACGACGTCGAACCCCGGATGCTCCTCGTGCAGTACCTCCGGGAGAAGCTCGGCAAGACCGGCACCGTCATCGGTTGCGACACCAGCAACTGCGGCGCGTGCACGGTCCACCTCAACGGCAGGAGCGTGAAGTCCTGCAACGTGCTGGCCGTCCAGGCCGACGGCGGCGAGGTCACGACCATCGAAGGCCTGGCCGGCGCGGACGGCCAGCTGCACCAGGTGCAGGAGTCCTTCCGTGAGTGCCACGGGCTGCAGTGCGGCTTCTGCACGCCGGGGATGATCATGCAGGCTGTCGACCTGCTCAACGAGAACCCGAGCCCGTCCGAGGAGGCCATCCGGCTCGGTCTCGAGGGCAACCTGTGCCGCTGCACCGGCTACCACAACATCGTGCGCGCCGTTCAGCACGCCGCCGGCACGACCGCCGGTACGACGGAGGGGGCATCGGCATGACCGCGACCCAGGAGCCCACGACCGGCCAGGAGATCGGTCGCGACCGGCGGCGCAAGGAGGACCAGCGCCTGATCACCGGACGTACGCGGTGGACGGACAACATCACCCTGCCGGGGATGCTGCACCTCGCGATGGTCCGCAGCCCGTTCCCGCATGCGCGGATCACGAACATCGACACCGAGGCCGCGAAGGCCGCCACCAATGTCGTCGCGGTGCTGACCGGCGCCGACCTCGGCGAGGGTCAGGGCGCCTGCATCAACGCGTGGCCGATCGTCACCGACCAGGTCACGCCGGCGCACCTGCCGATGCCGACCGACCGGGTCGCGTTCGCGGGCGAGACCGTCGCCGTGGTCGTCGCCCGGTCCGCCGCGGAGGCGCGCGACGCCGCCGAGCTGGTCGAGGTCGACTACGAGGAGCTGCCGGCCGCGCTCGACCTGAAGGAAGCGGCCGCCGCGCACGAGAACGGGGGAGCGCTCGCGCACCCCGACCTCGGCACCAACGTGAGCGCCGTGTGGCGCTTCGACTCGGCGGAGGCCGGCACCGGTGGTGACGTCGAGGCCGCGATCGCCGAGGCGCGCGAGAACGGCATCGTGATCGAGCGGGAGTACCGCCAGCAGCGGTTGATCCCGGCGTTCATGGAGCCCCGCAGCACGGTCGTCGACCCGACGGGCGAGCAGATCACGGTCTGGTCCGCGACCCAGGTACCGCACATCCTGCGCTTCGCGATCGCCGCGACGACCGGCGTGCCGGAGTCCAAGATCCGGGTCATCGCACCCGACGTGGGCGGCGGTTTCGGCGGCAAGCTCCAGCAGACGCCGGAGGAGATGATCACCTTCGCGGTGGCCCGCAAGCTCGGCAAGCCGGTGAAGTTCACCGAGACCCGCAGCGAGTCGCTCCTGACCGCCCACCACGGCCGCGACCAGTGGCAGCGACTCACGTTGGCGGCGACGAAGGAGGGCAGGGTGACCGGCCTCAAGGTCGACCTGCTGGCCGACCTCGGTGCCTATGTCGCGATCGTCGGCGGCGGGGTGCCGGTGCTGGGGGCGTTCATGTTCAACGCGATCTACAAGTTCCCGGCGTACCAGTTCCAGACGACCAACATCCTCACCAACAAGGCGTGGACCGACGCCTACCGCGGCGCCGGCCGGCCCGAGGCCACCTTCGCGATCGAGCGGCTGATGGACGAGCTCGCGGCCGAGCTGGGCAAGGACCCGCTCGAGGTCCGCGAGATGAACTGGATCACGCACGAGGAGTTCCCGTTCACCACGGTCGCGGGACTCGAGTACGACTCGGGCAACTACGAGGCCGCCACCGCCCGCGCCAAGGAGATGTTCGGGTACGACGCACTGCGCGCCGAGCAGGCCGAGCGCCGCGCCCGCGGTGACAAGGTGCAGCTCGGGCTCGGCGTCTCGACCTTCACCGAGATGTGCGGCCTCGCGCCGTCGCGTGTCCTCGGCAGCCTCAACTACGGGGCGGGCGGCTGGGAGCACGCCGAGGTCCGGATGCTCGCGACCGGCAAGGTCGAGGTGGTCACCGGGGCCTCGGCCCACGGGCAGGGCCACGAGACGGCGTTCAGCCAGATCGTGGCCGACCGGCTCGGCGTACCGTTCGAGGACGTCGAGATCCTGCACGGGGACACGCAGATCTCCCACAAGGGCCTGGACACCTACGGGTCCCGCAGCCTGGTCGTCGGCGGGGAGGCCCTGGTGCGGGCCGTCGACAAGGTCATCGAGAAGGCGAAGCCCGTCGCGGCCCACCTGCTCGAGGCCTCCGCCGACGACCTCGAGTTCAGCGGCGGCCGGTTCACCGTCAAGGGGACCGACCAGGGCATGGCGATCCAGGAGATCGCCACCGCCGTCTTCGCCGCGCACAACCTGCCCGACGGGATGGAGCCCTCGCTCGACTCCGAGGCGACCTACGACCCGGTGAACTTCAACTACCCGCACGGCACGCACCTGTGCGCGGTCGAGGTCGACACCGAGACCGGCCAGGTCAGGCTGCGCAAGTACGTCTGCTGCGACGACATCGGCGTGGTGATCAACCCGCTCATCGTGGCCGGCCAGGTCCACGGCGGTCTGGTCCAGGGGATCGCCCAGGCGCTCTGGGAGGAGGCCGTGTACGACGACAACGGGACCCTCGTCACCGGGTCCTTCGTCGACTACCTCCTGCCGACGGCGGCCGACACGATCAGCTTCGAGATCGACCACACCACCTCGCCGTCGACCACCAACTCGCTCGGTACCAAGGGTGTCGGCGAGGCGGGCACCATCGCCTCGACACCGGCCGTGGTCAACGCCGTCGTCGACGCACTCCGCCCCCTCGGCGTCCACGACGTGCAGATGCCGTGCACGCCCGAGCGGGTCTGGCGGGCGATCAACAGCGGCACCTCCGGTGGCGAGACCACGGAGGCCGCCATGCCCCACTTCGACGAGTCGGAAGGAGGGGTCCAGTGATCCCCGCAGCCTTCGAGTACGTCGCCCCGACCACGGTCGAGGAGGCCCTGGCCGCGCTCGCCGAGCACGGTGACGACGCCAAGGTCATTGCCGGGGGGCAGAGCCTGCTGCCGGTGCTCCGGATGCGCCTGAACGCCCCGGAGTGGGTGATCGACCTCGGTCGCATCGACAGCCTCCGCGGCGTCCGTGACGCCGGCGACCACCTCGTCATCGGCGCCATGACCACGCACCACGACGTCGGTCAGGACCCGCTGGTGCACGAGCACGCCCTGCTGATCAGCAAGGCGATCACCCACCTGGCCGACGCCCAGGTCCGTCACCGGGGCACCTTCGGCGGCGCGCTCGCCCACGCCGATCCTGCGGGCGATCTGGGGGCGCCCGCCCGGGCCCTCGGCTCGACGTTCGTCGTCCAGGGTCCCGGTGGCACCCGTGAGGTGGCGGCAGAGGACTTCTTCGTCGACCTCTTCGAGACCGCGCTGTCCGACGACGAGATCCTCACCGCCGTGAAGGTCCCCAAGCACGACGGCTGGGGGGCGTCGTACGAGAAGTTCGTGAGGATCGCGCACCAGTGGCCGATCGTGGCGGTGGCGGCGGCTGTCCGGACCGACGGCGACACCATCGCGGAGGCGCGGATCGGGCTCACCAACATGGGCTCGACGCCGCTGCGGGCGCTGGCGGCCGAGCAGGCGCTGGTCGGGCAGCCCGCGACCGAGGAGGGGGTGGCCGCCGCGGCCGCGCTCGCCGCGGAGGGCACGAACCCGCCCAGCGACCTGAACGGCGACGCCGACTACCGCCGCCACCTCGCGACGGTGCTGACCCGGCGGGCGGTCCTGTCGGCTGCAGGCAGGGGCTGATCGGGCGGTGGACCTCAGCCACTCCTTCACCGTCCCCACGCCGGTCGACGCGACCTGGGCGCACTTCCAGGACATCGGTGCGCTCGCCGAGTGCTTCCCGGGCGCCCAGGTCTCCGCCGTCGGCGAGGACGCCGACGGCAACCCGACCTTCGAGGGCACCTGCAAGGTCAAGCTCGGGCCGATCGCGCTGGTGTACGCCGGCGCCGGCAGCTTCGTCGAGCGCGACGAGGCCGCGCACCGGTTCGTGGTGGACGCCAAGGGCCGTGACAAGCGCGGCAACGGTACGGCGGGCGCGAAGGTCACCGTGACCATGGCGGCCGCCGACGGCGGCTCCACGCAGGTCGACGTGGTGACTGACCTCGCCATCACGGGCAAGCCCGCGCAGTTCGGCCGGGGCGTGATGCAGGACGTCTCCGACAAGCTGCTCGGCCAGTTCGTCACCTGCCTCGAGCAGCGCCTCGCGGCCGGGGCGGCTCCCGAGGCTGCGGTTCAACCACCGAAACCGTCCTCGGACGGGGCCGGGGAGGACGGAATCGGTCGTGGCGTGGGGGACCAGGAGCCCGCGCAGTCGCAACCGGCTCCGCCGGCCGCGAACGACGACGCGCTCGACCTGGGTTCGGCGGTGGTGCCCGTGCTGCTCAAGAGCTACGGCAAGCAGGCGGCGATCGCGGTGCTCGCCCTGCTCGCCCTGCGGCTGCTGCTCCGGGCGCTGCGCAAGTAGCAGGACCGACGCACCTGTCCGAACGGAGAGGTACGTGCCAACCTCGTTGCAACGTTCGGGGAGCAGTGTGGTGCCTGTCACATTCGGCGAAGGGATCACCATGGCGCTCACGGCAGCACCAGCTCGACCCCGGCCTGCGGGCGGTGCCGACGAGGAGCCGACCCGGCTGGTGAAGTTCCACGCGCCGGAGGTCGTCTTCGGCACCGGCTCGCTCAGCGAGGCCGGCTTCGCCGCGGCGCGGCTGGGTGCGCGTCGTCCGCTCGTCGTGACCGACCCCGGCATCATCGCCGCCGGCTGGGTCGACGAGCTCCTCGGCCACCTGCGCGAGGCCGGGCTGCGGCCCGTCGTCTGGTCGCAGGTCACGCCGAACCCGCGCGATCACGAGGTCCGGGCGGCGTACGCGCACTACCTGGAATGGGAGTGCGACGTGATCATCGGCATCGGTGGCGGCTCCTGCGCCGACGCCGCGAAGGGCGTCGCCGTGCTGTCGGGCAACGGCGGCGACATCCTCGACTACCGCGGCGTCGACCGGATGACCCAGCCGATCCCGCCCCTGCTGATCATCCCGAGCACGTCGGGCACCGGCGCCGACGTCAGCCAGTTCTGCATCGTCACCGACACGGCGCGCTCGGTGAAGGTGACGATCATGGGGCGCGCGCTGGTCCCGGACATCTCGATCACCGACCCGCGCCTGCTCGTGACGATGCCCGACCTCCTCAACGCCGCCACCGGGCTCGACGCCCTCACCCACGGCATCGAGGCCTACGTGTCACTGGCCCACAACCCGCTCGCCGACACCCACGCGCTCAACGCGGTCGGTCTGGTCTGCGGCCACCTCCGCTCGACGATCACCGACCCGCTCGAGACCGAGCACCGCCGCAAGATGGCGCAGGCCAGCCTGCAGGCCGGACTCGCCTTCTCCAACGCGATCCTCGGCGCGACCCACGCGATGAGCCACCAGGTCGGTGGCCTGCTCGACGCTCCGCACGGCGTCGTCAACGGCGTGCTGCTACCGCACGTGATCCGCTACAACGCCCGGGCCACCCCGGACCGTTTCGTCGCGCTCGCCGCGGCGGCGGGGCTGGAGGTCGCCGGCATCCCGGGCGAGGAGGCGGCCGAGCTGCTCGCCGACCACGTGCGCCGGCTGGCCGACGACGTCGGCGTGCCGCGGGGTCTCCGCGAGCTCGGGGTGACGGAGGCCGACGTACCCCGGCTCGCGGACACGACGCTCGACGATGCCTGCCTCACGACCAACCCGCGTGCCGCCACCCTGCGCGACGTGGAGAAGCTCTTCCTCGAAGCACTGTGACGGAGCGAGCGTCATGAGCGAGCAGCTGGACCTGGCGACCCTCACCGGCGTCCGGTCGGGCAAGCGCTCCTACTACCGCGCCTACGTCCGCTCCGACGAGCGGATGCAGCGGGCCGTGCGGGCGATGGACTCCATCTCGCGCGGCCTGGTCAGCACGGTCGAGGGCCCCAGAGGGCTGCTGGAGCAGGTTGCGCGCGCCGCCGCGGAGCACCTCGACGCGGCGTGGCTGATCCTCGGCCTCGCCGACGGCCAGCTCCCCGGCGCCCGGCCCCGCTTCCTCGTCGTCGACGGGACCCGCGGCGCGCTGGTCGACGACGAGACCGACCTGCCCTCCCGCGTACGACGCGAGCTCGGCGCCATCCGCGCCGGGCACGCCACCCGCACGCCCCGCGACGACGCCTGGGTGCGGGTGCCGATGACCCTCGCCGGCGATCCCATCGGCAGCGTGGTCGGGCTGCACGGCCTCGACGACGAGCCCGAACCGGGCGACCTGTCCGTGTTGCGGATCCTCGCCAACGAGGCCGCCGTCGCGCTGCACACCTCCGAGCAGTACCAGGCCGGGCTCGCGCTCCACCGCCGCGCGCAGCGCCTGTACGACGAGACGGCCGCCCAGGCGCGCGACCTCGCCGAGCGCACGCGCGAGCTGCGGCAGGCCGAGGAACGGCTGCTGGTCGCCCACCAGCGCGAGCTGCTCGACCACGAGCGACACCGGATCGCCCGCGAGCTCCACGACAGCGTCACCCAGTACGTCCTCTCCGCCGGCATGGCGGTCGAGGTCGCCCGCGGCATGGCAGCCGACGAGGGCCGCGCCGGGATCGAGGAGCGGCTGACCACCGCGAAGGAGCTGAGCGCGCAGGCGGTCGACCAGCTCCGCAGGGCGATCTACGCCCTGCACCAGCCCCAGCGTGACGTCGTGCGTTCGCTGCCCGAGCTGCTGCAGGAGGTGGCCGAGCACCACCGACCCCACCTCGCGGTCGCGGTCCGCGTGGACGGCGAGGTCGAGGACCTCACCGCCGACGCCGACCACGAGATCGCCCGTGCGGTGGGGGAGGCGCTGTTCAACGTCGCCACCCACGCCGAGGCCAGCCGGGCCGTCGTACGGCTGCGGTACCGGCCCGACGAGCTGTTCGTGAGCGTGGCCGACGACGGCACGGGCGACCCGTCCGCGCTGGCCCGCCGGCTGCGCCTGGAGCGGGGGCCGTCCGTCGACGGACGGCATCGCGGCCTGGCCAACATCGAGTGCCGCATCACCGAGCTCGGTGGCTCGATCTCCTTCCGGAGGGCCCGCATCGGCGGGGTCCGGGTGGAGATGCGGATTCCCTTGCCCCTGGACGCGCAGCGCCCGGGCATCATCGCAGGCCTGGTCGGAGCCGGGCCGGAACAGGTGGAACCATGGCGACCCTGACCCAGCCGACGACCCCGGAGATCACCCGGCCGACGACGCGGACCGTCGACATCATGCTGGTGGACGACCACGCGATCGTGCGGCAGGGACTGCGCTCGATCCTCGAGCGGGAGCACGACCTGCGCGTCGTCGCCGAGGCGTCGACCGCCGCGGAGGCGCTGGCCGTCGTCGGCCGCGCCCGCCCGGCGATCGTGCTGCTCGACCTCAAGCTGTCGACGTCCTCGGACACCGAGGGCCTCGACCTCTGCGAGGTGCTGGCGGCGGAGTACCCCGAGCTGGCGATCCTCGTGCTCACCACCTTCCTCGACGAACAGCTGGTGCTGCGCGCCGTGAAGGCCGGGGCGCGCGGCTACGTCGTCAAGGACGTCGACATGACCGGCCTGGTCCGCTCGATCCGCGACGTCGCCCGCGGCGAGAGCGCCTTCGACGCCCGCTCGGCCGCCGCCATGGTGCGGGGGCTCAAGGCACCGCCGGCGACGGACGAGAAGAAGCTGACGGCACGGGAGCGCGAGGTGCTGGCCCTGCTCGCGCGCGGCCTGTCCAACCGCGACATCGGCAGCCGGCTCTTCATCTCCGAGACCACCGCCAAGTTCCACGTCGGCAACATCCTGCGCAAGCTCGAGGTCACCCGCCGCGCCGAGGCGGTGTACGAGGCGTCCAAGATGGGCGTCATCTGAGCCGACGGGCCCGGTGGGTCCGGGGGCGAGCCGCTTGTAACTCGGTGTCCGCACCTCTACCGGGGCGTTGGATACAGTCACAGCACCCCGGTAGAGGGTCCAACACTGAGTTACAGCTGGCCTCCGGGCCACACCGAGCCCGCCCCGTCACGGCAGCGGCAGCACCGTGCGGTCCCACGTGGTGTTCACGATGACCGCGGCCGAGGCGTAGAGCGCCAGCGCGGCGTCCGCGACGAGCACGTAGCCGGCGAGGTGGCTCAGGCCTGTGCTCTCGCTGAAGGCGCCGAAGGCCGCGAGGTAGAAGACGGCGCAGAGCAGCACGAAGATCGCCACGGTGGTGGTGTTCGTGCGCAGCGCGGCGAGGAGCATGTAGGTCGAGAAGAGGGCCCAGGCGAGCAGGAACATGCCGGTCACGGCGGCACCGTCGGCGGTCACCATGGGTGCGTAGAACTGGACCAGCAGCGCGTAGCTGAGCCAGAAGCCGGCGTACGCGGTGAAGACCAGCCCGGGGAAGGTCTCACCGCGCCGGAAGTGGATGACGCCGGCGACGATCTCGGTCAGGAAGCCGAGGGCGAGGGCGAGTGACAGGACGGCCGGGGTGGCGGCGGCGTCGATCATCCCCGACATCACGCTGGCGAGGACGAGGGCCGAGATGCCGAAGCTGGCGAGGCCGAGCGGGAAGGGGTCGCCCCACTCCGGCGCCGCGGCCGTGGCGGGGGCGCTGGCGGGAATGGTGGCGGGTGCGGTGTCGGTCATGCTGGTTCCTCCGGGAGGGTGGATGGTTTCCGCAGGACGCGGGGCGCGCCTGTGGTTCGGGCCCTGACCGGGGTCGCGACGTCGACGACCAGCCACCCGCCGTGGTGGTCGTCGACGCGGTAGGGCAGGCCGGTGGCCCGCCCCCACGCATCGAGGTCGGTCAGGGAGATCGTGCGGACGTGGCCCCAGGTCGTGTCCGCCTCGTCCTCGAGGGGTACGGCGACCACGACGCGGCGCCGCGCGATGCGGATCGCCTCGGCGAGCACCCGCGCCCCGTGCGCGGCGTCGAGGTGCTCGAGCAGGTGGATCGCGAGCACGTTGTCGACGCTGCGGTCGGCCGCCTGCACGCGGGCCGCGTCGTCGGCCTGAGCTGCCAGGCGCACGCCGAGGCGCGGTGCCACGGCTCGCAGCAGGTCGATCGTGCCGGCAGAGATGTCGGACGCCGTGACGTCCCGGCCCGCCTGCGCCAGCCGCAACGCCAGGAAGCCGAAGCACGAGCCGAGCTCCAGCACGGTGCCCTCGGCGAGCACCTCCTCGACGTGTGCGTAGACGGGGGCGTAGTCGGCGATCGTTCCGTGCGCCCCTGCTGCTGGGCCGTCGCCGATCGCGCCCGCGACCCGGTCGAGGGTACGGCGGTAGAACCGCTCCCAGGCGACCAGCGGGTCCGGGTGCGAGGTCAGCACGATCCCGGTGAACAGGTGCTCGAAGAGCTCTCCGCCGCGCAGCCAGCCCGGCTGGAAGAGCTCGTCGGCCAGCAGGCCCGACAGGTCGTCGTCGACCCGCTCGGGCGGCAGCCGGTGGACGACGACGGCGCGGTGGTCGACGGTGGTCAGGTCGAAGTGTGGCGTGCGCACCGTGTGCAGCCCGAGCCGCGGCGTCGGCCCCGCCTGGCCGCGGACCTCCACCAGCTCGTCGCGGTAGACCCCGCCGGCCGGCGCCTCGAGCGGGTGGAGCTGTGCGGCACTCATCGTGGGACCGGGACCGGGGTGGCGACCCGGTCGAGGCCGCGGAGGTTGCGCACGACCTCGACCCGGTCGCAGTGTTCGGCGTAGAGCGGCAGGTCGCAGCTGCCCAGGCCCCACGAGTAGCGCGGCTCCGGCGTCAGCCAGATCGTCGAGCGGGCGCGGCGCGTGATCTCCTCGAACGCGCGCAGGCCCGGGTCCTGCCCGTTGTTGCGGCCGTCGCCGAGCACCACGACCGTCGTACGACGGTTCACGGCGGAGCCGTGGCGCTCGAGGAACTCCGTGAAGGCGGTGCCGTGGTCGGAGTCGGCATCGACGTCCAGGACGCCGCCGGCCGGCAGGCCTGCCATGACGAGCGAGAGGGCGTCCTCGATCCGGTGCTCGGCGAACAGGTCGGTGGTCTCCACGAGGTCCTTGACGAAGGCGAACGTGCGCACGCTGGCGGCCATCGCCTGCAGGCTGTGCACCAGGTGCAGCGTGAACCGCGCCGTCGACCGGACCGACAGCGAGACGTCGCAGAGCACGACCAGCCGCGGGCGGTCCTCGACCTTGCTGACCGTGACGGGACGGAACGGCACGCCGTCGTACTTCATGTTGCTGCGCATCGTGCGGCGACCGTCGACGACACCGCTCGCAGCCGCCTTGCGGCGGGGCCGTGGAGCGCCGTGCAGCGAGCGCAGCAGCCGGCGCAGGGACTCCTCCAGCTCGGCCCGCTCGTGTTCGTCGACCGTCTCCGCCCGGGCCGCCTCCAGCTCGCGGGTCTCGATCTCCCGCTCCAGCGACATCAGCTGCTCGAGGTGCTCGCGGATCCGCTCGGGCAGCTGGTCCAGCCACGGGGCGAGCGCGGCGCGCAGGGCAGCCAGCGAGGCGGCCGCCTCCGGGTCGTCGGCGTCGTCGTCGGCCACCCGCTCGTCGAGCCAGCTGAGCAGCGCGAGCTCCTGCTGGACCGACAGCTCCGATTCCAGCTGGAGGCCGGCGGACCGGGCGAGGTCCGCGGGGTTGCCCGGGTTGTGCATCCGGCTCACCGTCAGCTGGACCCGCGCCGCCTGCGAGGGGTCGAGCTGGGTGTCGTCCGAGAGCACGATCTCGTCGGTGAGCGACGCGATGTCGATCTTGTTGGCCTCCTGGTGCAGGTTGAACTGCTGGGCCATGTCCTCGGGCTTGAAGAACTCCCGGATGTCGTCAGGCTTGCCGTGCGAGTGCCCGTCCGCTGGTACGTCGCCCGGTTGCTCGGACAACGTGAAGTCGGTCAGCTCCCCGTCGTCGGACAGGTCGTCGTGCGCGTGCCCGTGGCCGTGCCCGACCTCCTCGTCGACCACCGGCCGCAGGCTGAAGAAGCGGTCGAAGACGTGGTCGAACGCCGCGAGGTCGCGGCGGTCCTTGACCAGGCTGACCCGCAGCGCGGCCCGCAGCAACGTGCGGTCCTCGAGTACGCCGGGCTGGCCGGCGGCGGACAGGCCGTCGATCAGCTCGGCGGTGCTGATCCGCAGGCCGTGCAGCCGCAGCAGGCGGACGAAGCGGTGGACGGCGCCCTCCACGACCGCGTCCTCACACCGGTCGCTTGCGCGCGGAGAACGATCGGGCGCCCTGGCCGCTGCTGACCTCGCGCACGCCGAGCGGCTTGCCCTTGCCGCCGTAGTAGGCCTCGTGGTGACGCCCCGGCTCGTCCTTCTCCGCGCGCCGCAGGCGGCCCTCGTCGCGATCCTCCGGCGACCCACCGTGGGTGTGGTCGTCGTGCCCGTGCCCGTGCCCGTGCCCGTGCCCGTGCCCGTGTCCGTGCAGCGAGGCGGGCACCTCGGCGTTGGGGTCGACCAGGCGGGGGAGCGCCTCGCGCGAGAGGCGCAGGTCGCGTTCGTACTTCACGACCACGTTCAGGGTCGCCGACAGCACGTCGGCGCTGAGCTCCTCGACGCCCAGGACGGCCAGCGTGCGCGCCCAGTCGATGGTCTCGGAGATGCTCGGAGCCTTGCGCAGGTCGAGCTCGCGCAGGCCGCGGACGATGTCGACCAGGTGGGCGGCCAGCTCGTCGGCGAGCCCGGTCTCCTTGGACCGGATGATCTCGAGCTCGCGCTCCGGGTCCGGGTAGTCGAGGAACAGGTGGAGGCAGCGCCGCTTGAGCGCGGCGGACAGGTCGCGGGTGTTGTTCGACGTGAGCACGACGTACGGCGCGTGCTTGGCGCGGATGGTGCCGACCTCGGGGATCGAGATCTGGTACTCCGCGAGGAGCTCGAGCAGCACCGCCTCGAGCGCCTCGTCGGCCCGGTCGACCTCGTCGATCAGCAGTACGACGGGGTCCTCGGAGTCGATCGCCTCGAGCAGCGGGCGCGGGGTGAGGAAGCGCTCGGAGAAGAAGACGGAGTCCTGCTTGGCGATCTGCTCGACGGCGTCGGTGAGGTCGGTGGCGTCCTGGACGACCTGGCCGATCTTCTCCCGCAGGATCTGCGTGTAGAGCAGCTGCTTGCCGTAGTCCCACTCGTAGAGCGCCTTGGTCTCGTCCTGGCCCTCGTAGCACTGCAGGCGCAGCAGGCGGCGACCGGTGGCACGCGCCAGGCTCAGCGCGAGCTGGGTCTTGCCCACGCCGGCGGGACCCTCGAGCAGCACCGGCTTGTCCAGCCGGGACTGGAGGAACACGGTCGTGGCCAGCTGGTCGTCGGCGAGGTAGCCCTCCCCGGCGAACCGGGCGCGGGTATCGGCGACGTCGGCGAAGTCGAAGGCGGTGTCGGTCACGGGGTGCTCCTCAGGGGGACGGCTCGGGAGGGGTCGGTGCGCCGGCCCGCGAAGGGCGGGAGGGGCCGGCGCACCGGGGGCGATCAGGACAGCAAGTCGTCCAGGTCGCCGTTCATGCAGTGCTCCACGACGGGGCGCACCGTCTCGAAGGTGCACTCCTTGGCGTTGCCGGGGGTGCAGGCGTCGCCGAGGACGTGGTTGGTGATCCGGTCGACGTCCGCGGCGTCGCCGATGATCGTGGGCGCGTTCTGGTAGAACGCGGTCGGGCCGAGGCCCAGCCGGTTCTTCGAGTACGTGTCCTTGGTGACGTCGGTGAACTTCTCGGTGATCCCCACGTCGCGCAGCAGCCGGATGGCGGCCGCGAGCGCCGCGTCCGCCGCCTGGACCGTCGACATGCCGTGCGTGTCGACGCCCATCGCGTCGGCGATCTCGGCGAACCGCTTGTAGTGCGTGGGCATGTTGAACGCCCACACCCGCGGCAGCGCGATCGCGTTGTTGAGGCCGTGGTGGGTGTCGTAGAAGGCCGAGATGGCGTGCGAGATCGAGTGGATGATCCCGAGCCCGCCGGAGTTGAACGCCTGCGCGGCGATGTACTGGGCGTACATCATGCCCTCGCGACCCTTCAGGTCCTGGCCGTTCCAGACCGCCTCGCGCAGGTTCTCCGCGGTGAGCTTGATGGCCCGGATCGCGTTGCCGAGGGAGGGCTCGAAGTTCAGCCGCGAGACGTACGGCTCGGAGGCGTGCGCGAGGACGTCGAAGCCGCACTGCGCGGTGTAGTCGACCGGGCAGTCGTAGTAGAGCACCGGGTCGTCGATGGCCAGGGTCGCGACGCTCGCGTCGTCGAACGCGACGTACTTGTGCGGGTTGTCGGGGTCGGTCGTGGTGTCGGTGATGACATAGGCCCACGAGGTCTCGGAGCCGGTGCCGGCCGTCGTGGAGACCGCGATGTGCGGCGGGTTCTTCGGGTTCTCGGACTTGTTGAAGCCCTCGAACTCGTTGACGTTGCGGCCGTCGTGCGCGACGGAGATGCGCGCGCCCTTGCAGGCGTCGTGCGAGGAGCCGCCGCCGATGGACACGAACGAGTCGCACTCGTTCTCCTGGTAGAGCTTGACCGAGTCCATGACGTTGTAGTCCTTGGGGTTGGACTCGACCTTGTCGTACACGACGACCTCGAGGCCGTGGTACTTCATCGACTCGACGATCTTGTGCACGATGTCGGTGCCGCGCAGGCCCGACGTCATCACGAGGGTCTTGCGGAAGCCCAGCTTGAGGGCCTCGGGTCCGATCATCTCGTGCGCCCCGGGACCCATCAGGGCACGCGGGAACGGGTGGAACTCCTTGATCGGGAACGGCTTGAGCAGCTCGTCGACTTGCATCGCTGGAACCTCCGGGCGGGGTGATGTGGCTGACGTCCAGCGACGCTAGGCAGCGTGACGGGGGTCACGACAGACGAGGACCCGGAAACACGCAGGAGGGTCAGGGCCGGACCTGTCCGTCCCGGCAGGTGGCGCCCTCGGCCCGACCGGGCCGGGGGAGGGGATCACCAGGTCTCGGGACGCGTGTAGTCCTCGTCGTCGTAGAGGTCCTGCTCCTCGCTGCGCTGGTCGCGGCCCCGCTCGTTGTTGCGCTCCAGACGCTCCTGACGGGGGTCCTCGCCCTCGGTACCGGGCTGGTCGCCCGGCTCCTGCGGCGGTTGTTGGGGCTGCTGCTGGGGGTCCTGCTGCTGTTGCTGGTCCTGCGCCTGCTGCAGCTTGTTGCGCAGCCGCTCGTCGACCGCCGCGGCGTCGTCGGTCTGCTCCTGCCCGCGACCGGAACTGGTCGGGCACTCTCCGGCCGCGAGCACGTCGATGCCCTCCTGCCACGACGCGATCGCGCCGTCGAGGTCCTGCTCGGCCTGCTGCCGGTCGCCGACGCCCTCGTGGGCGAGCGCGAGGTTGATCCGGACCGTGCACTCCTCGCGTTCCGGCACGCTCTCGAGTGCCTTCTCGTACGCCGCGATGGCGTCGTCGTAGGAGCCGTCGGCGTGGTGGGAGGCGCCCTCGTCGAAGGGTGCGATCCACGACTCGAACCAGTTGAGGTCGCGGGTCTCGAAGAACTCCGCGGCGGCGCCGGCGTGGTCGCCGCGCTCGAAGGCGTCGCGCCCGGCAGCGTTGTGCTGGAGCATCAGGCCGACCTTGACGAGGTAGCCGAGCACGAGGAGGGCCGGCAGCGCGCCGGCGACGAGCAGCGCCAGGCGCAGCCGGGCCCGCGGGTTCGGGCGCCTCGCCCGATCGACGCGCCTCACCCTCCCGCCCCCTTCCCGGCCGGGGCGGTCAGCGCGTCCTGCGAGCGCCACACCGCCCGCCAGCCGGCCCGCAGCTCCATCAGCACGAGCCCGAGCAGCAGCAGGCCGAACAGCCAGGTCAGGTCGTGCTCGGCCGGCGGTCCGTCGCCGCGTTCGCCGTCAACGTACGACGCCCCGAAGGAGTCGACGACCCGGTCCAGGCCACCCGTACCGGTGCGGTGGAGGAAGTCGACGTCGAGCTCGTCGGCGATCTCCTGCAGGTTCTCGAGGTCGGCGCGCGAGATCGCCGGCTTGCCCGTCTCGGGGTCCTCGACGAAGCCGGCATCGAGGTCGAGGTCGTCCGACGCCGGCATCTCGGCGCCGTCGGTGGTGCCGTAGCCGAGCACCGCGCCGCCGACCACGAGGTCGGCGACCCGGTCGAAGGACCCGGTGCCGTCGGAGGAACTGGTGTCCTCGCCGTCGCCGACGTAGACGACCACGCGCCGCCGGTCCGGTCGTCGCTCCGCCGCGCGCTCGAGTACGTCGACCACCTCGGCCACCGGTCGGGTCGCCGACGACCCGTCGCCCTCGCGGGGTCGCTCCAGGTCGAGCGTCTCGACGGCCGACTGGAAGGCCGAGACATCGGTGGTGAAGGGCAGCGTCAGCCGGCTCTCCGCGCCGAACCCGATCATCGCGAAACGGGCGCCGGGCAGCTCCTCCGCGAGCGCGGAGAGATCGGCGCGGACCCCTTCGACCCGTGGCTTGCGGCCGGCGTGGTCGAGCGCCGCCATCGACCTGGTGCGGTCGACGACGACGAGCACGTCGACATCGGAGAGCTGGGCCGGGACGTCGGCGGTGCCGACGCCGGGTCGCAGCAGCACGATCACGAAGGTGATCGCGATCGCCACCCGTCGTACGACGAGCCGAGTGGTGGCGTGGCTCATCACTCGTCCTCCCGGCGGGCCGTGGCGGCGAGCAGTCCCTGGACCAGCCAGACCAGGCAGAGACCACCGACGCCGACGCCCGCGAGGACGGTGCCCAGGGCCGGGCGGTCGAGGACCTGAACGACGGGCGGCCGCTCGATCTCCTTGGCCTCCAGGTCGCCGATCGCCTCGATGACACCCGCCGCGCTGCCGTCCTGGCCGAGGAGCGAGAAGGTGCCGCCGGTACTGGTGACCGCGTCCTGGAACCTCCGCGCCGCGCTCGGGCGCTCGGCGGTCATCGGGGCGGCGATGCCGTGGACGACGACCTTCTCGTCGCGGGCCAGCTCGGCCGCGCCCTCGAGGTCGTAGATGCCCTCGCCGATCGGCTCGTTGTCGGAGGCCAGCACGATGGCGCGGCTGCGGTCCTCGTCGCGGTGGTCGAAGCGCTGGACGCAGGACGCCATGCCGTCGCCGAGCTGCGACTGCACCTCCCAGTCGATCACCGTGCCGGCGGTGTAGATGGCGTACTCGTCGGTGTAGACGCCGCCGGTGCCGAACGCGCTCTCGGCCTCGGCGAGCTGGTCGAGGGCGAACTCGTAGTCGTCGGTGAGCGGGAAGATCGTGATCGCGACCCCGCTCCAGATGGTCAGCCCGATCCGCTCGCCCTGCAGCCCCTGCACGATCGTGCGGAACTCCCGCAGCACCTCGGCGTCCACCTCCGCCATCGAGCCGGAGGCGTCGAGGCAGAGGATGATGTCGCGCGTCCGGTCGTTCTGCGCGAGCGTCTGCCGCTCCTGGATCCGGCCGCCGAGCACGATCGCGCCGGCGCAGGCGACCAGTGCCGCGACGGTCAGGCAGGCGCCGATCGCGACCTGGCGGCGGACCAGCGCTTGGTAGCGGGGGAGGGCGCGCAGCCGCGCCGCGTGGGCGACGTACGACGCCCCGGTGGCCGTCGTACGCCCACGGCTGCGTGCCCACCACACCATCAGCACGACGACGAGCAGCGCCAGGGCTGGCACCAGCCACGGCCACCGGAAACCGGTCTCGCCACCGTTCCACGTCAGGTCCATGTCAGCCCCATGTCAGCTCCACGTCCCCACGAGCCGGCGCGAGCGGTCGACCGCGTCGTCGAAGGTCGCGAGCGGGTCCGCGTCCGCGCGGTCGGGGGCGAACTCGGGCGGGTACATCAGCTCGATCGCCTCGACCAGCTCCTGCGGCGCACGGTCGCGGAAGTCGGCCAGCGCCATGGTCCGCGCGGGCAGCGTGGTCACCGTGGCCACGTAGGACCGGACCAGGTCACTGAGCTGCTGGTGACCGTCGCGGGGGCCCACCTCGCCGGCGCGGACCCGGGCCGCCAGCGCGTCGATCCGGGCCAGGTGGTCGCGCTGCGCGTCCGGCACGTCGACCTCGCGGCGGGGCACGACCGGCGGCCGCGGTGGCCGGGTGAACCACCACGAGGCCAGGTAGAACAGGACGACCAGCGCGAGCAGGGCGAGACCGATCCACAGCCAGCGGTCGCTGTAGCCGACCGGGCCGGTGAACTCCTCGGGCATCCCCGGCACGTCAGCGCGCAGGACGTCAGCGGCGCCGCGCATGGCGCTGCCTCTCCAGCAACCGGAAGACCGCGGACACGGCCGTCTCGGTGTCGCCCACCCGCTCGTGTACGACGCCCAGCTGGTCGAGCCGCCGACGAAGCTGTTGCTCCTCCTGGCCGACCAGGTCGGCCAGCTCGCGGCGCAGGCGCCGGTCGTGGCGGAGCCAGCCCGGCACCTCCGCAGCGGTGTCGACGTCGACGAGCCGCCGCCCGGCCACGGCGGGCAGCGTCGGGTCGAGGTCGCCGATGGTCAGGAACAGCACCTCGTGCTGGACGGTCAGGCGGCGCAACAGGTCCGCGCACTCGGTCGAGACGGCCGTCTCGTCGCAGACCACGACGAGGATCGTGCGCCGGCGCACGGTGCGGGCGACGTGGCGCAGCACGGCCGCCAGGTCGCTGGGCGCGCCGTCGGGCCGGATCGCGTCGTGGACCTTGCCGAGCAGCCGCTCGAGGTGCAGCTCGCCACCCTTCGGTGGCTCCGCGTGCCGGGCGGCGGCGTCGCCGTGCACGAGGCTGACCAGGTCGCCGTGCTGCACGGCCAGCAGTCCCATCAGGCCCGCGACGAAGACGGTGAGCTCGCGCTTGGAGGTCAAGGACGGCGTCGTGCCGATCCCGCTGAGGGCCGCCATGCTGCGACCGGTCGAGATGCACAGCAGGACGGTGTGCTTGCGCTCGGCGACGTAGCGCTTCACGAGCAGCTGGCGACTGCGCGCCGACGCCTTCCAGTCGATGTCCTTCACGTCGTCGCCGCGGACGTACTCCCGCAGGTCGTTGAAGTCGATCCCGCGCCCCACGTGGACGGCGGCGTACTCGCCCTCGAGCAGGCCCCGCACCTTGCGGTGGGCGTGGATCGAGAGGCGGGCCTTGATCCGGGTGAGGTGCGCGGGCATGGCAGTCGCTCGGGACGGGATCAGGGGGTCGGGACGGCGCGGAAGACGGCGTCGATGATCGTCTCGGAGCGGACCCGGTCGGCGAGTGCCTCGAAGCTGAGGTGGATCCGGTGCCGCAGCACGCTGTGCCGCAGCTCGCGGACGTCCTCGGGGATGACGTAGTGGCGGCCCTGCACGAGCGCCATCGCCCGCGCCGCCTGGAAGAACGCGATCGAGCCACGCGGGCTGGCGCCGATCTCGACGTAGTTGCCCAGCTCCGGGCCGAGCAGCTCGGTGACGTTCCGGGTCGCGCGCACCAGGGCAGTGATGTAGCGACGGATCGCCGGGTCGACGTACACCCGGCGGACCAGGCCCTGCAGCTCGACGACGTCGGCCGTGCCGGCGACGGCGACGACGTCGGCCATGTGCTGGCCGAGGGTGCCGTCATCGATCCGCTCGAGGACCATCAGCTCGTCGTCCTCGCTGGGGTAGTCGACGATCTCCTTGAGCAGGAAGCGGTCCATCTGCGCGTGCGGGAGGACGTAGGTGCCCTCCTCCTCGATGGGGTTCTGCGTCGCCAGCACCATGAACGGGTCCGGCAGGGGGTGGACGGTGCCGGCGATCGAGGTCTGGCGCTCCTGCATCGCCTCGAGCAGCGCCGACTGGGTCTTCGCGCTGGCGCGGTTGATCTCGTCGAGGAGCACGAAGTTGGCGTGGACCGGGCCGAGCTGGGTCTCGAACTCGTGCCGTCGCGGGTCGTAGACCTGGGTGCCGATGATGTCGCTCGGGAGCAGGTCGGGCGTGCACTGGATGCGGGCGAAGCGGGCGTTGACGGCCTGCGCGAGCGTCGCCGAGGCCAGCGTCTTCGCCAGGCCCGGCACGCTCTCCAGCAGGACGTGGCCCTCGGCGAGCAGCGTGACGAGCAACCCGGTGCGGATCCGGTGCTGGCCGACGACCCGGCTCGAGAACGCGTCCGAGACACGGCCGATCAGGTCGGCCGCGCGGGCCAGCTCGTCCTCGGTCAGCGGGACGGTCGAGTCGACGTGTGCCCGGCGCGGCACCGTGGAGGCCTCGGTCATGCGGCCAACCTACCCATCGGGTGTGCGGGTCATGTGCCCGTCCTGAGGACCGCTAGCGGCGCTCGAGGAGCCGGGTCCGCAGGGCGTCGTCGCGGCGCAGGCGGGTCAGGTCGCGCGCGCGGCGCTCGGCGACGACCGCCATCAGCACCAGCTCCGGCGGGGCGTTCGGCGGCGGCGCCGGCGCGACGTGGGGGAGTACGTCGACCAGGAGGCTGCGCGCGACCCGGTCCCGCGACGCCGGGTCCAGCGTGGCGAGCCGGCCGAGGAACTGGCGCACCGCCAGCGCGGTCCCCGTGGGCAGTGCCGTCAGGTCGGCCCGGCGGGCCCACGCCGCGAGCGGCTGCGGCATCTGCGGGGGCGGCGGCAGGCGCAGCGGGACGCGGTCGCGGACGACGTACGTGCCGGCGGCGTAGTCGCCGAGCCGCTTGCCGCGACTGCTCACCATGATCGCGAGGAAGGCGGGTGCGCCGCCGAACGCGTAGATCTCGACGACGCCGATCAGCGAGCGCACCAGTGCGTGGTGGAACGAGATCGCGCCGCCGTCGTCGCGCACGGTGCGCAGTCCGAGGGCCAGCTTGCCGACCGAGCGGCCCCGGGTGAGGGTCTCGACCGTCGCCGGGATCGCCAGCAGCCCGACGATGAGCGCGAGCACGATCGCGGCGCCGACCGCGGCGTCGTCCCTGAGGAGCAGGGCGGCCACGACGAGCACGATGTAGAGCACCACGAACGAGACCAGCGTGACGAGCACGTCGATGACGCCGCTCGCGAGCCGTAGGCCGAGCGAGGCCGCGGGCAGGTCGAGCGCGACGCCCTCGCCGGTGACGAGGTCATCGGCGGTGACGGTGGCGAAGTCGTTCGTTGACATCGCGGACAGCCTAGAGGCAGACCGTAGGCTGCACCCGTGCCCCGGATCGACCTCGACGCCTACGTGGCGGCCCACTCGCACTCGTGGGCCCGCCTGGAGCAGCTGGTGCGCCAGCGGCGGCGCAGCGGAGCGGAGGCCGACGAGCTCGTCGACCGCTACCAGCAGGTCGCCACGCACCTCTCCGTCGTCCGCACCTCGGCACCGGACGCCCAGCTGGTCGCCTACCTGTCCTCGCTGCTCGGCCGGGCGCGGATCTCGATGCTCGCCGCGCGGGTGCCGAGCTGGCGCGGGGTGGCGCACTTCTTCACCGACCGGTTCCCGGCAGCGCTCTACCGGCTGCGCTGGTGGTGGCTGGCGTGCCTCGCCGGCAATGTCGTCGTCACCGGCGTGATGATGGCCTGGCTCGCGGGCAACCCGTCGGTCGAGCAGAGCCTCCTCGACCCGCAGGCCGTCCAGCAGCTCGTCAACAGCGACTTCGAGACCTACTACAGCGAGAACGCCGCCGGTGCCTTCGCGACCCACGTCTGGCTCAACAACACCTGGGTCTCGGGACTCTGCATCGCGCTCGGCATCCTCGGGCTGCCCGTGATCTGGCTGCTCTTCCAGAACATCGCGAACCTCGCCATCGTCGGCTCCATCATGATGCGCCACGACCGGGGCGAGGTGTTCTGGGGGTTGATCATCCCGCACGGCCTGCTCGAGCTGACCTGTGTCTTCGTGGCCGGTGGCGTCGGGTTGCGGCTGTTCTGGTCGTGGGTCGAGCCACGGAGCCTGAGCCGAGCCGCCTCCCTCGCCCGCGAGGGCCGCACCGCGGTGACCGTCGCCCTCGGCCTCGGCGTCGTGCTCGCGATCAGCGGCGCGATCGAGGCGTTCGTGACGCCCTCCCCGCTGCCCACCTGGGCCCGGATCGCGATCGGCGTGCTCGCCGAGCTGACCTTCCTCGCCTACGTCTTCGTCATCGGCCGGGCCGCGGTCGCCCGGGGCGGGACCGGCGACATCGGCGACGAGCTCCTCGAGGACCGGGTCTCCACCCAGGCCTGACCCGCCCGGCGACGGCCTACAGCAGCCCCTGCGCCTTGAGGTGCAGGTAGTGGTCGGCGAGCGCCGGCGGCAGCTGGGCGGCGTCCGCGTCGACGACGTCGACGCCCAGTCGGGCCAGCACCTCGCGCATCCGCGCCCGACGGTCGAGCTCGTGCTCGGCCGCCGCGGCGTCGTACACGTCGTCGGCGGTGGGGCGACCGGTCGCGTCGACGTCGGCGATCCGGCCGAGTTCGGGGTCGCGGACCGACGCCAGCACCACGCGGTGGTGGCGGGTGAGCGTGGGCAGCACGGGGAGCAGGCCGTCGGCGATGGCCGACGGCTCCAGCGCCGTCAGGAGTACGACGAGCGCACGCTGGCGCCCGAACCCCTGGACCCCGCCGGCCAGGGCGTCCCAGTCGGCCTCGACGAGCGTGGGGTCGAGGTCGGCCATCTGCTCCTGCAGGCGGGCGGCGACGTCGCGCACGCCGTGGATCCGCTGACGGGCGCGCACCCGCCGGTCGCCGGCGAGGAAGTCGATCCGGTCGCCGGCCCTCGACGCGAGTGCGCCGAGCAGGAGGGCGGCGTCCATCGCTGCATCGAGGCGGGGGATGCCGTCGGTGGGGTCCTCGCCGGCCGTGCGCGCGACTCGGCCCGCGGACGTGCGGGACGTGTCGAGCACGATCACCACGCGCCGGTCGCGCTCGGGCTGCCAGGTCCGCACCACGACGTGTGGGGTCCGGGCCGAGGCCCGCCAGTCGATCGAGCGCACGTCGTCGCCGCGGACGTATTCCCGCAGCGAGTCGAACTCGGTGCCCTGGCCGCGGACCCGGACGGCGGCGCGGCCGTCGAGGTCGCGCAGGCGGGCGAGCCGGGAGGGGAGGTGCTTGCGGGACTCGAAGGGCGGCAGCGCGCGCACGGTGCCCGGGACGTCGTACGTCCGCTGGCGGGCGGCCAGGCCGAGCGGCCCCCAGGTGCGGACGGTGACGCCGGCGGCAGCAAGGTCTCCGCGGCGGCGCGGCAGCAGCGGCGTGGTGAGCTGGCGCGGCTCGCCGGCCTCGAGGCGCAGGCGGTGGCGGTTGGCGCTCGCCCCGGCGGAGGGCTGCCAGGCATCGCGCAGCTGGACCCGGCCGCTGCGGGCCGCGGTCACCCGCAGGCCGGCGGTCGCGGGGTCGCCCAGGCGGACCGTGCCCGGCTCGCGGCGGCCGAGGCTCACCGAGCCGGGAGCTGCGGCCGCGGCGAGGTCGATGCCGGTCAGCACCAGCACGCCCAGCAGCCACAGCCAGACCGTGCTCGCCTCGGGGCGCAGCACGACCGCCACCAGCCCCAGCAGGAGCAGCAGCGGGACGCGCCCGGAGATCGCCATCAGGTTCCTCAGCGGGGGACGGGCACCGAGGCGATGGCGGAGGCCAGCACCTGGGCGACGTCGACACCCTCGAGCTCCGCCTCGGGCCGCAGGCCGAGCCGGTGGACGAGCGCCGCCTGGGCGAGCGCCTTGACGTCGTCGGGGGTCACGAAGTCGCGGCCGGACAGCCACGCCCATGCGCGGGCGGCCCGCAGCAGCGCCGTGGCGCCGCGCGGGCTCACGCCCAGCGACAGGCTGGGCGACTGCCGGGTCGCCCGCGCGATGTCGACGATGTACGCCGCCACCTCGGGGGAGACCTGCACGCTCCGCACGGCGGACTGGGCTGCCGCGATGTCGTCGCCGCTGGCGACGGCCCGGACGCCCGCGCCGGCCACGTCGCGCGGGTCGAAGCCGGCGGCGTGCCGGCTGAGGATGGTGACCTCGTCGTCGCGCGGCGGGATCGGCAGGACCACCTTGAGGAGGAACCGGTCCAGCTGCGCCTCGGGCAGCGGGTAGGTGCCCTCGAACTCGACCGGGTTCTGCGTGGCGGCGACCAGGAAGGGGCGGGGGAGCGGCCGGGTCACGCCGTCGGCCGAGACCTGGCCCTCCTCCATCGCCTCCAGCAGCGCCGACTGGGTCTTCGGGGGCGTCCGGTTGATCTCGTCGGCGAGCAGGAGGTTGGTGAAGATGGGGCCCTCGCGGAAGGACAGCTCGCCCGCCGTCGAGTCGATGACCAGCGAGCCGGTGATGTCGCCCGGCATCAGGTCGGGCGTGAACTGCACCCGCCGCGTCTGCACCGACAGGCTCTGCGCCAGGGTGCGCACGAGCAGCGTCTTCGCCGTCCCGGGCACGCCCTCCATCAGCACGTGCCCGCCGCACAGCAGCGCCACCAGCAGGCCGGACACCGCGGCGTCCTGGCCGACGACGGCCTTCGCGACCTCCTGGCGTACGGCGAGCAGCCGCTCCCGGAGCGCGTCGTCGCCGTTGCCGCTGGTCGGCGGGGGCGGCGGCAGGGTGTCCTTGGTCAGATCGGTCATCCTCGTCGTACCTCTCTCCTGAGTCGGGCGAGCTCCTGGGCGAGCGCGACCAGGTCCTGGTCGTTCGCCGGCGTGTAGGTGGTGTCGTCGAGCAGGGCCGCGACCTTCTCGGGCTGCGCTCCGGTGTGGCGGACGGTCGCCGCGACCACCTCGGAGGTGCCGGCGCGGCGGTCGAGTCCCAGGCGCGAGGCGAGGTCGGCGCGGGCGGCTCGGCGCAGGGCGCCTGCAGCATGACCACGGTCGCCGCTGCGGCGGTACATCCGGCCCCGGCTCCGGGCGGTCTCCACGGCACGGACGACGACCGGCAGCGGCTCGGTGGACAGCGGACCGAGACGGCGGACCCGCCACAGCAGCAGGCCGAGCAGGGCCAGCAGGCCGATCCACAGGCCGGGCAGGACCCATTGCGGGATGAGCGAGCGGAGGCTGACGGTCTCGTCTGCGCCCGCGTCGGTCGGGTCCGGGACGTACCAGACCAGCCGCTCGCGCGCACCGGCCAGGCGCAGCGCGACCGCGGCGTTGTCGGCGCGCAGCAGCTGGTCGTTGGACAGCGCCTCGCCGGCGCCGAGGAGCACGAGGTCCTGCGCGTCCGACTCCGCGACGACCGCGCCGCCGCCGGTCGTGAAGCACCGCGCGCCGTCGAGGACCGAGCCGTCGTCGCTGAAGACGGTCACCTGGTCGGCCTCGATCTGCAGCCCGGACAGGTCGGTGCCCGCGGGACCGTCGCCCCCGGTGCAGTCGGCGTCCACCTCGTCGGGGAAGGCCGTCGTGGCCCGCAGGTCGTCGTCGATCTCCTGCGCCAGGGCGTACGACGGGTCCACGAGCACGACCCTGCCGTCCCGGGCGTGCTGGCGGAGTCGATCGAGGGTGCGCGGCGAGAGCGACGGGGTGTCGGTGACCAGCACCGTCGTCGTCGCGTCGACCCGCTGCTCCTCCAGCTCGTCGGCCGAGCGGGCGACGGTCACGTCCACGCCCTGGTCGTCGAGCACCTCGGCCAGGGCCTGGGCGCCGCCGGGGCCGGGGTTGCGGGGGTCGAGCGGGGTCGGGAACTCCTCGTTGCCCCGGGTGGTCCACACGGCGACCGCGAGCGCAGCCACCAGCGCGAGGCCGATCAGCAGCCAGCCGCGGCCGGGTCCCTTCAGGCTGCGGCTCATCGGCGCGCCGTCCTGCCGGCGAGGGCGTCGTCGAGGGCCAGCAGCTCGAGGGCCTGCTCGCGGGTGGCCCGCCGGTCGCCGTACAGGGTCTGGTCGAAGAGGTCCGCGCCGTGGTGGACCGCGCCGGCGTGGGCCGCGAACACGGCGGCCAGGGCCCGCGCCAGCTCGTGCGCCGTCGCCTGGGGCACGTCCTCGATCCGGTGCCGCTCCACCTGCCGTACGGCGAGGGCGCGGAACGCGTCGACCAGGGCGGCCGACGCGTCTCCGGCAGCCAGTGCTGCCTCCGCCCGTGCCCGCAGCTCGGCCGCGGTGATCACCTCGTCGGTCAGCGCCGCCGCCGGACGCCGCTCGGCCTGCGCCGTGCGCCGGGCCCGCGACACGATCAGGGTGATCGCCGCGACGAGTGCGAGGGTGACGATGATCGCGAGCAGCGTCGACAGCGGCCCGGACGCCGAGACGCCGTTGATCGTGTCGTCGACGAGGCGCTCGAGCCAGTCGGTGAGCCGCTGCAGGAGGTTCGCGTCGTAGTACTTGGGGTCGGCCAGCTCGCGCCGCACCAGACGGCGCGCCTCGTCGCCGCTGGGGTCCAGCGGCGGCTCGAGGCTCCCGGCGAGGAGGACGGCGAGCGGGGTCATGCGGAGATGATCCCCGCTTCCCGCAGCAGCTCGACGTCGAGTGCTTCCTTGCGGATGCGCAGGTCGAGGTACTGCATCGAGGTGACGCTGGAGAGGAAGGGCGCGCTGAACGCGTTCTGGATGACGAGCCCGATCGCCTGGGTCAGCACCAGCAGCAGCGCGCTGTACTCCGGCGCCAGCACGACCCCGATCTGTCCGGCGAAGGTGAACGGCGTCGCCAGCATGCTGCCGCCGATCGCACCGATGATCGCCGTCAGCAGGGCGATGCCGAAGGTCCGCCAGAAGTGCTTCGTCGTGAGCGACCAGGCCCGGGCGATCGCCCCGAAGACGCCGACGTCCTCGAGCATCAGGATCGGCACGGCCAGGTAGTAGCCCTTCACCCACAGCCAGACACAGACCGCGAGGAAGGCCGGCACGGTGAGGACTCCCCAGAGGACGAGGAGCCAGGGTCCGCTGCCGACGGCGACCAGCAGTATCCAGAGCACCACGTAGACGAGGACGAGCGTGAGGTAGCCGGCGATGGAGAGCAGGACCAGGCCGATCAGGCGCCACCGCTTGCCGTGCGTGGCGGCCCAGGCCTCGGCGAGGTCCAGCCGGCGGCCGACGGCGGCCGCCCGGGTCACGTGCACGACCATCCCGGTCACGAGGGCGATGCCGACGAAGGAGAGGAAGTAGGCGAGGACGAGCGAGCCGTACGCCGCCAGCAGGCCCAGCGCCTCGCCGACGGAGAGATCTGACTCGAGCTCGCCGGAGGCGTCGATGGCCAGGCCGACCGTGAAGGTGAGGACCGTCGTCACGACCACCGGCACGATCATCGCCACCGCGGTCACCATCACCGCGGCGCCGACCGTCGCCTTCGGGTTGAACCGGATGATGCGGAACGCGCCGTCGTACATGTCGCCGAGGCCCAGCGGACGCAGGGCGAACGCCCCCGGCTTGTGCGCGGCTCCGAGGGCCAGCCCGGACCGCGGGCCGGGACCGGTCGTCGGGTAGGTCGCCCACGCCGGCTCCGGGGCGGCAGGGGCGCCCGGTGCGGGGAAGGACTGCGGCCCGGGGGCGGACTGCTCCGGCGGCGGCGCACCCGGCGGGGGGAACGCCTGCGGGCCGTCGGTCATGACTCTCCTCGGTCGTCGGGGGGTGGCGCCCATCCTTGCAGGCGTCACGAACAGGTCCCGGCGATTTGTTGGGCACGGGGAACTCTGCCAAGATGTTCCGGTTGCTCCGACGGGGTTCGTCGGGGTGCGCCACACCTTGACTACTGAATCGTGTCTCCCTCGCGGAGCAGGCAGGTCCGGATCCCGGATCGACCCGCACTGCGGTGAGCGTGCCCGGTGGTCGACGTTGGTCGCACCGCGCCGAGACCCGAAGCAGCCGAGAACAACAGCTCCACTTCCCCTGGTGGGAGACGTGTGTGCCTGCGAGCAGGCGCGACACGCCCGACCTCGGGGGTCGGAGCTGGCCCACAGGAACGAGCCGACACGGCACGGTCGTACGACGAGTAAGGACGAGAGAGACCTATGGCGGGACAGAAGATCCGCATCAGGCTCAAGGCCTATGACCACGAGGTGATCGACACCTCGGCGCGCAAGATCGTTGACACGGTCACCCGCACGGGTGCGAAGGTCGCTGGCCCGGTGCCGCTGCCGACGGAGAAGAACGTCTTCTGCGTCATCCGCTCGCCGCACAAGTACAAGGACTCGCGCGAGCACTTCGAGATG
>CAZAQE010000045.1:0-29491 GCA_964487275.1 uncultured Nocardioides sp. | reverse complement strand
AGATGATCGTCGGCGGCCGCGACTTCTCCGACATCTACGACCTGGTCGGCATCCGCATCCTCGTCGAGGAGGACCGTGACTGCTACGGCGTCCTCGGTGTCCTGCACTCGCGCTGGAATCCTGTCCTGGGCCGGTTCAAGGACTACGTCGCGATGCCGAAGTTCAACATGTACCAGTCGCTCCACACGACGGTCATCGGCCCGCAGGGCAAGCCCGTGGAGATGCAGATCCGGACCTTCGCCCAGCACCGCCGGGCGGAGTACGGCGTCGCCGCGCACTGGAAGTACAAGGAGGACGGCCGCGCCGGCAACGACACCGACCGTCCCGGCGACCTCGACGACATGAGCTGGGTGCGCCAGCTCCTCGACTGGCAGAGCGAGGTCGAGGACCCGGGCGAGTTCCTGGAGTCCCTGCGCTTCGAGATCAACCAGGCCGAGACCTACGTCTTCACCCCGCGCGGCGACGTGATCGCGCTGCCGTCGGGCTCGACCCCCGTCGACTTCGCCTACGCCGTCCACACCGAGGTCGGCAACCGCACCATCGGCGCCCGGGTCAACGGCCGCCTCGTCCCGCTCGAGTCGACGCTGGAGAACGGCGACGTCGTGGAGGTGTTCACCTCCAAGGCCGAGGGCGCCGGCCCGTCGCGCGACTGGCTCAACTTCGTGAAGTCGCCCCGCGCGCGCTCCAAGATCCGGCAGTGGTTCACCAAGGAGCGGCGCGAGGAGGCGATCGAACGCGGCAAGGACGAGATCGCCAAGCTGATGCGCAAGGAGGGCCTGCCCCTCAAGCGCCTGCTCTCGCACGACTCGCTCACCTTGGCTGCCGGCGCGTTCCGCCTCGCCGACGTCACCGCCCTGTACGCCGCCGTGGGCGAGGGCAACCTCGGCGCCCAGACCGTCGTCCGCAAGGTCATCGAGCTGCACGGTGGCGACGAGGGAGCCCAGGAGGACCTCGCCGAGGCCGTGACGATCACGGGTCGTCGCGGTCGTCCGCGCCGCCCCAGCGGTGGCGACGCCGGCGTGATCGTGACCGGCTCGCCCGACGTGTGGGTCAAGCTGGCGAAGTGCTGCACGCCCGTGCCGCCCGACTCGATCCTCGGTTTCGTGACCAAGGGCGGGGGAGTGTCGGTCCACCGCAAGGACTGCACCAACGCCTCGAGCCTGCTCGCCCAGCCGGAGAAGCTGGTCGACGTCGAGTGGGCACCGACCGGCCAGTCGACCTTCCTGGTCAACATCCAGGTCGAGGCACTCGACCGGTCCCGGCTGCTGTCCGACATCACCATGGTGCTGTCCGACGCGCACGTGAACATCCTCTCGGCCAACCTCACCACCTCCCGCGACCGCGTCGCGAAGTCGCGGTTCACCTTCGAGATGGCGGATGCCAAGCACCTCGACACGGTGCTGAACGCCGTGCGGTCGGTGCCGGGGGTGTTCGACGCGTACCGGGTCACGCAGTAGGGGCTGGGCGGGACGGTGCATGAATCCCCGGTCGACCGGGGATTCATGCTGTTGTCGGGGGTTGCAACGCCCGACAACAGCATGAACTGCCTGTCGTGACGCCTGCTTCACGCTCGTTTCCACAGGCGCGGGATCCGTAGGTGTGGGACTGCCCGTACGACGGGCAAGGCGCCCTCCATGCTGATGGAGCCTGACCACGCCTGCTTTGCCGACATCGCGCTGCGCAAGGAACTCATCCGAGTGGGACACACGGATCGCAGCTTGGGCCGAGCAGTGGCCGCTGGCCAACTGGCGAAGCCACGTCGCGGTGCTTACGTCGACGGCCCGCTGTGGCGGAGCCTGAGCAGCGGGGAACGTTATGCGATCGTCGTGCGAGCAGCGCTCAAGCAGGCGTGCACCGACGTTGCTGCCAGCCATACCTCGTCGCTGCCGTTCCTGCTCGCGCCGACGTGGGGGTTGGCGCAGACCGAGGTTCACCTCCTGCGCAGGGACGGCAAGAGTGGCCGACGTGAGGCGGGCATCCAGCAACACCGGGGACTGATCGCGGACGGTGATCTCACGAGAGTCGGCGACATCGAAGTGTCCGCGCCCATCAGGGCGACCCTCGAAGTGGCCACCTTGGCGACGGTGGAGGTCGCGCTCGTCGTACTCAACCACTTCCTGCATCGTGGCGACTTCACGAGCGAGCAGGTGCGTGAGCGGTACGAAGCAGGGATGGAGCGCTGGCCGCGTTCACTCACCACCGATCTCGTCCTCCGGCTCGGAGATGCGCGCGTCGAATCGGTCGGCGAGAGCCGCACGCTCCACTTCCTCTGGCGTCGGCACTTTCCTGCTCCGATCCCGCAGTTCGTCGTGTACGACGCTGGCCGCGAGTTCGCCTTTCTCGACTTCGCGTTGCCCGATCTCGGCATCTGGATCGAGTTCGACGGGAAAGAGAAGTACCTGAAGTTCCGTCGGCCCGGCGAGAGCGTGGCCGATGCTGTGATCAGGGAGAAGCAGCGGGAGAGTCGGATCGCAGAGCTGACCGGCTGGCGGTGCGTCCGCATCACCTGGGCAGAGTTGGCGGATCCCGCGGCGCTGGAGCGGCGCCTCCGCGCGGCCATCGATTCGGTTGCCACTACGCGTCGCCGACGCTGACCCCAGTCGCCACACGTGCCCCACCGGGCGGGCAGTTCAGGCGCCTGATGGGGGTTGCAACGCCTGACATGTGCATGAATCCCCGGTCAACCGGGGATTCATTCACCAAACGAAGCGCCAACCGCCCGTGGCGAGAACCCTCAGCGGTAGTCCGCCGACGCCTTCTTCGCCATCTCCAGGAATGACCGGCGTCCCTCGAGGTTCTCCTCCAGCTCGCGGACCTTCTTCTCGTCACCGCGCGTGCGCGCGGCCTCGAGCTTCGCCTCGGCCTCGGCGATGGCGGCCTCGAGCTTGGAGACCATGTCGTCGGCGCGGGCCGACTTCTCCGGGTCGGACTTGCGCCACTGCTCGTCCTCGGCCTTGCGGATCGTCTGCTCGACGGCGCGCATCCGGCCCTCGAGGTCCTTGATCCGGTCGCGCGGGACCTTGCCGGCCTCGTCCCACTTGTCGGCGACCTCGCGGAAGGCGGCCTTGGCGGCGGCCACGTCGCCGGTCTCGGCCAGCGGGCCGAGGATGGCCTCGGCCTCGACGAGCAGCGCCTCCTTGACCTCGGCGTTCGCAGCGAACTCCGTGTCGAGGGCGGCGTTGGCCGCGTCGCGGGCGCCGAAGAAGGTGTCCTGGGCGCCGCGGAAGCGCTGCCAGAGCGCGTCGTCGACGGCCTTGGGCGCGGGGCCGGCGGCCTTCCAGTCGCGCATCAGGTCGCGGTAGCGGCCCGAGGTCGGGCCCCACTCGGTCGACGACGCGAGCGCCTCGGCCTCCTTGACCAGACGCTCCTTGATGACGCGGGCGCCCTCGCGCCGCTCGTCCTGCTCGGCGAAGTGCGCCTTGCGGGCCTTCGTGTACGCCGACCGGGCGGACGAGAACCGCTTCCACAGCTCGTCGTCGGCGGCCTTGTCGATGCGGGGGAGCTGCTTCCACTGGTCGAGCAGCTCGCGCAGCCGGTTGGCGCCGTTGCGCCAGTCGCGACCGGTGGCGATCTTCTCCGCCTCCGTCGCCAGCTTGTCCTTCTGCTCACGCGCGTCGGCGACCCGCTGGGCCTTGGCGGCGCGGCGGGCGTCGCGCTGGGTGGCGATGACCGGGCCGAGCTCGTCGAGCTTGCGGCCGAGCGCGGCGAGGTCGCCCACGGCGTGGACGTCGGCGAGCTGGTCGCGCACCAGCTTCACCGAGGCGACCGCCTCCTCGGGTGAGAGCACCCCGGTGAGGACCCGCTTGTGCAGCAGGTCCACCTCCAGGGCGAGGTTGTCGTAGCGCTTCGTGTAGAACGCCAGAGCCTCCTCGGGGGTCGCGTCGGGCATCTGCCCGACCGCCCGCTCGCCGTCGGATGTCTTCACGTAGACGGTGCCGTCGTCACCGACGCGGCCCCAGTCAGAGGTAGTCACAGTGGCCCATGCTAATCAAAGGTCTCCCAGCCACTAGGCTGGGTCGGTGCTGATCGCCGCCTTCCCCGCTGGACCGTGGGGCACCAATTGCTACGTCGCGGCAACCGGCCCGGGCTCCGAGTGCGTCGTGATCGACCCCGGCAAGGACGCCGCCGCAGGCGTCGCCGAGGTCGTCCGCGAGCACCGGCTGAAGCCGGTCGCCGTCCTGCTGACCCATGGCCACATCGACCACATGTGGTCGGTCACGCCCGTGGCCGGCACGTACGACGCGACCGCGTGGATCCATCCGGGCGACCGGCACCTGCTCGCCGACCCGATGGCCGGCATCTCCCGTGAGAGCGCGGCCATGCTGCTCGGCGGCGACTACGAGTTCACCGAGCCCGACGACGTCGCGGAGCTGGCCGACGGCGCCGACCTCGAGCTGGCCGGGCTGCGGTTCGTCGTGGACCACACGCCCGGGCACACGGCCGGTTCGGTCACCTTCCGCACGCCGTGGGACCAGCCGGACGGTCCGGACATCTCCGAGGTGATGTTCTCCGGCGACCTGCTCTTCCAGGGCTCCATCGGCCGCACCGACCTCCCGGGTGGCGACCACGCCACGATGCTCCGCTCGCTGGAGACCAAGGTGCTGCCGCTCGCCGACGACATCGTCGTCCTGCCGGGGCACGGGGAGCAGACCTCCATCGGCCGCGAGCGCGCGACCAACCCGTTCCTGCTCGACCTGCTCGACTCCGGCTCCGCTGGCCGGGTCACCCGAGGACTGTGACACCACCGATGGCCAAGCCCACTCCGCTCAGCGGATTCCCCGAGCTCCTGCCTGCCCAGCGCTTCGTCGAGCAGGAGGTCATCGCCACCCTGGCCCGCACGTTCGAGCTGCACGGCTTCGCCAACGTCGAGACCCGCGCCGTCGAGCCGATGGACCAGCTGCTGCGCAAGGGCGACACCTCCAAGGAGGTCTACGTCCTCCGGCGCCTCCAGGAGGACGACTCCGCGAAGGACAAGGGCATCGGCCTGCACTTCGACCTGACGGTTCCCTTCGCGCGCTACGTCCTGGAGAACGCCGGCAAGCTGGAGTTCCCGTTCCGGCGCTACCAGGTCCAGAAGGTCTGGCGCGGCGAGCGTCCGCAGGAGGGCCGGTTCCGCGAGTTCACCCAGGCCGACATCGACATCGTCGGCCGCGACGAGCTTCCGTTCCACCACGACGTCGAGGTCGCCCGGGTCATGCTCGAGGCGCTGAGCAGGCTCACCTTCCTGCCCGGCTTCCGGCTGCAGGTCAACAACCGCAAGCTGATCCAGGGCTTCTACGCCGGGCTCGGCATCACCGGCGACGGCATCGACGAGGTGATGCGCCTGGTCGACAAGCTCGACAAGCTCGACCCGGCGAAGGTCAGGGAGCTGCTGCTCGACGAGGCCGGCGTCAGTGAGGAGCAGGCCGACAAGGCCCTGGCCCTCGCGACGATCCGGGCCACGGACGACTCCTTCGTCGACCGCGTACGAGAGCTCGACGTCAAGCACGAGCTGCTCGACGAGGGTCTCGACGAGCTGGCCACGCTGGTCCGCGCCTGCGCGCCGCTGGCCACGGCGACGGTCCGGATCGAGGCTGACCTCTCGATCGCCCGCGGCCTCGACTACTACACGGGCACCGTCTTCGAGACCCGCCTCGACGGTTACGAGTCACTCGGCTCCATCTGCTCCGGCGGCCGGTACGACGCCCTCGCCTCCGACGGCCGTACGACGTACCCCGGCGTCGGCATCTCCCTCGGCCTGAGCCGTCTGCTCGTGACGCTCATCCAGCGCGGCGAGCTGACCAGCAACCGTTCGGTGCCGAGCGTCGTGCTGGTCGCGGTCACTGACGAGGAGTCCCGCGCGCAGGCCGACGCCATCGCCACGGCGCTGCGCGCCAACGGCATCCCGTGCGAGGTCGCACCCAACGCCGCGAAGTTCGGCAAGCAGATCCGCCACGCCGAGCGCCGGGGCATCCCGTACGTCTGGTTCGGCAGCGAGGTCAAGGACATCCGCTCCGGGCACCAGGTCGCCGCAGACCCGACGACGTGGCAGCCTCCGGACGAGGACCTGCGCCCGCAGGTCGTCACCACCACCACCACCAATGACAGCAACATCGAAGGGAACCTTTCGTGATCCGCAACCAGGACGCCGGCGCGCTGCGTGCCGAGCACGTCGGCCAGACCGTCACCCTCGCCGGGTGGGTGGCCAACCGGCGCGATCACGGTGGGGTGGCCTTCATCGACCTGCGTGACGCCAGCGGCGTCGTCCAGGTCGTGATCCGCGACGAGGAGGTCGCGCACAGCCTCCGTTCGGAGTACTGCCTCAAGGTGACCGGCGAGGTCATCGGCCGCGGCGAGGGCCGCGAGAACCCGAACCTCCCGACCGGCGCGATCGAGGTCGTCGCCAGCGACGTCGAGGTGCTCAGCGCCGCCGCGCCGCTGCCGTTCCCGATCAGCGACCACGTCGACGTGGGGGAGGAGGTGCGCCTCAAGCACCGCTACCTCGACCTGCGTCGCACCGCCCCCGGCAACGCGATCCGCCTGCGCAGCAACGTCAACAAGGCCGCCCGCAGCGTGCTCGACGCCCACGACTTCGTCGAGATCGAGACGCCGACCCTGACCCGCAGCACGCCCGAGGGCGCCCGCGACTTCCTGGTGCCCGCCCGCCTGCAGCCGGGCAGCTGGTACGCCCTGCCGCAGAGCCCCCAGCTGTTCAAGCAGCTGCTGATGGTCGCCGGCATGGAGCGCTACTACCAGATCGCGCGCTGCTACCGCGACGAGGACTTCCGCGCCGACCGCCAGCCGGAGTTCACCCAGCTCGACATCGAGATGAGCTTCGTGACCCAGGACGACGTGATCGCCCTCGGTGAGGAGATCGTCGCCGCCCTGTGGAAGCTGATCGGGTACGACGTACCGCTGCCCCTGCCGCGGATGACCTACGCGGAGGCGATGGCCCGCTTCGGCTCGGACAAGCCGGACCTGCGGATGGGCCAGGAGCTCGTCGACTGCACGGCGTACTTCAAGGACACCCCGTTCCGCGTGTTCTCCCCGGAGAACTCCGCCTACGTCGGCGCCGTCGTGATGCCGGGCGGCGCGAGCCAGCCCCGCAAGCAGCTCGACGCCTGGCAGGAGTGGGCCAAGCAGCGCGGTGCGCGCGGCCTCGCCTACATCCTCGTCGGCGAGGACGGCGAGCTCGGGGGACCGGTCGCGAAGAACCTCTCCGAGGAGGAACGCGCCGGCATCGCCGCCCACGTCGGTGCGGCGCCGGGTGACTGCATCTTCTTCGCCGCGGGAGGGGTGAAGTCCAGCCGGGCGCTGCTCGGCGCTGCACGCCTGGAGATCGGGCGTCGTACGGGCCTGCTCGACGAGAGCGCCTGGAGCTTCCTGTGGGTCGTCGACGCGCCGCTGTTCGAGCCCGCTGACGAGGCGACGGCAGCCGGTGACGTCGCGGTGGGCGGGGGAGCGTGGACGGCGGTCCACCACGCCTTCACGAGCCCGCAGGAGCTCGACACGTTCGACTCCGACCCCGGCAACGCGCTGGCGTGGGCCTACGACATCGTCTGCAACGGCAACGAGATCGGTGGCGGCTCGATCCGTATCCACCGCGAGGACATCCAGAAGCGCGTCTTCGAGGTCATGGGCATCAGCCAGGACGAGGCCGAGGAGAAGTTCGGGTTCCTCCTCGAGGCGTTCAAGTACGGCGCCCCGCCGCACGGCGGCATCGCGTTCGGCTGGGACCGCGTGGTCGCCCTCTTGGCCGGCACGGACTCGATCCGCGACGTCATCGCCTTCCCGAAGACCGGTGGCGGCTACGACCCGCTCACCGCTGCGCCGGCGCCGATCACGGCCGAGCAGCGGAAGGAAGCCGGTGTGGACGCGCGCCCGGAGGACGAAAACAAGGCCTGACGGGTCCACGCCGGAAGGAATTCCGGTTCGTCGAGACCAAACCGTTACCGCGTCGCTATCGCTTTGGCGCACGGAGTGCGCCTAGTGTCGCGTGCTGTGTCCGGGAGCGATCCCGGCACGGCCGGATGATCCGACGACGTGACGAGGTGGGAATGACTGCGCCGAGCAGCGAACTGGACAGCCACCTGGCCAGTTCCCCGCAGGAGCCCGTGACCACCGGCGGCGAGGTCGCCAGCAAGTCGCCGATGCGCCTGGCGCTGGCGCGACTGCGCAAGGACAAGCTCACCATGGTCTCGCTGGTGGTCGTCTTCCTGTTCATGGCGGCCGCCATCTCGGCGCCGCTGCTGGTCAAGATGGGCGTCATCGACCCGTACAAGGACTATCAGGAGCTGCTCAACGAGTTCGGCCAGCCCACCGGAAACATCAGCGGCATCTCGGGAGACCACCCACTGGGTGTCGAGCCCGGGGCCGGCCGCGACGCGCTGTCCCGCCTCTGGTACGGCACCAGCTTCTCGCTCTTCATCGCGGTGTCGGCGACGATCATCGCGATGACGCTGGGCGTCGTCCTCGGCATCGTGTCGGGCGCCGCTGGCGGCTGGGTCGACATGATCATCGGCCGGATCATCGACCTCACGCTGGCCTTCCCGCAGACGCTCCTGCTCCTGGCGCTGTCGACCGTCGGGCTGGAGTTCATCCGCCAGACCTTGGGCGTCGGCGACCAGAACGCCAGCGCGGCGATCTACGTCATCGTCGTCCTCGGGTTGTTCGGCTGGACCAGCATCGCGCGGATCGTGCGCGGCCAGGTGCTGTCGCTGCGGGAGCGGGAGTTCGTGCAGGCCGCGCAGATGATCGGCGCCTCGCGGATGCGGATCTACTTCCGCGAGATCCTGCCGAACCTCTGGGCGCCGATCCTGGTCACCTTCACGCTGATGATGCCGTCCTTCGTCTCGGCCGAGGCCGCGCTGTCCTTCCTCGGCGTCGGGATCGGCGAGCCGACGCCGACCCTCGGCAACGTCCTGAACACCTCGCTGACCTATGCGGACACCGAGTTCCTCTACTTCTTCTTCCCGGCGCTGCTGATCGCGATCATCGTCGTCAGCTTCAACCTCGCCGGCGACGGCATCCGCGACGCCCTCGACCCGAAGGCGCAGCGTTGACGGGCTCGGCTCGTCCCACCCCCACGATCTTCGCCGGCACCGCGTCGGTGAACGTGCAGCGCCCGGGCGCCGCACCTGCTAGGAGGAAGCACATGGGCATGAAACTGAAGAGGACAGTCGCGGCCGGTGCCGCTGCCGTCCTGGGCCTGTCCCTCGCCGCATGCGGTGGTGGTGACAGCGACGGTCCGGGCGGCAAGTCCGAGGCCAAGGGCGAGAAGGGCGGCACCCTGGTCTACCTGCAGCACTTCGCCTTCGAGGCGGCCGACCCGCAGCGCATCTACTACGGCGTGCAGCTCGCCCAGTGGCGTCGCCTGGTCTACCGCGGCCTGGTCGCGTTCCCGATGTCGGAGGACCCGGCCGTCGCGAACACCCCGGTCGCCGACCTCGCGACCGACACCGGCACCTCGGAAGAGGGCGGCAAGGTCTGGAAGTTCACCCTCAAGGACGGCGTGAAGTGGGAGGACGGCTCCGACATCACGTGTGAGGACGTCCAGTACGGCACCAGCCGCACCTTCGCCAACGACGTCATCACCGGTGGCCCCAACTACACGCTCAGCTACATCGACGTGGAGGACTACCCGGGCCCCTACAAGGCGACCCCCGAGCAGCAGGCGGCCTTCGAGGACGCGGTGAGCTGTGACGGGAAGACCATCACCTTCCGGTTCAACAAGCCGTGGGCGGACTTCCCGCTCGCCGCGGCCGGCATGATGATGACCGACCCGTACAAGAAGGACCTCGACAAGGGCGACGGCTCGAAGTGGAACATCCTCTCGAACGGTCCCTACAAGGTCGAGGGCGGCGTCTGGGACAAGAACAAGGGCGGCACCTTCGTCCGCAACGACCAGTACGACCCGGCCACGGACAACCCGGAGCAGCTGCGCCTGGCCCTGCCGGACAAGATCGACTGGCAGGTCTCGACGTCCGACACCGCGGGTGAGCTCTTCAACGACCGCCTGATCAAGAACGCCGGCACCGACCAGTACGCCATCACCAGCGCGCGCGTCGCCCCGCCGCAGTTCCCGAAGATCACCGGCGAGGTCGAGTCGCGCTACGTCAACGTCGAGTCGCCGTACACCGACTACCTGGTCTTCAACCACAAGAAGATCAAGGACGTCAACATCCGCAAGGCGCTTGCCGTCTCGCTCGACGCTGTCGGCTACATCAAGGCGCTCGGTGGAGAGCGTGTCGCCAGCCCGGCCGAGACGATCGTCAACCCGGGTGTCTCGGGCTCCACGCCCAACCCTGCGTTCGCCGAGGACAACGACAACGCCGGTGACCCGGAGGCCGCCAAGGCGCTGCTCGCCGAGGCCGGCGTGAAGACGCCGTTCCCGATCAAGCTCGCCTACCAGAAGTCGCCGACCTACGACAAGGCGATGGCGATCATCAAGAACGGCTGGGAGGCTGCCGGCTTCAAGGTGACCCTCGAGGGCCTGCAGGACACGTACTACGACGTCCTGGCCTCGCCCGACAAGGACATCGACGTCGCGTGGGCCGGCTGGGGTGCCGACTGGCCGTCGATGAGCACGGTCCTGCCGCCGCTCTTCGACAGCCGCCCGAACATCTCCGCGTCGAGCTGCAACAACGACTACGGCTGCTACGAGTCGGACGCGTTCAACAAGCTCGTCGACGAGGCCGCCAACGCGGCGTCCGTGGAGGAGCAGGTCGCCAAGCTGCAGGAGGCCGACCTCGTCCTGGGCGAGGACTACGCCTACGTGCCGCTCGACACCCAGAAGTTCAACTGGCTGTTCGGCTCCAAGGTCACCGGCTTCACGACCACGGCTGCGTCGTCGTCGTACCCGGAGATCGGGCTGATCGGCGTCGAGCAGTAACTCGCGCCACCAGCAGCACCCAGCAGTAACCGACGCGACCGGATGGGCACCAGCCCGGTGCCCATCCGGTCGCGCACCGAACACCTGATTCCTACCCCGACCAGAAGGCGAGAGCGTTCCATGTGGGCATATGCCGCCCGGCGGGTGATGATCGGCCTGGTCCTTCTCCTCGCGCTGACCCTCGTCACCTTCTTCCTCTTCTTCGCAGCACCCGTCAACCAGGCGAAGCTGGCCTGCGGCAAGATCTGCAACGAGGACCAGGTCGCCGTCACCGAGAAGGCGCTGGGCTACGACAAGCCCTTCTACGAGCAGTGGGGCAGCTTCGTGAAGGGCATGGCTGTGGGGCGCCAGTTCCCGCTCGACGAAGAGCTCCGCAAGGCCGCGCCGGAGATCGTGACCGATTGCGCGGCGCCCTGCTTCGGGTACTCGCAGTTCAACGCCAAGACCGTCAACGAACTGGTGAAGACGGCCGCGCCGATCACCATCTCGCTCGCCGTGATGGCCGTGCTGATCTGGCTCTTCTTCGGTGTGCTGCTCGGCATCATGGCCGCCATCACCAAGGGAACCATCCTCGACCGCGGCATCGTCGGCATCACGCTGATCGCCTTCGCCTTCCCGACTTTCTTCATCGGCGTCTTCTTCCTGAAGTACGTCGTCGTGAAGTGGGGTGTCTTCGCGTACCCCGCCTACACGTCGATCGGAGACGGGGGGATAGGTGGCTGGTTGTCCAACCTGTTCCTGCCGTCCTTCACACTGGCCCTCGTGTTCCTGGCCAGCTACGTCCGGATCACCCGTGCGTTCGTCCTGGAGTCGCTCTCCGAGGACTACATCCGCACGGCCCGCGCCAAGGGGCTGAAGGGACGCACCATCCTGTTCAAGCACGCGCTGCGCGCCGCGCTGACGCCGTTGGTGACGATGACCGGGCTCGACTTCGCCACGCTCCTGGGCGGGGCGATCATCACCGAGACCGTGTTCGCCTACCCGGGCCTGGGCCTGCTCACCGTGCAGTCCTCGCAGGCCTGGGACCTGCCCACCATCATCGGCGTCGTGATGCTCGCCGGCGCGTTCGTGATCCTCATGAACATCATCGTCGACATCGCCTACGCATTCATCGACCCGCGCGTCCGGCTGGGCTGATCGAAATGACCGACATGACGAAGAAGAACCCCTCCAGCGAGACCTTCCTGGAGGTGAACGACCTGCGGGTCCACTTCCCGACCAGCGACGGCATCGTCAAGGCCACGGACGGCTTGTCCTTCAAGCTGGAGCGCGGCAAGACGCTCGGGATCGTCGGCGAGTCGGGCTCGGGCAAGTCCGTGTCCAGCTCGGCGATCCTGGGGCTGCACCGCGGCACGAACGCCAAGGTCAGCGGCGAGATCCGGCTCGACGGCGTCGACCTCCTCTCGCTGTCCAACGAGGAGATGCGCCGGCGTCGCGGCAAGGACATCGCGATGATCTTCCAGGACCCGCTGTCGGCGATGCACCCCTACTACACCGTCGGCTCCCAGCTGGCCGAGGCCTACCGGGTCCACCACAAGGTGAAGCGGGCGCAGGCCAAGGCACGGGTCATCGAGATGCTCGAGCTCGTCGGCATCCCGCAGCCCGACCGGCGCTACGACGCCTACCCGCACCAGTTCTCGGGCGGCATGCGACAGCGCGCGATGATCGCGATGGCGCTCATCAACGACCCGACGCTGGTCATCGCCGACGAGCCGACGACGGCCCTCGACGTCACCGTCCAGGCGCAGATCCTCGACCTGCTGACGAACCTCCAGAAGGAGTTCAACACCGCGGTCATCATCATCACCCACGACCTCGGTGTCGTGGCCGAGATGGCCGACGACGTGCTGGTCATGTACGGCGGCCGGGCGGTCGAGTACGGCCCGTGCAACGAGGTGCTGACGCACCCCGAGATGCCCTACACGTGGGGCCTGCTGTCGAGCGTCCCGGACGTGACGGCGGACACCAACGCCCGGATGGTGCCCATCCCGGGCAACCCGCCGAGCCTGCTGAACCCGCCGTCCGGCTGCGCGTTCCACCCGCGCTGCGCCTTCCGCGACGAGGTGCCGGGCCAGCTGTGCACCACGGTGCTCCCCGACCTGGAGCCCAGTTCGAAGCCGGGCCACCTCAAGCGGTGCCACCTGGCGGACCCCGAGCGCATCTACCGGGACCAGGTGCTGCCCGAGATCGCCCCCGACCTGGCCAAGGAGGCCTGACGTGTCCGACGACGTCGAGACGACCCCGACGGCCGCGGCGGGCTCTTCCTTCGAGGCGTACCAGCCACCGCCGGTCGAGGAGGTCGTCGGCCACGGCGCGACCGAGCTGAACCCGGAGGCGCCGCCGATCCTGACGGTCGACAACCTGCGGATGTACTTCCCCGTCCACGCCACCGGGCTGGTCCGCCGCAAGGTCGGTGACGTCCAGGCGGTCGACGGTGTCTCGTTCGTGCTGCCGGAGGGCGGATCCCTCGGTCTCGTCGGCGAGTCCGGCTGCGGCAAGTCGACGACCGGCCGCGCGATCACCCGCCTCTACAAGCCGACCTCCGGTTCGGTGCGCCTCGGCGACCAGGACCTGGCGACCATGTCGCCGCGTGGCGTCAAGGAGGTCCGCGGCGACATCCAGATGATCTTCCAGGACCCGTACAGCTCGCTGAACCCGCGGCACACGGTCGGCTCGATCATCGCGGCGCCCCTGCGGATCCACAACATGGTCCCCAAGGAGAAGACGCTCTCCCGCGTCCAGGAGCTGCTCGAGGTCGTCGGCCTCAACCCGGAGCACTACAACCGCTACCCGAACGAGTTCTCCGGCGGCCAGCGCCAGCGCATCGGCATCGCACGCGCGCTCGCGCTGCGCCCGAAGGTGATCGTCGCCGACGAGCCGGTGTCGGCGCTGGACGTGTCCATCCAGGCGCAGGTGATCAACCTGCTCCAGGACCTCCAGCGCGAGTTCAACATCGCGTTCCTCTTCATCGCCCACGACCTCGCCGTGGTCCGGCACTTCTGCCCCGAGGTCGCGGTGATGTACCTCGGCAAGATCGTCGAGATCGGCGACCGCGACTCGATCTACGGCAATGCGCACCACCCGTACACGCAGGCGCTGCTGTCGGCCGTCCCCGATGTCCGGCAGGCCTCGATCGGCGGGCGGCGCGACCGGATCCAGCTGCAGGGCGATGTGCCCAGCCCCATCGACCCGCCCTCCGGGTGCCGGTTCCGCACTCGCTGCCCGATCGCCCAGGAGATCTGCGCGAAGCACGAGCCGCCGCTGATGCAGATCGGTCGCCGCCACAAGGTCGCGTGCCACTTCCCGGGTCGCCTCGGGGAGGCGCCACGCGAGCCCCTGACGACCGGCCTGCTCGGCGTCGACGGCGAGGGCCGCCCGGACCCGGGTGCGAGCCCGAGCAACGACCTGATCGAGCAGCCGGGCTACGCCGACACGTGGTTCGACCTCGACGCCAAGAGCATTGGCCGGGCCTGAGGCACTGTCGTCGCCGGTGGATTGCGGCTGAGTAGGGTGGCCCGTCGTGGATGACGAGCCGCAGCTGTTCGACACCCCGTCGAGCCGTCCGTCGGGCTCGGGCGGGTCACTCGCCGACGCCGCCCACGTGGCGGCGCCGCTGGCCGTGCGGATGCGCCCCCGCGACCTGGACGAGCTCGTGGGCCAGTCCCACCTGCGCGCCCCCGGGTCGCCACTGCGACAGCTGGTCGAGGGCGACCAGTCGCTGTCCCTGCTGCTGTGGGGACCGCCGGGCACCGGCAAGACGACGATCGCGTCGATCATCAGCCAGCAGACGGGGCGGCGGTTCGTCGAGATCTCCGCGGTGTCGGCCGGCGTGAAGGAGGTGCGGGCGGCGATCGACGCCGCCCGGCGCGACCTGGTCGCCACGGGGGAGGAGACCGTCCTCTTCGTCGACGAGGTGCACCGCTTCAGCAAGGCCCAGCAGGACGCACTGCTGCCGGGCGTGGAGAACCGCTGGGTCACCCTCGTCGCCGCGACCACCGAGAACCCGTCGTTCAGCGTCATCTCGCCGCTGCTGTCGCGCAGCCTGCTGCTGCGGCTGCAGTCCCTCACCGACGACGACATCTCGGCGGTGCTGGACGCGGCCGTCGCCGACGACCGCGGCCTCGCCGGCGAGCTGGTGCTGGACGAGGCGGCGCGTGCGCACATCGTGCGGCTGGCCGGCGGCGACGCCCGGCGCTCGCTGACCTACCTGGAGGCCGCCGCCGGTGCGGCGCGCTCGAAGGGCAGCACCACGATCGACGTCGAGACGGCCGAGACGGCTGCCGACCAGGCCGCGGTCCGCTACGACCGCGACGGCGACCAGCACTACGACGTCGTCAGCGCGTTCATCAAGTCGGTCCGGGGCTCCGACGCCGACGCGGCCCTGCACTACCTCGCGCGGATGATCGAGGCGGGGGAGGACCCCCGGTTCATCGCCCGCCGGCTGATGATCCTGGCCAGCGAGGACATCGGGCTCGCCGACCCGACCGCGCTCACCACCGCGGTGGCCGCGGCCCAGACGGTCCAGCTGATCGGCATGCCGGAGGCACAGCTCACCCTCGCGCACGCCACGATCGCCCTCGCCGTGGCCCCCAAGTCGAACGCGGTCACCACCGCGATCTCCGAGGCGATCGCCGACGTGCGCGCCGGCAGGATCGGCAACGTCCCGCCGCACCTGCGCGACGCCCACTACTCCGGCGCGAAGTCGCTGGGCCACGGCGTCGGCTACGTCTACGCCCACGACGCCCCCTTCGGCGTGGCCGAGCAGCAGTACGCCCCGGACGTCGTCCTGGACCGCTCCTACTACCGCCCGACCGAGCTGGGCGCCGAGTCCGGCGTCAAGCAGCGGTGGGAGCGAGTTCGCCGCATCATCCGTGGCAAGTAGTCTTGTCCGTCGTGACCAGCCTCCTCGTCGTACCCAACGCGCTGGCTGTGCTGACCCTGCTCGCGGTCGTGGCCCTGGCAGCCGGCGTCGTCTGGCTCGAGCGTTCCCTGCGCCAGTCGCGCCGGCACACCGAGGCGCTGCTGGCGGCGGCGGCGAGCGATGCCGACGCGCTGCGGGAGCAGCTGGCCGGGCTGGAGCTGAAGCTGCGCTCCCAGGCGACCGCGGTCGAGACCCGGGAGCGGGTGCCGGTCGCGGTGGTCGACGACCGCGAGTACCTCATCACCGACCTGGGCAAGGACCGCGGCCCACGGATCCCGGCACGTGTCGTCCCGGCTCCCCAGTTCGCCGACATCCTGCTGCGCGAGAGCGTGATCAAGACCGCGGCGCTCGCCGCCGGCCTGCGCCGGGCACTCACGCCCGAGGTGCGCAACCGGATCCGCTTCGAGATGAAGCGTGAGGTCAAGCGCTCGCGCAAGGAGCGCAAGCTGATGCTGCGCGCCGCCCGCCGCGACTGGGAGTCGCGCCAGCGGGCCGAGGTGGCGCCGTGATCAAGTCGGGGGTGGTCTTCGGCGCCGGTGTCGCCGCCGGTGTCTACGGGATGGTGAAGGTACGCCGGATCGCGGAGGCGTTCACCCCTGACGGCATGCGCGACCGGATCGGCGCCGCCGTGCTCGGCGCGAGGCTGTTCCGGGAGGAGGTCGCCCAGGGGCAGGCCGACGCGGAGACCCAGCTGCGGGAGCACTACCGCGCCCTGGAGTCCGGAGCCCGGGTGGAGCGCCGTACCGAGCTGGGAGCACGCACCACCATGACGGCCTCCGTGGCCGCCCTGACCAACAAGGAAGAGGAACGATGACGGACGGGTACCTGAGCAGCGCGGAGATCCGGAACCGGTTCCTCGCCCACTTCGAGGCGCGGGGGCACACGGTCGTGCCCTCCGCGTCGCTGCTGCTGGACGACCCGAACCTGCTGTTCGTCAACGCCGGCATGGTCCCCTTCAAGCCGTACTTCCTCGGCCAGGAGACGCCGCCGTTCACGCGGGCGACCAGCGTGCAGAAGTGCGTGCGCACCCTCGACATCGAGGAGGTCGGCAAGACCACGCGGCACGGCACGTTCTTCCAGATGAACGGCAACTTCTCCTTCGGCGACTACTTCAAGGAGGGCGCCGTCCAGTACGCCTGGGAGCTGATCACCGGAGACCAGGCCTCCGGCGGTCTCGGCTTCGACCCGGAGAAGGTCTGGGTCACGGTGCTGCCCGAGGACGACGAGGCGCGCGACGCGTGGAAGCGGATCGCCGGCCTGCCCGACGAGCGGATCCAGCCCCGTGGCCTCAAGGACAACTACTGGAACATGGGCGTCCCCGGCCCCGGTGGCCCCTGCAGCGAGATCTACATCGACCGCGGTGCGGAGTACGGCCCCGACGGCGGACCCGAGGCCGACGAGGACCGGTTCCTGGAGATCTGGAACCTCGTCTTCATGCAGGAGGAGCTGTCGGCCGTCCGGGCCAAGGACGACTTCGACATCGCGGGCCCGCTGCCCAGCAAGAACATCGACACGGGCATGGGCCTGGAGCGGGTGGCCTACCTGCTCCAGGGCAAGCAGAACATGTACGAGATCGACACCGTCTTCCCGGTGATCGAGCGGGCGCAGGAGCTCTCCGGCAAGAAGTACGGCGCCAGCGGGTCGGACAGCCACGTCGACGACGTCCGCTTCCGCGTCGTCGCCGACCACGTCCGCAGCTCGCTCATGCTCATCGGTGACGGCGTGACGCCGGGCAACGAGGGCCGCGGCTACGTCCTGCGCCGCCTCCTGCGTCGCGCGGTCCGCAACATGCGCCTGCTCGGCTACCAGGACCCCGCGCTGCCCGAGCTGCTGCCGGTCTCGCGCGACCGGATGGGGGAGAGCTACCCCGAGCTGGTCAGCGGCTGGGACCGCATCGCGCAGGTCGCGTACGCCGAGGAGGAGGCCTTCCGCAAGACCCTCCAGGCGGGGACGCAGATCTTCGACCTCGCCGCGGGCGAGGTGAAGGGGGCCGGCGCGAGCACGATCCCCGGCGAGAAGGCGTTCGCGCTCCACGACACCTACGGCTTCCCGATCGACCTGACCCTCGAGATGGCCGCCGAGGCGGGCCTGAGCGTCGACGAGCCGGGCTTCCGGCAGCTGATGAGCGAGCAGCGGGAGCGTGCCAAGGCCGATGCCCGCGCCAAGAAGGGCCAGCACGCCGACACCGGCGTCTACCGCGGCATCCTCGATGCGAACGGCCCGACCGAGTGGCTCGCCTACGAGACGCTCGAGACCGAGTCGAGGCCGCTCGCGCTGTTGCGCGAGGGCGCGGCGGTGCCCGCGCTCGCCAGCGGCGAGATCGGCGAGCTGGTGCTCGACCGCACTCCGTTCTACGCCGAGTCCGGCGGCCAGGTGGCCGACGCCGGCACGATCGAGTTCGAGGGCGGCAAGCTCGAGGTCCTCGACGTGCAGCGCCCGGTCCGCGGCCTCGTGGTCCACCAGGTCCGCGTCGTCGACGGCGAGCTGCCGGCGGACGCCGCGCTCCTGCACGCCCGAGTCGACCCGGAGTGGCGGATCGGCGCCCGCCAGGCGCACTCCGGCACCCACGTCATCCACGCGGCGCTCCGCGAGGTGCTCGGGCCCACGGCGCTGCAGTCGGGTTCCTACAACCGGCCGGGCTACCTGCGCCTCGACTTCGGCTGGCTGAACGCGCTCAGCCCCGAGCAGGTCCACGACATCGAGCAGGTCGCCAACAACGCACTGCGCGCCGACCTGCCGGTCGGCTGGCAGTACATGACGCTCAGCGAGGCGAAGGACTGGGGCGCGCTCGCGCTCTTCGGCGAGACCTACGACGACACGAAGGTGCGCGTCGTCGAGATCGGCGGCCCCTGGTCCCGTGAGCTGTGCGGTGGCACGCACGTCGACCACTCCAGCCAGATCGGCACCATCGTGGTGACCGGCGAGGCCAGTGTCGGCTCCGGCAACCGGCGCATCGAGGCGCTCACCGGCGTCGAGGGCTTCTCCTACCTCGCCCGCGAGCGCGACGTCGTCGGCCAGCTCTCGACCCTGCTCAAGGCCCAGCCCGGGGACATCGTCGGCCGGGTCGAAGACCTGGTGGAGCGGCTGAAGAGAGGCGAGAAGGAGATCGAGAGGATCCGCCTCGCCCAGCTGCTGTCCGGCGGTGCGGCGCTCGCGGAGGGTGCCACGGACGTGAACGGCGTCCGGCTGGTGGCCCAGCGCCTCGACGGCGCGAGTGGCGGCGACGTCCGCACCCTGGCCACCGACGTCCGGGGCCGCCTCGCGGGCGACACGCCGGCGGTCGTCGTACTGATCGGCGCGGCGGACGGCAAGGCCTCCATCGTGGCGGCGCTCAACGACGCCGCGCAGGCCCGCGGCCTCGCCGCCGGCGACCTGGTCCGTGCGGCGTCGCCCTTCCTCGATGGCAAGGGCGGCGGCAAGGCGGACATGGCGCAGGGCGGCGGCACCGACGTCACCCGCATCGACGAGGCGCTCGCGGCCGTGACCGCGGCGGTGGCACAGGCCTGATGCGACGGGGCCGATGAGAACGGGCGTCCGGCTCGGCGTCGACCCGGGTGACGCCCGGATCGGGGTCGCCCGCAGCGACCCGTCGGGCATGCTCGCCACCCCCGTCGAGACGGTACGACGCGGCAAGGGTGACCTGCGCCGGATCCACCAGATCGCGACCGCCGAGGAGGCGGTCGAGGTCGTCCTCGGCCTGCCCCGCTCGCTCTCGGGTGCGGAGGGAGCGGCCGCGGCGAAGGCCCGCGAGTTCGCTGCGCGCCTGGCACGCCGGATTGCTCCCGTGCCGGTGCGGCTCGTCGACGAGCGGCTCACCACCGTGACCGCGGAGGCTATGCTGCGCGACCAGCGCAAGGGCGCGAAGCGACGAGCCGTGGTGGACCAGGTGGCGGCGGTCGTGATCCTGCAGCAGGCGCTCGACTCCGAGCGCGCCACCGGCCAGCCCCCCGGCGAGCTGGTGACCTCCGGCGAGCAGGCCGACGAGCAGCACAGGGACGAGGAGACGCATGACTGAGTCGGTCCTTCCGGACACCGAGCGAGGGCGCCGGCGCGCCCCGAAGCGTCGCTCGGGCGGCCTGCGCATCCTGCTGGTCTTCGCGGTCTTCGCGGTGGCCCTCGCCCTCGCGTTCGTGTACGTCGTCCGGCCGGCGTGGGACCGGCTGTTCGCCGAGCCCGAGGACTACCCGGGCCCCGGCACGGGTGAGGTGACGGTCGTGATCGACCCGGGCCAGAGCGTCCAGTCGATGGGCGAGCAGCTCGAGGAGCTCGACGTGGTCGCGTCGGCGGAGGCGTTCGTGGATGCGGCGAAGGCCAATGCGGACTCGCAGCGGATCCAGGCCGCGACGTACACGATGAAGGGGCAGATGAAGGCGTCCGACGCGGTCGCCTTCCTCGCGAACCCCGCCAACGCAGGCGCCGGCAACACGGTGACCGTCCCCGAGGGGGCCCGGGTGCGCGACATCGTCGCGACCATCGTCGAGAAGACGGACTTCACGAAGAAGCAGCTGACCCAGCTGCTGGCCGACCCGGCGAGCATCGGCCTGCCGGCCGAGGCGGCGGGCAACCCGGAGGGCTACCTCTACCCGGCGACCTACGAGATCACGGACCGCACCACGCCGAAGAGCCTGCTCAGCCAGATGGTCGCCAAGACCGAGGAGGTCGAGCAGGACCTCGGCATCGCCAACCGTGCGAAGCGGCTCGGGCTCACCCCCCACGAGGTGATCACGGTCGCGAGCATCCTCGAGTACGAGGCGAACCGCGAGGCGGACTATCCGAAGGTCGCGCGGGTGATCTACAACCGCCTCGACGACGGCATGCGGCTGCAGATGGACTCGACGGTCTCCTACGTCAGCAAGCGCAAGGGCGACGTGTGGACCACCGCCGAGGAGCGCCAGAACGACTCGCTCTACAACACCTACCAGCACGAGGGCCTGCCGCCGGGGCCGATCGGCTCACCCGGCGAGGCGACGATCGAGGCGGCGCTGCAGCCGGCCGACGGACCGTGGCTCTTCTTCGTCCCGGACTACGAGAACGACACGACGGTCTTCTCGACCACGCTCGCCGAGCACAACGTCGCGGTCGAGCGGCTCAGGGAGTACTGCCGGACCCATGACGAGTGCTGACGCCGGGCCCGTGCCGCGCTACGGCGTGGTGGGCGACCCGGTCGACCACTCGCTGTCGCCCGTGCTCCACCGGGCCGGCTACGACGCCCTCGGCATCGCGGCACGGTACGACGCCGTGCAGGTCCCGGCGGGCACGCTGGCGTCGTACGTCGCCGGACTGGGGCCGGAGTGGCGCGGCCTGTCGGTCACCGCGCCGCTGAAGCGTGAGGCGCTGGCGCTGGCGACGACGGTGAGTGACCGGGCCACGCTCGCGGGCGGGGCCAACACGCTGGTCCGCACATCTGAGGGGTGGGCGGCCGACAACACCGACCTGCCCGGTGCGGTCGCCGCGATCCGGGAGCGCTACGACGGCCCGGCCAGTGTGGCCACCGTCGTCGGCGCCGGCGCGACCGCTGCCTCGACCGGGCTCGCCCTCGCCGACCTCGGGGTCCGCACGATCCGGCTGCTGGCCCGGGAGCCCGCGCGGGCAGCCGAGACCGTCGCTGCCCTGGCCGGCGACCCGCGCCTCCAGGTCGACGTGCTGCCGCTGGACGGTGCCGCCGTCGTGGGGGAGATCGTGGTGTCGACCGTCCCGGTCGCCGCGCAGACCGACGCGCTGGTCGCCGCGACCTGCGGCGCCGCCGTGGTCTTCGAGGTCGTCTACGACCCCTGGCCCTCGCCGCTGGCCCGCGCGGCGCAGGAGCGAGGACAGGCCCTCGTGTCGGGCCTCGACCTGCTCGTGCACCAGGCCGTGCTGCAGTTCGCGATGTTCACTGGTCACAACGGACCACTGGAGAGCATGCGGAAGGCGGGCGAAGCGGCGCTGGCCGCCCGCTAGCGTCGCCCCATGCACGTGCTCCCTGCCCTCGTCGGCGCGCTCGTCGGCCTGCTGGGCGGTCTCGCCGTCCCGCGGCTGATCGCGTGGTGTCCGGAGCCGGCGCACGACCCGACCGAGAACCCGGACGAGTTCCCGGACCACGTGCCGTTCGCCGAGCTGGCGGCCCGCCCGCGGCTCGGGTGGTGGTGCGGTGCGGCGGGCGTCGTGGTCGGCGGGGCCCTCGGCCTCGCGATCGGCTGGGCGTGGGCGCTGCCGTGGCTGCTCGCGCTGGTGGCGCCGTGCATCGCGCTCGCGGTGATCGACTACGTGACCTGGTACCTCCCCAAGCGGCTCGTGCTCCCGTCGTACGCCGTCGTGGCGGTGCTCGAGGTCGTGGCGACGGTCGCGCTGGGCAAGCCGATCGTGCTGGTCCTCGCACTCGGCGGGATGGTCGTCCTCGGCGGCTACTACGGCCTGATGTGGTTCATCAGCCCGCGGATGATGGCGTTCGGGGACGTCCGCCTCGGCGGGCTGGTCGGCCTGGCCCTCGGCCCCCTCGGTGCTGCGACGGTGCTGGTCTCGGTCCTGGCCGCGGCGGTGCTCTCGGTCGTCGCGTACGTGCCGATGAAGCTGCGCGGCAACGCGATCCGCAGGGAAGGCGCGAAGGGACCGCTGAAGGCCAACCTGCCCTACGGCCCGTTCCTGCTGCTCGGTGCGCTCGTGGCCGTGGTGGTGGGACGGGTCCTCGCCGGTCTGTGAGCGCGTGGGAGACTTGCTCCCATGTTGCGCTGGCTGACTGCGGGGGAGTCCCACGGCCCCTCCCTGGTCGCGATCCTCGAGGGCCTGCCCGCCCACGTCGAGGTCACGACCGACGACATCTCCGACTCGCTCGCCCGTCGCCGCCTCGGCTACGGCCGCGGTGCGCGGATGAAGTTCGAGGCCGATGAGGTCACCCTCACCGGGGGCGTCCGCCACGGCCGCACCCAGGGCGGCCCGGTCGCCATCGAGGTCGGCAACACCGAGTGGCCCAAGTGGGAGACGGTCATGGCCGCCGACCCGGTGGAACCCGAGGTGCTCGAGAAGCAGGCCCGCAACGCCCCGCTGACCCGCCCGCGTCCCGGCCACGCCGACCTCGCCGGCATGCAGAAGTACGACTTCGACGACGCCCGCCCGATCCTCGAGCGCGCCTCGGCCCGCGAGACCGCGGCCAGGGTGGCGCTCGGCCGGGTGGCCAGCAACTTCCTCGAGCAGGCCACCGGTGCTCGCATCGTCAGCCACGTGCTGGAGATCGGCGGCGTCCGGACGCCCTCGCGCGACGTACCGTCGCCCGACGATGTCGCGCGCCTCGACGCCGACCCGGTCCGCTGCCTCGACGCCGACGGCTCGAAGCAGATGGTCGAGCGGATCGACCAGGCCCACAAGGACGGCGACACGCTCGGCGGCGTTGTCGAGGTCGTCGTCCACGGCCTGCCCGTCGGCCTCGGCTCGCACGTGCACTGGGACCGTCGCCTCGACGCGCGCCTCGCCGGCGCACTGATGGGCATCCAGGCGATCAAGGGCGTCGAGGTCGGCGACGGCTTCGAGCTCGCCGCGACGCCGGGCTCGCTCGCGCACGACGAGATCGTGCCCACCGACGACGGGCTGCGCCGCGTCTCGGGTCGCTCCGGAGGCACCGAGGGCGGCATGACCACCGGCGAGATCCTCCGGGTCCGCGCAGCCATGAAGCCGATCGCCACCGTCCCGCGGGCGCTGCGCACCGTCGACCTCGCCACCGGCGAGGAGGCCGTCGCGCACCACCAGCGCTCCGACGTCTGCGCCGTCCCGGCCGCCGGCATCGTCGCCGAGGCGATGGTCGCGCTGGTGCTGGCCGACGCGGTGCTGGAGAAGTTTGGCGGCGACTCCGTCGGCGAGACCCGGCGCAACGTGCAGACCTACCTCGAGAACCTCCGCTACCGGTGACCGCTCCGCGCGCCGTGCTGATCGGCACGATGGGCGCCGGCAAGACCACGGTGGGCCGGCTGGTCGCGGAGGCGCTCGGCGTGGGCTTCGCCGACGCGGACGAGCTGATCGAGGCCCGCGCCGGCAAGAGCGTGCAGGAGATCTTCGTCGATGACGGCGAGCCGGCGTTCCGCGAGCTCGAGCGGGCGGTCGTCGCCGAGGCGCTGGCGACGCACGACGGTGTCCTGTCGCTGGGCGGGGGAGCCGTTCTCGACCCGGCGACACAGGCGCTGCTGGCCGGGCACCGCGCGGTGTTCCTCCGGGTCGGCCTCGCCGACGCCGTCAAGCGGGTCGGGCTCGGCGTCGGCCGCCCGCTGCTGCTCGGCAACATCCGCTCCCGCGTCAAGCAGCTGCTCGACGAGCGCACCCCCGTCTACGAGGGCCTGGCGCGGATCACGGTCGAGACCGACGGCCGTGGACCTGACGAGGTGGCCGCCGAGATCGTGACCGCCCTCGTCGCCCTGGAGGAGACCCCGTGACCCAGCCTTCCGTCATCCCCGTGGCCACCGCGTCGCCGTACGACGTCGTGGTCGGCCACGGCGTCCTCGACCGCCTGCCCGGGCTGCTCCCGGCCGGCGCCCAGCGGGTCGCGATCGTCTGCCCCGAGTCGCTCGAGGACCTCCTCGAGCCGTTCGCGGACCTGCTCGACGGCTACGAGGTCGTCGTGCTGCAGGTCCCCGACGGCGAGGAGGCGAAGAACTGGGAGGTCGCCGCCGCGTGCTGGGAGGGACTCGGCGAGGAGGGCTTCACCCGCTCCGATGCCGTCGTGACGCTCGGGGGCGGTGCTACCACCGACCTCGGCGGATTCGTCGCGGCCACCTGGCTGCGCGGGGTCGCGGTCGTGCACGTCCCGACGACGCTGCTCGCCATGGTCGATGCGGCCGTCGGCGGCAAGACCGGCATCAACACCCCCGCGGGCAAGAACCTCGTGGGCTCCTTCCACGAGCCGGCCGGCGTGCTGTGCGACCTGGCGCTGCTGGCGACGCTCCCGCGCGAGGAACTCGTCGCCGGCCTCGGCGAGGTCGTCAAGTGCGGCTTCATCGCCGACCCCCGCATCCTCGAGCTGGTCGAGGAGACCGACCCGGCCGACCTCACCGCCGCCTCGCCGGTCCTGCGTGAGCTCGTCGAGCGCTCGATCGCGGTCAAGGCCGAGGTCGTCGCCGGCGACCTCAAGGAGAAGGGCGGCGCCGACGGCCACCCGGGCCGCGAGGCCCTCAACTACGGACACACGCTCGCCCACGCGATCGAGAAGTCCACCGACTACGGCATCCGCCACGGCGAGGCCGTCGCCATCGGCTGCGTGTACGTCGCCGAGCTGGCCGCCCGCGCCGGGGGACTCTCCCCGGAGCTGGTCGCCCGCCACCGGGCCGCCTTCGGCAGGGTGGGGTTGCCCACGTCGTGGAGCGGCGCGTCGTTCGACGACCTGCTCGCCACGATGCGGGTCGACAAGAAGGCACGCGGCAACCAGCTCCGGTTCGTCGTGCTCGAGGACCTGGCGAAGCCCGTCGTGCTCGCCGGACCCTCCGAGGAGGACCTGAGGGCGGCGTACGCGGCCATCAGCGGAGGTGCCGCGTGAAGGTCCTCGTGCTCAACGGTCCGAACCTCGGCCGGCTGGGCCGGCGCCAGCCGGAGATCTACGGCCACACCACGCACGACCAGCTGGCCGCACTGTGCGCCGACTGGGGGCGTGCGGTCGGCCTCGAGGTCGAGGTCCGTCAGACCAACCACGAGGGCGAGCTGCTCGACTGGCTCAACGCAGCCGCTGACGAGGGCACGCCGGTCGTCCTCAACGCCGCGGCCTGGACGCACTACTCGCTGGCGATCTACGACGCGTGCGCGCAGCTGAGCGCCCCGCTCGTCGAGGTGCACATCTCCGAGCCCAAGCAGCGGCCGGAGGAGTTCCGGCACACCTCCTACGTGGAGCCGCACGCCGCGACCACGATCTCCGGCCAGGGCATCGACGGCTACCGTCAGGCGCTGGAATTCATCGCAGCGCACCCCGCGCACTAGAATCGTCCGCTGGCCCGGACCTCCGGCTCCGGAGCCTCCCGATCTTCGACATCTGCAGAGAAGGCTGACGCATGGCAACGACGAACGACCTCAAGAACGGCATGGTGCTCAACCTGGAGGGCCAGCTCTGGCAGGTGGTCGAGTTCCAGCACGTGAAGCCCGGCAAGGGCCCGGCCTTCGTCCGCACCAAGCTCAAGCACGTCGAGTCGGGCAAGAACGTCGACAAGACGTTCAACGCCGGCACCAAGGTCGAGACCGCCACGGTCGACCGCCGCTCGTTCCAGTACCTCTACAACGACGGCACCAACTTCGTCTTCATGGACGTCCAGACCTACGACCAGATCGAGGTCACCCCGGAGATCGTCGGCTCCGCCGCCGGCTTCCTCCTCGAGAACCAGGACGTCGTCATCGCGACCAACGAGGGGCGCGTCCTCTTCATCGAGATGCCCGCCTCCGTCGAGCTCCTCGTCTCCTACACCGAGCCCGGCGTCGTCGGTGACTCCGCCACCGGCCGCACGAAGCCCGCCACGCTCGAGACCGGCGCCGAGATCCAGGTCCCGCTGTTCATCGAGCAGGGCGAGAAGATCAAGGTCGACACCCGCGAGGGCGGCTCGTACCTCTCCCGCGTGAAGGGCTGAGTGGCGACCCTGATGGGTGCCCGCACCAAGGCCCGCAAGCGTGCCCTCGACGTCCTCTACGCCGCCGACCTGCGCGGTGAGACGGGCGTCGAGGCGCTCGCGCGCGTCGTCGCCGAGGGCGAGGCGCCGAGCAATCCCTACACGCGCACGCTGATCGAGGGCGTGACGGAGCGGCGGGAGCGGATCGACGAGGTCCTCACCGAGTTCTCCACCGGGTGGAGCCTCGCCCGGATGCCCGCCGTCGACCGCAACGTCCTGCGGATCGGCGTGTGGGAGATGCTCTGGGCAGACGACGTGCCGGACACGGTCGCGGTCACCGAGGCGATGGCCCTCGTGCAGGAGCTGTCGACCGACGAGTCGCCGACCTTCGTCAACGGTGTCCTCGGCGCGATCCAGCGCAGCAAGTCCACCCTCGTCTGAGAGATCCTGACGCTGGCCGCCGGCTTGCCCGGTGTGCCAGTGTGGCGACATGTCGCAGCCCGAAGAGGTGGATGTCGTCGTCATCGGACTCGGGCCCGGGGGCGAGCACGTCGCCGCCTCGCTGGCCCGTGCCGGACTCTCCGTCGTCGGCGTCGACCGGCGCCTGGTGGGGGGCGAGTGCCCCTACTTCGGGTGCGTCCCGTCGAAGATGATGATCCGGGCCGCCGACGCGCTCGCGGAGGCGCGGCGGGTGCCCGTGCTCGGCGGCACCGCCGAGGTCACCGCGGACTGGACGCCCGTCGCGGACCGGATCCGCGACGAGGCCACCGACGACTGGGACGACGCCGTCGCGGTCAAGCGGCTCGAGGACGCCGGTGGCCGCTTCCTGCGCGGGACCGGCCGGCTCGCGGGTCCCGGGCGTGTCGTCGTCACCACCGACGACGGCGACGTCGAGCTGGCGGTACGACGCGGGGTCGTCCTCAACACCGGCACCGAGCCCGCGGTCCCGCCGATCGACGGGCTGGCCGGCACGCCGTACTGGACCAACCGCGACGCGGTCCGCCTCCGCGAGCTGCCGACCAGCCTGGTCGTGCTCGGTGGGGGAGCGATCGGTTGCGAGCTCGCCCAGGCGTTCTCGCGGTTCGGCGTCGAGGTCACCGTGGTCGAGGCCTTCGACCGGATCCTCGGGCCCGAGGAACCGGAGGCCAGCGCCGTCGTCGCCGCCGCGCTGGAGGCGGAGGGGATCGCCGTGCGCGCCGGCGTCGGGGTCAGCTCAGTGAGCCACGACGGCGCCTTCGCGGTCGGTCTCGCCGACGGATCGACGATCGCGGCCCAGGCGCTGCTGGTGGCCGCCGGCCGTCGTACCAACCTGGCGGACGTGGGCCTCGACACCGTCGGCGGCGACCCGTCGGCACGGGCGATCGACGTCGACGAGCGGATGCGTGTGGTCGGCGTCGACGGGCTCTGGGCGATCGGCGACATCACCGGCAAGGGCGCGTTCACGCACATGTCGATGTACCAGGCCGGTGTCGCGATCCGCGACCTCACCGGCGAGGCCGGTCCGTGGGCCGACTACCGCGCGGTGTCGCGGGCGACCTTCACCGACCCGGAGGTCGGCTCGGTCGGCCTGACCGAGAAGCAGGCGCGCGACGCCGGGCTGAAGGTCGGGGTCGGCCGGGCGAAGCTGCAGGAGTCCAGCCGCGGCTGGCTGCACAAGGTCGGCAACGAGGGCGTGATCAAGGTCGTGGCCGACCTGGACCGCGGCGTCCTCGTGGGCGCGACCGCCGTCGGTCCGTCGGGTGGCGAGGTGATCGGCATGCTGGTCACCGCGATCCACGCGGAGGTGCCGCTGGCGACGCTGCGCGGCATGCACTTCGCCTATCCGACCTTCCACCGGGCGATCGAGACGGCGCTGAACGACATCGACGCGGGGTAGTTTGGGCGGGACTGACTGCCTATCTCGGAGGTTCTCGTGAGTCAGACCGACGTCGACGCTGCCCGCGGCCCGGAGCCCGATCCCGACGGCACCTCGGACCGCCTCTACACCACCACGGAGCTGGAGGCCTTCACCGAGCACCAGCTCGAGGCCGCCCGGTCGGGCGAGCAGGTGGACCCCCTGACCGATCCGATCCCGCACGCGGGTCCGGTCGGCGAGCACACGGCGATGCGGCCCGATCCGGCCGCTCGCCCGATGGCCCCGCCGCCGTCCAGCCCGCCGCCGTCCAGCCCGCCGCCGTCGTACCGGCCCGCTCCGCCGAGCGGACCTCTGGCGCCAGTCGCGGCGCCGTCCCCGGCCCCCGCGCCTCTCGAACCGCGACGCTTCATGACCGCCACCGACTTCCTCGACCGCCGCGACAGCGAGAAGAGGCTGGGCCCGGCGACCTGGGGCTGGCGGGGCCGGGTACGCCGCTGGTCGGGTGGCCTGATCTCGCCCGCCATGGGTGCGAACGAGCGGGCCTTCGAGGCGGATCGCGCGATGATCCAGAAGGACTTCGACGGCCCACGCACCATCGCCTTCGTGAACCCCAAGGGCGGCGCCGCGAAGACGACCGGCGTGCTGGCCGCCGGCTTCACCTTCGGCACGGTCCGCGGCGGTGGCGTGATCGGCTGGGACAACAACGAGACCCGCGGCACCCTCGGCATCCGCGGCGCCCGCGGCAACCACCGCAACACGACCCGTGAGCTGCTCGAGGACGTCGGGCGGTTCAGGGACGTCCACCAGTCCCGCATCGGGGACCTCGGTGCCTTCGTCCGTTCGCAGGGAGATGCTCACTTCGACGTGCTCGCCTCCGACGAGCGCCCCGACGTCACCGGCGTCATCCACGCGAAGGACTTCGCGGAGGTGCACTCGCTGCTCGAGCGCTTCTACCGGATCATCCTCGTCGACACCGGCAACAACCTCCGGGCCGAGAACTGGCTCGCCGCCGCCGAGGCCGCCGACCTCCTCGTCGTCACCAGCACCGTCCGCGAGGACACCGGCTACAGCGGGCTGTGGATGCTCGACGCCCTCCAGGACGCGGGCTACGAGAACCTCAAGTACAAGACGGTCACCGTGCTCTCCGACCCGAGCCCGAAGGTCGACGAGGGGCTGGCGCGCGACCTGACGCAGGTCTACGAGCAGCGCACCCGCGGCGTCTACCGGGTGCCCTACGACCCGGCGCTGGTGTCCGGCTCGGTGGTGCCGTACGGCGAGCTCTCGGCCGGGACCAGACGGGC